>DHNP01000019.1:884-12940 GCA_002409585.1 Ruminococcaceae bacterium UBA5413 | reverse complement strand
TTAAGCTTTTTTTGCGATTTCTTCCCCTTTTTGCTCTTCCGTAAATATATATGCCCTCCCTTTTTAACCTTTTGTAAGTTTATTAACTATTTTCCATATACTGCCTTACGAGGCGTTTTTTGATTGCTGCCTGGCCTCAGGGGTTATTTTACATCTATATTTGCCATATAACTGCCGTATGCCCAGCATGTGTTGCCGCTGACGCTGAACGTTACCGGCACTTCCGTCAGGCCTGTTACGTCTGTCTTGTCCGACATGTCTATTTGCCCAACTATATTGCCGGACGTCAGCTTCTCCACGTCATCCCGCGGCCCAACTATCGTGACCAAAAGTTTTTTTGTATACACGGTAGCGGTTTTACCCGTTCCGAGATTTTTAACGTTAAAGTCCGTAACGGCAATGGTGCGCGCCGTATATCCGTCAAGGTCAAGTTTCACGGTTGCCGTAGGTATGCTGCTTAGGTTGTTGCATGTTGACGGCAGGTTGACGTCAGCCGTAAACGTGCTGTGGGAAGGGCTTATATTTGAAAAGTCTATCGGTTCAAGTTCAACGCCTGTAAGGCCGGATAAAACGTCGGCGGGGCCGGCCACTTCTATGCTTGCTGGCGATATCTGCATGTCAAGCGACGTAAAGTTAACTCCGGAAGGCTTGTTTGTAAAAACGGCCTTAACCGGAAGTATCTTACGCGGCATTACGGGTATTGTAACTTCGACTTTATCCGTATCCATGGTTATGCCGTTGCCGCTTATTACGTTGTTATTGGCATCATATATAACAAGCTTAGCCGTAAAATTTTTCGACTCCGTGAGCGTGTCGGTTATTTCGTAACTGAAAGCGACCTTGTTCACCTGCGAGACCTGCTTTTCAGGGCCGGAAACCGTAACGGTTTCCGTACTGAGCGCCGGTGCGCTTACAAAGTACGACGGGTCCGCGGTATATCCATCTTTATAAGTTATATGGCTTTCAATGTTAAATGTTTTTTCCTTATATTTATCGACCGTTATTATGGCCTGCTCCGGTGAAACAGCCGTAACATCATAGTCCGTAAGGCTCCCCTCTTTTACGGCCGAAAGGGTAAACGTGTACGTCCCCGGCTCGGATATCCTCGAAGCCATGGGCGCGTTAACCTGCAGGTCTGAGGATTTGAGCTGGTTTACCACTATGCTGTTCCCTTTTACATAAACAGTTGCCGTCGTATTTACGGGGCTGAACACCTTAAGCCCGTTTTTCTGTGCGGAATCTGAAAGTGTTATGTTCACCGGCACGTTCGTTATGGCATGCGGGTAAGACTCCGTGTCGGTTAAAACGGTTATTACCCACAGCACTACGGCCGCGAGGATTGAAAAGACCAGCGCAAATTTATTATTGTAAAACAGTTTTCCTACTGAAAATCTTTTCATATTCATTTCTTTTTCCCCCTTGACATTATAGAGGGGATAATCCTTTGGCGCTTTTTAGTTTCGGCGTTTATTTCGAGTACAAGGTTCTCAAGCTCGCTCCTGAGTGTTTCACGCGTGTAGTTGCGCGTTATTATGCCGTTAACGACTACAGATATCTGGCCTGTTTCCTCAGACACAACGACTACCACGGCATCCGAATTTTCGCTCATGCCTATAGCGGCCCTGTGCCTTGTCCCAAGTTCAAGGCTTACGTTCTCGTCCTTTGTCAGCGGCAGTATGCACCCCGCCGCGTATATCATGCCGTCGCGTATTATCATGGCTCCGTCGTGGAGTGGAGCCTTGTTGAAAAAAATATTGCCTATTATCTGCGGGGAGGGCATGGCGTTTATCACTGTGCCTGTGTCTATGATATCGCCGAGTTTTGTCCTCATCTCAAAGACCATGAGGGCGCCGGTTTTCTGCTTTGACATGACCGCCGCGGCATCCACTACCGCGTTTACGGCTTTGCGGTTCCTTCTGAGTATTTTTTCCTCCTCGTCGGATGAAAACTCAAAAAGCTTGTGTGTAGATCCGCTTATGTCGCTCCTCCCTATCTGCTCAAGGGCCCTGCGTATCTCCGGCTGAAAAACTATCAGCAGGGCTACAAGCGTAAACTGGAAAAAATAGCTTAATATAGTCCTCATCATATGGAGCTGAAGGAAATACGAAATGCCCCAGAACACTAAAAGTATCAGGAAGCCTTTTATAAGCTGGCCGGCGCGTGTTTCACGCACAAGCTTTATACCGCTGTAAATAATAAAAGCCACAAGCGCGATGTCAATGGCATCCACAAAGCGGAACTGTTCAATTATCTGTTTCATGGAATTCCACACCGTGATTATAAAGTCCATGATTTTTACCTTCCTTCCGGGGCAGCAAAAAAATCCGGTGCGGCCGGCGGTTACTGCTCAGCAGTGAAAATCCCGCCGCCCGTTTAACGGACTTTTTGTCCCGCCGCTTCCGGCAGCAGTCCGGAGGCGTACGTTCCGCCGTGTATATTTAATTTTATTTTACCATAAGTGCGGCGATATTCAATCTATAATTATTATAATTTATAAAAATTTAATGATTATCCCTCGCTATTCTTCCCAAAGCGAACAGGAACTGCTTTGCTTCGCCTATACCGGTAAAAACCGACGGGGCGACGCGCACCGCCCCGTTTTCCTGCGTACCCATAAACCTGTGCGCTTCCGGCGCGCAGTGCAGCCCGGCCCTCACAGCTATGCCTTTTTCGGCAAACAGCCTGCCCGCTGTTTCGCTTGGAATACTGCCGACATTGAACGACAAAACAGGCACGTAATACTCCGGCTGCGGTTGACGCGTGTAAAGGCGGATATATTTCATTTTACTCATTTCATCATACATATAACGGATTATTTCCATCTCGTGCCTGTTTATGTTTTTTATGCCGCGCGCTTTGACAAATTCTATTCCCGCGCGCAGCCCCGCTATGCCCGGCACGTTCTGTGTGCCGCTTTCCATGCGGTCAGGCATAGTCACAGGCTGGCTGCTTAAAGCCGACTGCGTGCCCGTGCCGCCCTCTATTACAGTTGCAAGGCTCCCTCCGTCGGGGGCTATGAGCATGCCCGTTCCCATGGGCCCGTAAAGGCCCTTGTGCCCAGCGGCGCACAGGTAGTCTATCCCGCTGCCGTTTATATCTATCGGAAGCACCCCCGCGGACTGCGCGCAGTCCACTGCCATGCGGATGCCGTACTCATGCGCGAGCGCGGCTATCCTTTCAACCGGCAGGCGTATGCCCCACACGTTAGAGGCATGTGTGCATATTATAAGTTTCGTCCTGCCGTTTATCGCCTTGCGGAACGAGTCCACGGTCGAGTCATTGTCCCCCGGGAAAACTTCCGCCTTAGTGAATGTGACCCCCTTTTCACGCAATGCGTCAAGCGGGCGCATGACGGCGTTATGCTCCAGAGACGACACCACCGCATGGTCGCCGGGTTTAAGCAGCCCTTTAAGGACATAATTCACGGCGTTTGTGCAGTTAACCGTAAAAGCGACGCACTCCGGACCCGGCGCGTTAAAAAAGCCGGCCGCTGCCGTGCGGCAGCGGTAAACCTCCTCCGAAGTGGCGATAGACATGCTGTAACCCGACCTGCCCGGGTTGGCGCCGTACACGCGCAAAGCGCGTGTCACGGCATCTATGACAGGCCGCGGCTTCGGGTAAGTCGTGGCGGCGTTGTCAAGGTAAATCATCTGCGGTTACCTTCCTTCCGCCCGCCTGTAAGGCCGGCCGAGTCCAGTACTTTTTCGGCTGTCTGGAAATCCCCGGGGACATATATGCTGTAACCGCATCCGCCTCCCGGCATGCCCTGCGGTGTCCTTTCTATATATGAATGTATACCTTTGCCGGATAAAATGTCACGTCCTTTGAGCGCGTTCGTTATCGAGCCCACGGCAAAATATTTGCCCATAGCAGTCACCTCTCTGTTTATTAACAGGATATGCTTGCGAAAGGCCGTTTGACTATATCCCGGCTGCAAAGCCGCAGGCTGAAACTGCCGAAACGCTGTGGACTCACGCGGCGTCAGCCGCGTCCGGCGCCGCTCTTTTCGTACAGTTCCCCAGCTATTATGTACCAGCGCTGGACCGTGTTTTCAAGTCTGAAATAATGAATAAAGTAAAACACAAGCAGGACGGTCAGTATTATCACGGCCAGCGCGGCCGGCAGACCCGGCATAAAATGCAGCAGTATAAGGAACGCGGTAAGGAAAAGCGCTGTAAACATTGTTACAATAAGATGTACAAGCCTCTCATGCTGCAGCCAGGAGAGCTTAGCCATATGGTATGAAAGCAATTTGCCAGCATCTTTTCCGGATCCGGCCTCACTTTCAATATATGCTTCATGCTTCCTGCAAAAGTCCGCCATATTTACTCCGAAACGGTATTTTTTATTTTTATATTCCAAAGTACACTCCCCCATTTAAACGCGCAGTGCCATGCTACTTTTTCCTTGTGAATTTTCTGTCGTCGAGGTACATGGTGTCGCCGTCGATTTTATATTTGTAGGTCTCATCCACGTCTTTTATAACGACGCGGTACTCTATCGTTATTTTATCGTTTTTTACCTTATACGTGCCTTTAAAAGAGCCGAGGTTGAGCACCTTGACTTTTGCTTTTCCGCCCGGCTCGAACTTATACTCCGTAAAGCCGTACGAGTCGCGCCACAGCCCCTGCAGGCTGTCATGCGCGCCGGCCTTGTGCGAACGGCATCCGGTAAACGACAAAAGCAGCACTGACAAAAGCAGCACTGCAGCCTTACGCTTCATTTTTCCTTCCCCCGATATCAATATAATAAATAAGTAACAAAAGTAACAAGCGCTTTTCCCTTTAACTTAAAGCAGGTCAGCGTTCAAAACGCAGCTCCACGATTTTTTCCGGCAGCCCTGAAAGCGAAGCTATCTGCTGGAATGTCAGCGGGTCATACGTTTCGTTCCATTCCTCAAGGTTAGGGTCTATAAAAAGGCAGGCCGCAAAAAAGTCGGCCTCCTTTTCATACTTAGGCAGGTACATGAACGTAAGGTCCTTTATAACCCTGGCGTTCATTTTCGGGTGCAGAAGCACATGCCCAAGCTCGTGCGCGCAGCAATAGCCGCTTTCGCGGCGCGAAAGCCTGTCGGAAAGCACTATGACATGGCCGCCGCATGCGTTTTTAAAGCAAAAGCCTTTCGTGCAATCCGGTATATCCATTCGCACGATAGGGATATCCATGCAGTCACACAAAGAAAACGGTGAAGAAGTACCGTATTTTTTAACTAACTCGCCTGCCGTATAAGCTATGTCGTCCTTCATTGCACGAGCGCCCCCTACTGCCTGCCGGCCGTTATGGCCGCGGCTACACGTATGGCGTTAATAAGGTTTTCACGGTCCGAGTCGCTCAAAGGCTCCCCGTTAAACATAAGCCCCGGCTGCCGCTCCAGCGTACGCGCGAAGCCGTCTATCGCTTCGTTCACGTCGCTTGTTTGCTCTATCCCGAGCAGTTCGTCCGTACTGCACCCAAGTATCTTTGCCGCCGCCGCTACCGTCTTTACGTCCGGCCGGCGCCGTCCCTGTTCATACATGCCTACCGCCGAAGGCGATACCCCAAGCTTTTCGGCAAGCTCCGCCTGCGTTATGCCGTGCTCCAGGCGGAGCTGCCGCAGTTTTTCTGCAAACATGCGGCACATTCCCTTCATTTAAAAACAAACTTCACAATCCGTATCTTTTCCAAATACGCACATAATTATATCACACGTTTTGTGTAATTACAATATTTAAACAGCGCCGCCTGCACGGGAGTACAAAATTTGTCCCACAGCTCTTCCGGTCGCGTGAATCTTCCGCTAAAACATTGAAATATCGCTTTTACGGTGATACTATAAAAATTGGGCGTGCGGAATTTCACGGCCGCAATTTTTTCGCAGTTAACTACACATTGCGTGTACAGAAAGGGATGCTTTTTTTGGATTTCGTAAAATGGGGACAGGAGTACCTCAGCGAAGCGCTCAACATAAAGGCCCACATGCTGCCTGTAAAAGAAGAATTAAAGCATGCCTCCGGCAATGAAGCGGCGGCGCTTTACAGGCGCGCTGCCATGCTTGAGCAAATGTACCTCGAATGTACGCATATCGGTAACAGCCTTAAAAAAAGGGGTGGAAGTTTTGCCGAAAACGAAACTGCTCAGCCTTGAACTTTTAGGGGACAAGGTCGGGTTTCAGGCGCCGCATGGCGGCCTTGACGACGGAGGGGAACACGCGCGCATGATACACGCCGCCGAACGCGCTGCCAAAGGTGAACTTACGGCAAGGCAGCTGCAGTGCGTAAGGCTCATGTACGTCGGCGGCAAAAGCGTAACGGATATAGCCGCCGAACTTGGCGTCGCGCCGTCTACGGTTTCGCGCCACCTTAAAAAAGCGCGCGCGCGCATAAAAAAAGTCATGCGGTACTACTTTACGAGGCTTTAGTAAGATGAAAGTTTAATATATACATATATCCCTTAATTTGTGTAATTAAAATAAAATTCTGTTTACTGCATAACATTATTATTGTTATGCAGGCCGCGTAGTGTATAATAAGTATATATAATATAAAGATAAAGCTTATTAGGGGGGCGAAGCAGTTGTCCGCAGGCATGCGCCAGTTTTTTAAAGATTATTTTTTTATTATCGCGGGCACTTTCATATACTCCGCGGCACTAAACTTACTTATAGTGCCGCTTGGCCTTTACAGCGGCGGCATAGTCGGCATAGCTCAGATAATAAGGACATTCCTTACAAATTACCTGCACCTTTCTTTTCCGTCTATGTTCGACATGGCCGGCCTTATTACCTTCATGCTCAACGTCCCGCTCCTGTACCTTGCATTTAAACGGCTCGGAAAACGCTTTTTTGTCAGGACGCTTGTTTCAAGCACGGCATCCTCTTTTTTCCTTTCAGTCCTTAAAATCAGTTCGGGGCCTGTCATAAGCGACAGGCTGACAGCATGCATCATAGGCGGCTTCATCGAAGGCTTCGGCACGGGGCTTACACTGCGCGCCGGCGGCTCCGGAGGCGGCACCGACATACTCGGCATGCTTATGGTAAAAAAAGACCCGAACGCAAGCGTCGGGAAAATATCTGTTATATTCAATGTTTTCGTTTTCGGTATCTGCGCTTTTGAGTTTGACTACACCGTAGCCATTTATTCTATAATATTCAATATAATAGGCAGCTTTACCATTGACAAGCTTCACTACCAAAACATAAAAATATCTGCCGTGGTAATAACTAAAAGCGGCGCCGCCGCACAGGCAATAATGACTGAGCTTGAGCGCGGGGTGACCATACTAAGCGGCTGCGGCGGGTACACCGGGGAACCCGTCAACGTACTTGTGACAGTAATATCAAAATACGAGGAGCAGCGCCTTAAAAAAATCGTGACCGAGCTTGACCCACACTCTTTTATAATTTTTTACGACAGGACAAACGTCACTGGTAATTTTATAAAAAGGCTTTAGGCTTTGTATTATAACAAGACGCGAGACGCGCCCCCGCGGGAAGCAGCCCTTCCATCGCAGAGGCGCATATATTCAGGCTGAAAAAGCGTTTCAGTTTTTCCGCGCTACGTCGGACGTTCCTTTTTCACGCAGGTATGTACTCTCAAGGTCCGAAAGGTGCAGTTTTACCGCCAAAGGGTATTTGTCGAAAGCCTGGCTTATCGAGTAGCCGCCGCCCTTTACCGTTTCGTCAAAGCCGCCCATGTGCCAGCGTATGGCTATGGCCTCCGACGTTTTAAGGCGCATGAACCGCTCTACAAGGAAAACCGACTTTTCGCCGTGGCCGTAAGGGTAACTGTCGTCAATAGTATAGTACGGCTTTTTCTCCCATACGCCGGTCTGTGGGTTCTTTACATTTCTCGTACCGGGTTTGTAGAAACCGGCTTTGCATATATCGTGCAGCAGGGCGCATATGGCAAAGCTCTCCTCGCTGTCGGCTTCAGGGTCAAAGTGCTTTTCGCGCATCACCCTGTAGACGCTTACGCTGTGCCGCACAAGACCGCCAAGGCACGCGCAGTGGAACCGTGTGCTGGCCGGCGCGGTAAAAAAGTCCGTTTTCTGCAGCCACTCAAGCAGTTCGCGCGAACCCGACCGCTTTATGTTAGACTGGTATATTTCTTCAAATTCTTCTCTGTATCCCATCGAAAATGCCCCTTAAAGTTCTTGTTGGTTTATTATAGCATATTTACAGACGTTTTTATAGACAAATTACACATTTACGCCAAATTTATATGCGTTTTATATTTAACGGCAAGCCGGTCTGCCTACGCGCGCCATTTTGCGCCGTGCGACAAATAAACAGTTTGTGCTTACGCTGCCGCGACAATTTTATCGATTACGATAAAGTTGTAAGGCAAAAGCAAAATTCATACTTTAACCGTTGACAATATATTTTGTTTAAAATATAATAAATCAAGCTGTAAATAATTAGCCGTAAAACTATTTTTTATAAAGGGTGTGACTGTCCGCATGGTATACGGCCCAGACGGGATAGAACAGCTTTTGGCCGCCTTCAGCCGCATGCGGCACAACCTCATACGCAAAGAGTTTGAGCGGCACGGGCTTGCAACGGCAAGCCACCCGCCCATACTGTTTACCCTTTACTACGAAGTAAAAGGCCGCGTGGCTTCGCAGAAGGAACTCGCAAGGATAATAGGCATAAGCGCGCCCACCGCGGCCATCTCCATAAAGCGTATGGAAAAGGCCGGCCTCCTGTGCAAAACCTCTGACGCCAGCGACCAGCGCAAAAACCTTATTGCCCTTACCCCAAAAGGTGAAACGCTCGTTAAGGAATGCGTAGAGATATTTACCGCGCTGGATTCCCAAACCTTCAGGGGATTTTCCGCGCGCGAAAAGGAAGACTTAAAAGGCTATTATATGAGGATGATAGCTAATTTGGAAGCCGCCGGCGCAACTCCTCCGCAGCGGCTTAAAAAGGAGTAGTGATGAATGTTTAAAAAGATGTTCCAATACATGGGAAAGTATAAGAAATATGTTCTCCTATGCTTTTTTCTTGTAACAGGCACGGTCGTGTCAGACCTTATGATGCCGATGCTTATGGCAAAAATAGTAGACGTCGGCATAGCTTCAAAAGACATGGGCTACATCGCGCGCATGGGCATACTTATGGTTGTCCTCGCGTGCTCCGGCATAGCCTTCGGCATGGGCAACATGCGGCTTTCGGCAGATGCAAGCCAGGGCTTCGCCGCAAACCTGCGTAAAGCGGTTTTTGACAGGGTGCAGTCATTTTCTTTTTCAAATATAGATAAATTTTCGACCGCCTCGCTTGTAACAAGGCTGACAAACGACATATCGCAGCTCCAGGTAACAGTAATGATGATGCTGCGCATACTTATGCGCGCCCCCCTTATGCTTATATGCGCCATGGGGTTCGCAATGTATATAAACATGCGCCTTTCGGTTATTATCTTTATCTCGGTTCCGCTGCTTATCACAGCCGCGTTCTTTATAACCCGCGCCGCAAAACGGCTCTTTACGCTCGTGCAGAAGCGCATAGACGGCGTCAACGGCGCAGTGAGGGAAAACCTCACTGCCATAAGGGTTGTCAAAGCTTTCGTGCGGGAGTCGTACGAAAAGTCAAAGTTTAAAAAAGTAAACGATGCCCTGACGCACGACTCCATAAAGGCCGGCGACATGATAAGCCTTATCATGCCCTGCATGCTGCTTATACTTAACGTTGCAACGGTTGCCGTCATATGGTTCGGCGGCGGCCTCGTAGGTACGGGTTCGATGGGCAGCGGCGAGCTTCTCAGCTTTTTAAGCTACCTCATGCAGATAATGATGAGTACTATGATGTTCACCATGGTTTTCATCCTTTTCGCACGCGCCCAGGCGTGCGCGTCAAGGGTGCTGGAAGTTATAGAGACCGCGCCGGATATAAAGGACAACGCGGGCCCCGGCTGCGAACGCGAAGTCAAAAACGGTAAAATAGAATTCCGCCACGTTTCCTTCCGTTACTACTCGCAAAAAGGCAGTAAAGGCGAAAACGTGCTGTCGGACATAAACTTCACCGCAAACCCCGGCGAGGTGGTCGCCGTCATCGGCGGCACCGGTTCAGGAAAAACCACGCTTGTAAGCCTTATCCCGCGCCTTTACGACGCTGCCGAGGGCAGCGTGCTCGTCGACGGCGCCGACGTGAGGAGCTACAGCCTTAAAAAACTGCGTGACGGCATAGGCATAGTCCTGCAGAAAAACGTGCTGTTCTCAGGTACCATACGTGAAAACCTCATGTGGGGCGACGCCGGCGCAACAGACGGCGACATAAGGGCGGCGGCGGCGGATGCCCAGGCTGACGGGTTTGTCTCCGGGTTCCCACACGGCTATGAAACCGAACTCGGCCAGGGAGGGGTAAACGTTTCCGGCGGGCAGAAGCAGCGGCTCTGCATAGCGCGCGCCATGCTCAAGCACCCAAAAATACTGATACTTGACGACAGCACGAGCGCCGTAGACACGGCTACGGAAGCAAAAATACGCCGTTCTTTCAGGGAAAACCTTAAAGACACAACGGTCATAATCATTGCGCAGAGGATAAGTTCCGTTAAGGATGCCGACAAAATAATCGTACTCGACGACGGAAAGATAAACGGCATAGGCACGCATGAGGAACTTCTGCGCGGAAATCCTATCTACCGTGAAATCTGCAACTCTCAGAGCGAAGGGATGGTGTCCTGAATGCCGCAGACAAAAAGCGCCGTGCGCAGGCACGGGCCAAGCCGCGGGCCGGAGCACGGGCCGATAGGCTTCGAAAAGCCAAAGAACCTTAAACACACCGTAAGGCGGCTTCTCGGCTACCTTAAAAGCAGCAGGCTCCAAATTTTCATTGTTATCGCATCACTTGTAATAAATACCGCAAGTTCGCTTGCGGGTTCATATTTTCTAAAGCCGCTCATAAACGACTACATCCTGCCAGGCAACTTTAAGGGGCTCGCCGGCGCGCTCATTGTTTTAGGGATAATATACCTTGCCGGCACCGCCGCCGCATACGCACAGACGCGCTTTACCATAAACGTCGCCCAGCGCACTTTGAACGTGATACGCAAAGACCTGTTTGATAAAATGCAGCAGCTCGGCCTCAAGACCTTCGACACGCACACGCACGGCGAGCTTATGAGCCGTTTTACAAACGATGCCGACAACGTGCAGCTTATGCTCGAGCAGAGCATAACGCAGCTTTTTTCGAGCGTGCTGACTTTCATAGGCTGTATAGTGCTTATGATTACCCTAAGCCCAGTAATGTTCCTCATAACCGCCGCCGTAATAGCGCTTATGATTTTCCTCAGCAAAAAAATAGGCGAAAAGAGCAAGGCTTACTTCAGCAGGCAGCAGGCGGTTATAGGAGAGCTTGACGGTTATATTGAGGAAAATATAAGCGGCCTCAAGGAAATAAAAGTCTTTAACCATGAGGGCGCTGTTAAAAAGGGCTTTTACAAGCTTAACGAGGAGTTCCGGTCTACCGCGGCAAACGCCAACTTCCTCGCTGGCATAATAATGCCCATCATGGGCAACCTCAACAACGTCAGCTATGCCGCCACCGCCGTTTTCGGCGGCATACTTACCATACACGGTATGTTCGACATAGGCTCCCTCGGCGCTTTCCTCCAGTTTTCACGCCAGGTGGGCATGCCTATAAACCAAATAGCAAGCCAGATGAACAACGTACTCGCCGCCATGGCCGGCGCGGAACGGATTTTCGGCATGATGGACCAGGAACCCGAAACCGACAGCGGTGAAGTTACGCTGAAATGCACCGGCACGGCAGGCGGCGGGAAAGAGTGGGCATGGCAGAAACCCGACGGCGGCTCAGTGCCGTTAAAAGGCGACGTCCGCTTCGAGCACGTCAGCTTTTCTTATGAACCCGAAAAGCCAGTGCTGCGGGATATATCACTGTTTGCAAAGCCGGGCCAGGTCATAGCTTTCGTAGGTTCAACCGGAGCCGGCAAAACGACGATCACAAACCTTATAAACAGGTTTTACGATGTAAATTCCGGTACAATAACTTACGACGGCATCGACGTGCGGCAGATAAAAAAAGACAGCCTGAGAAGTTCGCTCGGCATGGTGCTGCAGGA
>DHNP01000019.1:417-777 GCA_002409585.1 Ruminococcaceae bacterium UBA5413 | reverse complement strand
CTCGGCATGGTGCTGCAGGACACGCATCTGTTTACAGGCACGATAATGGACAACATACGCTACGGCCGACTTGACGCAACAGACGACGAGTGCATAAGCGCAGCCAAAAGGGCAAGCGCAGACTCGTTCGTCTCGCGCCTGCCCGACGGCTACAGCACGTTTATAACCGGCGACGGCTCCAACCTTTCGCAGGGCGAGCGCCAGCTGCTCGCGATAGCGCGCGCGTACGTAAACGACCCTCCGGTTATGATACTCGACGAAGCGACAAGCTCCATAGACACACGAACCGAAAAGCTGATAGCAAAAGGCATGAACGCCCTTATGAAAGGCAGGACTGTCTTTGTCATAGCGCACCGCCTT
>DHNP01000019.1:0-266 GCA_002409585.1 Ruminococcaceae bacterium UBA5413 | reverse complement strand
TCTTTGTCATAGCGCACCGCCTTTCGACAGTGCGCAACGCGGACGCCATACTTGTGCTTGAACACGGTGAGATAATCGAACGCGGCAGCCACGACGAGTTGCTGCAGAAGCAGGGCCGCTACTACGAGCTTTACACAGGTAAAAGCAAGCTTGACTGAGAAGGCTCACCTGATGTTTTTATTATTAAAAGTACATTAGCTTCCAGATTCGTGCGCCGCGGCCCTTTTGGCTGCGGCGCACGCTGCCCCAAACGGGTTTTTTTTTAT
>DHNP01000043.1:35627-35991 GCA_002409585.1 Ruminococcaceae bacterium UBA5413 | reverse complement strand
ATTGACAATTCCCATTTTAAAGGTTTTTCATCGAATATGCTCTGCTTTTTATCCTTTTTCTCAGGCGCTATTCGTTCCTACCCCAACTTTTATTATAGAGCCCATTTAACGCTCAGACCCTTTCGGGTTCAAATCCATCCCGAAACTAAACTTAAAAAGCCCTCTGCCGGATTTTGCCGGCAAAGGGAGGAGCCTTTTGTAGTCATTTGTCCAATTTAGATGCAGATATAAGCGCGGGTATAAGCCAAAAGCGGACTTCACAATGCCTGGGTGCGCGAATTGAGTGCAGGCTCAGCCTGCTGGCCCGCCCGGAGGGATTTAACGCACGCTGCGCGTGCTTACGGCTTGCGGCGAAGCCGCTCGC
>DHNP01000043.1:0-35322 GCA_002409585.1 Ruminococcaceae bacterium UBA5413 | reverse complement strand
TTTTCTTAACGCTCAGACCCTTTCGGGTTCGAATCCATCCCGAAACTAAACTTAAAAAGCCCTCCGCCGGATTTTGCCGGCAAAGAGCTTTTTGGCCCGCCCGGAGGGATTCGAACCCCCGGCCTTCAGAATCGGAATCTGCTGCTATATCCGGACTTAGCTACGGGCGGATATCGGAAATAAATTATACCACAAATCCGGAAAAAGTCAAATCCAACAGCCGCGGGGAAGCCAAAAAGTGCAGGTCAGTAATTTACGGCTTTCATAAAATTATCCGCCTCGTCTTTTTGCGAAGTTACGGCGGAGCAGTATATAACGGTGTCGTCCATGCGCGTTATAGCATAGTAAAGTTCGCCCTTTGAGACCGTGTATTTGTTGTACGTGTCGGAGTCCACCACATTTTTGCCGCCTGACGGGATAAGGTCGCCTATGGCGGCTGTGTAGCCGTCATGCGCGGAGGATGCGCTGCCGAAAGACAGGTAGACTATTTTAGTGTCGGAACCTTTTTTGGAAGCTATGAGGTATGACTCGGCGCCAACGTCAGAAGACGTTTTTTCCGAGACGGTGAAGCCTTCTTTTTCAGCTTCTTTTTTAAAATTGGCGGCGGAAATGGGCTTGCGCACGGAACATCCGGGCAAAAGCAGCATAATTACTAAAGCAAGCATCAAAGGAATTACTTTTATATTTTTTTTCAAAAAATGTTTCCTCCTTGGCTGTGAAAATTAATATATGGAAAAATAAGTACAATTAATTATATAAAATTTCCGCTTTTTTCACTAAAGTTCATTTTTTTATTATAATCCGCTTATATACTATTTTCAAGTAGTAAATGGCTGTAAAAAATTGATTTTGAGGCCGCACTAAAAATGCAGGGAGCTGAAATTTTTTCAAATGTAATCTTCTAAAATTTTGTATAGTAAAGTATTTAGTGCAGATAATAACGTTGTAATTAACCAGTTGGGAGGTCAAACAAATTGAAAGCTACAGGAATTGTAAGAAGAATAGATGACTTGGGACGCGTTGTCATACCTAAGGAAATACGCCGCACTCTGCGCATCCGCGAAGGTGACGCGCTTGAAATATTTACCGACTCGCAGGGCGGGGTCATTTTTAAAAAATACTCGCCGGTGGGGGAGCTTTCCGCTTTCGCGGCACAGTACGCGGAAGTCCTTAACAGGACGGCGGCACTGCCGATACTGATATGCGACAGGGACCACATAGTCGCTACCGCCGGAGTACCAAAAAAAGAGTACCTTGAGCGCAGGGTCACTCCCGAAACGGAAGAGTGCATGCAGTCGCGCCGTTCGTTTATAGCTTCAGGCGATGAAAATATCCGCCCGGTAGAAGGCATAGACCGCTCCGCCCTTATAATAACGCCTATACTTGCGTCGAGCGACGTAACGGGGGCAGTGGTACTCCTGCGTGAGAACGGGCAGGACACGGTCGACGAAACAAAAATAAAATTAATACAGGTTGCGGCATCCTTCCTCGGCAAACAAATGGAGGAATGATATAACCCGGCAATGCGTACATTCAGCGATTTATATTTATATAAAAACGCGTCCCGAAAACGGCTTCTGCCTTGGCGGGGCGCGCTTTGCTTTAGCTGCCTTCCGCTTCGATAAGGCAAACGGCGCTTGCGGCAATGCCGTCGCCCGAGCCGGTAAAACCAAGGTGCTCTTCCGTAGTAGCCTTTACGCTGACGGCGCCGGTGCTTACGCCGCAGGCGAGCGCTATGTTTTTTCGCATTACGCTTATATAAGGGCTTAGCTTAGGCGCCTGCGCTATGACGGTCGAGTCAATGTTTACTATAGAGCAGCCGCGGCTTTTAAGCAGGCCGCTTACGCGTTTAAGCAGGCTTATGCTGTCTGCACCAAGGTACTCGGCGCTGCTGTCCGGAAAAAGCATGCCTATGTCGCCTAATGCGGCCGCGCCGAGAAGCGCGTCCATAACAGCGTGCACAAGCACGTCGGCATCGGAGTGACCGTCAAGCCCCTTGCAAAACGGTATATCAGCCCCGCCGAGTATAAGCCTGCGGCCCGCCGACAGCCTGTGTACGTCGTATCCCTGGCCTATACGTATCATTTTACACCCCTCATCCTTAAAATAGCCTCCGCGATGCAGACGTCTTCCGGGGTCGTTATTTTAATGTTCCCGTAATCTCCGCTGCAGACGCTGACCTTAACGCCGGCTTTTTCGGCAAGCTGGCAGTCGTCGGTGTAATTTTCTCCCGCCGCAAAAGCATCCCTGAGCGCCTTCATGTAAAGGCCGTAGCGGAATACCTGCGGCGTCTGGACCGCGACCATGCCCGACCGATCCGGAGTGGAAACGACAAAGCCGCTGCCGTCAACCTTTTTTACCGTATCCTTTAAAGGAACTCCGAGTGCCGCCGCGCCGGTTTTAAGGCAGGCGTTAACGCAGAGGTTTATTTTTTCAGGCGTAATAAGCGGGCGCGCGCCGTCGTGCACGGCTATAAGGCCGAAACCTTCCGGCACGGCCATGGCTCCGGCTGCGGCAGACTCCTGCCGCGTGGCTCCGCCCGCTACTACCGCGGCCACTTTTTTTATCGCGTACCAGTCTATATATTGCTGCAGGCGCCCCTCGTCTCCGGCGCGGCATACGACAACGGAAGCGCTTACGGTTTCGGCGGCGTCAAAAGCCATGAGAGTCCTTATGATGACGGGTATGCCGAGGAGCGGGATGAACTGCTTTGAGACGCCTTTGCCCATCCTGCTTGAAGAACCTGCCGCCGCGATTACGGCGCAGCAATTTTGCATGGAACGGCCCCTTTTCGCCGCCGTTTTTACGGTACGGCCTTTTAATAAATGCTTTAAGCGTGTATTTTAATGTTGAAAAATCAGCTTAAAAAGTATAGTATATGAATATCCGCACTGCTTTAACTCGGTACGGTACAAAGGACTTAAAAGTAAAAAATAATCAGAATCGGTGGAATAATGGACAAAACAGAAGCAAAGCACGTATCGGAATCCGAAACAGAGCAGATACACGTCGTTTTCCAGTCGCACCTTAACCCCGCGGGCAGGCTGTTCGGCGGGACGCTCGTTTCATGGATAGACGTTTTGGCGGGGGTGGTGGCGCAGAGGCACTGCGGCGGTTACGCGACGACGGCCGAAATAGACAAGCTCGACTTCAAGTCACCCATCTACATAGGCAGTACGCTTGTCATACACGGCAAAGTCACGTGCGTCGGCAGGACTTCTATGGAAGTAAAGGTGGACACCTTTACGGAGGAGTATTCCGGTGAAAGGAAACTTGTCAACACGGCTTACCTCGTTTTGGTGGCTTTGGATAAAGACGGGCGCCCGGTGCCGGTGCCTAAGCTCATATGTGACACAAAAGAGGAAAAAGCCGAGGAGCAGGCCGGCATGAAACGGCGCATGCTGAGGAAAAAACGCCGTGACGAAAAATTTTAGCCGCCTATGTTTTTCTTGAGCTTCATGCGGACGCGCTGCATGGCGTTGCCGGCGGCTTTTACGTTTAAAGAGAGCCTGGCCGCTATTTCGGCGTAGCTTAAGCCGGCAAGGTAAAGCTTGAAAACGGCGAACTCCCTTTCTGAAAGCGCGCTTTTTACGTGCTCCCATATGCCGCTGGCGCTTTCACTGTCAAGGAAAAGGTCCTCAGGGTTAGGCGAGCTTGCGCCGAGGCCGCCGGCATCGCTGCCGTCAAGCGGCACGGAGTTTGCAAGCGGCGCGTTTTTGCGGCTTGCGGCTGTGCGGAACGCCATGACAAGCCTGTTGCCTATACAGACGCCGGCGTAGGTCTTAAAGGACGCGCCGCCTTTTGGGTCGTATGTTTTGGCGGCGTTTAAAAGCCCGAGCAGCCCTTCCTGGCACAGGTCGTCAAGCTCCAGCATACAGCTTGGTTTTGCGGCTGCTTTTGCGCGTATGACGGACATATACCTCGCGGTAAGCTCCGCGAACGCGTCCGAAACGCCGCTTTTTACAAGCTCGGCAAGCTGAGCGTCGCCAAGACCGGAAAATTTTGTGCAATCAGCACAGGCCAATGCAAACACCCCGCACACATTTTATAAATTTCATTATTTATGATACAGTACATGTTAAAATAAGTCAATGGCATTTAAGCCTTAGGCACCGGTATAATATAAACTGTCAATACTGTGTTACCGCGGTGCTTTTATATAAAAATAAACTAAGGAGCATGAAACATGAATATACCTATATTAGACTTGAAACGGCAGTATAATATGCTTAAAAAAGAGCTTGAGCCGGCAGTCGCCGACTGCATGGCAAGCGGAGTTTACGTCATGGGCGAAAATGTGGCGGAGTTTGAAAAAGAAGCCGCCGCTTACATCGGCGTGAAAAACGCCGTCGCTACCGGCAGCGGCACGGACGCGCTCGTCATCTCGCTGCGCGCCTGCGGCGTTAAGGAAGGCGACGAGGTCATAACGACGCCTTTCACGTTTTTCGCAACTGCCGAGGCCATAGCGGCCGTCGGGGCTGTGCCGGTTTTTGCCGATATACTTGAAGACTCGCTTGACATTGACCCTGAGAAGCTGGAGGCAAAGATAACGCCGAAAACAAAAGCGGTACTTCCAGTGCATATATTCGGCTATCCGGCGGATATGGACGCTGTAAACGCTGTGGCGAAAGCGCACGGGCTTTACGTTATAGAGGATGCCTGCCAGGCGATGGGCTCCGGGTACAAGGGCAGGAAGTCCGGCGCGCTGTCTGACATGGGCTGCTTTTCGTTTTTCCCGACTAAAAACCTTTCGTGCTTCGGCGACGGCGGCCTCATAACGACCGACAACGACGACTTCGCCGTCATATGCCGCGCTATGCGCGCGCATGCCGGCGGTAAAAACGGGGCGGAAGCTTACGCGCTCATGGGCGGCAAAAAGGACGACTCGATAAAAGAGGTCGACTCCGGCGCGCTGTACAACCCTTATAAGTACTATAACTATTTCATAGCGTACAACTCGCGCCTTGACGCGCTGCAGGCCGTTATCCTGAGGATAAAGCTTAAGTACCTTGACGGGTTCAACGCCAAAAGGGCTGCGAACGCGGCTTTCTTTAACAGCCGCCTTGACAGGAACAAGTTCAAGCTGCCTGTCCCTTCGGGGGACGTAACGCCTTGCTGGCACCAGTACGTCATACGTACCGAAAGGAAAGAGGACTTCATAGCTTACCTTTCGCAGAAAGGCGTAGGCACGGCCGCGTATTATCCTGTGCCGATGCACCTGCAGAAGGCTTTCATGGGCCTCGGATACAAAAAAGGAGATATGCCCATTGCCGAAAAAGCCTGCTCACAGACAGTCGCCCTGCCTGTTTTTCCGGAGCTTACGGAAGAAGAGCTGCACTATATAGCTGATACGGTAAATAAATTCTGACTGGAAACACGGGCAGCGCGGCCGCAAAGCCGGACAGGCGTACTATAATTCTTTATAGTATTTTATTGACATAACATGATATCTTATCTATAATAGTTTTATCGTTTACCGCGCCGCGGGATAAAATACCTCAGGCGCGGAACAAAAAGGTGGTATTGCAGTATGACCAAACAAATCGTAATGACACAGGAAGGCCTTGACAAGCTTAAAAGCGAGCTTGAGGAATTAAGGACTGTAAAAAGAAAAGAAATAGCCGAAAAGATTAAGGTGGCCCTTTCTTTCGGCGACCTTTCTGAAAACAGCGAGTACGACGAAGCCAAAAACGAGCAGGCTATCCTTGAAGCGCGCATCGCTGACATAGAAGTCATGCTCAAAAACGTCAAAGTAATAGACGAAAGCGAGCTGAGTAACGAAAACATCCACCTTGGCTCCAAAGTAGAGCTTCAGGTAACGGACACGAAGGGAAAAACGAGAGTAGTAAACTATAAAATAGTAGGTTCAAATGAGGCCGACCCGCTTAACGGCTGTATTTCGGACGAATCAGCGGTGGGAAAAGCGCTGCTCGACCATAAAACCGGCGATAAAGTGGAAGTCGAAGTGCCGGCGGGGCTTGTTACCTACGAAATACTTGTAATATCTAAATAATATAAGCTTTTAGGCTTATAAAGATTAAAGATAAATATAATTGGACGGGACGGGCTTTTGCGGCGGCATATCCGCCTGCCGTAACATGGCGGGCACTGCCGGCAGCGTCCGCCCCGCCGCCGTTTATCTACAACGTTAAAATATGGGAGAGTAAAGCATGGGCAATAAATACAAAGGCACCGGAGAAAACGCCGCTGCAGAACCCGACATGAACGAGCTGCTGCAGATAAGGCGCGGCAAGCTTAAAGAACTTCAGAACGGCGGCAGGGACCCGTTCGGCGTAACCACATACGTCAGGGATACTACTGCAGGCGAGATACACGGCCGCTTTGATGAACTGGAAAACAAAGACGTCTGCGTTGCCGGACGCATAATGAGCCGCAGGATAATGGGCAAGGCGAGCTTTTTAGACCTGCACGACCGCAGCGGCAAGGTGCAGGTTTATGTTAAAATAGACCAGGTGGGCGAAGACAGCTACAGGGACTTTAAAAACTTTTGGGACGTAGGCGACATCATAGGGGTAAAGGGTTACGTCTTTAAAACAAAGCGCGGGGAAATCTCCATACACGCAAAAGGCATAAAGCTTTTGTCAAAGTCACTGCGCCCGCTGCCGGAAAAATTCCACGGGCTTAAGGACACCGACCTGCGCTACCGCCAAAGGTACGTTGACCTTATAATGAACCCTGAGGTAAAGGAAACGTTCATAAAACGCAGCGCGGTAATCAAAACTATAAGGGACATGCTTGACAGCGTTGGCTATATAGAAGTAGAAACGCCTGTTTTAAATACAATACCGGGCGGCGCGGCGGCGCGGCCGTTTATAACGCACCATAACACGCTTGACATAGATATGTATATGCGCATAGCTACGGAGCTGCACCTTAAGCGGCTCATGGTCGGCGGCATGGAAAAAGTGTATGAGATAGGCCGCATCTTCCGCAATGAGGGCATGGATGTAAAGCACAACCCGGAATTTACTACAATAGAAATGTACGAGGCGTACACGGACTACCGCGGCATGATGGAGCGCACGGAAAATATGGTCCATAGCTGCGCCATGAAAGCCTGCGGCACGGATAAAGTCACGTACCAGGGCGAGGAGATAGACCTTTCGCTCCCGTTTGAGCGCATGACGATGAACGACGCCGTTTTAAAATATACCGGCGTTGACTTCCTTTCGTTCAAAGGCGACGCTGAAAAAGCGCGCGAAGCCGCTAAGAAGCTTGGCCTTGAAGTTAAAGAAAGCGACGGCTGGGGCGAAATAATGGCTGAGGCTTTCGACCAAAAAGTTGAGGAAAAGCTTTTGCAGCCTGTTTTCATCTACGACTACCCTGTGGAGGTATCGCCGCTTACAAAACGTAAAAAAGATATGCCGGAGCTTGTGGAGCGCTTTGAGCTTTACATTGCGCGCTGCGAGCTTGCAAACGCATACTCCGAACTTAACGACCCCATAGACCAGCGCGGGCGCTTCATGCATCAGATGGAGCTGCGCGCCAACGGCGACGAGGAAGCCAACATGATAGACGAGGACTTCCTTAACGCGCTTGAGTACGGCATGCCGCCGACCGGCGGCATGGGCATGGGCATAGACAGGCTCGTTATGCTTTTGACCGACAGCGCTTCCATACGCGACGTGCTCCTTTTCCCGACTATGAAGCCGCGCGAGGAACCGCCCGAAGCTTGACTTGGTGTAATATAATGTTATTAAATGGGATGTTTGAAAAGCATCTTTTTTAACTTGGCTAAGGGGTAACTGTAAAATTAAGGAGGAAACGAAATGAGAAGCGACTTAATGAAAAAAGGCGCAAACCGTGCGCCCCAGCGTTCGCTTTTGAGGGCTCTCGGGCTTACCGAAAACGAAATGAAACGCCCGTTTGTGGCTGTGGTATGCTCCGCAAGCGACTACATACCGGGGCATAAGCATCTGCAGGGCATTGCGGATGCCGTTAAAGACGGCATTAGAAGCGCGGGCGGCGTTCCTTTTGAGTTCCAGACCATAGGCGTCTGCGACGGCCTCGCGATGAACCACAAGGGCATGAAGTATTCACTTTGCTCGCGCGAACTTATAGCGGACTCTATAGAAGTCATGCTTACGGCGCACCCGCTTGACGCGGCCGTCTTTATCCCTAACTGCGACAAGATAGTCCCGGGCATGCTCATGGCGGCGTGCCGCATGAACCTGCCGTCTGTTTTTGTAAGCGGCGGGCCTATGCTGCCGGGCGAGTACAAGGGCGTGCGCATGGGCCTTTCGGAAATGTTCGAGGCCGTAGGGAGCTACGCCGCCGGCAAAATAGACGAAAACGAACTCAACGCCATTGAAAAGTCCGCATGCCCCGGCTGCGGCAGCTGCTCAGGCATGTATACGGCAAACTCCATGAACTGCCTTACTGAGGCCATAGGCCTTGCGCTGCCCGGCAACGGCAGCATACCGGCCGTCTTTGCCGGCAGGATACGCCTTGCAAAGGAAGCTGGCGAGCAGGTAATGGAGCTTTACAGCAAAGATATAAAACCGAGCGATATACTTACGCCAAAGGCGTTTGAAAATGCCCTTAGAAGCGAAATGGCGCTCGGCTGCTCTACAAACACAGTGCTGCACCTTACGGCCATAGCGCATGAAATAGGCGTGCCGCTCGACATAAACCTCATAGACAGGATAAGCCGCGAAACGCCGCAGATATGCAAATTAAGCCCGGCAAGCAAGGTGTTTTTAACAGACCTTGACAAAGTAGGCGGCATACCCGCCGTTATGAAGGAACTTTCGCGCAACGGCCTTATAAACCTCGATATACCGACGGTGCGGGGCACAGTGCGCGAGCGCCTTGAAAACGCCCCTGACGCGGACGGCGATATCATACGCAAAGTTGAAAACCCGTTCAGCAAAGACGGAGGCATAGCCGTACTCAAGGGCAACATAGCTCCGGAAGGCTCCGTAGTAAAGCAGGGCGCGGTAGCTCCGGAAATGATGAGGCACAAAGGCCCGGCGCGCTGCTTTGACAGCGAAGAAGACGCTACAGCGGCTATACAAAGCCGCAAGATAAAAGAAGGCGACGTGGTAGTCATACGCTACGAAGGGCCTAAAGGCGGCCCCGGCATGAGGGAAATGCTCACACCGACTGCCTCACTTACCGGCATGGGCATGGGTTCGAGCGTCGCACTCATAACAGACGGGCGTTTTTCAGGTGCAACACGCGGCGCGGCCATAGGCCACGTTTCACCGGAAGCTGCCGCGGGCGGTATTATTGCGCTTATACGCGACGGCGATATGATAGACATCGACATACCGGAAAGAAAGCTTGAACTTCTTGTCGGCGACGGCGAACTCGCCAAACGAAGGGCCGAGTGGAAAGCGCCGCATAAGGAGCTTAAAGGCTACCTCAAACGTTACGCTGAGCTTGTGACGTCAGGCTCGCGCGGCGCGGTTTTTAAAGATTGAACCTTATTGCCGCTTACCAAGAGGCGCAGCCCTGAAAATGGGGCGGCGCCTTCCTTTGTGCATGAATTTATTTTACGCTTGCCTAATTATAAAAAATGTTTTAAACTATAAGATAATATATCTACGGATTTTGCTTTACTATTACTGTATAGAATGTAAAATCAAGGTGGTAAAAAAGGGATTTGATGTTATGGAAAAATTTGCACAAATAATCTCAGCCGCAGACACCGCACTTTGGGGTATCCCGCTTCTGCTGCTGCTCATAGGAACAGGAATATTCCTTATGGCAAGGCTTAAGTTCCTGCCGCTGCGCAACCTCGGCTACGCTTTAAAACTGGTGTTTAATAAGAAATCTTTTAAAAGCAGCAGTGATATTTCAGGTGATATTTCACCGTTTTCAGCACTTATGACAGCACTTTCCGCCACAATAGGCACGGGTAATATAGTCGGCGTGGCAACCGCAATGGTCGCAGGCGGCCCCGGGGCGCTTGTTTGGATGTGGGTATGCGCGCTGTTTGGGCTTGCAACTAAGTACAGCGAGTGCATGCTTTCTATAAAATACCGAGAAACGAACGTAAAAGGCGAGATAAGCGGCGGCCCCATGTTTGTAATGAAAAAAGCTTTTAAAAACAAATATGCGGGAACTGTCCTTGCTTTCCTCTTTGCAATCTTTACCATACTTGCGTCGTTCGGCGTCGGTAACGTTGCGCAGGCAAATTCGATTTCAGACTCTATGCACAGTACCTTCAATGTACCTGTTGGGGTAAGTGGCATAATCATGGTCATTTTAACGTTCATCATACTTATAGGTGGCATACAGTCTATATCTAAGGTTTCAACGTTCTTGGTGCCTTTTATGGCTGTAATCTATACTGCCGGCGGCGTTGTCTGCGTAGTGTGCAACGCAAAGAACCTTCCTTCTGGCCTCTCACAGATATTTACCATGGCTTTTTCCGTTAAAGCTGTGGCAGGCGGCGCAGGCGGAACTATAATTGCAAGCATGATGGACTCTATGCGCTACGGGGCTTCACGCGGCATTTTTTCAAATGAAGCAGGCTTGGGTTCGGCGGCCATAACGGCCGCGGCGGCAAAAACGAAGCACCCGGTGCAGCAGGCTTACATAAATATGACAGGCACTTTTTTTGACACTATAGTCGTATGCTCAATTACGGGCTTTGTAATCGCTTCTTCAGGTATGCTTGGAACCCTTAACCCAAAGGGCGAGCTTTTAACCGGGGCACCGCTTACTATAGCAGCGTTTTCGACTGTCTTCGGCAAGGCGGGCGCGTATTTCGTGACTATAAGCATAGCGCTTTTTGCTTTTTCAACTATACTCGGCTGGGAGTACCACGGCGAGAAAGCGATAGAGTACCTGCTGCACAAACCGCTTTTCTGCTATATTTACCGTGTAATCTTTTCCATGATAGTGTTTATTGGCGCAACGGTCAAACTGCAGGTTGTGTGGGATTTTTCGGATATAGCAAATGGGCTTATGGCCATACCGAACCTTATAAGCCTGCTCGTCCTAAACGGCATAATAGTAAAAGAAACCTTCGATTACCAAAAAGAAATAATAGACAGGCATGTAGAGCTATAATATATTTTCCATCCGCTGTGAAAAGCGTAGGCGTATGAAAGAAAAGTTATCTTTTTAAAGAGCTGGAGATAAAAACATGGATAAAATGTTGAAGCGAACGTGGGCGCAGATAAACCTCGATGCCATAGATGAAAATTTCAGGGGAATAAAGTCATGCCTTAAACCGGAAACGCTTTTGTGCTGCATAGTCAAGGCCGACGCTTACGGCCACGGTGCCGTAAGGCTCGCGGAGGAGTACGTGTCGCTTGGGGCGGACTGGTTTGCGGTGTCAAACCTCGACGAGGCGGTGCAGCTGAGGGACGCCGGCATAAAGCTGCCCATACTCATTTTAGGCTATACGCCGCCGTGCATGGCGGCGGAGCTTTGCAGGCATAACGTTACGCAGGCAGTCATAGGGGCTGAGTACGGCCACAGGCTTTCAAAGGAGGCCGTGAGGGCCGGCGTCAGCGTAAACGTGCATATGAAACTTGACACGGGCATGAGCCGCGTCGGATTCTTTTACCAGGATGCCGTAAGGGATGCCGGCGCCATAGACGATATAGAAGAAATATGCGGTCTGCCTGGGATAAACGCCGAGGGCATCTTCACGCACTTTGCCGTCGCCGATGAAGGTGAGAACGGCCGTGCCTTTACGGAAAAGCAGTTTGCCAACTTTACCGATGCGATATCTAAGCTCGCGTCGCGCGGCGTCAGATTTAAAATAAGGCACTGCGCGAACTCCGCCGCTATATTTGATTATCCGGAAATGCAGCTTGACATGGTGCGCCCCGGCATAATACTTTACGGTCTGCAGCCGTCTGCGGAAGTTGCGCACAGGGTAAAGCTCACCCCTGCCATGGAGCTTAAAAGCGCCGTTTCACTTGTAAAGACCATACCCGCCGGCACGGCGGTAAGCTACGGCAGCAGGTTCATAAGCAAAAAGCCGACTAAAGTGGCGACGGTTCCGCTTGGCTACGCCGACGGGTACCCGCGCAGGCTTTATGAAAAGGCATACATGCTTGTAAAGGGCAGACGGGCGAAAATAATAGGGCGCGTCTGCATGGACCAGCTTATGCTCGACGTTACCGGCATACCGGACGTTAAAACGGGGGACACTGTTACGGCGTTTGGCTTAGACGGCGGCGAAAGCATATCTGCCGACGGCATTGCCGCCTGCACCGGTACTATAAATTACGAGATAATATGCGGAGTTTCAAAGCGTGTGCCGCGCGTTTACATTAAAAACGGAAAAGAAACCGGCCTGCTGAATTATATCCTTAAATGACTTTTGGAGTGATACTCATGGAAAAGATAAATGCGCTTATACTTGACATGATAAACTATTACTCGGGCGATGCGAGAAGGATACAGCATTTTTTAAAAGTCCACGCTTTCGCAAAGCTTATAGGCGAAGCTGAAAAGCTTGACGGCGAAACACTGCTTACGCTGGAAGCAGCGGCCGTAGTCCACGACATAGGCATAAAGCCTGCCGAAGAAAAGTACGGCTCGTCTTCGGGCAAGCTGCAGGAAAAGGAAGGCCCCGCCCCCGCGCGCAGCATGCTGCGCTCAAACGGGTTTAGGGAAAACACGGTTGAACGGGTATGCTTCCTTGTAGGTCATCACCACACTTATTACGGTATAGACGGCATGGACTACCAGATCTTAGTGGAGGCCGATTTTCTCGTTAACCTTTATGAAGACGGCGCGGTGAAAGGCACGGCCATGTCAGCTTATGATAAAATCTTTAAAACCGAAACAGGAAAAAGCATCTGCAAAAAAATGTTCGGAATTTAAATTACATAATTATATAACAATGGCAGGCATGGAACCGTCAGGTTTAATGCCTGCCATAAATTTTATTATAGAACTGCTTATATTTCCTTATTGTAAATAATTTTACATGAAATGAAACACGATATCACCGTAAATGCTATAACAGCAACGGGCAGAAGCGCTTCACCGGCCTTAAGGTCTCCGGTTATTATTTTGTTTTTTATTTGGCCGGTTATCTGGCTGTATATAGGTTCGCCGCTTGATATAATATCCATTTAACCAAAAACTCACCGCCCGGCCTTTTTAAAGGTACTGTATTATGCATTGCGTATATAGTATTATTAATGATTACAGCTGCCAAGAAAAATATTTATTTTTAAAAATTGCCCGCTAAAGGGCAATTTTTTATTTTGTAAGCGGGTAGGCTGAAAGGAGGTTTTAAGTTGCAAAAAGAAAGCGCACGTAAAAAAAGCCAATGCAGAAGCGTAAAAGGCGGCCTTGAAAAAATCGCCTACGGCAAGGTAAACGACGCCGTGAGCCTGCTTTTTACCGACGAGGCCGACATAGCGTCGTTAAGGGAAATGGACCTTTACAGCATAGCTGAGATAAAGAGGCAGAAAGGCGGCGCGGTGGAAATAAAGTTCTACGACCGTATGGAAGCCATGAAGTGCCTGCGCGAGCTTGAAGAAAAGGGTGAAAGCGGCTCGCCGCTTTACCGCGCTTTGGAAAAATGCGCGGATTCTTTCGGCGGGGACGGTAAACATGGAGTTTGAACCTTTTTCTGAAAAGCAGCTCATGGCGCTTTCATGGTGGTGTGAGGAAAGCCCGTACAGGGACTGCGACGCTGTAATTTGCGACGGCGCTGTCAGGAGCGGAAAAACGCTGTGCATGGGCATTTCGTTTGTGATGTGGGCGTTTTACAGGTTTGAGGGCGCGTCTTTTGCCATATACGGCAAAACGATACGCTCACTTAAAAGGAATATAATAACGGCGCTCATACCGGCACTTTGCGAGTCCGGCTTTTCATGCGGTTATAAAGCCGGTGAAAACCTTATTGATATTTCTTACCTTGGCAGGCACAACCGCTTTTTCCTTTTCGGCGGAAAAGACGAAGGCTCGGCCGCGCTTATACAGGGCATGACCCTGTCGGGCGTTTTTTTCGACGAAGCGGCGCTTATGCCGCGCTCTTTTGTAGAGCAGGCGCTTGCGCGGTGCAGCGTTGACGGCTCGAAGTTTTGGTTTAACTGCAACCCTGAAAACCCCGGCCACTGGTTTTACCGCGAGTGGATACAGAAAGCCGAAAGCAGGAACGCTCTGTACCTGCACTTTACAATGGAGGACAACCCGTCGCTGAGCCGTAAGATCATAGAGCGCTACAAGTCGCTTTACACAGGCGCCTTTTACGAGAGGTTCATACTCGGCAGATGGGTGTCGGACGAAGGGCTGATATACCCTTTTATGACAGATAAAATGTTCTGCGAGGTACCGCGCGGAGGCTTTTCACGCTTTGCGGTTTCATGCGACTACGGCACGGTTAATCCATGCTCTATGGGCTTATGGGGCAAAAACGGCGGCGTATGGTACCGCATAGACGAGTACTACTTCGATTCACGGCGCAAAGGCTTTCAAAGGACCGACGAGGAGCACTACTCAGCGCTTGAAAAACTCTGCTCAGGGCGCACGGCGGACTTTGTCACGGTTGACCCGTCGGCGGCAAGCTTTATGGAAACAATACGGCGGCACGGCAGGTACCGCGTTTTTAAAGCTGACAATTCTGTTGTGGACGGCATACGCCGCACGGGCGCGGCGCTTAAAAGCGGAGAGGTGAAGATATGCCGCTGCTGCAAGGACGCCGTGCGTGAGTTCGGCCTTTACCGCTGGGCGGAAAACGGCAAAGCGGATGTGCCGGTAAAAGAAAACGACCACGCAATGGACGACATACGTTACTTTGCAACAACGGCGCTTAAGCCTGAGACGGGCTTTTTCGCCATTGCCGCGCAGCGCTGAAAGAGGAGGCATTTTAAATATTTAAAAAGAAAAAAGGAACTTTGGCCGCAAAGTCCGTGCAGACCTCACCGCACGCCATGCCGTTTACGGAGATCGGCAGCTATGTGCCGCTCGCGGCAGGCCAGCGGCGCCTTTACGATGCCCTGCGGGAGGCTGTGCCGCTCATAGACGCGGGTATATGCAAGATACTGCGGCTTATTGGGGAATTTGAAATAAAGGCGTCGGATAAAAACACGGAGAGGGAGATAAACAGCTTCCTTAAAAACGTGCGCGTCAACTCCACACAGCTTGGGGCCGAGAGCTTTATTGACGGGTACCTTTCACAGCTGCTCACCTACGGTAACGCAGTCGGTGAAATGGTGGTGCATAACGGGCAGATAGCGGCGCTTTACAACGCTTCGCTCGACGACGTTGAGCTGAAAGCCGCTTCGCCTCTTGAGATACAGGTGCTGCGGCGTGAAAACGGAAAAAGCGTGCCCGTAAGGTATCCGCAGCTTGTGTTATGCTCGGCTTTAAACCCGCCGCCGGGGAGCGCCGCCGGAGTGTCAATACTGCACGGGCTGCCGTTTGTAAGCAATATACTGCTTCAGATTTTCAACACTATAGGCGTTAACTGGGAACGCCTCGGCAACGTGCGCTTCGCGGTCACATACAAGCCGCCCGGCGACGGCGAAGGCATGGCCTACGCAAAGGAACGCGCCGGACAGATAGCGTCGGAATGGAGCCGCGCAATGCAAAAGGGCTCCGTCAGCGACTTTATCTCGGTAGGCGACGTGAGCATTAAGGCGATAGGCGCCGACAGCCAGATACTCGACAGCGAAGTCCCCGTAAGGCAGATGCTTGAGCAGATAGTCGCAAAGCTCGGCATACCGCCGTTTCTGCTCGGCCTTTCGTGGTCGTCTACGGAACGTATGTCGAGCCAGCAGGCGGATATACTCACAAGCGAGCTTGAAGCGTACCGCAGGCTTTTAAACCCGGTGATAACAAAAATATGCTCAATGTGGATGCGCCTTGCCGGCAGGAATGCGGACTTTACCATCGACTGGGACGACATAACCTTACAGGATGCTACGGAACTCTCGACGGCACGGTACCAGAACGCGAGGGCAGACAAGATTTTAAAAGACATCGGCAAGTAAAGTATTCTGCGTTTACATGACTTTATTAACGGCTTATAAATAAGGGGGCGTAAATCAGGTGGACTCTAAAAAAGGCGGGTATGTATGCAAGGGAGGAAAAATACCGGACAAAAACGACCTTGCCGTGATAAACACTTACACTCGGCGGGAATTTAAAGCCGGCGAGCTTTACACATTTCCCGTAGTACTGTGCGACAACGAAGCGGACAGGGACGGCGAGAGGTTTTCTTTAAGCGCCATTGAAAAGCTTTCACAGCTTTTCGTAGGCAAAACAGGCGTCCTGAACCATGATGTAAAAGCGCAGAACCAGACGGCCCGCATATACTCATGCCGCGTTGAAAAAGACGGCAGCAGGCAAACGTCGTGCGGCGAGACTTACACACGCCTTGTAGGCATGGCTTACATGCCTAAAACGAACGGTAACTCGGACTTCATTACCGAGCTTGACAGCGGGATTAAAAAAGAAGTGAGCGTCGGCTGCGCTGTTTCAAAAGTTACGTGCAGCGTATGCGGGGCAGACCTTAAAAACTCCCGCTGCGAACACGAGCGCGGCAAAACTTACGGCGGCGTTGTCTGCTGCGCCGTCCTCGACGAGCCGACGGACGCTTACGAATGGTCGTTTGTGGCCGTGCCGGCACAGAGGGAAGCGGGGGTAATAAAAACTTACGACGGAAAAGGGGTAAAGGATACGGAAGATATTTTAAAGAAGCTTGAAAAAGCTGAAAGCTGCGTCACGCTTACCAAAGAACAGTGCGGGGAACTGCTCGCAAAAGCTGCCGGCCTTGAAAAGGATGCCGCCGCCGGGCGCGCTTACCGTGAAAGGACGGAAAAGGACTTCGTAAGGTACGCCGTGATGGCGCATCCGCTTATACCGGAGGAAACAGTGAAAAGGGCGGCCTCCGGCATTGGCATAGAAGATATGGAATGCTTTACCGATGCCTTTAAAAAGCAGGCGGGAAAAGAACTGCCTGTGACGCCGCAGTTAATGCCGGCGGTGCGCGGCAGCGGCGACGATGAAAATGCACAGTTTAAAATCTGATTTTATTAAGGAGGATAAAAATGGATATATCACTTAACGGCTACGGGGCAAAGGCGGCGACTTTTAAAACCGGAAGCGAAGTCACGGCCGGCGCGCCGGTAAAAATCACGGCAAACGGTACGGTGGACGCCTGCTCTGACGGCGACGCTTTTTGCGGAACCGCGCTTAACGCACGCGGCGGGTACTGCGCAGTGCAGCTCGCGGGCTACGTTAAAGTGCCGTACTCCGGCGGGGCGGCTCCCGCCGTTGGCTATGCCGCGCTTGCCGCCGACGGGGCCGGCGGAGTTAAAACCGTTACAACGGGAGGCAGGAGCCTGCTTGTTACGGACGTTGATGCCGTTTCGCACGAATGCGGCGTAATTCTTTGACGGTAAGGAGAAAAATATGGCTTATTATGAATCGGTAAAACTTGAAAAAGGCATGTACTGCGTGCCGGGCAAAACCTTCACGCAGGTACTTGAAAGTCTCGACCCATCTGAAAATTACTCCGGCACGCCGCTGCAGGGCCTTGACGCTTACGGCAGGCAGCTTAAAAGGTTCGGTATAAAAGTAGGCGGCCCTTCCTCTGACAGGATAGAGAAATTCTTCCAGAGCACAGGCTCGTCGGCGCTTTTCCCGGAGTACGTTTCACGCGCCGTGCGGCAGGGCATGGAGGGTGAAAACCTTTTGCCCAAAATAGTCGCGGCGACAACGAACATAGACTCAATGGACTACCGCACCATAACGTCGGTGCCGGGGAACGATGACAAAACCCTCAAGCCTGTGGCAGAGGGCGCGCAGATACCCCAGACGGAAGTAAAAACGAAAGACCACCTTGTAAAGCTGTATAAACGCGGGCGCATGCTTGTGGCAAGCTACGAGGCGATACGTTTCCAAAGGCTCGACCTCTTTACGGTTACTTTAAAGCAGATTGGCGCGTATATATCGCGCGCGCAGCTTTCAGACGCGGTGGGCGTCCTTTTAAACGGCGACGACGGCGCTTCACCGGCAGAAAATGTAAAGGCCGCGGGCAAAACGCCGGTTTACGCCGACATGATAAACCTGTGGGGCGAGTTCCCGCCTTACAGGCTGGACACAATGCTTGCTTCAACAACCGCGATGAAAGACATACTCGGCATAGCGGAATTTAAGGATGCCACGGCGGGGCTTAACTTCCAGGGCACAGGAAAGCTCTTAAGCCCGCTGGGCGCAAGCCTTCTGCACGTGCCTGAAATGGACGCCGGTAAAATAATCGGCCTCGACAGTGCCTGCACCCTTGAGATGGTGCAGGCGGGAGGCGTGCTTACAGACTATGACAAGCTCATAGACAGGCAGCTTGAACGCGCCTCCATAAGCGTTATATCGGGCTTTGCAAAAATCTTCGACGGCGCTGTCAAAGTACTTACATATTGATGCTGGACAAACGTAAAAAGGAGTGGTAGCTTGGCTGAAACTAACGGGGACAGTGTGCTTTCACTTTTCGCTCTTTACTGCGGTATAACGGAGGATGAGGCGGAAAAGTACAGCCCGCTTTGTGCTGCCGCGTCAGCGGAGATATCCGCGCGCAAACGCGAAAACTGCGGCGGAGAAGGCGAAAGCGCGCTGTGCCGGTGTGCCGCGGCGCTGGCGTTTTACAAAAAAGCGCTTATCGACGCAGGCTGCTGCAAAGGCTCTTTTTCGGCTGGCGATATAAAGGTGAGCGAAAGCACCGACAACCTGCCTGCGGCAAGGGAATTATTTAAGGAGACCGCCGCGGCCTCGGCGGCTTACTTAAAAGACGACGGTTTCGTGTTTGGGGTGATAGGCGCGTGACAAGGCGCTCGGCTGTGGAACTTTTTTTCGGCAGGTACGGAGAAATCGTTACAGTAAACGGCGTCAGGCTCTCGGCAATGATACGGCCTTTAAGCTATAAAAGCACCGCAGGGCTAAAACTGCCGGCGGAGTTTTACGACGACCTGCACTACCTTTACATGGGGCCGGCTGCGGAAAAACCGTCGGCGGGAGGCACGCTCGCCTGCAAAGGCACCGATTACTCGGTAAAGCGCACAGGCACCGTAACGGCAGGCGGCGCGGAAATATACGCGTGGGCCGTGCTGTCAGTGCTGCCTCCGGAAGCGGATACGGAGGTTTACATAGAGTCAGGCGGTGTAAAGATAGCGTCGGCAGGCAGCTACACGGCGTATGACGCGCTGTCGGCCGATGTCGTAACGCCGTTCGGCGAAAATATGCCTTGCTCGGTGGCGGGGGGAGCCGCTTCATATACGGTAAAACTTTATAATGTTATACCGGAAAAAGATGCCGACGTTTACAGCGCCGAAAACTTCAGCGTAGTTATAAAACGCGGAGGCTTTAAGACGGTCTACTCAGGATGCATGACTAAAAATATCGAGGCGGGCGGCGGTGTCGCAGACATGGCGCAGTTGAGCGTGGAAGTGCTTGCCGCCGCGGTAAGCCGCGGGAAAGAGGGCTGACGGAAACGGACGCTGAAGAAATTTCGGAGGCGGCGGAAATGGACTACCTCCGTTACCCGCGCCGGCTTGGCGCAGAGGAGGAGGGCAAAGATGGCGTTTGCTCCGATGAGTTATAAAGATTACGTATGGCCGTATAATCCTGAAAATATAAAAATAGAGCGCGCTAAAAGCATAGGCGCGTTTACTGTACCGTACGCGGGCAGCATTGTGCAGGCGTTAGGCGAAAAGGGCCGCACCGTAACGGGCGGCGGGCGTTTCACAGGGAAAAACTGTGCCGGCGAGTTTAAAAAGCTCGCCGCGGTTTTTTCGCTTTCGGGCCCGGGAAAACTCAGTCTGCCCGGTGCGGAACCGTTTACGGCGGTCTTTTCGTCGCTTACGGTGAAAGGGGCGGCTAAACCTGACTGCATAGCATATGAATTTGTGTTTTTGGAGGACTTTTCGCTGCAGGAAGAGAAGGAAACGGACATTGCGGGAGGGACATATATATGTAAAGGCGGGGAGAACCTTTGGGACATAGCCGCAGAGTACGGGACGGAAGTTGACAGGCTCGTTGGGCTTAACCGATGGATAGAGTGGCCCTGTGGGCTTGAAAAGGGTGAAAGGGTGTTGCTGCCGTGACATATACAGCCGTTATAAAAGGTAAAGAGAGAACCCTCCCGCCGCCGGCTTCGGTTGCGTACGACTGCAGCGAGGACGCGCCGGCTGACAGTTTTACCGGAACTTTCCCTATGGATGAAATGCCCGGCGCAATATCGGGAGTGAGAATATACGGCGCTGGCGGTCTCGTTTTCGACGGTATAGTAGACATACAAAAGGACATATCGGCCGGAAAAACATACGCTCTGCTCAGTGCGCGCAGCCGCGCGGGGCTTTTGCTCGACAGTGAGCCGCCGCCGCAGAGCTACACGTACCCGTCGCTGCCGGTGATATATGAAAGGCACGTAAAGCCGTACGGGTTTACAGGCTTTACGGGGAGCAGGCAGCAGTACAAAGGCACGGTAACAGTGACAAAAGGCATGAGCGAGTGGCAGGTGGTGGCGGCTTACTGCCGGCATTTCCTGCGCGTGACGCCGCGCGTACGCGGCGGCGTCCTGGACGCTTCAAGGGAGCTGTCTCAGACGGAGGTCGTGTTTTGCAACCGCACGGGGGTGCGCTACTCCTCAGCTGAAAGGAAAAACCGCTACTGCGACAGGTACTCTGAAACCTATGCGCCGCCGCAGCCGGGAGGGGCTTACGTTTTGGCGCAGGCCGACGGTGAAACCGAAGCTTTGGGAGTAATAAGGAAAAGATGCATTGCGTCCGGCGGCGGCGCTTACGCTGCGATGAAAGAAACCGACCGCAAGTCGTGCCTTTTTACTGTAGACTGCCCCGGCGGGATACCGGCGCAGCTGTACTCTCAAGCTTCGCTGAAAGACCCGTTTTTAGGGGATACAGCCGGACTGTACGTTTCCGGCTTTAATTACACGGCGGACGGGCGGGGTGAACACTGCAAAGTAATGCTGAGGAAAAGACAGTCAGGCTGAAACGTTTATTCCGTCGCTTTAAATACATAATACCGGGACTGTTTACGGAAGGGGCAATGTAAAAATGTGGATATCACGGCAGATGATAGACGCGAAGGCGCAAAAGCCGTCTGCCGATGTGGCGCGCGTAACGGGGAACTGCAAGGCAAACGGTGTAAACGAGTACCGCGGGCTTCCTTTTGCCGGACCGTGGGGGATAGCTTACCTGCCGCCGAATGCCGCGCAGGCCGTAGTCGTTTCGACAAATGCAGGCGATGCGTGCATAGGCGCTTTCGCGCAGGAGAAAGGGCTTGAGCCTGGCGAGCTTATGCTCTTTTCTGCCGGAGGCGCTGAGATTTACCTTAAAAACAACGGCGATATTGAAATCAACGGCCAGATTTTTACCAAAGGAGGCGCCTAATGGACACAATGCTCGAAAACGGTGACTTTAAACTCGCCGAAAACGGTTATCCGTACCTAAGCGGCGGCAAGGACGAGATTTTCCAGCGCGCGGCGATAAGGCTGACGGTGCCTCTCGGCAGCTTTACGCTTGACACGCAGCTCGGCAGTAAATTTTATACTTTAAAAAATGAAAAAGAACCTATTGCCGCCGGCATGGCAATTTCGCTCGCGAGGGAAGCGCTTCGCAAGCTGCCGCAGGTAAGCGCCGAAAAAGCCGTGTATGAAGCCGGCGCGGAACCGTGCGTTACGGTTACTGTTAAATACGGCGCCGAAACGGAAGAAATAAAGGTGAAAATATAAATGGACAGCTACGATACCATAGTGGAAAGAATGAACGGCAAATTTACTGAGCTTGCGGGTTACCCGCCGGACAGCGCGTCCGATATAGGGATAAGGATAAAAGTGCTTGCGGGCGAGATATATTCCGTCAGCTGTGCGCTGGAATGGCTCAAAAGGCAGACTTTCGCGCAGACGGCTTCGGGCGATGGCCTTGAACAGCGCGCGCTCGAGCGCGGCCTTAAGCGCAAGCCGCCGACGGCTGCGCAGGGAACGCTTACCTTCAGCATATCTTCGGCGCTGTGGTTTCCGGCAGAGATACCGGAGGGCACGGTCTGTACAACCGGCGGGGACGAACCGCTCAGGTACGTTGTAACGAAAGACACGTTCATACCGGCCGGCAGCCTGTGCGCTGACGCACCGGCAAAAGCCGAGACTGCCGGCGCCGCCGGAAATACAGCGGCTAAGACTGTACTTAACATGGTGACGCCGCCGGCAAGCATAGAAAAGGTGGAAAACAAGTCCGCGTTTACCGGCGGAGAGGACGCCGAAACGGACGAAGCGCTGCGCGCGCGCCTGCTTGCAAGCTACGCCGAAGTTTCAACCGGCACAAATGCCGCGTGGTACAGGGAAACAGCCCTTAAGTACGGCGGGGTACACTCCGCCAACGTAGTACCGAGAAGCGGCGGCGTTGGTACGGTGGCGGTTTACCTTGGAGGGAAAGGATGCGCCCCGCCTGCGGAGACAGTGGACGAAATCAGGGCGTATATGAACGGTAAAAGGGAGATAAACACAACCGTCACGGTTGAAGCGGCGGAAACCGTGCCTGTGGACGTTACGGTTTCCGTAACGTATAAGGACGGGTTTAAGGCAAGCGAGGTGCGCAAGGCCTGTACGGAAGCTGTAAACGAATACTTCTGCGGCCTGGGTGTGGGCGGCGCCGTGGTGCTCAGCGCCATGGGCGCAGGGCTTTTTTCAACGGGCATGATAGCGGACTGCTCGTTTTCCTCATCGGGCAAGGAAGTGACGCAGAGCCAGCTTGCCGTGCCGGGCACTGTGAAGATATCGCCGAAGTCCGGGGGTTAAGCGTATGGGAGCTTACGAAAACATGAAGATGTTCCTTAAGCAGACGGGCCTTTACAGGCTGGACGGGGAAACTTTGGCGGACTGTGAGCTGAAAGCTTACGCCTGCGCCATAGATGCACTGGCGGACGAGCTTGACGGGCTTCAGAACGAGAGCTTTGTCAATACGTCGTCAGGGTACGGGCTTGAAAACCGTGAAAAAGCCTTCGGGCTTACAGGCACCGGCGAAACAGCGGACAGGCGCGGCACGCTCCTTAAGCTCGGGGCGGTTACGCAAAACAGCCGCACAAAGGAAGACCTTGGGCAGCTGTTAAAAGCAATGGGCATGGAAACAGAAATAACGGAGGACGGAGCAAACGGGACGGTAACGGTAAAGTTCCTGAAGCTGCCGCAGTGCGGCGTGGGGAAAGCCGTGCGGGCAGTAAACGCTTTTGCTCCGGCGCATCTCACGGTAAAAACGGACTTCAGCGGGGCAAAGTAGAAAAGGCGCCCTTATCTTCACGGGTATCCGGAAGATAAGGGCGCCTTTTTATACTTTTGCGGGCGGCGGGGCCTGAGAGCTACTTTTCCGTTGCTTTAGCATCCTTTTTTGTTTTTTGCACAGTGCCGAAAGGATGCTGCGCGGGCGCGTAAATGGAATAAAGCTTAAGCGGCGAAGCGCCGGTGTTTATCACGTTGTGCCATGTGCCTGCGGGTATAAATACAGCGCAGCCCGCGCATACGGCGGATGTTAAATTAAGGCTGTTTTTGGCATTGCCCATTTTAACAGTGCATTTTCCCTGTACGATGCATATGAACTGGTCGGTGCAGGGGTGGACTTCAAGGCCGATATCTTCACCCCTGCCAAGGCTCATAAGCGTGAGCTGGAGGTATTTGCCGGTCCATAAAGCTGTTCTGAAGCTGCGGTTCTGCGCCGCGGCTCTGGCAATATTTACGGTATAAGGGCACGGGCCTTTGTCTGTCGGCGCCGCACGCGGAACCGGCGGGCATGCGCTGCCGCCGCCTTTTGTACCGCCGCCGCTTTTTCCGGTGCAAAGCATGAGGTTTTCCTCCCTTTTTAGTTTACTGCATCACTATTTTATGCTTTAATATTCCTTGTGTGAGAAGCGGAGGAAGTTATTTCTCCGTTTACTGTCCGCGGCTAATGGAATATCATAATACCGGTTTTAAAAATATAACAGTTTAGTTTGTTTGTATTCACTAAATTACTCTTTTATGATATACTATAGATAAAATTATAATAGCAATAAAAGAAATACATATAATGAAAGGGCCGTTGCTTTGGTTATCTGTGGTATAGACCCCGGGTACGCGATAGTAGGCTACGGGGTAGTAGATGCGAAAAACGGGCGTTTCAGGCCGCTTGAGCACGGCGCGATAGTAACGGAGGCCGGGGCGGACTTCGGGCGGCGCCTTGAGAGGATATATGACGCGCTGTCGTCTGTCTTGGAAAAGTGGAAGCCTGAGGCGGTTTCCGTAGAAAAATTATATTTCCAAAACAACCAGAAAACAGCCATCGGCGTTGCCGAAGCACGCGGGGTGATACTGCTCGCCGCCATGAAATCGGGCGCGCAGATTTTTGAGTACACGCCCCTTCAGGTAAAAAAAGCGGTTACAGGTTACGGCCAGGCGCATAAGCCGCAGGTGATGGAGATGACACGCCGCCTTTTGTGCCTGCGTGAAGTGCCTAAACCAGACGACACGGCCGACGCGCTTGCGCTGGCCGTGTGCCACGGGCAGGCGGCGGGTTCCGCGCTGAAACGGGCTGTTTACCGCCTGCAGCCATGATTTATTTACGGAGGTGTGCTGACAATATTTTACAGTATAAGAGGAACGCTGACCCATGCGGAGCCGGGCTTTGCAGTCATAGAGTGCGCCGGAGTAGGCTTCAAGTGCTTTACTACGCTCAACACACAGCGCGCGCTGCCTAAGGCGGGCGAAGAAGCCAAGCTGTACACGTACCTGAACGTAAGGGAGGATGCCCTCGATTTATTCGGATTCGCAACAATTACTGAGCTTAATTGTTTTAAAATGCTTACGGGCGTGAACGGCGTAGGCCCTAAGGCTGGCCTTGCCATACTGTCCGAACTTACACCTGAAAAAGTGGCGGCGGCCGTGGCAACCGGCGACAGCAAGCTCCTTACAAGGGCTAACGGCGTCGGGCCAAAGCTCGCAAAACGCATAGCGCTCGAGCTTAAGGATAAAGTGAAAAGCTTCGGCGCGGCGGACGGCTTTGAGCCTTCGGCCGTAATATCGGCGTCGTCAAATGCCGAAAAAGCGGCGGAGGCGCTCGCGGTGCTCGGCTATGCGCCGTCGGATGCATCGCTTGCGGTAGGCAGGTTTGACAGCTCGCTGCCTGTGGAGGAGCTTATACGGCTTTCGCTGAAAGAACTCGGCGGGAAATTTTCTTAACGGATATATTAAAAAGGATTATATACAGCGGATATAAATTACTTCCAGATGTAAAAAAGGCGGTGCGGATAAAATGGGATACGACGGCAGTACGGACGAGTACGACTTCGAGAACCGCGTGGTAGCTCCGGAGTACACGCAGGACGACGCGGAAACCGAAAACCCCCTGCGCCCCAAGACGCTGTCGGAGTATGTGGGGCAGGAAAAAGTCAAGGAGAACCTTTCCGTTTTCATAGAGGCCGCCAAGCAGCGTAAAGAGAGCCTTGACCACGTGCTGCTGTACGGCCCGCCGGGGCTCGGCAAAACAACGCTCGCGGGCATCATAGCAAACGAGCTTAACGTGAATTTCCGTGTTACTTCGGGGCCGGCCATAGAAAAACCCGGCGACCTCGCGGCCATACTGACTAACCTTAACCCTGGCGACGTACTCTTTATAGACGAGATACACCGCCTTTCGCGCAGCGTGGAGGAGATACTGTACCCAGCCATGGAGGACTTTGCCCTTGACATAATAACGGGCAAGGGTCAGATGGCGGCCTCTTACCACCTGCCTCTGCCGAAGTTTACTCTTGTAGGGGCTACAACGAGGGCAGGCCAGCTGAGCGCCCCCCTGAGGGACCGCTTCGGCGTCGTTTTAAGGCTTGAGATGTATTCGCCGCGTGAGCTTGCGCAGATAGTTACAAGGAGCGCGAAGATACTCGGCATAGCCGTGGAAGCCTCCGGCGCTTTGGAGATAGCTTCGCGCTCGCGCGGAACGCCGCGCATAGCAAACAGGCTTTTGAAGCGGGTGCGCGACTTTGCGCAGGTAATGAGCGGCGGAACCATAACATATGAGTCCGCTAAGGTCGGGCTTGACAGGCTCGAAGTAGACGAACTCGGCCTCGACGCAAACGACAGGAGGCTTTTAAAGGCGCTTATAAAATTTTACGGCGGGGGGCCCGTGGGGCTTGACACACTCGCGGCGGCAATAGGGGAAGAAGCCGTAACCATAGAGGATATCTACGAGCCGTACCTTATGCAGATAGGCTTTTTGAGCCGGACGCCGCGCGGACGCTGCGCGACGAAAGAAGCGTATAAATATTTCGGGCTTAAAATGCCCTCAGGGGAAGGCTGCGGCCAGCAGAAGCTTTATTAAAAGATTTATAATTTTTAAAAGTTAAACGCGCATATAAAGTAAATAATAATATTGTTAGGAGTGTTGCATACAAATGGGCAGATTGTTTGGAACGGACGGAGTCCGCGGAGTCGCAAACAGGGAGCTTACATGCGAGCTTGCCATGAAAATAGGGCGCGCGGCGGCTGACGTGCTTACCGACAGCAGCCACAGGCACCCGAAAATCTTAATAGGCAAGGACACGCGTATTTCTTCGGATATGCTCGAAAACGCAATGACCGCGGGTCTGTGCTCTGTCGGGGCCAACGTAGTTAAGCTCGGCGTAGTGCCTACCCCGGCGGTGGCGTTCCTCGTGGGAAAGTATAAGGCGGATGCAGGCGTAATGCTTACGGCATCGCATAACCCGTGCGAGTTTAACGGCATAAAGATTTTCAGCGGCGACGGGTATAAGCTGCCGGACGCGCTGGAAGAACAGATAGAGGCGATAGTGCTTGACGGCGACGGCAGGGGGGCGGGGGAAGCGCCCGTGGGCGGCGACGTCGGCAGGGTATCCGAGGCGCCGCAGGCAGTGCGCGACTATATAGACCACGTTAAAAGCACGGTGGCGTTTTCGCTTGACGGGATGAAGATAGGCATAGACTGTGCCAACGGTTCGGCGAGCCGCACGGCCGAGACGCTTTTTACTGAACTTGGCGCGCAGTGCAGTATGTTTGCAGACGACCCGAACGGGGTGAACGTGAACGACAGCTGCGGGTCGACGCATATAGAGAGCCTTGAGAAATTCGTAGTGGAAAATGCGCTCGATGCAGGCGTCGCGTTTGACGGTGATGCCGACAGGTGCCTCGCGGTAGACGAGAAAGGCCGCCTTGTCGACGGCGACTACGTTATGGCCATCTGCGCGGCGGACCTTAAGTCGCGCGGCAAGCTTGCGCAGAACGCCGTTGTAGGGACCATAATGACCAATATGGGCTTTATGCGTTTCTGCGAAGACAACGGCATGCAGTTTGAGTCTACAAAAGTAGGCGACCGCTATGTGCTCGAAAGGATGCGGCAGGACGGGTACAACTTCGGCGGCGAGCAGAGCGGGCATATAATATTCCTCGACTTTGAAACTACGGGCGACGGGGAGCTTACCGCCGCGCAGCTTTTAAGCATAGTCCACCGCAGGAACGCTAAGCTCTCGAGCCTTGCGACGCTTATGGAGCGCTACCCGCAGGTGATAGTTAACGTAAATGTTAAGCCGGAGGGCAAGCTGCGCTTTTATACCGACGACACCGTAAAGGCTTCGGTAGACAAAGCGGGCAGGGAGCTTGGGAACGACGGCCGCATAGTCGTGCGCCCGTCAGGAACCGAGCCGCTTCTCAGAGTGATGGTGGAAGGAAAAGACCACGGTAAAATAAAAAGCGTAGCCGAATCCGTCGCGGCAGTGCTGCGCGAAAGGCTTTCTTAAAGGGGAACGGCTGTTTTGAGGACTGCAAATTGGGAAGACTATGAGCTTGTGGACACGTCCGCGGGCGAAAGGCTTGAAAACTGGGGCGGCGTTATACTCATAAGGCCGGACCCGCAGATAATATGGGATACGCCTAAAAGGAACAGCCTCTGGAAGGAGGCCGACGCGCGCTACGTGCGCTCGCCGTCCGGCGGGGGCGGCTGGAACGTACTTAAGAAAGTGCCGCCCGTATGGAAGATAAGGTATAAGGGGCTTACGTTCAGGCTTAAGACAATGGGCTTTAAGCATACGGGTATTTTTCCCGAACAGGCCGTAAACTGGGACCTTATGGGGGAAAAGATACGTACCGCAGGGCGTGAAGTGAAAGTACTTAACCTTTTCGGTTACACCGGCGCCGCGACGCTGGCCTGCCTAAGGGCAGGGGCAAGCGTATGCCACGTGGATGCATCTAAAGGCATGGTGGCGTGGGCCAGGGAAAACGCCGCGGCTTCGGGTTTGGCGGACAGGCCCGTAAGGTGGCTCGTTGACGACTGCATGAAATTCGTCGCGCGGGAGCAGCGCAGGGGCAATACATACGACGGCATTATAATGGACCCGCCGTCGTACGGGCGCGGCCCCGGCGGTGAAGTCTGGAAGCTTGAAGACCAGATTTACGGGCTTGTGGGCGCGTGCCTGCCGATAATGTCGGCGGAACCGCTTTTCTTTATGATTAATTCTTATACCGCCGGACTTTCACCGGCGGTTATGGAGTATATACTTGGAGTGCTCGTCGCGAAAAGATTCGGCGGGCGGGTATTTTCTGATGAGATAGGCCTGCCCGTAACGGAAACGGGGCTTGTGCTGCCGTGCGGCAGCACCGCGTACTGGCAGGCGGGACAGTAACCCTGTTACGGATGGTGCCGATATGGAGAGAACGATACTGCACTGCGACTGCAACAGCTTTTTCGCGTCGGTCGAATGTGTGTCTCGGCCGGAACTTAAAAATGTGCCTATGGCCGTGTGCGGCGACCCTCTGAGCCGACACGGCATAATACTCGCCAAGAATGAGCCGGCAAAAAAGTTCGGCATAAAAACGGCCGAAACTATTTGGCAGGCAAAACGCAAGTGCCCTGAGCTTGCGCTTGTTCCCACGCATTTTGATATGTACCGTGAATATTATAAGATTATAAACGAGATATACTGCCGTTACACCGACCTTGTCGAGCCGTTCAGCATAGACGAAAGCTGGCTTGACGTAACTGGGAGCAGGATGCTTTTCGGCGGCGGCAAAAAAATTGCGGACGAGCTGAGGGCAAAGGTGAAAAACGAGACCGGCATAACGATATCCGCCGGAGTTTCTTTTAACAAGATATTCGCAAAGCTCGGCAGCGACTATAAAAAGCCTGACGCGACGACCGTTATAAGCCGTGAAAATTATAAGGACATAGTTTTCCCCCTTCCTGTAAACGCGCTCATGTTCTGCGGCAGTAAGGTTTCACAGTCGCTCGGCCTGCTCGGAATACGCACCATAGGCGAGCTTGCCGCTGCCGACGGGCGGTTTTTGTACGAAAAGCTCGGCAAGGCAGGGACGATGCTGCACAGCTACGCAAACGGGGGGGACATGAGCCGGGTGCGCCCGTTCGGTGAAGTCAGGGAGATAAAGAGCGTGGGCAACAGCATAACCTTTAAACGTGATATTTCGGGGGTGCAGGAAATAAAAAAGGGCATTTACGCCCTTTCGGATTCCGTTGCCTCCCGCATGAGGGCAAAGGGCGTTAAGTGCTGGGTGGTGCAGGCCGGCGTAAAAGACCCGAACTTTAAAACAGTATCGCGCCAAAAAACCCTTTCGGCGCCCACGTGCATCGCAAAAGAAGTGTCCGCCGCGGCTATGGAGCTTGTAGCGTCATTTTGGAACATGAACGCGCCCGTGCGCCTTCTTTCTGTTACGTGTACAAGCCTTATACCGTCCGATGCTTCGTGCGAGCAGCTGTGCTTTTTCGGAGGGGGGCGGCCTTTTGACCGCGCCAGGGAGGAAAAGCTTGAAAAGACCGTTGACTCCATACGCGCGAAGTACGGAGGTTCCGCCGTAAAACCGTGCGGCCTTTTAAATGACGACATAGGCTTTACAAAAATAAAATAAATTTTAAGGAGGAGCTTTTATGGAATACAAGAGGTTCGGCAATACTGTCGCGGTAAAAATCAGCCGCGGCGAAGAAGTGATGGCATCGCTTAAGCAGGTCTGCGAAAAAGAAAACATAAAGTGCGGGCAGATCTCAGGCATAGGCGCCGCGGGGCATGTGGTCGTGGGGCTTTATAAAGTAGCGGAAAAAAAGTATTACTCAAATGCTTTTGACGGCGAAATGGAGATGACGTCGCTTATAGGCAACGTAAGCGAAAAAGACGGCGGAGTTTACCTGCACTGCCACGCGAACTTTGCGGGGGCGGACGGCAGAGTAGTTGGCGGGCACCTCAGCGAAGCCGTCATAAGCGGCGCCTGCGAAATCTTTATAGATATTGCAGACGGAGGCATAGGGCGCAGGCTTGACGCTGCCACAGGCCTTAACGTTTTTGATTTCTCATAAGCACGAACCTGTTTTTATGCCGGAAGAAGCCGCAGAGGCTTTGTTTATAATCCTAATCAGGCATATTTAAATACCGATAATCCTTGACATTTTTACAAAACGACTGTATAATTATTTTTATGTAATGTAAATTACAAATCCCCTGCCTTTCGGCGGATGGGAGGGAAATCAAATGGCTGAAATAAGATTAAAAGAAAACGAATCTTTGGACAGCGCGCTTAGGAGATTTAAAAAGCAGTGCGCCAGGGCTGGAGTTATTGCTGAAGTACGCAAACGTGAGGCTTATGAGAAGCCTTCGGTAAGGCGCAAGAAAAAATCCGAAGCGGCGCGCAAGCGAAAGTATAAGTAGCCATGCCCTGCTCAGGACGGCCAAAAATTCAAGCGGGCTGACGGCCCGCTTTTTTGAAGCCCGGCTTTGCGCAATACCGCGTGCGATGCTTCGCCGGCAGGGCGCGCAGTGTGCGCCTGCTTTACGTACATACCGGTTTTGCGGCTGGCTTAAGCCGAACAGCAGCTGGCGCTCATAGGGGGTATTTTTTTGAGGCTGTTCCTGCCCACGCTCGCCGCGGACAAAGTTACCGACATCACCCCGGAACTTATAAGGTCAATAGGGGGGAGCGCACTGCTGCTTGATGTTGACAACACGCTGGCGCCGCATGGTTCGCAGGTCCCTTTTCCCGGGGCGGCCGAATGGACGCGCCGCATGCGGGACGCGGGGATAAAAATTATTATAATGTCAAATAATTTTAAAAAGCGCGTAGAGCCGTTTGCAAAAAAATTAGGGCTGCCGTTTATCTCATGTTCCATGAAACCGCTTCCCGGTATGTACCTTAATGCTGTGTCTTCCCTCGGAGCGGAGCGCGGCGACGCCGTTGTAGTGGGCGACCAGGTGTTTACGGATATTCTCGGCGCCAATATCGCGCGCTTAAAGTCAATACTTCTTACTCCGCGCGGGGAGGAATCTTCACTGTCGTTTTCCGTAAGGCGCGCTTTGGAAAAGCCCGTTAGGAAAAAGATAGCGGAGGATAAGCGCTTTAAAGGGTAGCCTAAGGTAGGAGCTGACAAGTGAAGTTGAAAAAGAAAGTCCTCGTACTCCTCGGGCCTAACATGAACATGGTCGGGGTGCGCGAAAAAGGCGTTTACGGTGAGGAAACTGCCGAAAGCATACAGTCGCAGATAGTCGAAACAGCTGAAAAGATAGGCTATGGGTGCGACGTTTACCAGTCGAACCACGAGGGTGACCTCATAGACAAAATACACGCGGCAAAGGACGTTTACAACGGCGCTGTCATAAACGCCGGCGCCCTTACGCACTACAGCTACGCTTTGCGCGACGCCATAGCGTGCGTGCGCATACCGTTCGTTGAAGTGCATATGAGCAACATCTACGCCCGCGAGGAGTTCCGCCATAAAAGCGTGATAGCTCCCGTGTGCGCGGGACAGATATCCGGTTTTGGCAAAAACAGTTATTTCCTTGCCCTCGTCGCACTTAAAGACCTTATGTGACGGTAAAGAGGCTAAATGTTTTTACCTGACAAAATTTTGCTTGAAAAATAAAGAAGAATATTATAAACTAATTTCATGTATAACAGAGCCGGTTTATTCAGACGGCCAAATGGGGGATTATACCAATGATATCAGCAGGCGATTTCAGAAACGGCGTTTCATTTGAAATGGACGGAAGCGTTTATTCCATCATGGAATTCCAACATGTAAAGCCGGGCAAGGGCGCGGCTTTTGTACGCACTAAAATAAGGAACGTAATGACCGGCGCCGTGACGGAAAGGACGTTCAACCCGAACGACAAATTCCCGACGGCTTTCATTGAGCGCAAAGACATGCAGTACCTTTACAACGACGGTGACCTGTACTACTTTATGGACCCTGAGTCTTTTGAGCAGATACCGATAAGCAAAGACATACTGGGCGACAATTTTAAGTTTGTAAAAGAAAATATGGACTGCAAGGTTTTGTCATACAAAGGCAATGCTTTCGGCGTTGAGCCGCCTAACTTCGTTGAACTCGTCATTACAAAGACCGACCCTGGCTTTAAAGGCGACACCGCCACAAACGCTACGAAACCGGCCATAGTTGAAACGGAAGCGGAGATAAAAGTCCCGCTGTTTATTAACGAAGGCGACAAGATACGCATAGACACCCGCACGGGTGAATATATGGAACGCGCCTGACAGATAATAGAAAAGCCGTTTTATACTATTATAAAAATACGGGGAGGTATATTAATGAAAAGCACGGAAAGGGTTTCTTATATCCGCGGCCTTACGGAAGGCTTGGAACTTGACACCGACAAAAAAGAGGTAAAGGTCATAAACGCTATTATCGACCTGCTCGACGACCTTTCGTCCAGTGTTTCTGAGATAGAGGACGACTTGAACGACATGTCGGACCAGATAGACGCTATTGACGACGACCTCGGCTCGTTGGAAGACGACTTTTACGATGCAGACGAGGAAGACGAGTGCGAAAACGACGGCTGTTATTACCAGGTCACCTGCCCGAACTGCAACGAAACGGTTTGCCTGTCGGAAGATACGGTTAAGGAAGGCTCGATAGACTGCCCGAACTGCGGTGAACCGCTTGAGTTTGACTTTGACGACGACGACGACTCCGACGACGAAGACTGACATAACTTAAAGAAGATAAATAAGGCCGGCGCGCGTTGAAAACGGCGCCGGCTTTTTCTGTACGCAGATAACCGCTTTTAATGGCACTGCGGCGGTTTTTGCAGCATCGGAAACAGAAAAAATCAGTGAAGCGGCGTTGATTCCGCCGGGAAAGGCTTCGGGACAATATTTACAGGGCATACCGGTAACCTTAAAACGGTGCTTTGCACGGTATCCGTTTAAAGGGTTTTAACCGGTATGCCTTGCTCTTTAGTGCCTTTAAGGCGGCTTTATGCGCTTTATCCGAATGCCTGTTACAATGCATTATCTTCGGCAAGCCGGCTTGCGTGCATGGTGATTCATAATTAAATATTGTAAAGGCATATATGGCAAACGATAATAAACCCAAACGGATGCCATCGCATATAATGTGGTAATAATCCATGACTAAACAATATTTAGCGGTGTGATGCAAAGCCCAGCGGATGCCCTGCCATAGGCAAGCTGTGAAACACTGCAAAGCACGAACCTTATGGAAAATACAGTTTTAAAGTTTTGGATTACGGCATGGATTAGGCACACCGCCCGCAAAAAAAATAAAGTAACAAAATATATCGCGGCAGATAGCCTGTACAGGGCAACGGCAGGCTTTTGCGGCAGGGTAAATGGGAGGTGTTATAAAAATATGGTTAAGGGCATAGACGTTTCAAAATATCAAAAGCAAATTAATTGGGAAAGTGTGGACGCTCACGGTATCGGCTTTGCTTTAGTCCGCATTGGCATGGGTAATGACGCAAAGCAGGCAGACCCATATTTCCATACAAACGTTGAGCAGGCGCTGGCGCGTGGGTTACATGTGGGCGGTTATTATTTCGGCTATGCAACGTCGGAAGCGGACGCGCAAAAAGAAGCAGATATATGTAACGAGCTTTTACAGCCGTACAAAGGCAAATTGCTTTACCCGATAGCCTACGACTATGAATATAATTCCGCAGATTATTTCAGGCGTGTAAAAGGCCGCGCGCCGACAAATGGGGAAATAGACTCTTTCGCCTGTGCTTTTCTTGACAGGCTTAAATCTTACGGCTGGTTTGTCAATATTTATACCAACCTTGACTATTACCGTTCAGGCAGGTTTAAAACGGCGGTCAAAAAGTATGATGTATGGCTTGCGGACTACTCCGGCGACCCGGATTATCCATGCGGCATACAGCAGACGGGCAGCAAGGGGCAGGTAGCGGGCATAAGCGGAAGCGTTGATTTGGATGTGTCGTTCCGTGACTATCCGGCAATGATACAGGCCGGGGGGTATAACGGGTATACTAAGCCGCCGCGGACAGCAGTTAAAATCGACACGACAATAGATGTGGTTAAGCCTTCCGGCGATGTCTACACTTTCAAAGTTACATGTGATAAAACACCTGATGTTTCCACGGGCAACCCAAAAGTCGCGGCCCTGTTTTTCTGCAGGCGCGACGGGAACGACTATTTTTACCATCTGTTTTTCTGCGGCGGATCAGGTACGGAAACAGGCATTTATACCGCTGCGCCCGGCGAAGACATGCTTATCAGGTTTAAAGCAAAGGTAAAGTGAGGTGACGCGGGTAAAATGGGCGCAGTGGATATAGGCATTATTATCGCGTTAGTAGGGTGCTTTGTCGGCCTTGCAGGCTGGCTAAGCGGGAGGGATAAAAAAATCCTTAACGACGGTGAGTGGAAAGGGACGGTAAACACTAAATTGGACGATATAAAATCAAGCGTTTCGGGAACAAATACGGAACTTGCGAAAATAAATACCGCGCTTACAGAGCACGGCGAGCGCCTTACGGCAGTTGAAAGTTCCGCAAAGCAGGCACACCACCGTATCGACGAAATCGTCGGCGACAAAAAATAATAGCCGGCACAGCCGGCGGAAAGAGGTACTTTTATGGATAAAATCGACTGGAAACGTAAACTCACATCACGTAAATTCTGGACGGCCGCAGCGTCGTTTATCGCTTTGCTCATAGCCGCCATGGGCGGCACCGAGAATCAGGCATCGCAGATAACGGCCATCGTTATGGCCGGCGCAACGGTTATAGCTTACATAGTCGGCGAAGGACTTGTAGACAGCGCAAGCGTAACCGTAAACGGCGGCGCAGGGGCGGATACGCGTACAGCTACTGGCGGTACCGGCGCTAAAGCCGCGGCAGAAGCAGGCAAGACATCAAAACAGGCATGAAAAATGGGCACACCGGTCTTAACGGCCGGTGTGCCCTGTTTTTTATCTACCCGCCATTACCCATTGAAAGCGGGATTTTTTTATGGAGCTGCTAACGCGATTCGAACGCGTGACCTCATTCTTAACTTTGGTAAGGATGAGGTCACGCGTTCGAATCGCGTTAACAGCTCCATCAGAAAAGCTAGGG
>DHNP01000027.1 GCA_002409585.1 Ruminococcaceae bacterium UBA5413 | reverse complement strand
CCGGTTTTGCTCCTCTGCCTTTTGGAGTGGTATGATAAAAGTGCAGTGTTGAAGCGCAAGGGAATGTGATAAAAAATACATCATGGGACGGGCTGACTGGCAGTTCGCGGGGCTGTATTCCGATGAATGGCATTCTGGTACCTCTACTAAATACCGCACCGGCTTTAACCAGACGATTGAGGACGCGCTCGGTGGGAAAATTGACCTGATTGTGACCAAATCCATCAGCCGGTTTGCCCGCAACACAGTGGACAGCCTTGTGACCATATGTCCACTCAAACTCAATTTTTAGGCAACATATATTAACAAAACTGCAAGTGCCTTGCCAAAATGTAGCACAGCAAAAAAGCAAAGAAAAACCGCATGAACACTGAATTTTCAGCACCCATGCGGCTCTTTTTGATTGGTCGAGGTGACAGGACTTGAACCTGCGACATCCTGCTCCCAAAGCAGGCGCGCTACCAGCTGCGCTACACCTCGGCATTAATTTTATGCTTCATGTTAAATCTATACGTTACGTAAATAATAGTATATATCAGGATTCGGATTTTGTCAAATAAACTTGCTGTGTGCAGGATGGCTTTATATTTAAGTAAGAAAAGGCCCTGCTGCGGGCGGGTCTTCCTTATAATGCTTTATTGCGGTGGAGCTGTGCGGACTTTACACAATCTTTACATTTCTAATATAAAAGCCTGCTTTTGTATCAACCGGAAAAGGGTTATATTAAACTCATAAGGAATGCAAAAAAAGGAGTGTGAAGCATGAAGAGAATCTTTGCAGCTGTTGCTGCCGCACTATTCGCTGTAATGTCGTTTTCAGCTTGCGCCGGTACGGCAAATCCGGACGGCGGGATGGCCCGGCAGCCCTCTGGGGAAGGGCTGTCAGGGAGCATAAATATTTCCGGCTCGTCGGCGCTGCAGCCGCTTGTGCAGGAAGCTGCGGACAATTTTAAAAAAACTAACAAAGGCGTTTCAATTACCGTGAACGCCGGAGGTTCCGGCACAGGGCTGCAAAACGTTGCCGACGGAACTGTGGATATAGGGGATTCTGATGTTTTCGCTTCTGAAAAACTGCCGGATGATAAAGCTTCCGAGCTTGTCGACCATATAGTGTGCGTCGTCGGTGTTGCTGCCGTTGCAAACCCCAACATCGGTGTAACGGGTATTACAAAGGAACAGCTCGCTGATATATTCACAGGAAAAATTACAAACTGGAAAGACGTTGGCGGAAAAGATCTGCAGGTAGTATTGATAAGCCGCCCAAGGTCTTCCGGCACACGTTCTATTTTTAAAAAGTACGGCCTTGACGGAAAAGACGAGAAAATAGGCGCATCTCTGACGGAGGACAATTCAGGCATGCTTAAGCAGATTATAGCACAGACGCCCGGTTCTGTTGCGTACCTTGCGTTTTCATATCTTACGGACGACAAAACAATGCCGCTGATGATAGACGGGGTTAAACCGACGTATGATAACGTTTACAGCGGTAAATACAGCATATGGGGTTATGAACATATGTATACGAAAGGCACGCCGTCGGGATCTGCGAAAAGCTTCCTTGAGTATTTTAGCAGTACGGAAGCTGAGAAGACCATCACAGATATGGGGTATGGCCTGTCAAGCAAGATGACAGTAAAGCGCAATGCACCTGAAAAATAGCGGGAAATAAAATTTAATAAGTCACTGGCGCCTTCCTGCTTTAAAAATTGTTTTATGAGGGAAGACCCAAGGCGTATATAAGGAAAGGACATTGAATTGAAAACCGAGAAATTTAAAAAGGAATATTTAGGGCGTACTGTCGTAACCGCCGCGGGAATTTTTATAATCATCCTGACGCTCGCAATAGGGGCTTTCCTTTTTTACCGCGGGAGCGCTACTTTTACGGTAAACCACCACAGCGTCGCCGAGTTTCTATTTTCTCCGGACTGGAACCCTGCGGATATCGGTGAAGGCGGAACTGTCGGGGCGGCTGTTTTCATAGTAGGCTCCATAGTTATAAGCCTGCTTGCGCTGCTTATTGCAACGCCTTTCAGCATTGCGGCGGCGCTTTTTATGGTGGAGATATCCCCTAAAGTAGGGGCGAAAATACTCCAGCCGGCAGTGGAAATTTTTGTGGGCATACCGTCCGTCGTGTACGGCTGGGTGGGGCTTACGGTACTTGTGCCGTTCCTTGCCTCGGTTTTTAACCTGGCGTACGGGTACAGCGTTTTAGCCGGCGCTGTCGTCCTTGCAGTTATGATATTCCCGACTATCACAACCGTAGCGGCGGATGCCATACGCGGGGTTCCGGCTGAGTACAAGGAGGCATCTTACGGCCTCGGCTCTACGCGCTGGCAGATGCTCCACAAGGTTGAAGTCCCCGCGGCGCTGCCAGGCATACTTACCGGGGTTGTCCTTGGGCTTGCGCGCGCGTTCGGCGAAGCGCTCGCGGTTTCAATGGTAATAGGCAAGATGCAGGCGTTCCCTGCAGGCCTGCTTTCACCAACGACTAACCTTACTTCGGAAATAACGGCGGATATGGGCAACACTACCTCCGGCAGCGAGTGGAACAACGCGCTTTGGTCCATGGCGCTGCTTTTGCTTATAATATCCTTCATATTTATCCTGCTTATACGTATTGTCGGCAGGAAAAGGAGGGCTTAAGCTAATGGATGCGAAACATAAACACGCTAAAACCGCGGACAAGGCCGCGACAGTTATACTTTATATTATAGCGGGATTTTTCCTCGTGCTTTTGGCCGCTTTTACCGTGTATGTCTTATACCGCGGAGCGGTTTCGTTCAGCCCTGAATACCTGAGCTTTACGCGGCAGGGAATAGGCGTGCAGTTTTTCAATACGGTATACCTTGTCTTCCTTTCGCTTATTATCTGTGTCCCGATAGGCATTGCGGCGGGCATATATATGGCGGAGTACGCCGGCAGCGGCAGGCTCACCCGTTTTTTGCGCATGTGCATTGAAACACTTGCGTCGCTTCCGTCCATAGTCGTGGGCCTTTTCGGCTACCTTGTGTTTTTGGTTATGACAGGACTGCACTGGAACATGCTTGCGGGCGCGCTTGCGGTTTCAATACTTAACCTGCCGTCGCTTACTACGGTTACGGAGGACGCCTTCGGCGACGTACCTGACCTTTACCGCGACGGCAGCTTAGGCTTAGGCGCTACGCACTGGCAGACCATAACAAAGGTGCTTCTGCCAGTGGCGCTTCCGCGTATTATAACCGGTATAATAATGGCGGCCGGCAGGGGGTTCGGCGAGGCGGCCGCGCTTTTGTTTACATCGGGCATGAGCTCGGACGTTGACTTTTCAAACTGGAACCCCATGAGCATAAACTCCCCGCTCAGCGTCATGCGCCCGGCGGACACGCTTGCGGTACGCATTTGGGCGCTGAAAACCGAAGGCGTCGCCGCTAACGCGGACAAGCTGTCGGATATCTCCGCGGCCGTGCTTATACTTATGGTTTTCGTATTCAGCCTTGCTTCACGCCATATCGGCGCGCGGCTCGAAAACAGGCTTACCGGCGGCAAAGGAGGAAAATAATGGGTACTAAAATACTGGTACAGGACATGAACCTGTACTACGGCGATTTTCAAGCGCTTAAGAACATAAACATGAGTATTTCAGAAAATAAAGTCACGGCGCTCATAGGCCCTTCAGGCTGTGGAAAATCAACCTTTATAAAATCCATAGACAGAATGAACGACCTTATAAACGATGTAAAAATAGACGGTAAAATACTCCTTGACGGTGAAGATATATACTCAGGCGGCGTTGATGTGACGCTGCTCCGCAAGCGCGTGGGGATGGTCTTTCAGAAAGCGAACCCGTTCCCGATGACTATTTATGATAATATAGCTTACGGCCCGCGGATACACGGCGTCAAGAGCCGTAAGAAGCTTGATGAAGCCGTTGAAAAAAGCCTGCGCGGCGCGGCGCTTTGGGAAGAAGTTAAAGACAGGCTGAAAAAAAACGCGCTTGGCCTTTCGGGCGGGCAGCAGCAGCGCCTGTGCATAGCGAGGGCCCTCGCCGTAGAGCCCGAGGTGCTGCTTATGGATGAACCTACAAGCGCCCTTGACCCTATATCGACAATGAAGATAGAGGAACTCATTTCTACACTTAAAGATAAATATACTATAGTAATAGTAACGCACAATATGCAGCAGGCGGCGCGCATCTCAGACTATACGGCTTTTTTCCTGCACGGGGAAGTAGTAGAGTTCGCGCCAACGGCAAAGCTTTTTTCAATGCCGGAGGACAAGAGGACAGAGGACTACATTACGGGCAGGTTCGGCTGACGCCCCGCTTTTTTACCGGCATGTACGCCTTAAAACGGCGGTTTGTTCCGTTCTAAAATTTACAAACATTTAATTTTTGTATATAATAAAGGAGGATATATAACAATGAGTGCAAGAGCCGAATTTGACAAGGAGCTTGAGGCCCTGCATTTGGACCTCATACGTATGGGCGGGCTGATAGACGAGGCCATTGACAATTCTATTACAGCTTTGGAAAACCGTGACCATGAGCTTGCAAGGGACGTAGTTGAGAACGACAGGCGCATAGACGACCTTGACCGCTCCATAGAGTCGCGCTGCCTAAGCCTGCTGCTTCGCCAGCAGCCGGTGGCGTCTGACCTGAGGGCTGTTTCCACGGCGCTTAAAATGGTGACGGATATGGAGCGCATAGGCGACCAGGCGGCGGATATCGCCGACTTGACGCTGCGTTTCGACGATACTCCTTTCATAAAGTCGCTTGAGCATATCCCGCTTATGGCGCGTATAGTTTCATCTATGGTAAAAGACAGCATACGCGCTTTCGTAGACGGGGATGCGCAGTTTTCCCAGGAAATAATTCAAAGGGATGAAAATGTCAACGGACTGTTTGAAACGGTAAAAAGAGAGATTGTCGCCATACTCGCGAAATCGACGGAGTCTGTCGACCAGGCTGTTGATTTTCTTATGATAGCAAAGTACCTTGAACGTATCGGCGACCATGCCGTTAATATTTGCGGCTGGGTCATATTCTCCGTAACCGGAAAGCATAAAAACGCTAAAATACTTTGAACACGGGCACGGCGCTGACATTATGGCGGGTGAAACGATGAAAAAACTTGTTTTCATAGTTGAAGACGATGAAAATATACGTGAAATCATCAGGTGCGCTTTGGCTTCCTGCGGGTTTGACGTCAGCGCGTTTGAAGACGCCGTTGAGATGTTCGGCGCCCTGGTTAAAAATATGCCGGACCTTATACTGCTTGATTTGATGCTGCCTAAAATGGATGGGCTTGAAGCGCTGAAAAGGCTTAAGTCTGACGTGAGGTACTCACATATACCTGTCCTTATACTGACGGCTAAAAGCAGCGAAACAGACAAAGTCAAGGGCCTTGACCTTGGCGCGGACGACTATATAACAAAGCCGTTCGGAGTACTTGAGCTTATGGCGCGTGTGAGGGCGGCTTTAAGGCGCGGTACCGACCTGCCTAACCGTACGGCCGTGTGTTCCGCAAACGGCCTCAGCCTTGATCCGGTGCGCCACGAGGTAAAACTTGACGGAAAGCCCGTAAACCTTACGCTTAAGGAGTTCGAGCTGCTGCATTTGCTTATGGCAAACGCCGGACGCGTGCTTACGCGCAACGAGATCCTTGACAGCGTATGGGGGTACGGCTATACCGGAGAAACCCGCACGCTCGACATGCACATAAGGAGCCTCAGACGCAAGATAGGCGACGGTGTCGAAAACGGCGGGTTTATTACTACAGTGCGCGGGGTAGGCTATAAATTCAATCAATGATTATGCAGGCGGGGAGGGTGACGCGGCTTGAAACGCGCCGTTATGATTCGCAGCCTGATAATAGCGCTTGTCGCCATGCTCATTTCAGGCGCGGTTTCGTCGTTCGTCATAAGGCGGCAGTACGTTGAAAGCCGCCAAAAAGAAATGCGCGAGATGCTTAACGTTATCTCGTCCGCCAATTTCGGAAAAGATTATTATACGCTTGCCAAAAATATGGCCGGCCTTTCGGAAAATTCGCTGCGTGTGACGTTTATAGCCGGCGACGGGAGCGTCATGGGCGACAGCGCGGCGGACCCTAAAAAAATGGAAAACCATAAGTCGCGGCCCGAAGTCGCGGATGCTTTAAAGACAGGCTACGGGGAGGACGTGCGCCGCTCGCAAACCACCGGCACAGACATGCTCTATGCCGCTAAAAAGATGCCCGACGGCAGCATATGCCGCCTGTCGCAAAATCTTGGTGCCGTTTACCTGCGCGTGTGGTCACTGCTGCCCGGACTTTTGATAGGATTTGTTACCGCCGTGGCGGTAACGCCTTTTTTAGCATGGCGGCTTTCCAAACGCGTTGAAAAACCTTTCAGCGAGGTCGCCCTTTCGCTCGAAAACATAAACGTCGGCGGGTATGGCACAGACCTGCCTGAACCGGAGTATGCCGAACTTGTGCCCATAGTACGGCAAATCAATACGCTGTCGCATAAAATAGTTTCTACGCTTTCGGAGCTTACCGAGGAACGCAACCGCATAACGTACCTTCTTGACAATATGAACGAAGGCCTCGTTGTGCTTGACCATGAGCAAAAAATACTTATAGCCAACCGCTCAGCGCGCTCTTTCTTCGGCACGCAGAAAAATCCGGAGGGCGGCAACCTGCTTAAACTTATAAATACGCCGCGGATTGTTGAGTCGGCCGCCAAGGTGGCCGATAGCAACGAATCGGAGTCGTTCGACTCAGTCTCGTATGACGGAAGCAAGATACTGCATCTTTTTGTAAACCCTGTTGCAGGCGACCGCAACGGCGGAGTGATCATTTTGATTACCGACGTGACGGCTACGCGCAAGGCTGAGCAGATACGATCGGAATTCATAGCCAACGCTTCACACGAACTGAAAACCCCGCTTACGTCCATAAAGGGTTTCGCTGAACTTATGGAATCGGGCATTATAACAGACACGCAAAAAACATCGCAGTACCTGTCGCTTATACGTTCGGAAACGGACAGGATGATTGTCATCATAAACGATATCCTCGATTTGTCGGAGCTTGAGTCCATAGAGGAAGATGCGGGCCAGACGGACGTTAGCATGCTCGATATAGCTAAAAAAGCGGCGGCGACACTTTCTGTGCAGGCCGCTAAAAAGGATGTGTCCGTAACGGTCTCCGGCGACGGCGGGACAGTCAGGGCAAACCCGAGCCGCATGGCGCAGCTTGCGGTAAACCTTATGGACAACGCCATAAAATATAACCGCGACGGCGGTAAAGTAATTGTCGCTGTGAAAAAACATAACGGCACGGTGACGTTTACCGTGGCCGACACCGGCGAAGGCATCCCGCCAGAGTCGCTTGACCGTGTGTTCGAGCGGTTTTACAGGGTAGACAAAAGCCGAAGCCGCAAAATGAGCGGAACGGGGCTTGGGCTTTCAATAGTTAAGCATATAGTAGAGCTGTACAAGGGGAAAATAAACCTTAAAAGCAAAATAGGAAAAGGCACCGTCATAAAAGTCACGCTTCCCTCGGGCGGCGGGCAGGTTTTGGAATAATATATAAAATTTAAGTTGACATAATTTTATGGCGGATGTATAATACATTTATATATTAACCGGGTTAATAATTACCGTATGCGGAGATTGTAATCTATGCCATCAAAAGATATTCAGGAAAATGTTCCCGAAATCTTAAAAACGCTTAGGGATATAAGCATAAACTCTATATTTAAGGATATAACCTTCAGCGAATACACTATCCTGAAAATAGCTTTCATTCTCAGGCAGGAGTCTAAAAACGACACGGTGTATGTTTCGCAGATTGTAAAAAGGCTCAGGTCGTCCACACCTTCAGTTTCAAAAGCACTGAGGAACCTTGAGGCAAAAGGGCTCATACGGCGTGAAACGGATCCCGCAAACCGCAGGCGGACGTTCGTTTGGCTTACGCCGGAGGGCTATGCTGCCGAAAAAGATTCCGACCGTGCTTTTTACGCCTTTTTTGAGAGAATATGCGGAAAAGTCGGAAAAGAAAACATGGAAACTTTCGGCAGGATTGCCGTTAAGCTGTCAGCGGCCATAACAACTGAACTGAAATCGATTCAAGAAAGGAGACAAGGACAATGAAGAGGGATTATTCCCAGATTACACCTCCTATCTCGGAGCTTGCGGGCGTATGCAATGCAAGCTACCCAATAAATCCGGAGTTATACGACAAGTACAAAGTAAACCGCGGGCTGCGTGATTTACAGGGGAACGGTGTACTTACAGGCCTTACAAAGATATCGGAGATCAAGTCTAAAAAGCTTGTCGACGGTGTCGAGGTGCCGTGTGCAGGCGAACTGTACTACAGAGGATACAATATAGAAGACCTCGTAAAAGGCTTTATTTCCGAAGGAAGGTACGGCTTTGAGGAGATAACCTACCTGCTGCTTATCGGAAAACTGCCTGACAAAGAAGAACTCGCCTCTTTTGAAGACCTGCTTAAGAGCTACCGTTCCCTTCCGACGTCTTTTGTACGCGACGTCATTATGAAGGCGCCGAGCACTAACCTTATGAATTCGCTCGCGAGGAGCGTGCTTACGCTTTATTCATATGACAACAATGCCGAAGATATAAGCATACCCAACGTCCTGCGGCAGTGCATACAGCTCATAGCGACTTTCCCGCTGATGTCCATATACGGCTACCAGGCTTATAATTATTATATTAAAAAGCAGCAGAGCTTTATCCTGCACGACCCTGACCTTAATTTGTCGACAGCTGAAAATATCCTGCATATGCTAAGGCCCAACAATGAGTACACAGAACTTGAAGCAAGGGTGCTTGACCTTGCCCTTGTCCTGCACGCCGAACACGGAGGGGGCAACAACTCAAGCTTTACCATACACGTGGTTTCATCCTCCGGAACAGACACTTACTCAGCGGTCGCTGCGGCGCTTGCTTCGCTGAAAGGGTCAAAGCACGGCGGGGCAAATATAAAGGTGTGCCAGATGTTCGACGACATAAAGGCCCACGTGTCGGACACCGAAGACCGTGAAGAAATAGAGCGCTACCTTATTAAAATACTTAATAAGGAAGCTTTTGACCACTCGGGGCTTATTTACGGCATGGGCCATGCCATATATTCAGTTTCGGACCCAAGGGCGCAGCTGCTTAAAAGCTTTTTGTCTAAGCTTTCAGTCGAAAAGGGTAAAGAGCGCGAATACGCGTTTTACAATGCCGTCGAAGAAACGGCGCAGAAAGTCATTTCGAAAAATAAGACAATGTATAAAGGCGTGAGCGCCAACGTCGACTTTTACAGCGGCTTTGTCTACAAAATGCTTGGCATACCGACGGAGCTGTTTACACCGCTGTTCGCCATAGCGCGTATAGCGGGTTGGAGCGCACACAGGCTTGAGGAGCTTACAAACGCAAGCAAAATAATACGCCCGGCATACAAGGCTGTGAATGAACGTAAAAGTTACGTAATGCTTGAAAAAAGATAAAAAATGCCGGCGCTGGAAAACCAGCCCGGCTTTTTACACAGGCTCAATGTCAATAGTTGATGTTACCCCACAACTACCGGCATAGGGCAAAATAAAAAGCGCGTTCCGAGACGTTTTACACGTGACGGGGCGCGTTTTTTGCTTACAGACAAAGCGCGGAACCTGAGGAAAATGGTTTTATTGTTCCGGCAGCGCGGATTTATTCTATGTTAAGTTTCTTCCGCAGCATCCAGTCTGTAATGAAATAAAACACAGCTGCAAAAACAAGGGAGAAAATTATCATTGAAATAAGTTCCGTGCGCATAAAGTACGCGAAGCTTTCACCGTCCATTATGTTTTTCCCAAAACGGCCGCCGTATACGTTTGACAAAATTATCTGCTGTACTATGCCAAAGCCTATGAATACGCCGAAACTCGCGAGCATTTTATGCTTTCCGCTAAGGTTGCCTATAACTATCGAAGCATATATCTGGAGTATGCACGCAAGCATGCTCAGTATTACAAAAATAATCGCTTCCGCCGTAAGCTGATGCGCGAGCGGACCGTACTTTTCGTAAACCTCTGAAATACCCATGCAGAATTTGCTGAAGCTCTGCATCGTATTTCCGTTTATAGTCATAATAAAAATCGAAAAGCCGGCGACTATGAGGCTTAAAGCTTCCCACATAAATGTAACTATGAGTTTTGAGTCTATATGGCTGTGTATACTTACGGGAAGCGTAAACGAAAGGTACCCTTCGTCGCCGAGCAGGTTCCTGTAAAACCGCCTTATGAGCACTACAAGCGTAACAACAAAAAGCGCTACTATAAAGGCTACGTATGTCATCATAGAAACGGTTGCCGCTATCTGCATAGCCTTGTTCGTACTGTTGCTGTATACGTAGGTGTTGTTTGCTATAAAAAATTTATTTAAAAGCGCAAGGGCTATTATAAGGCCGTAGATAGGGAGGAATACCCTCGCCGTCGACTTTATCTCATACTTTAAAAGCTTTCCTAACATTTGAACACCTCCCTGAAAAGCGCGTCCACACTTTTTCCCTCGTTCTCGCGTATATCATCGACGGTGGACGTCAGGACTATACTGCCTTTATTTATAAAAATGACGCCGTCGAGTATTTTTTCAACATCGCTTATAAGGTGCGTTGAGATGATGACAGTCGCGTTTTCACTGTAATTGGATATTATAGTGTTTAGTATATAGTCGCGGGTGGCCGGGTCAACGCCGCCGATGGGCTCATCAAGCACGTACAGCTCCGCTTCCCTGCTCATAACGAGTATGAGCTGCACTTTTTCTTTAGTTCCCTTTGACATGGTCTTAAGCCTGTCTTTCGGGTTGATGCCGAGGCGCTGCAGCATTTCGTATGCTTTGTCTTTCCTGAAGTCTTTATAGAAGTCGCCGAAAAAGTCCGTCATAGTCTTTACGTCCATCCAGTCGTTAAGGTACGTGCGCTCAGGCAGGTACGAGACTATCCGCTTCGTTTCGACGCCTGGTTTCATGCCATTGATGAGTATCTCGCCGCTTGTCGGCGTCAAAAGCCCGTTCATAAGCTTTATGAGCGTTGTCTTGCCGCTGCCGTTAGGGCCCAAAAGGCCTACTATCTGCCCTTTGGGAACAGCAAGGCTGACAGAATTCAGCGCAAGGCACCCGGGGTAATACTTTACAAGGTTCCTGCACTCCATTATGTTATCCATTTTGTTCACTCTCCTCAATCGTGCGGTCTAAAAATGCGGTTATCTGCGCGCTTGTGAAACCGAGTTTATACATCCTGCGCAAATATTCATCTGAGATTTCTTTTGCGTAACTTTTCTTTATCTCTTCTATTTTCTCTTTATCCTCGGTAACGAAACGTCCGCTCGTGCGCTGCGAAAAGATAAGGCCGCTTCTCTCAAGCTGCGACATAGCCCGCTGCATAGTATTAGGGTTTACAGCCGCCTCCGCTGCGAGGTCGCGCACCGACGGCAGCTTGCAGCCCGGCGGGTACAGACCCGACACTACCATAAGCTCTATCCTTTCGACAAGCTGCGCGTAAATAGGCCTGTCGGACTTAAGCTCCCACGCCATATAATTACCTCCGTTCTAAGTGTACCAATATATTAATACAATATTATTAACGTTTTGTCAATAGGAAATTTGTAATATGTCAGCTTTGTTATATCATATTTTTGGCGCCGAAGTATGTCGCCGCAAAGTAAGCCCCGTACACGGCGACAAATATGCCCGCTGTCGCAAGGGTGTTTGTGAGTACGTTAAGGTGGCCGGCTAACGTTATGATTTTGTTTACGGCGTATATGCCTACGGCTGAGTGAACCGCGGCAAGAGCAAGCGGAAGGAGAAAGTAAACGGCTATCTGCGCCAAAAGCGCGCGGTTCACCATTTTGCCGTCTGCCCCGAGCTTGCGCAGGAGGCCGTAACGGACGGTGTTGTCGGCAGCCTCCGAAAGCTGCTGCAAAGCGAGGACGGCAGCACCGGCAATCAGGAAGACAAGCCCTATATAAAGCGCCACATACGACGAAAAGACCGTGCTCGTCGCCGCGTCGTCGCGTACTTCTTCTTTGCTGTACGATATGTCATACGGCTTTTCTGCGTCGTCAGGGTACGCGCTGGAGAGCATCGACGTAAACTCTTCGTCGGTGACGCCATGCCCGTAGTTGATGTTAAGCACAACGTAAACAGGCTTAAGCCCTTTGAGCAGGCTGTCAGGCACTACGAGTACGCCGGCGTTTGTGCTGCTGCCGCTGTTTGACAATGACAACTTCATAGAGCTTTCGGACGTGCCGGCATACGCCGTCAGTTTTTTACCGGCGAACGATACTGTGCCGCCGCTTTTGCAGAAATCCTCAAAAGAAGGGATAATGCTGTCTATGTTGCACACTAACGTAAATTCATTTTCGCCGAGGCTTATTTTCTGCCTGCCCAGAAGGGCGGCCGTACTGTTGTAGTCGCTGACGGACATTGCCGGTACAGTGCTGTTTAAAAAGCTGTCTCCGTATTGCGTGAACCCCGGTATCAGCTGCCCGTACGTTATGTCAGTATCATAACGGGAATTCTGGGCGTAGTCGCCGGCAAAATTCATTATGCCGTTTTTTCCTTTTTGGATGCCGCCGACTATATCGCCGCCGCCCTGCGTCGCATCTTTTTGCAGGGATATATCATAAGGAGCCGAGCTTTCAAGGTTTGACGAAAGGGCGTTTGAAACGCCTATGCCGGTCGAAAGCGTGCCTATGGTTATAAGGAGCATTATGCATATGACCGACATGGAAACGAAGTTTGTATTTACTTTTGAGTTTATCTGCCTTATGACGAACATATTGAGGTTTTTGAGGTAAAACTTTTTATGCGACTGCGCTATCTTGAGCGCGAAGCCCGAAAGCGACATAAAAAACAGCAGGGTGCCTATGCTGCCGAGTATTATGGAGCCTAAAAACCTTTTATCGGTAAAATCAAAATTACTTTGAATTATAAACGTATAGGCCGTAGCGAGGCACGCTACGGAAATAATGAAAGCGGCGGCCGCAAATCCCGTGCGGCTTACGCGGAATTTTTCATTTTGCCTTGAAGCGCCGAGAAGGTTTATTATCTTCAGCCGTGAAACGGAAACCGTATTGAAAAACATTATAACAAGGAAAATAATGCCGAAATATACAACAGTCTTTAACAGCGCATCACTGGAAAAGACGAAGCGGAACGGCTTAAGGTTTGCCTTGAAAAGCGATGCCGTGACTGCCGAAAGCCCCTGCGAGGCAAAGACACCGGCCGCAAGTCCGGCGGCAAGTGAAACTATGCCTATGGAGAATGTTTCTGTTATTATTATATTTGAAATGGAGCGCTTCTTCATGCCGAGCACCATGTAAACGCCAAGCTCTTTTTTGCGGCGTTTCATAAGGAAGTTGTTTGCGTAAACAGCCAGAAAACCGAGAATAACCGCTACAAAGACCGAAATATATCCTATGAGCCGGCTGAGCGATTGTATTGACCTTGCCTGTGATTTGCTTAGGTTTATCATGGCCGACTGCGCTCCGAGGGAATTAAAAAGGTAAAAAATGCATACCGCGAACATCAGCGTAAGAAAATAAACGGTGTAATCGCGGAAACTTTTACGTACATTTTTAAACGCAAGCTTATAAAACATCTGAATTTGCCCCCCCGAGCATTGTCTGCACACCTATTATCTGTTCGAAAAAGTCCTTGCGGCTCTGCCCTTCGCGCTTTATCTCGTCAAAAATAACGCCGTCTTTTATAAAGAGTATCCGCCTGCAGTAGCTTGCCGTAAAGGCATCGTGCGTTACCATTATTATGGTTGCCTTAAGCTCGCTGTTGAGCGTGTCCATACTTTGCAGGAGTGCGGCGGCGGATTTTGAGTCAAGCGCGCCGGTAGGCTCGTCTGCAAGGACGATTGAAGGCTTTGACGCTATGGCGCGCGCAGCGGCGACGCGCTGCTTTTGCCCGCCCGACATCTGGTAAGGGTACTTCTGAAGTATATCGGTTATGGCGAGTTCCCCGGCGACTTCCTTCACGCGGCTGTCTATAACCGCCGCGGGCTTTTTTAATATAGCAAGGGCAAGGGCTATGTTCTCATACGCCGTCAGCGTGTCGAGCAGGTTAAAGTCCTGGAAGATAAACCCGAGCTTTGTCCGCCTGAACTTTGAAAGTTCATTTGCTTTCATGCGCGTTATGTCCGTACCTTCTATGAATATATGGCCGGAAGTCACGGTATCAATAGTTGAGATGCAGTTGAGTATGGTGGTTTTGCCGCTGCCGGAAGCACCCATTATGCCTGTGAACTCTCCCGCCGGCACCTCAAAGCTTACGCCGTTTACCGCCTTGGTTACGCTGCCTTTTCCACCGTAATATTTGATAAGCTTTTCAACTTTCAATATTGTATCCATATGTCCCATCCCTTCAATTTGAAATCGCTTAGCTTAAATTGTATTAATGTACTTAGCAACTAATACAATAATACTATGAATTTTCATTTTGTCAAGCGAAAGCGGTAAAAAATTTATGTTTAGGCTTAAAATTTTTTTTTCAGCCGTACCCTCCGCACGGTTTTGTGCTAAAATTTATTTTAATGGGATATTGTACATATATAAAAAGAGGCCGGCAAAAATGCAGACTATAGATGAAGCCCTTGAGAAACTGGGAAAGTCAAAGTTCAGGTCAGGTTTCCGCCTTAATGAAAAAGACAGGGAATACGTGCGCCAAAAGGGTATGGATACAGTACGGAGCCACGCCGCTGACTTTGTAAGGCGGCGCCTCGCCCCCGGGTACATACCTAACGACGGCAGGCAGACGCCTATGCGCGGGCACCCCGTTTTTAAGGCGCAGCACGCCTGCGCATGCTGCTGCCGCGGCTGCCTTAACAAATGGTACCGCGTCCCTGAGGGCGTAGAGCTGAGCGAGACGCAGCAGCAAAAGATAGTAAACCTGCTTATGGCATGGATAGAACGGCAGATGGGGTAAAGCACGTCATTATACCATTACAAAATACCTGTTTATTGTCTATAATGCCCGTGAAATTTACATATTAACTAAAATGTATTTACACAAATAGTAATAATTGTCTTATTCACACATTAGTTAAATTTATATCAAAATTACTTGTAAAACGGGCGCGAATGTTTTAAAATAATAGGTAGTATGTGTAAGTTTAAACATTTTAAAAATTCAGGAGGTACTTTTATGTCTATTAAAATTGGCATCAACGGATTTGGCCGTATAGGCCGCCTTGTTTTCCGTGCGGCAGTAAGCCAGCCGGAGACATTCGAAATCCTCGGGATTAACGATCCATTTATTGACCCCGACTACATGGTTTACATGGTAAAGTATGACACCATGCACGGCCACTTTGACGGCGAAGTCAAAGCCGAAGACGGCAAGCTCGTTGTCAATGGCAAAAAGATCAACGTATATGCCGAAAAAGACCCGTCTCAGATTCCGTGGGGCAAAATCGGCGTTGACTATGTTGTTGAGTCCACGGGCGTGTTCCCGACAGCAGAAAAGGCCTCTGCCCACCTTAAAGCAGGCGCAAAGAAAGTAGTTATCTCCGCTCCGGCGAAAGACGCGGTTACACCTACCTTCGTATGCGGCGTAAACCTCGACATGTACAACAAAGACATGAAGATAGTTTCAAACGCTTCCTGCACTACTAACTGCCTCGCCCCCCTTACAAAGGTTATTAACGATAAGTTTGGCATTAAAGAAGGCCTTATGACGACGGTCCACTCGACAACGGCTACACAGAAGACAGTCGACGGTCCTTCCAAAAAGGACTGGAGGGGCGGCCGTGCGGCGGCAGGCAACATCATCCCCTCAACAACAGGCGCAGCCAAAGCGTGCGCGCTCGTTATCCCGTCCGTAAAGGGCAAGCTCACAGGTATGTCAATGCGTGTTCCTACTCTTGACGTTTCCGTTGTTGACCTTACCGTAAGCCTTGAAAAACCGACAACTTACGATGAAATCTGCAAAGCAGTCAAAGAGGCCTCCGAAGGCGAAATGAAAGGCATACTCGGCTACACTGAAGATATGGTTGTTTCATCCGACTTCCTCGGTGATGCACGTACTTCCATCTTCGACGCCAAAGCAGGCATCATGCTCAACGACCATTTCGTAAAGCTCGTCGCATGGTACGACAATGAGTGGGGTTACAGCAACAAGGTCCTCGAACTCATTAAGCACATGAGCAAGGTGGACAACGCCTGATTTTACGTCTAACGTAAATTTTTATTTTAGCCCTGCCGCTGAAAGAGATATCAGCGGCAGGGCTTTTTTACTTTATGCGTGAGGCGGCGCGCAGGGTAAGTCAGCCGCCCACGCCGAAGTCGGTGTTTTCATAGAGCACTTCAACTGAGGGGTCGTTTTCAAGGCAGGCGTATTTTTCCATAAACCAGCCTACAAGGGCATCGTCCCGCTTTACAGGCGTGGAATTGTTTGTAAAGACGTTTACTGTGCCGAGTTTAAAGTATTTTTTAAGTATATCCATGTCGCGGTCTATCATTTCTTTTGTCTGGCCGCGTATGCCGACCATCAGGCACGGCGAATCAAAGTACCGCGCCACTTCTTCCGGAGTTTTAAACGGTGCGTTTTTCCTGAGCACTTTTTCGCGGAAATCGTTGTCGAAGGTTTCAACGCCTATCTTAAAGGTTATGGGTATGCCCATGAAGCTGCGCATTTTCTGCAGCATTTTTCTGTACATCCAGTGGCTCTCGAAAAAAAGCCGCTTTATGTTTTTGCTTTTTACTGTTTCCCTTATAAGGATGAGAGTCTTTTCGGGCAGCTCGAAGCAGCTGCCGGAGTTTATGACTTCAAGTACTCCGAGGCAGCCGGTTACGCGCGACAGGACTTCGGCGTTTAGCTTTTCGGCTTCTGCGGTGTCTTCCGTATTGTCGCCGATGTAGTCGCAGAAAGCGCACTTGCCCCACGCGCACGGCCTGCCCTTGAGGAGGACTATTTCGCGCGGGTTTTTGTTTTTTATTATGTTATAACGTAACATTTTTCCCTTTCGCAAACGGCGGTGTATTCAGATTTAGAATCCGCCGTAATTAAAATCTCATTTTATTTATTCGTTTTGCCAATGCAGTGCTTACGGCGACCGATATAAGCCGGTCGGCGTAGTCTGTGACAAACTGGACCGCAAAAGCCGCGGCGACGAGGTTCATGCCCATTTTGCTGAGAACCTGGACAAGTATCGACGAGCCGGAGGAAGTGTTGCCGCCGAAAAGGTACGCCGCCGTGCAGGCGCTGTATATAGTACCCGGCACGGTAGCTATAAGCGTGCCGAGCGGCAGCTTCTTTCCGCTGAGCATGCCGGCTCTAAAAAGCAGCCCGGCTATAAGCCCGGTTAGCATTCCCCCCGGCATAAAGGCGAGCGCGAACGGGTCTGAGGTAAAGTAGCTTATGGCTGAACTTATAAGCGCGGTCAGAGGGCCGAACACAGGTCCTAAAATAAAAGCGTTAAGTATGGTGCCGACGCTGTCGAGGTATATGGGCAGCCTTAAAACAAGCGCGAGAAAAGCGCCTGTAATATTAAGCGCGGCGCACAGCGCCGTCACAGCGAGCTTAAACGCGGGTGAGCGTTTCACAGTGTTCATCTTGCCGTATCTCCAGCTATCTGCTTAAGGGCGGCTGAGGTTTCATCATATCCGCGGCCGAATACGCGCGAAATAAACATGCACATAAAAGCGGCGGGCGAGGTGCTTGTAAGAACGCGGCTGTTCGGCTCTTTGCCCCAGAAACCCTTTGAGTCAACGACAGACTGCCCAGCACACATGCCATCGGTTTCAATGTCCGTAAATGCATAAAAGCCTCCGCATATTTCTGGCTTTAAAAAATACGCTACGGCGAGCGGGTCGTTTACAACACAGCCGATTATTTTTTCCTGCTTCCAGTGGAAATCCATGTAAAAGCGCGTTATCTTATCTATAAAGCCGCCTTTTTGGGGGTCGAGGCGCCGCATGTACTCAACAATATTTGGCGTTAGTACTACTTTACGCGTAACGTCAAGGCCCACCATGTGTATGGGCTTTCCGAGGTTCCTGTAAACGTACTGCGCCGCGTCGGGGTCGCACCAGTAGTTGAACTCGGCGACTGGCGAGCAGTTGCCGAAGCTTTTGAAGCATCCGCCCATGGAAACGAATTTTTCCAGGTTTTTAAATACTTCCGGGGACTCTTTAAGCGCTACGGCGATGTTCGTAAGCGGCCCTATCGCTATTATGGAAACGCCTTTCTCCCTGCGCAGCGTTTCGGTTATAAAGTCTGCGGCTCCTTCGCGCGGCGCCGCGTTTTTCGGCAGCGGTAGGCCGCTTTCGCCAAGGCCGTCTTTGCCGTGTGTGTCCTCTGCGTCAGCATATTCGCGCACAAGCGGCTTTGCGGCTCCGGTGTAGACAGGGACGCTTAGCCTGCCCATAAAGTCGAGCACGCGCAGGGCGTTGCCCGCGCCGGCGTTAGGCGGTACGTTCCCGCAGACCGTGGTTATGCCCAAAACGTCGAGCTCAGGCGACGAAAGCGCGAGCATCAGAGCGAGGGCGTCGTCTATACCAGGATCACAGTCAATGATAACTTTTTTTCTTTCCATTCTTTTTTTCTCCTTACAGGCAGCCTGCCTTTCCATGGCCTAAAGTTGAAACGGGACATAAAAATACCGTGCCACTAAGGATATGGCACGGCAAATTAAAGCCTTATGCGGTTTTATCCTTAGTTTTTTATACTGGGA
>DHNP01000007.1 GCA_002409585.1 Ruminococcaceae bacterium UBA5413 | reverse complement strand
AACCAGCTGAACTACCGAGCCAAATTTAATGCTGCAACAATGCAACATTAAATATTATACTTAAAAATTGCCGTTTTGTCAACTTAAAATTATAAACTTGCCATTTTGGCAATTAATACCGACGATAACATATAAATTACCCGGAAATGTACCGTGCATTCCCGGGTAAACCAATGTTTTATTTTATGAGTGAAATAAGCATCTTTTCGGCTTCCTGCGGGTTTGCGCGACCGCGCGTCTCTTTCATAACGGCGCCGAGCAAAGCCTTCAGAGCTTTTTCTTTGCCGTTTTTATAGTCCGCAACGGCGCCCTGGTTGGCTGCAACGGCCTTTTCGCATACCTTTTCAAGCGCTTCGGCATCTATGCCGGCAAGGTCTTTCTCACTTATAAAGTCGGCGGCTGGCCTGCCGGTGTCAAGCATTTTTTCAAGCGTTGCCTTTAAAAGGTTCATGCGTATCTTTCCGCTGTCAAAAAGCTTTATAAGGGCGTTCAGGTTTTCAGGCGTGACTTTCACGTCGAAGTCGTTTTTCTCATCGTCGCTGCCGAGGCGCGCGAATATCTGGCCTGTAATGCAGTTAGCGGCGGTGCGGGGCTTTTTAGTGCCTTTTGCCGCGGCTTCGAAGTAGTCGGCTATCCTGCGGCGCTCAACGAGCATCTGCGCGTCTTTTTCCGGCAGACCGTATTCGTTTATAAACCTGTCAAGCCTTTGCTGGTAAGGCTCAGGCATTTTGGCTTTTATTTTATTTACCGTTTCTTCAGGCACGGAGATTGTCACAAGGTCAGGCTCACGGAAGTACCTGTAGTCGTCGGCGTCTTCCTTGCCCCTCATGCCCTCGGTGCAGCCCGTTGTTTCATTATAACGGCGGGTTTCCTGCACGACCTTTTCTCCGCTTTCGAGTATGTCTATCTGCCGCTCCGTCTCGTACTTAAGTGCCTTTGTCATGTGGGAAAACGAGTTCATGTTTTTTATCTCGGTACGCGTTCCGAGTTTATCGCTTCCTTTGGGCCTGACGGAGACGTTGACGTCACAGCGAAGGGAGCCCTCCTGCATTTTGCAGTCGGAAACGCCGATGTACCGCATTATCATCTGAAGCTTCTGCATGTATTCGACTGCTTCGTCGATACTGCGTATATCAGGTTCGGATACTATCTCAATAAGCGGCACGCCGCCCCTGTTGTAGTCTATGAAAGTGTCGCCGTGCTGGTGGACGAGCTTGCCGGCGTCTTCCTCTATGTGTATCCTTGTAAGGCGTATTTTGCGCCCGTCTGAAAGCTCAACGTATCCGTTTTTGCAAAGCGGCATATCGTACTGCGAAATCTGGTATGCTTTGGGAAGGTCGGGGTAGACGTAATTTTTACGGTCCATTTTTGAAACGGCGCTTATCTCGCAGTTTGTCGCAAGCCCCGCCATAACGGCGTACTCAACGACAGCCCTGTTCAGCTTTGGAAGCGTGCCGGGCAGGCCTATGCATATGGGGCAGCAGTGGGTGTTTGGCTCCCCGCCGAACTGCGTGGTGCAGGAACAGAAAATCTTTGTTTTTGTCGCAAGCTCTACGTGGGTTTCAAGGCCGCACACAAGTTCGTAATTCATAGCTTTACCCCCGTTTCCACAGGCTTGAACGCACAGGCCGCCTGTTCGAATTTATACGCCGCGTTTAGTATGAGCGGCTCCGAGAATTTCCGGCCGATAACCTGCACGCCGACGGGCATATTGTCGCTGCCGAGGCCGCACGGTACGCTTACGGCCGGCAGGCCAGCTATATTTACTGGTACCGTACAAAGGTCGGTAAGGTATGTTTCAACAGGATTATCAGGCGTATAGTCCATAGGAAAGGCCGTCATCGGCACAGTAGGCGCTGCCATGAAGTCGCACTGCGCAAAGGAGCTTTCAAAAGCCCGCACGATGGTTCCCCTGAGGTTCTGGGCTTTTTTATAAAACGCATCGTAATATCCGGCGCTTAAAACGTATGTGCCGAGAAGTACCCGCCGCTTTACCTCCGTGCCGAAGCCCTCGCTCCTCGTTTTGCATATCATGTCGTTTCTGTCGGCATAAGTTAATGTTTTATACCCGTACCGTATGCCGTCGTAACGGCCTAAATTAGACGAAGCCTCCGCGCATGCGAGTATATAATATACCGGCAGGCTGTACTTTATAGACGGCATGCTCAAATGTACTATTTCCGCGCCCATGGACTCAAAGACCTTGAGCGATTTTTCAAATTCGGCTTTTATATCTTCGCGGACGCCGTCGAGGTACTCTTTGGCGACGCCTATTTTTTTACCTTTTATGTCATTGTTTAACGAGGCGTATGCCGGCTTTGCCATGCCGCTGCTTGTCGAGTCCATTTTGTCGTACTGTGCTATGGCATCGTAAATTATCGCCGCGTCCTCGACGCTTGTTGTAAGCGGGCCTATCTGGTCAAGGCTTGAAGCGAAAGCTATAAGGCCGTACCGTGAAACAGCGCCGTAAGTCGGCTTGAAGCCCACAATGCCGCAGAAGCTCGCTGGCTGCCTTATGGAGCCGCCAGTGTCGGAGCCGAGGGCGTAAGCCGCTATATTGCCGCTTACAGCCGCCGCTGCCCCGCCGCTGCTTCCGCCGGGCACGCGTGAGGTGTCATGCGGGTTGCGCGCCCCGCCGTAGCATGAAGTCCGGCAGGTTGAGCCCATGGCAAATTCGTCCATGTTGCACTTGCCGAGCAGGACGGCGTTCCGTTTTTTGAGTATGTCCCATACGGTTGCATCGTAAATGGGCCTGTAGCCCGAAAGGATTTTTGAGCAGCAGGTTGTTTCTATGCCTGTGGTGGAGATATTGTCCTTTAGAGTCATAGGGACGCCCTCAAGCGGCATGAGCTTTTCGCCGGAGGCGATTTTTTTATCTACGCGCCTTGCGGTTTCCATTGCTGTTTCGGGCGTGGTCTTTATATACGCGTTTAAGGAAGGGTTCTCTTTATCTATGGCGCCGAGGTATTTTTGCGTAAGTTCCGCGCAGCTTATCTCCTTTGACTCAAGGAGCCTGTTTATCTTTTTAATTTTACCGTAATCCATGGTTCCCTCCTTATGAGTGCCGCTTTACGAGGAAATAACCATCCTCGGCGCAGGGTGCGTTACTGAGGATGTCTTCGCGGCTGTACGACGGCACGGCCTCGTCTTCCCTGAAAACGTTCGTAAGGCCGTTGATATTGTCAAAATCCGTAGAATCCACCGGCGCCGAATTTACCGTGTCGGCAAATCCGATTATTTCGTTCATATCCTTCGTAAGGCCGTCAAGCTCCCCGGGCTTTACGGAGATTTTAGCGAGCCTTGCTATTTTGAGTATATCTTCGTGTGTAACCAAAACTGCATCACTCCCAAGACGGATATTTGCATATCCTTATTTATTATAAAAAGATATAATCGGGATTACTTACTGCCTTAGCTTTATGTGTACTTCCCTAAGCTGCTGCTCCGTAACTTCGCTCGGCGAGCCCATCATTACGTCTTCCGCGTTTGAGTTCATCGGGAAAGCTATGACTTCGCGGATATTTTCTTCGCCTGTAAGCAGCATGAGCATCCTGTCGATGCCGGGGGCCATGCCTGCGTGCGGCGGCGCGCCGTAGTGGAAAGCCGTGTAAAGCGACGAAAACTTTGTCTTGAGGTCTTCTTCAGTGTAACCTGCTATGGAAAAGGCCTTTTTCATAATGTCGATGTCATGGTTCCTTACGGCGCCTGATGAAAGCTCAACGCCGTTGCAGACTATGTCGTACTGGTAGGCAAGTATGTCTTCCGGTTTTTTATTTAACAGAGCGTCCATACCGCCCTGCGGCATGGAGAACGGGTTGTGGGTGAAGATATACTTTCCGGTTTCCTCGTCTATGCCGAACATCGGGAAGTCTACTATAAAGCAAAGCTCGAAGCGGCTGCCGTCTATACGGCCGAGCCGGAGCGCAAGCTCGGTGCGTATCTGGCCGGCAAGGGCGGGGGCAAGCTCCGCGCTGTCAGCTATGAAGAAAATAACGTCGCCGTTTTTAAGGCCGGCGCGTTTTGTAAGCTCTGCGCGGCCGTCTTCGGTAAGGAATTTATTTATAGGTCCCTGGTACTCGCCTTTGTCGGTGACTTTTATATACCCAAGGCCCTTCATGCCTATACTTTCGGCAAACTTCAGCATATTTTCAAAAAAGCTTCTCGGCTGCGAGGCGCAGCCGGGTACGTTTACGGCGCGCACGGTTTTGCCGGAGAAAGGTTTAAAAGACGTATCCTTAAAGATGTCGCTTATATCGATTATTTCGAGCGGGTTCCTTAAGTCCGGCTTGTCCGTTCCGTACTTAAGCATTGACTCGGCGTAAGTAATGCGCCTGAAAGGGGCTTTTGAAACGGCTTTGCCTGAAAATCTGCTGAAAGTTTCGCCTATGACTTCTTCGGCAACGCTGAAGACATCCTCCTGCTCAGCGAAGGCCATCTCAAAGTCAAGCTGGTAAAACTCACCCGGCGAGCGGTCGGCACGCGCGTCTTCATCACGGAAGCACGGCGCTATCTGGAAGTATTTATCGAATCCGGAAACCATGAGGAGCTGTTTAAAAAGCTGCGGGGCCTGCGGCAGCGCGTAAAATTTTCCTTTGTGGCGGCGGCTCGGTATAAGGTAGTCGCGCGCGCCTTCAGGCGACGAAACGGACATAATTGGGGTTTGTATTTCCAAAAATCCCATTTCAGTCATTTTTTTACGCAGGAAAGCGATAAGTTCCGAACGCAGCACGATATTTTTGTGTACCTTGGGGTTCCTCAGGTCGAGGTAACGGTACTTGAGCCGCACGTCTTCCTTAGTTTCGCGCGACATATCTATTTCAAACGGGAGCGGGCGCGTTACTTTTCCGAGTACTTCAAGTTTTTTCACTTTAAGCTCGACTGTGCCCGTTGGTATTTTAGGGTTTACCGTATCGTCGTCGCGAAGCACTACCGTGCCGGAAGCCGTTAAGGAACATTCGCGGTTTACGTTTTCGAGCATTGCATCGTCATAAATGACTATCTGTAAAACGCCGTAATGGTCGCGCAGGTCTATAAATTTAACGCCGCCGTGGTCGCGGATATTTTCAACCCAGCCCGCCACGCGTATCTCTTTGCCTATGTCGTTTTCGCTTACTTCACCGCAGTAATGCGTGCGGTACCGGTTGGCTCTTGTCATATGCCGTACTCCCCTTTTTTGCTTTCTTTAATTGTGTCTTTTATAACAACTGATTATACCATGAAAAATATATTGTTTCAACAAAGCTTTAAAAAACGCGCTTTGCGCTTTTACAAATGAACAGCGGAAGGCTGTGAGGCCGGCCGCGCACATGTTTTACGGTATAAAAATAATAGAATACGGAGTAAAGCGCATGGCTCAGCGCTTCATAAGTTTTTTGCCGTTCTGAAGTATTTCTTTTATCCGCTGCAGCGACTCGTTGTTTGTGAAAGACTTCATTGTGGGGAATGCCTTTATAAGCCTGCGCTGCGTAAGGCGCATACCGTTTTCGAGCAGTTCCTTTTTGCCGTAAAGCCATTTTATGCGCGCTTTTGTCTTGTCGTCAAGATGGTCGGCTATGGTTTCCTGAAGGACTTCTATACGCTCTACGGTTACTGTGTGGGCCTTTTCCTTTATCTCGTCAAGCACCTGCTGCAGCTCAGTCAGCTTGCCGTTAAGGCGCAGCATTTCGCGTGAAGTTATATACGTGTCTATTAAAAAATATGACGCGAACGCAAGCGAAACGGCCGGCAGCATAAAGCCCGGGATGGACTCCAGTGCCGAAAACAGCAGCGGGTTGATGTAAAGCACCATAAAGACGCCCATAAAGCCGAATATAACGGAGTTTTTTAAGCATACCCTCCCGTGCAGGTTTATCTTATGCTTTGAATAGTCCCAGTACTTGACGTTGAATAATTTTTCAAGCGCCAGCCCCGTAAAGTATTCGAGCGTACTCGTTAAAAGCACGGCCGATATGTACAGCAGCGGGACATTGCCCTGCAGCGGAGACAAAACGGACGTGACAAGCACGCCGCCCGCTCCGTAAACGGGGCAGAAAGGGCCGCCTAAAAAGCCGCGGTTTATAAATCTTTTCGCTGAGACGGAACAGTATATGCTCTCGCATACCCACCCCATGAAGCTGTATGACGTGAAAAGAAGGAACAGTGTAAAAATGTAATCCATCGGAACTCCTTAAGGTATGCCGCAGCCCTGCGGCGCGGCCGGATAAAACGGTATTTTCAGTTTAATAATTAAGGATGCCTGCGCCGTGTTTTTTGAAAAAATCCCTTGACTGCTCTGCGTTTATGAGTATCTGCTTTTTAAGCTCGCCAAGGCCGGAAAACTTTTTTTCAGGGCGGAGGAATTTTAATATTTCCGTCCGTATGGTTTTGCCGTACAGGTCCCCGCCGGCGTAGTCGGGCATCCATGTTTCTACGAGCACGCGGTCAGAGCCGACGGTAGGCTTTAAGCCAATGTCCGTAACGCCGCAGTAGTACTTGCCGTTAAGATAAACCCGAGAAGCGTAGACACCGTATTTCGGCTTTACAAATTCAGGGGGTACCTTTTGGTTTGCGGTAGGGGTGCCGAGTGAACTGCCTATGCGGTTGCCGCGCACCACAGGTGAAACAAAGCAGAACGGCCTGCCTAAAAGTTCTGCGGCTTCACCTACGCGTCCCTCTGCTATAAGGCGGCGTATCCTTGTGGAGCTTATCGGTTTGCCGCCGCTTATGACTGCGCCCGCGACGCTGCTTTCTATGCCGCGGCGGGCGCACAGCTCCGCAAGCGCGCCGCTGCCGGCCGTACCGCCGCGGCCGAACGTGAAGTTAAAGCCGCAGCTCGTTTCTTTAGCTTTGCAAACGCCTGAAAGTACGGACGTGACAAATTCTTCGGCAGTCATGTCTTTTACCGAAATAAACGGCAGCACGTACAGCTGTTTTATTCCCATGCGTTCAAGCAGGTTTATTTTCTGCTCCATGGTTATGATTTCCCCGCACGGCTTTTCCGGCGAGTTTTTGCAGGTATTTCCGGAGAAAGTCAGCACGGTTGGCACAAGGCCGCGCTTTGCGCATTCGGCCGCCTGCAGTATGACTTTCTGGTGGCCTTTGTGCAGCCCGTCGAAGTTGCCGAGCGCGACGGCGCTTTCGTCCTCAGAATGTGTAAAATCACAGTAAACTTTCATTTTATCGTTCCAGTCCAGGATAAATATATTTGCAGCTGAAGTATTCCTGTTGCATTGCAAGGTAAAATCTAACGCCCCTGCGTAAAAAGGCGGAGAATACGCACGTCTTCACCGCATATATTGCCTAAGCCTAAAAAAACGCCGTCCGGCGACATTATACGGTAAATATCACCTTCGCCGGCGTTAGTATCCCTTAAAGCGGTATATGAAATTTTAAGCGCGCCGCCGTTGGTAAAGCGCTTTGCCTGCGCTTCGGAAACCCTTAGCTGGGGGTATGGCACAAAAAGCGTTTCAACAGGCAGCAGGATATCCGAAAGCTTACCTTCAGCCGAAAGGCGTTTTGCCGCATCTAAAGTGACGCAGTCACTTTCGGCAAATATGCCGGCGCGGGTTCGCCTAAGGGAGGACATCACGCCGTATGTTTTGAGCGCATCCCCTATGTCGCTGCATATAGTCCTTATATATGTGCCCTTTGAGCATGACACTTTTAAGCGGCCGGACATATCGTTTTCGTCGAAATCGAGAAGCTCCAAAGTGTAAATGCTTACAGGGCGCTTTTGGCGTTCTATCTCTATACCCTTGCGCGCAAGCTCGTAAAGGCGCTTGCCGCCTACGCTTACCGCGGAGTACATGGGAGGGGCCTGCATTATTTCCCCACGGAACATAGGAAGGACTCCCTCAACATCCTCGCGCTTTACCCTAACGCCGCTCTGCGCCGTTGTTTTACCGGTTATGTCCTGTGTGTCTGTTGCAAAGCCAAGTTTAAACCCGGCGACGTACTCTTTGCCGGTGTCAGGCAGAAGTGACGCTGCGCGCGTGGCGCTGCCGAAAAGAAGCGGCAGGACGCCGGTCGCCATTGGGTCGAGCGTGCCTGTGTGGCCTGCTTTTTTAGTATGGCATACGCCGCGCATGACGGCAACTACGTCAAAAGAAGTGAATCCCGCGGGTTTGTCCATAACTATTATACCATTCATATGTTTTTGTCAAGGTACTCCTTTGCGGCGTTTATTATTTTTGCTTTGGCGTCTTTAAGCGGGGCGGCGATGGTGCAGCCGGCGGCTCCCTTGTGGCCGCCGCCGCCGAAAACCGCGCATATGTCCGATGCATCCGCCGGCGGGTGGGCGCGCAGGCTTATCTTGTACGTGCCGTCGTCCTTTTCCCTTAGCGTAATGCCTATGAGGACGCCTTCTATGCCGCGCGGGATGGTGGCAAGGCCGTCGAGGTCGTCTTCAACCGCGCCGGACTCGGTTATCATTTTTTTCGTTATTTCTATAACCGCTATGCTGCCGCCGCGCGCGTACTCTATGGAGTCCATGACGCGCTTTTCCATTTCAACGCGGGCGCGGCTTTTCGTGTCGAACATTATCCTGTTGATAGACGGGGAGTCTATCCCGGTTTCGACAAGGTCGGCGGCTATGCGGTAAGTGTCGGGCGTAACATTTATATACTTGAAGCAGCCGGTGTCCGTAGTTATGCCGGTGTAAAGCGCGGACGCGATGGGCTTGTCTATCTCTATGCCCATGAGCTTGAGCAGCCGGAAAATGATTTCACATGTGGCGGCCGCTTTGGGGTCTACGAAGTACTTTGGGGTGTACTTTGTGTTTGACGGATGGTGGTCTATGCAGAGGCCGACTTTATCGCCGTATGCCGAGAGGAGCGGCTCGCCCAAAAGCTCTTTGTCGGCGATGTCCACCGTAACTGTAAGGTCCGGCGTAAAATCGTCATCCCTGATATTTTTAAAGATATAATCGTATTTCGCGCCTATTTTATCAGAACATTTTATGCGGGCGCGTTTACCGGTTTTTCTCAGTCCGAGGCAGAGGGCTGCCGCGGAACCGAGCGTGTCACCGTCCGGGTAGCGGTGGCACAGTATCAGCGTTTTTTCGGACGATTGGAGTATGGCGGCGGCATCGTCAAGGCTTATCATGCTTTTCCTCCTTCAGTTCGTTAAGGATGCGCGAAATATTGGCACCGTATTCTATAGAGTCGGTAGCCCTGAAAGTAAGCTCCGGTATTTTCCTTAACGAAAGGTTTTCCCCAAGCTCGCGGCGTATGAACCCCGAAGCGGACTTCAGCCCTTTTACGGCCTCTTTCGCGCGGTCAAGGCCTTCCATCGCGCTTATATATACTGTGCAGTACGAGAGGTCGCGAGACACCTCAACGCGCACTATGCTTATCATGCCCTGGACGCGCGGGTCCTTGAGCTTACGGAATACAGCCGTAAGCTCCCGCCTTATATCTTCCGTGACACGGCCTAATTTGTTGCTGTTCATAATTTAAATAACACCGCCTGACGTAAACTGTCGGCGCGCCGCCCCGCGGCGGCCGGCATTATTCCCTGTACTCTTCCATGGTAAAGGCTTCGAAAATGTCCCCCTCTTTTATATCGGAGTACTTTTCAAGCCCTATGCCGCAGTCGTAGCCGTCGGGGACTTCTTTCGCGTCGTCTTTAAAGCGTTTGAGCGACGCTATCTTATCCTCCGTAAGGACTATGCCGTCGCGTACGACGCGTATCTGCGCGTCACGCGTAATCTTGCCGCTTGTGACGTGCGCGCCCGCGATGGTGCCTACGCTGCTTATCTTGTAAACCTGGCGCACTTCAGCCTTGCCGAGGGCCATTTCACGGAACTTAGGCGCGAGCATGCCCTTCATGGCGGACTGTATTTCTTCTATGCAGTCGTATATAATGCGGTACAGGCGCATGTCGACGCCGTCGCGTTTCGCGTTTGCCTCAGCGACCGGGTCGGGGCGCACGTTGAAGCCGACTATGATGGCGTTGGACGCCGCGGCGAGCATGACGTCTGACTCGCTTATGGCGCCTACGCCGCTGTGTATGACGTTTACGCGCACTTCTTCGTTGCTGAGCTTTTCAAGCGACTGGCACACGGCCTCAACGGAGCCCTGCACGTCTGCCTTAACTATGATGTGCAGCTCCTTCATGTCGCCCTCTTTCATCTGCTCAAAGAGGTTGTCGAGTGTAACTTTGGTGCGGCTGTTGAACTTTTCTTCTTTCTGCTCGTTCCTGCGCTGCTCCACAAGCTGCCTTGCGAGGCGCTCGTCTGAAACGGCGTTGAAGATATCGCCGCCGGTAGGCACGTCGTCAAGGCCGGTTATCTCGGCCGGCACGCTCGGCCCCGCCGACTCTATGGTCTTGCCGTTTTCATCCGTCATAGCGCGCACGCGCCCGACGGTCGTACCGGCGACAAGTATGTCGCCGACTTTGAGGGTGCCGTTCTGTACGAGCACCGTCACCACTGGGCCGCGGCCCTTGTCGAGCCTTGCCTCTATTACCGTGCCTTTTGCGGCGCGGTCGGGGTTAGCCTTAAGCTCTTTCATGTCGGCTATGAGGAGTATCATCTCAAGAAGCTCCTTTATGCCGGTTTTATTTACGGCCGAAACGGGCACGCAGGGCGTGTCGCCGCCCCACGCTTCGGGGACTATGCCGTACTTTGTGAGCTGCTCCATGACTAACTGCGGGTTTGCGCCGGGTTTATCCATTTTATTTATTGCTACTATAATTGAAACGTTTGCCGCCTTTGCGTGGTTTATGGCTTCGACTGTCTGCGGCATGACGCCGTCGTCGGCCGCGACTACAAGGACGGCTATATCCGTAACCTGGGCGCCCCTTGCGCGCATGGTCGTAAACGCTTCATGGCCTGGCGTGTCGAGGAAAGTAACGTCCCTGCCGTTTATCTCTACCTGGTAAGCGCCGATGTGCTGCGTTATGCCGCCGGCCTCACTCGCGGTGACGTTTGTGTGGCGTATGGCGTCGAGCAGGGAGGTCTTGCCGTGGTCAACGTGCCCCATGACTACTACTACCGGCGCGCGCGGCAGAAGGTTGTCGTCCTTGTCTTCGCTGTCGTCTATTATCTTGTCTTCTATGGTTACGACGACTTCCTTTTTGACTTTAGCGTGGAACTCCATTGCTGCGAGGGAGGCCGTGTCGAAGTCTATGACATCGTTAACGGAAGCGAAAACTCCAAGGCCCATGAGCTTTTTAATTACTTCTGCCGCCGTTGCCTTAAGCCTTAGGGCAAGCTCGCCTACCGTAATCTGCTCAGGTATGCGCACGGTTATAGGTTTGTTTTTGCGTTCCATAGCTATGCGGCGCAGGCGCTCGGACTCTGTTTCTTTTTTGCCGCGGCGCTTACCGCGGTAACGTGAGCTGCGCTGGGTAAATTTCTGCTTTTTGACAGTGTTGTCAGAGGACTTTACTTTTTCGGACGCGAGCCTGTCGTACTTTTCGTTGTACTTATCCATGTTAACGTGCGTCAGGTGCGTGTCGACTATCCTTTCGCGCGGGCGGCGTATGATGCCGTCGGCGGTCTGCTCGGACGTCTTTTGTATGCCGGGCTCGTTTTTCTGCGGATTTTTTTGGAACGGCGCGCGCGGCTTTTGGGCCGCCCTTCCGGCGGCCGGGGCCGCGGGCTTCCACTGCTGCTGGCCATTCATGCCGCGCGCCCTGCCCGTGCTTCTCTGCGGCTGGGCGCCTGCTTTGACGGTCTGCGGCTGCCGCTTTGCGGCGGCAGGCTCGCTTTTAACTGCCGCCTTTGCGGGCTGCCGCGGCTTGCCGTTTATAACGACGGGCGTTTCATGCACGCCCTCAGCAAAATATTCGTCGAAATTCTTAAGGCTGTTTTTCTGCGTAAATTCTTCAAAGACGACGTCAAGTTCGTTTTCCTCAAGTGCCGTCATATGTCTTTTTTCTTCCCCGGTATATTTTTTTATAGTATCAATTACTTCTTTATTTGGGACGTTCAGGTCCCCGGCAACGTCGTGCACCCTGTATTTTATCATCATAATTAAACATTCCTCCTCAATCCTGCGCGCTAAGCGCGAGCAGCCTGTTTGCGAACCCTATGTCGTTCACCGCAATCACCCCTGTCTTTTTACCGACCGACTTTTCAAGGCCGTCCATAGTGATGCCGGCCCTGAGCATTTTTACGCCGTATTTTTCCGAAAATAAAGTAAAATGACGCACTGTACGTTCAGAAACATCGTAAGCCGTTACCACCAGCGCGCACTTACGCTTCAATATTGATTCCCTGGCAGCATCGGTGCCGAGCGCGAGTTTTCCGGCTTTCATTGCTATTCCGAGCATGTGCATCATTTTATCATTCATTGTGCGGTAATTCCTCCTCTATACGGCTGTAAACCTCGTCGGGTATTTTGCAGGAGAACGCCTTTTCGAACCTTTTCGCTTTTTTGGCGGCTCTGAGGCAGGACGCGCTCTTGCACAGGTATGCACCGCGCCCGGGTTTCCGCCCTGTAAGGTCGAGCGAGATTTCACCCTCGGGGGATTTTACTACGCGCACGAGTTCTTTTTTGGGCTTCATTTCACCGCAGCCGGAACACATACGCATTGGTATTTTATTTTTACGCATAAATACATCAGCCTGTCTTTATATCAGAATATATTTAAAATATATATTTTGCAAGTTAAATTTCGGCGCGGCCCTCGTCGGAGGGGGCGCTTTCGGGCTTTATGTCTATTTTCCAGCCGGTGAGCCTTGCGGCGAGCCTCGCGTTCTGCCCTTTGTTGCCTATAGCGAGTGAGAGCTGGTTGTCTGGGACTACGACGCGACAGACGCGGGAGCCGTCCGCAGCCGGTTCAACCGAAAGCACGTCGGCCGGTGAAAGCGCAGAGGCTATGAATTTTTGGGGGTCGTCGCTGTATTCGACTATGTCTATTTTTTCACCGCCGAGTTCGTCTACTATGCGGTTTACCCTTGCCCCGCGCGCGCCTATGCACGAGCCTACGGCGTCTACGTCCTGGTTATGGCTTACGACGGCGATTTTGGTGCGTGAGCCAGCTTCGCGTGAAACGGCCTTTATCTCGACGGTGCCGTCGTAAATCTCAGGCACTTCGCTTTCGAAAAGGCGTTTAACGAGGTCGGGGTGCACGCGGCTTATGATAACCTTTGGGCCTCTTTCGGTTTCTTTTACGTCCGCGACGTAAACTTTTATGTGGTCGCCTACGTTTATCTTTTCGCCTGGCACCTGCTCCTGCTTCAAAAGCAATGCTTCAGCTTTGCCTATGGTTAAAGAGGCGGCGCCTGTGCGCGGGTCGAGCCTTTCGACTACCGCGTCGACTATCTCCTGGTGCTTGCTTTCAAATTCCTTAAGCATGCGCTCACGCTCGCCGTCGCGTATGCCCTGCCTTATAATGTTCCTCGCGGTCTGCGCGGCTATGCGCCCGAACTCCTTGGTGTCGAGCATTACGGCGACCTTGCCGCCGGTTTCGGCAGTAGGGTCTATGGAGCGGGCATCCTCAAGGAGTATCTCGCGGCCTTTATCTTCTATGTCATCGACGACGGTTTTGTTGAGGTATACATCAAATATGCCTTTTGCCTGGTCGATATTTATGACGCAGTCGTCATTGCCGTAGCTGCTTTTGCATGCCGTGACAATGGCTTTTTTAATCCTGTCGACCATAAAGTCAACGGGAATACCGCGCTCCTTCTCAAGCATGCCGAGCGCCTCGAAAATTTCACTGTTCATTATACTTCAGTCTCCTCAAAAAAATCATCCTCGGCAAGGCGGATCCACGCCGTGTCTTTTTTGTCAAAAGAGATTTCGCTGCCGGAACCTGTTTTTAAAGTTACGGTTCCGCTGTCATATTTTAAAAGCGTACCTGTAACGAGCTTTGAGCCGTCGGCCGCAGGCCTGATGAACCTGGCGGCCGCGCGCATGCCCGCGCATGCTTTGAAATGTTCGTCCCTTGAAAGCTCCCGGTTTATGCCAGGGGATGAAACCTCAAGGCAGTAAGGGCCGCTTATGGGGTCGAGCTTGTCGAGCGGGCCGTTTATAGCCCTGCTCATGTTTTCACAGTCATCTACCGTTATGCCGCCGGGCTTGTCGATGAGTATGCGCAGGAACCAGTCGCCGCCTTCCTTTTCGTAGCGGACGTCCCAAACCGAAAGGCCGAGCTTTTGGGCGTATGGCGCCGCAAACGCGCGCACGGTGTCTGCCGTTGAGGAAGCTTTATTGCCTGACAAATCCCTTCACCTCTAATAATACAAACAAAAGAGCGGGTCACCCCACTCTTCCATCTTACTTAATAACCTTATATACATTACCACATATTGATAAAAAATGCAAGCGAAATTAACAGGTTTCCGTTACGCCGCGCGGGTATGCCCGCGGGACGTAACGGCACGGTTAAAAAGCAACAGTTTTATAATGCCGCCGCGAACACGTTTTGACATAAACGGCAATTTAGCTGCCCTATAATATTTTTAAAGCCGTGGCGGAGGCGATGCCGTTGAAGCAGACGATTTACGTTGACGTGCTTGTCGGCGTAAACCTTTTCATAAATTATTTTTTACTTTTGGCGACGGCGAAGTTTTTGCTGCTGCCTTTTAAGCGTAAAAGGCTCATTTTGGCATCCGCCGCCGGCGCCGCGTATTCGCTGACGATTTTATTGCCGCAGATAAACCCGGTGCTGTCCGTTCTCGTAAAGCTGCTTATGTCGGCAAGCATAGTGTGGGCGGCGTTCGGTTACGGCGGTATTAATTCATTCATAAAAAAAACGGCCGTTTTTTACATAATTAACTTCGCGTTTGCCGGGCTTATGACGGCGCTGTGGTACTTCTTATCCCCAAGCGGGCTTATAATACGGAACTCCGTTGTATACTTCGACATATCGCCGCTCATGCTCATAGCGTTAACTGTTTTATGCTATGTACTTATAACCCTGCTTAACCGCATAACCGGACGGCAGATGCCGCAAAAGCTTTTCTGCAGGGTAAAAGTCAGGCGCGGCGGCGCTTCATGCGTTTTTTCAGCCAAAGTTGATACGGGCAATTCGCTTAAAGAGCCGTTCTCTGGGTACCCTGTGGTAGTCGCGTATGAAAAGGCGGTTTCGTCGGTTATTCCGGACGGGGGCACGGGCGTTAGGCTGGTGCCTTACGGTACGGTTTCGGGTGAAGGGCTTTTAAAAGCGTTTAAGCCTGACGGCTTTACAGTTTTATACGGCAAACAGGAGGCCGAAATTAAAAACGTATATGTGGCGGTGTCAAAAACAAAGCCCGGCGACTGTGACGCGCTCCTGAACCCGGAGCTTCTGCCGCCGCCTTAAAAAGCCTCCGGCTTAATCCAGCCGCCGCCGGATGGCAGAAACGGCCGCGGCGGCACGGCAAAAGGAAATGTATAAGATGAAAGTATTTATCAGCATCAAAAACATGTGCGGCGGGCTGCTCAGAGCCATCTTCCTCAGGCTCGGGGGAAAGGTTTACTACATAAACGGCCCGGAAACGCTGCCCCCTCCGCTTACAAAAGAGGAGGAGGAAAAAGTAATGCGCAACATTATGAACAATGTTGAAAACGCGCGCGAGCCGCTTATAACCCACAACCTGCGGCTTGTGGTGTACATAGCCAAAAAGTTCGAGTCGTCGAGCGCCGGCATGGAGGACCTTATCTCCATAGGCAGCATCGGCCTCATAAAGGCCGTCAACACTTTCAGGCCGGAGCGCAACATAAAGCTTGCGACATACGCTTCGCGCTGCATAGAAAACGAAATACTCATGTACCTGCGCAAAACCTCACAGCTTAAAAACGAAATTTCCATCGACGACCCCTTAAACGTGGACTGGGACGGCAACGAGCTGCTGCTTTCGGATATACTCGGGAGCGACCAGAATACCGTAACTGTAGATATTGAAGAAGAGGTTGAGCACGACCTGCTGCGCGGCGCCGTTTCAAGGCTTGCCCCGAGGGAAAGGAAAATAATGAAGCTGCGCTTCGGCCTTGGCGGCGACGGTAAGGAACATACGCAGAAAGAAGTGGCTGACGAACTCGGAATCTCGCAGTCATATATTTCAAGGCTTGAAAAAAGAATAATACAGCGCCTTAAAAAAGACCTCGAAAGGGTAAGCTGAAGGCGCTGCAAGCTTTTACGTCACAAGTATGGCCCCGTATGCCTTAAGAAGCTTTTCATATGTATAGTACCTTTGGTTAGCGGGGCTTGTTGAAGGCAGCGGCACGGCCGGCACACCTGTTTCGGGCAGGCAGAGCCGCCTGTAAAGGGAAGCGGCTTTAGTTCCGGTAGTAAATACCCTTTTTATGCCTGTCCTGCCAAGTAATGAGGCTATGCCGTTCGGCACAGGCTCTTTTATGCTGCCGTCGTCGGCGCCTGATATGCGGCAGCTTTTTAAAACGTCCCACAGGGCTATGCCGTGCGAAAGGACAAAGGCCGCCTTTTCACCGTTAGTTTCAGGGAGCGGCTCTTTATACAGGTCGGAGAGTATGCGCCAGAACCTGTTTTGTGGGTGGGAGTAGTAAAACCCGTATTCACGTGACTTAGGCGAAGGCATGGTGCCGAGTATAAGTATACGCGAGTGTTCATCGTACACCGGCTCAAGCGGGTGCACAATATATTCAGACTTACTGCTTTTTGTATTTTTCCGCATATTTAAGAAGCTCCTCCCGCGTGTTTTCGCACTTCCCGTCGATGACGGCGTCAAGCAAAGAGCGAAGCGTATCACCAATTCCTTTCCCCTCGGAAAAACCTGCCGACATCAGGTCAAAGCCGTTTACGGCAAGGTCTTTTTGCGTGAAGCACTCTTTTTCTCCCGTTACCCTGTCGAGCGTCTTTTCCGTCGCTTCAAGTATGCCGAGCTGGTTAAAGCAAACGGGGCTTTTTGCTTTAGTGTCCGCCTCTTTTACTTTTAAAAGCAGGCGGAAAATTTTTTCTCCGGTTTTGTTAAGGCGCCGCTTCACGGCTTTTTCGTCAGGCGAAACGGTTATACCGTGCAGGCCGACAAGCTCCGTAACCATTTCTGAGAAGCGGCGCGGGTACCTGAGGCGCTTCAAAACAGCCTGCGCTGTCTCAGCGCTTCTTTGGGCATGGCCGTAAAAGTGGCCGGTGCCGCCGGCGTCTTCAGTGTAGCAGAGCGGCTTGCCTATGTCGTGGAAGAACATGGCTGCCCTTAAAAGCGGGTCAGGCTCTATGCTTTGGACGGCTTTTAAAATATGCCCCCATACGTCGTATATATGGTGGGGGTTGTTTTGCGCGAAGCCGAAGCACGGCCTTATTTCCGGTATGAACACGGCTATGGCCTCGCGGTAATCCTGAAGTACGTCAAAAACGTTCTTGCCGCACAGAAGCTTTGTAAATTCATCACGCACACGTTCGTGCGCTATGCCGCCGAGAAGTTCCCTGCAGGCGTTTATCTGCAGCGACGTGCCGCCTTCGACGGAAAACCCTAAAACTGAAGAAAAACGCAGTGCGCGCAGCACCCTTAGCCCGTCCTCGTTAAAACGTTTTTCGGGTTCGCCTACGCAGCGTATAACACCGCGCCTGATGTCGTCCATGCCGCCGAAGTAATCGACTATGCCGCGGGAGGCCCCGTAAGCCATGGCGTTTACAGTAAAGTCGCGGCGGGAAAGGTCTGCCTTGAGGTCGTCTGTAAAGCGGACGCTGTCGGGGTGGCGGTTGTCGGAGTACCCGCCGTCTATGCGGTATGTTGTTATTTCGACAGGGCCGGTGGCTGTGGGCACCGTCACGGTGCCGTGCTTAAGGCCGGTTTCGATTATTTTGAAGCCGCAGAGGCACTTTTCGACTTCATGCGGCTTTGCGGATGTTGTTACGTCCCAGTCGTTAGGTACGCGGCCTAAAACGCTGTCGCGGACGCACCCGCCTACGGCGTATGCCTCGAAGCCGCCGCGCTCAAGGAGCGATATTATATTTTGAACATGTGAGGGGAGTTTTATTTCCATATCTGCACCCGCCTGTCCGGTGGTTTTATTTTTCTCTATATATTACCTTTGTTTAAGGCAAAGCATGCGCCGGTTTTTAAAATAATCGTCATTTTTACTGCATGACACGCGCGCCTCGTGGCAATAATGAAACTACGGAGTGAGAAACGGGGTGGCTTTAGTGCAGTATAATAAAGTCGAGATATGCGGCGTAAACACGTCAAAGCTTAAAGTGCTTACGGAAAAAGAGAAGATGGATCTCCTGCGCCGCGTAAAAAATGGCGACATGGAAGCGCGGGACGAGCTTATAAAAGGCAACCTGCGCCTCGTTTTGAGCGTTATACAGCGGTTTACAAACCGCGGCGAAAACGCCGACGACCTCTTTCAGGTAGGGTGCATAGGGCTTATAAAGGCCATAGACCATTTTGACACAAGCCACGGCGTGCGCTTTTCGACTTACGGGGTGCCTATGATAATAGGGGAGATAAGGCGCTACCTGCGTGACAACAACAGCATACGCGTCAGCAGGTCGCTCAGGGACACGGCCTACAAGGCCATGCAGGTAAAAGAAAAAATGACTGCGGAAAACGACCGCGAGCCCACGGTGGAGGAGATAGCCGAAAAGCTCGATATCCCGCGCGAGGAAGTCGTTGTGGCGCTTGAGTCCGTTGTCGCGCCGGTGTCGCTTTACGAGCCGGTGTTTTCAAACGGCGGCGACACCATCTACGTAATGGACCAGATAGGGGACAATAACGACGACAACAACTGGCTCGACGAAATATCCTTAAAGGAAGCCATAAAGAACCTCAGCGAAAGGGAGCGGAACATACTTTCCCTGAGGTACTTCAAAGGGAAAACGCAGATGGAAGTCGCAAGCGAAATAGGCATAAGCCAGGCGCAGGTTTCGCGCCTTGAAAAGACCGCCCTCGACAAAGTCAAAAAGGATATCTGACGTTTTGGCGTCATATGGGAAGGCGCCGGAGCATAATAATATTTGTACGGGGCAGTAAAATTTATTTTATTATAAATCAATAACTTGATATGTCAAGCCGGCCTGTAAAATGAGCCTTACGGGAGAGTGTTTCTATGAACTGCAGCATAGCCGACATGCGCCACAAGGAAGTGATAAACGTAAAGGACGGCTCGCGCCTTGGCTGCGTGTGCGACCTGGAGATAGACACGGAAACCGCGCGGGTGGTCGCCATTATCATTTACGGCCGCCTGCGCTTTTTCGGGCTTTTCGGCAGGGAAGACGATGTCATAATAAAATGGCAGGACATAAAGGTAATAGGCGACGACACCATACTTGTTAACTACAACTCCCTGTGCCGCACCAAAGGGCCGCCGCGCGGCATAGGGGCGATATTCGGGCAGAAATAACGCCTTAAAATGCCAGCGCCCGCCGCAGCCGCCGCAAGGCTGGCGCTTTTACGCGCAAAGCGCCCGCCGGCGCATCACACGCTGGCAGGAAGATAAAAGATGATTTTGCGATGCTGTTAAGGAAATCGGGAATATACAGATACATTTATCGTTTTTTGGGCTAAAACGGCAAAATAAGCTTGACATACGGCATATAAATGATATACTGCATATGTAAAGCATTTAACGCGGGAGCACCCCTTTAGCGGGGGCGGGCGCGTTTTTTAAGCTTTGGATGCAATCCTTTAACGGATTTACATATATTTTACGTACAAAAGAGGTGGGAAAGATGGACGGAGGGAGCAGCGGCGGCATAAAACCCGGCGGCGGCAGCACTGACGGCGGCCGAAGACGCCCGCCTGCCGTGGAATTTTTTACGCCTGTCTTTCTCACGGGCGGTATTTGCGGCGGGAACTGGCCGCGGCGCATTTTTTAAAAGACATTGTTTTACTGCCTTATATCCTGTAAGGCGGTTTTCGGCCTGCGGTTTTAAACAGCAGGCCGGCCTGTGCGAAATGTGCCCGCGCGGCGTCCGCTGGCGGTAAACGCTGTGCCGGCGGCTTTATACCTCTGCTTCCCTTTCTGTTTTCTTAAAAATGCTCAATAATTAAGAAACGGAGGGAACCATAATGAAAAAACAACCCGTCAGCGCCGCTGCCCGCCGGGGCATGAGTACCGGCGCGCAGCGGCTGCTGCGCTCAAGCATGATGGACACGGGAGCGCTTCTCGGAGAGTACGGCAACACCTGCGCCGGCTACGATGAGGAAACGGTCCTGGCACGGCGCGGGCAGTACGGCAGAAATGAAACTTCAGTTGAAAAACCGGAACCTTTTTACAAAAAATTATCGGAAGCTTTTATAAACCCCTTTACGGTCGTGCTTTTTATACTTGCGGCCATTCTGTTTTTAACAGACGTGGCGTTTGCGGCGCCGGGGAAAAAAGACCCGTCTACGGTCATAATAATCGCTGTTATGGTACTTATAAGCGGGACGCTGCGTTTTGTACAGGAAGCGCGCTCCGACAGCGCCGCGGCTAAGCTGAGGAATATGGTCCATACTTCAGCGACAGTTTCGCGCGCCGCAACGGGCAAGACGGATATCCCCATATCCGACATAGTCCCCGGCGACATTGTCTACCTTGCCGCGGGAGATATGGTACCGGCGGATGTGCGCGTGCTTTCCTGCAAGGACCTGTTCATAGGCCAAAGCTCCATAACTGGTGAAAGCGCGCCGGTCGAAAAAACCGCGGCGCCTTTGGCAAAAGCGGAAAGCGCCCCGCTGGAGTGCAGCAACCTTGCTTTTATGGGCAGCAATGTGGTAAGCGGCTCGGCCGTATGCATTGCCGTTGCTACAGGCGGCGGCACGAGCTTCGGCGCGGTTGCCAAGAGCCTTGCCGGCAAGCGCGCGGCAACGAGCTTTGACAAGGGCGTTGATGCCGTCAGCCGCGTGCTCATACGTTTTATGCTGTGCATGGTTCCCGTAGTGTTTTTAATTAACGGTTTTACGGACGGGGACTGGTTAGAGGCGTTTATGTTCGCTGTTTCGGTTGCCGTCGGCCTTACGCCGGAGATGCTGCCGATGATAGTTACGACGAACCTTGCAAAGGGCGCGGCGGCTATGGCGAAAAAAAAGACCATTGTCAAGCGCCTTGATGCCATGCAGAATTTCGGTGCGATGGATGTGCTGTGCACAGACAAAACCGGTACTATAACAAAGGACAAAGTCGTTTTGGAGCGCTACTTGGACGTCGAAGGCAACGAAGACGAGCGCGTACTGCGCCACGCCTTCCTGAACAGCTACTTCCAGACCGGCCTGAAAAACCTTATGGACGTAGCGGTTATAAACCATGCTAAATCCGAACCGTACCTTTCAATGAAGGAGCAGTACACAAAAGTAGACGAGATACCGTTTGACTTCGGCAGGCGCAGGATGAGCGTAGTCGTACGCGACAGCGGCGGCAAGACGCAGCTCATAACGAAGGGCGCCGTGGAGGAAATGCTCGCAATATCCTCTTACGCTGAGTATAAAGGGAGAATAGTCAGGCTTACGGATGAAGTACGCTCTGAAGTGTATGAAACCGCGAAGCGCCTCAGCGGCGAGGGGCTTCGCGTGCTTGCCGTGGCGCAGAGGACAAACCCTCCGGTGGAGGGCGTGTTTTCCGTACGTGACGAGTCGGACATGGTGCTTATAGGTTACCTTGCCTTTCTTGACCCGCCGAAAGAAACGGCTGCTTCAGCCATAAAAGCATTGCGCTCTTACGGTGTGGACGTAAAGGTGCTTACGGGCGACGGCGGCGCTGTCACAAAAAACGTGTGCGGAAAAGTGGGGCTGTCGGTCGGCAGGGTGCTTTTGGGAAGCGAAATAGACCGGATGGACGACGCGGCCCTTACTTCGGCTGTCGAAGAAACGTCGGTCTTTGCTAAGCTTACCCCGCCGCAAAAGGCGCGCATAGTGCGGGTTTTACGCCAAAACGGCCATGTCACGGGCTTCATGGGCGACGGCATAAACGATGCTCCGGCAATGCGTACGGCTGACGTGGCCGTTTCGGTTGACACGGCTGTGGACATCGCAAAAGAATCCGCTGACATAATACTGCTGGAGAAAGACCTCATGGTCCTTGAGCAGGGCGTTGTGGAAGGCCGCAGGGTTTTCGGCAACATAATAAAGTATATAAAAATGACGGCAAGCTCAAACTTCGGCAATATGTTCTCGGTGCTTGCCGCGAGTGTTTTCCTGCCTTTTCTGCCTATGCGGCCTATACAGCTTTTGCTGCTCAACATGATTTATGATGCTTCATGCATAGCTATACCGTGGGACAATATGGATTATGATTACCTTAAGACGCCGCGTAAATGGGACGCATCTTCCATAAGCAGCTTTATGGCCTGGCTTGGGCCGACAAGTTCGGTTTTTGACATAGTAACTTATATAGTGATGTTCTTCTTTATTTGCCCTGCCGCCGCAGGCGGGGCTTACGGTGCGGCAGGCACGGACAGAAGCCTGTTTATAAGCCTGTTTAACACCGGATGGTTTGTAGAAAGCCTGTGGTCGCAGACACTTGTCATCCATATGATACGTACGCCAAAGGTGCCGTTCATAGAGAGCCACGCATCGCCGCCGCTGCTTTTTTCCACATCGGCGGCCATAGCGGCGGGTACGATGGTGCCGTTTACCGCGTTTGGACGCATAATAGGCATGTCGCCGCTTCCGGCGGAGTATTTTCCGTGGCTCGCGGTCATCTTACTGTGCTATATGATGCTCGCGACTTTCGTAAAAAAAATGTACAGGAAAAAATATGTAGAGCTTTTGTGAGAAAAGGAGGCCTTTCAGTTATGATGGTTATCGGAACTAATACGTTTACCGCGGCAGGACTTTTTGCCGTGCTTGCGGCTATGCTTCTCGGGCTTTTTTCTACCTACCCTGCGGTAAAGGCCGGCGAGCGGGGCAAAAGCTTTTTAAAATGGTACATTTTCAGCTTTTTCTTCTTTCCGGTGGCATTGGCGGCAACTGTAAGGCGTGAAACGGGGGAGTCAGGGAACGCTTCGGAGAAGTAACGCGCATTGGGCGTTACTGTGATAAAAAGTAAAAAAATGCCCGCGGCTTTGCCTTAACCGGCGCCCCGCAGGCATTTTTTACATATCGGATATCAGCCGTTTGACTTGTCGGCTGTTTCTTTAAGGGCCTTGGCTTTAAAGGCGTCAAGGCTCATAGTGCCTAAACTGCCGTCTTTGCGCCCGCGCACGGAAATGCTGCCGTCCTGCATTTCTTTTTCGCCTACTACTACCATATAAGGTATCTTCTGAAGCTGTGCCTCGCGTATCTTATAGCCTATCTTTTCATTTCTCGTGTCGGTTTCGGCCCTCAGGCCGGCGGCGGTGAGCTCTTTGCATATCTTGTCAGCATATCCGGCAAAGGCTTCGGCTATAGGCAGAACCTTTACCTGAACCGGTGCGAGCCACATAGGGAACGCACCGGCGTAGTGTTCCGTCAGTATGGCGATGAACCTTTCGATACTGCCGAAAATAACGCGGTGGAGCATTACCGGACGGTGCTTCTCACCGTCGGCGCCTGTGTACGTAAGGTCAAAACGCTCCGGCATTTGGAAGTCAAGCTGTATAGTTCCGCACTGCCATGTCCTGCCGAGGGAGTCGCGCAGGTGGAAGTCAATCTTAGGCCCGTAGAACGCGCCGTCGCCTTCGTTTATCTCGTACGGCCTGCCGTTTTTGGCAAGGGCTTTTTTAAGGGCGTCTGTTGCCATGGCCCACTGCTCGTCGGTGCCCATGGAATTTTTCGGCCTTGTGGAAAGCTCGAGCGCGTAGTCGAACCCGAACACTTTGTAGAAGCTGTCTATAAGGTCCATAACGCCGAGGATTTCGCTTTCAACCTGATCCGGCGTCATAAAGATGTGCGCATCGTCCTGCGTAAAGCAGCGCACGCGCATAAGGCCGTGTAATGTGCCGGAAAGCTCGTGGCGGTGTACAAGCCCAAGCTCCGCGAGCCTTTCGGGCAAGTCGCGGTACGAGTGCAGCTTCCGCTTGTAGACGAGCATGCCGCCGGGGCAGTTCATCGGCTTTATAGCGTAGTCAGCTCCGTCTATTTTTGTAGTGTACATATTGTCTTTGTAGTGGTCCCAGTGGCCCGAACGGTGCCAAAGCTCCTCGCTGAGGATCATAGGAGTGCGTATTTCCTCATAGCCGTGCTTAGTATGCTCCTCACGCCAGAAGTTTTCGAGCTGGTTCCTCAGTATCATGCCCTTTGGCAGGAAAAACGGGAAGCCGGGGCCTTCGTCGTAAATGTCGAAAAGGTCGAGGTCGCGGCCGAGCTTGCGGTGGTCGCGCTTTTTGGCTTCTTCGAGCATGCGTAGATGCTCCTCAAGCTGGGAAGCTTTCGGGAAAGAAACGCCGTAAACGCGCTGAAGCATCTTGTTGTTTTTGTCGGCGCGCCAGTAAGCGCCCGTACAGTTAGTCAGCTTTACGGCCTTTACGCGGCCGGTACTCGGAAGGTGCGGCCCTACGCAGAGGTCGGTGTAGTCGCCCTGCCTGTAAAGGCTTATCTTTTCGCCTTTGCCGGCGTGCTCCTTTATAAGCTCTACTTTATACTTTTGATGTTCTTTTTCCATAAGCTCTACGGCCTTGTCGGGCTCAAGCTCAAAGCGCTCTATTTTGTAGTCGGCTTTGATTATTTTTTTCATTTCGGCTTCTATCGCTTTGAGGTCGTCGGGCGTAAGCGTCCTTGGCAGGTCAAAGTCATAGTAGAACCCGTTTTCTATGGCGGGGCCTATGGCAAAACCCGCCCCGGGGAAAAGGTGCTTAACGGCCTGCGCCATGATATGTGTTGTCGTGTGCCAGTAGACGTGCCTGCCGTCTTTGTCGTCAAAAGTGAGTATCTGCAGGGCGCAGTCTTTGTTTACAGGCGTGTCAAGCCCCACGACTTCACCGTCAAGCTTGGCGGCGCATGCGGCCTTGTAAAGGCCCGTGCCTACGGACTTGGCTATATCGGCTACCGTGGTGCCGTTTTCAAATTCCTTTACGTCGCCTTTTAAGTTTACCTTGACCAATTTTCCCAGCTCCTTTTAAAAATAAAAAAACCCTGCCCCAAAATATGGGGTAAGGTTATAACTTACGGTTCCACCCAATTCCGGCGCGGAATTACCGTGCCCTCATCAGCGGCTGTAACGGTGCCGGCCGGCACGCCTTGCGCAGTAACTGCTTTCTCGGCGCGCACTCTGAGGCGGTAACACGCGTTTTAGCCGCCGTGCGCATTTACAGCCTGTGATGCGCGCTCTCTTGTGCGGATAATATAAACGCTGTCTTTTCCTCGTCTGCATTTTAAGATTATAATGTTTTTATTAACGACTATGATAGCACGGCAGGCATGGATTGTCAATGCCATTTTAAATTTCACCGCGGCCCTCTAACGCCCTGGAAAGAGTCACCTCGTCGGCGTACTCAAGGTCGCCGCCGACGGGTATGCCGTAAGCAAGGCGCGTAACCTTAACGCCGAGCGGTTTTAAAAGGCGCGAAACGTACATGGCGGTGGCTTCGCCCTCGACGGTGGGGTTTGTCGCCATGATGACCTCATTTACGCCGCCTGAGTTTATACGCTTCAAAAGTTCCTTTATGCAGAGGTCGTCGGGGCCTACGCCGTTTAAAGGGGAGATGACGCCGTGCAGCACGTGGTACTCTGCGTGGTACTCATGGGTACGCTCCATGGCTATGACGTCGCGCGGGTTTTCGACAACGCATATGGTGGATTTGTCGCGCGCGTCATCGCGGCATATGGGGCATAGCTCCTGATCCGTAAGGTTACAGCAGACCTTGCAGTAGTGTATCTTGTCGTGCGCATCGGTAATAGACTCCGCGAGCTGCTTTACCTCGTCGTCCGAAAGCCCAAGGACGTAGTAAGCGAGCCGCTGCGCGCTTTTGTAGCCTATGCCGGGAAGGCGCTCAAACTGCTCAATCAGGCGCGACAAGGGCGCCGCCTGGTAAGAGGGCATTTAAAACATCCCCGGTATGCCAGGTACGTTGAAACCGCCTGAAAGCTTTTCCATCTGCTGCTCTTTGTCCGTCATGGCGGTGCGCAGGGCTTCGTTTACAGCCGCCGTCACAAGGTCGGAAAGCATCTCGACGTCTTCAGGGTCAACGACCTCAGGCTTCATGGATATGGACTTTATCTCCATATTTCCTGTTACAGTAACGCTTACGGCTCCGCCGCCGGAAGAAGCGGAGTATTCTTTTTCTTTAAGCTCGGCCTCTGACTTGTCCATTTCTTCTCTGAGCTTCTGAGCTTTCTGAGCGAGCTGCTGCAGGTTTGCGGTTCCGCCGCCGCCGTATCCCTTAGGTAATCTTGCTTTCATTAAAAATCCTCCCTTATCGCCAACTGTACGAACCGCCGCGAATTTTTAATTTTCCGGCGGTTCGCCGGATTTGTCTGTTATAACTTTAATACCCTCTTTTACGGCGTCTTCCGCGAGCTTTTCAAGGGGGTCCTTTTCACTTTGGGCGGTGCCCGGCCTGTACGGCCCAAGGCGGCAGGTTTCCATGCCTGTTACCGTACGCACTGCGTTTCTCATGTTGTCGCGCTGCCTTGGCTCGCGCAGCAGGCGGAACGCAAGCTCGTTAGGGGCGTCTATAAGCACGTAGTCGCCGTTTACATAAGCTGAGGAACCGTTAAAAGCCGCCGCTATGGACGGTGAATAGCTTTTTAACGCCTGCACTACCTCAGGCCACTCAGCGAGCTTCGCGGCGCCTGCCGCAAGTTCTTCCGGGGTCCTGCGGGCGCCGTGCGCTTCGGCGGCTGTGCCGGAGGGGTCTTTGCCTTCTGCGCTTACGGTTTCATTTGTACCGGCCGGCAAATTGCCCTGCGGTATGGCGCTTTGGGCGGAACCGGCTGCGGATTTTTCGGGTGTCTTTGCGAAATGCGGCGCTGCGGCGCGCTTTTCGAGTGCTTCTATGCGTCTCAGCAAAGCCTGGGGCGAAGTGTCAAGCTCGGGCAGGCAGAGCTTTATGACCGCCGTTTCGAACTCAATGCGCCTGTTGCCGCCGCGGTGCATTTTTTCGAGTGCGGAACGCATGGTGTCCATACCGTGAAGTATGGTTTCAAGCGGGGCTGAAAGCGCCTGCTTTTCAAGGAGCATATATTCGTCGTCCGTGACGGTTATGATTTCACGGGCGTTTTTCATTGTTTTAATAAGCATAAGGCTGCGAAGGTAAGATGAAAATTCCTCGCTCAGGCGCGCCATATCTTTTGAGGAGCCGTACAGCCCGTCCGTTATTTCGAGCGCTTTCTGCGGGTCGTGTGAAAGTACCGCGCCCGCAAGCGACGCGAGGTACTCCGTACCGGCAAGGCCGGCTGTTTTTCTCACGGTTTCGACCGTAACGTCTTTGCCGCAGCCGAAGCACTGGTCAAGAAGCGAGAGCGCGTCGCGCAGCGCGCCGTCGGAAAGCCTTGCTATGAGCAGCGCAGCGTCGCCGCTGAGCGACGCACCTTCCTGCTCTGCGATGAAAGTAAGGCGCCGCGCGATGTCGTCGGGCGGTATCCTCCGGAAGTCGAACCGCTGGCAGCGCGAGAGTATGGTAGCCGGCAGCTTGTGCACTTCGGTGGTGGCCAAAATGAAAATCACGTGTTCGGGCGGTTCCTCGAGCGTTTTCAAAAGGGCGTTGAACGCGCCGACCGAAAGCATGTGCACTTCGTCTATGATGTAGACCCTGTACTTCGTTTCTGCGGGCGTGAAGTTTGCCTCCTCGCGCAGCTGCCTTATATTGTCCACGCCGTTGTTGCTGGCGGCGTCTATTTCTACTATATCCATAACGGAGCCGCGGTCTATGCCTTTGCATATGGCGCACTCGCCGCACGGGTCGCCGTCACGCAGACTGAGGCAGTTGACGGCCTTCGCGAGTATTTTTGCGCAGGTGGTTTTACCGGTTCCGCGTGAACCGGTAAAAAGGTATGCGTGCGCTATGCGGCCTGAGGTAAGCTCATTTTTAAGGGTAACGGTCACCTGCGGCTGGCCGACAACGTCCGCAAATTTTTTCGGGCGCCATTTCCTGTAAAGCACCTGGTACAAGCGGGACACCGCCTTTTGCCTGAAGCAATGATTAAAAAATTCCCGTTATTACGGCATACGGCACGATATACGGGCGTACAGACCGCCTGCATCGCGCGGGGCAATCCGCTTAATGCTGCTCGGTTCCCCGCCTGACATGGTTCACGGCGCTCCGCCGCACAGAGCCCGCACGCCCGTATATCCTGCCGTATAGCTGTAACTTACGGAAAGTAAAGATTACATTATTACAAATACTAACGGATATTATACATTATTATTTATCAAAAGGCAACATCTGTTTTGCCTTTTGGCTTAGGAAATCCGTGTCAGCCGCAGGCCTGTACGCCGGCGGCCTTTTCGGCTCCGGACGGTAGGGAGGCGGCTTTTTCGGTGCCTATGTTGTTTATGGAGCCTGATATGGCGCATTTGTCGGCTGTAACGTCTACGTCGGAGCCGTCTATGTTTTTAAACACTGAGTTTACGGCGCCGGCGGCATCGACTTCCGTATGTATTATGCTGCCGGTGTTTTTGTTAACGTAGCAGTACCCGTAGATATCCGGCGCGCCGTCGAGAAGCGCCTTTACTATTGTTTTTGAGTTTTTGGACATTCCGGTCTTTTCAGTAATGTATTCCATGACGGGCCTGAGTATTTCGCTTTTGAACTTTACTTCTATTTTATAAGAATCCTGCGACTCGAAGCTTGTTTCCCTCACAAATTTATAACTTTCCGCCGACTTTAAAATGCGCAGCGCGTCTATCTGCTCCAAAGGGCTTTTGTCAAGGCCGGACGCGTCCGTTTTTTGCCATGTGCCGCCGGACTTAAAGTAGTACCAGAGCTTTTCGCCGTCGGCAGCCGTGTAGCTTTCGTCCTGCGAGCGTGAGCCGCAGTCGCTGTACGTAAGGACGTTCTTTAAAGTGAAAGGCTCCGCAGTGTAGGACGTGTCGCCGCCTGATGAATAAGCGTATTTTTCCCCGTCTGCCGTAAATGAAAGGGACAGCTTGTACGCGGCGCTGCAGCTTGCCATTTTTTCAGCGTTGCTTTTGGCTTCGCGCATTATCACCCCGGCGTCGGCGGCGCGGCTTCCGGTGCATGAACACATGATGCATAGGGCGGCGGCTGAAAAGAGCGCGGCGGCTTTGCGCAAAAAATTTATTTTCATTTTATATTTTCCTCTTTCGGCAGGTTATAGCTTTAATATAATAACAGATTTTAAAGCCGGCCGCAATGCGATTTTAACCGTTTGACTTGACAGGATGCGCCAAAACATCGTACAATGAAACAAAATATATTTTATATGTATATATTAGTGATTATTTGTAACAAATGAACAAATTGTTAACGCTGATATCAAAACCAATGATTTTTAAGAAACAGGCAGGTAACGTAAATGAACAGAATAAAACACGCCGCGAGGGCGATGGCGTCTCTTTCGGTTTTTAACGGCATTCTTAAGCAGCCGGTGACAAATGCTTTTTACAGGCTGCTTTGGGCGGACGACGCGGACGACGAGGAGTTCCTTAACGCGTGGGGAGGCTTTTTCGGGCTGCTTTCAGGCCGCGAATGTGACGCGGATTTCGCGCGGTGCATTGCCGAAGACGTGATGTATGACGAAAATGTGTTTTCACGCATGTCCGCGGCGGGTAAGACCGGATTTTCAGAAAATATGCTTGCCGCCGTGGAGCGCGACATAGAAATAGTTAAGGAAGCCGCGTCCGTTACGCCGGCGGACTTTTTTTCGGACGGAAACCACGGCGCCGACGTAAAAACCCTGCGGCTGCCGCAGTGGAAATCCGGCGAAACGCCGTACCTGCTTGACGGCACGCCTAAAGCGTGCGTGAAAAAGCTGGAGGAGTATTACGGCGGCAGCGGCTGCGGCATTTTTGCCAGGCACCGCGCTTTCATATGGAGAAACAGGGAGATATGCCCCGTGCTGTATCCGGACGAAACGAGGCTTTCGGACCTTAAAGGCTACGAAATGCAGCGCGGCACGGCGGTTGAAAATACCACGGCCTTTTTAAACGGCCTGCCGGCGAACAACTGCCTGCTTTACGGCGACAGGGGCACCGGAAAGTCGTCAACCGTTAAGGCGATCCTCAACGAGTATTATACTAAAGGGCTCCGCATGGTAGGCATGCCTAAAGAGTCAATACCGGACTTTCCGCTGCTTGTGGACAAAATAGCCGGCATACCTATGAAATTTATAATATTTATAGACGACCTATCTTTTTCAAAAGAAGACGACACCTACGCTTCGCTTAAAGCGGCGCTTGAGGGCGGACTTGCCGCAAGGCCGCTCAACACGCTTATCTATGCGACTTCGAACCGCAGGCACCTCGTGCGTGAAAGCTTCGCGGACAGGGAGGGCGACGAAATACACCTTAACGATACTATACAGGAGAACCTTTCGCTTGCAGACCGGTTCGGGCTTGCCATCAATTTTACACTGCCGGATAAAGACCAGTACCTTGAAATAGTGAGAAAAATAGCCGCCGACAGGCAGTTAGACGTAAACGGGGAAGAACTTGAAAAGGGCGCCCAGGCGTGGGCCATAAGCCGCGGAGGGCGTTCCCCGCGCTGTGCAAAACAGTACGTGCGCACTGTTGAGGCAAAATATAAAAGCGGAAAATAATATTGGGCGCAATGCCTGCCGAAAGGAGAATGTAATGAAAAGGATACTGCCGCTGATACTCTGCACGCTGCTGCTTATAACGGCTTTTACGGGCTGCGGTTCAAAAAACGACATATCTTCGGGGCCTGGCGACAGCGAGTTCCCTGTTACCGTGAACAAAACGGTGATAAACAGCAAACCCGAGGGGGTAGCCGTGCTTTCGCCTAACATAGCCGACGTGATACTTGCGCTTGGCTATGAAACGGAGCTGAAAGCAAAAAGCTCAGACTGCACTCAAAGCGACCTTTCGGTGCTGCCGAACGTAACCGCGGATGACGCGGACAAAATAAAGCAGCTTGGCGCAAACCTCCTGTTTACCGACAAAGCGCTTACGGATGCACAGAGAAGCGCCATGGAAAAAGCCGGCGTCACGGTGCTTAAGGTAAACGCGGCTTCAGGCAGGGACGATCTGCAGCGCCTCTACTCGGAAGTAGGCTCGGCCGTCATGGGCGCGAAAACTGGTTATGAAAAAGGCGAAAAAATGGCCGAGAACGTTTTTCAGACTATAGACGACATAACGCGCGCCGTGCCCGAGAGCAACACGCCTGTTACGGCCGTTTACCTTTACGACGTAAACGGTGCGGCGGCGACGGGCGATATGCTGCAGGGGGAGCTTATAAAGGCCGCAGGCCTTGTAAACACTGCCGACGGCGGCAAAAACCGCGAGTTCGGCATTAAAGACCTGCTCATAGCAGACCCAAAGTATATTTTCTGCGCGAAAGGCGTAAAAGAAGAAATGTCGTCTTCGACAGACCTTAAAAAGCTTACCGCGGTAAAGGAAAACAGGGTCTATGAGATGGACGGCAGCCTTATGACGCTGCAGGGCGACTCGCTTATAAGCGCGGTCAGCTTTATGGCAGGGACGGTTTACCCGGAACTTAAAGGCAGCGGCAGCTCCGAAAGCCAGACGGAAAGTTCTTCTGAAACCTCGGACTTCAATACTTCGCAGACGCTGAAAAGCGGCATGAAATCGGACGACGTCTTAAAAATGCAGAAGCGGCTGCAAAAACTCGGATACATGGTCATAGAACCTACCGGCCTTTACGGCGACGGCACGGTGCAGAGCGTGAAAGACTTCCAGTACCTTAACGGCATGACGGTGACGGGAGTAGCCGATGAAGCGACACTTAAGGCAATTTTTTCAGACGGCGCAAAAAAACGCACGGACTGATTTTTTGGGATTATTCGGATTAAATTATGTTTTTAATGATGAAGCGCCAATTACCGCTTGAAGCGGCATTGGCGCTTTTATGTGAAAAGGCACGCTGACTGGTAAAACATGGCCGAAACATACCACGCGGCGGCAAACTGGTAAAACGCGCATAAAAGCGTAAGCTTTAAGCTTCCGGTTTCCTTGTGTATTGCCGTAAGCGCGGCGGTGCACGGCGTGTAGAGCAGCACGAAAAGCATGTAGGAAAAGGCGCTTGCCGGGGTAAACACGCTGTATATGGCTCTGCCGGGGCAAAGCACGCCCAAAGTTCCGGCTATGCTTTCTTTAGCCGTAAGGCCGGCAAGCAGTGCGACGGCCGGCTGCCACGAGCCGAAGCCGCACAGCGTGAAAACGGGCGCGGCCGCGCGCCCCGCATACGCGAGTATGCTTTGGGAGCTGTCGCCTGCCAAAGTAAAATCCGGGGTAACGGACTGTAAAAGCCATATTATAACCGTTGCCGCAAAGACGGTCGTACCGGCCCGCTTTAAAAAATTTTTCACCCTTTCCCACGTGTGCTTTGCTATACCGCGCGGGGACGGCATGCGGTAGTCCGGCAGTTCCATGACGAACGGCGCCTCGGGGCCTTTTACAAAGCAGTTTTTAAGCAGGACGGACGAAAGTATGCCTAAAACTATGCCTGACAAATATAACGCCAGCATTACTGCCGGACGCCGCCCGGCAAAGAACGCGGAAATGATAAGCGAGTAAACCGGCAGCTTGGCGCTGCACGACATAAAGGGCATGGCAAGCACTGTAAGGCGTTTATCCTTTTCATTTTCAAGTATCCTTGTGCCCATTACGGCGGGTACAGTACAGCCGAACCCCATTAAAAGCGGCACGAACGCGCGCCCTGAAAGGCCTATCCTGCGCATTGGCGCATCCATTATAAAAGCGGCGCGCGCCATGTAGCCGCTGTCTTCAAGAAAAGACGTGAGAAGGAAAAGAAGCGCTATCTGCGGCAGGAATTTAACGACGGAGCTTATCCCCGCGAACACCCCGCCGAGAACGAGCCTTTTTACAAAGTCACCCGCGCCCGCGGCGTTTAGAAGCGCCGCCGCGGCCGGCCGCAGGACGCGGTCTAAAAGCCGCCCGGCAAGCGCGACGAGCGCTTCGCCGGGAGGGCCGAACGTGACGATGAAAATAGCCGCCATTATAGCGAAAAATACCGGAAAGGCGAGAAACCTGTTTGTAGCGGCGGCATCTATTTTATCGGTTGCGCCAGATGGTGGCTTATCCGGAAATTTCACGGACTTTGAAACTGCCGCGCGTATGTATTTGTACCTTGCGTCGGCGTATGATAAATCCTTATCCGCACAGCCTGACGGCATGGCGGGGGGCGTAAAGCGCGGAGGCTTTCCCGCGGCGGAGAAGGATTCCTCCATAAGGCTGTTTATCCCTGTGCCGTCAGCCGCGCGTATGGGAACGGCTTTAATGCCGAGAAAAAGCGACAGCCTTTCGCAGTTTATCAGTATGCCGCGCCGCTTTGCCGTGTCGGACATGCTGAGGGCTATTACCATGGGTATGTTAAGTTCCATCAGCTGGGTAGTGAGGTAAAGGTTGCGCTCAAGGTTCGAGGCGTCGACAACGTCTATAATGAGGTCGGGCTTTTCTTTTTTGAGGTAACCGCCCGCTATGGCCTCGTCACTTGAGTACGGTATGAGAGAGTAAATGCCCGGCAGGTCGGTTACCTTTACTGTTTTGCCGCGGAAAACAGCCGTACCCTCCAGCTTTTCCACTGTAACGCCGGGCCAGTTGCCGACCGGTGCGGCAAAGCCGGTAAGGCGGTTAAAAAGCGTCGTTTTGCCGCTGTTGGGGTTGCCGGCGAGGGCTAACCTAAGAATTCCTTTATTATCGGCCATGGCTTAATAAAAAAACAGCCGTACAGTAAGCACGGACATTATGCATGCAGTTATATCGGCGGTAACGGCGGCAGGTATGGTATGGCGCGTTTTTTTAATGCCTACCGCGCCGTAGTAGACGGTTACGGCGTAAAACGTTGTTTCCGTCGAGCCTGCCATGACGGACGCTACGCGCCCCGCAAAGCTGTCGGGGCCGTTTGTTTTGAATATCTGTGAAAGCACCGCTGTGGAGCCGCTGCCGGAAACAGGCTTTATGAGCGCAAGGGGAATATCCTGCACGGGTATGCCGATAAATGCGGCGGCGGGGGAAAGAAGGCTTGAAAGTATGTCAAGGGCGCCGGAGGCGTTAAGCATTGACACCGCCATCACAAGCCCTACGAGCGGCGGCAGTATGGACACGGCCGAGCCTAAGCCTTCTTTTGCGCCTGAGAGGAAAGCGTCAAAAACCGGCACGCCGCGTATAAGCCCGAAGACAACTATGACGAATACTGCGGCGGGTACGGCGAAAATGCCGACTTTATCCATACGGGAAGCCCTCCAGCAGTTTTGCGCACAAAATGCCCACCGCAACGGAACAGAGAGACGTAACCCATACAGCGGGCAGTATGTCGAACGGCGCGGCACTGCCGTACTGTGCCCTCAAAGCGCCCATGAAGGTGGGGATTATCTGTATGGAGGACGTGTTTACAACTACGAACATTGCCATGGTGCTGTCGGCGGCGTCCGTGGGGTTGCTTTTTTTAAGCTCTTTCATGGCGGCTATGCCGAGCGGTGTCGCCGCGTTGCCGAGGCCGAGCATGTTTGCCGTTATGTTCATGCACATGGCTTTTTGCGCAGGACTGCCTTTTTTACATTTTGGAAATATACGGCGCATAAGCGGGTTGAGCGCGCTTGAGAGTATTGACGTTATGCCGCCACGGTCGGCTATTTTCATAAGGCCGGTCCAGGCGCACATCATGCCAGCCATGGAAATGACGAGCGTCACGGCGTCAGAAGCGCCGCTGAGGACGGCGGCCGAGAGCTGCGGCATGCGCCCTGTGGCCGAAGCGCAGAAAATACTTGCTAAAATCATAAAAGCCCATATATAATTTAACAGTTTGTTCATCTCCTGTCGCAGATAACCTTGTATAATTATTATTCGCGGCATATTGTGAATAGTATCGTTTGGGTTTTTATTTGAGAATTTATGTGCAACTAATTGACAAGGCTGGGAAAATATACTATAATTGTCGTGTTCTAATGCTATATATATTTTTTAATCGAAAGGATGTTAATTTTGAAATCAGTAGGAGTAGTGCGCAGAGTAGATGAACTTGGCAGGATTGTTTTGCCTAAGGAGCTAAGGGTTACTCTGCACATAAAAGAAAAAGATCCGCTTGAAATTTTTGTGGACGACGAAAGCCGGATAATACTTAAAAAATATGAGCCGGGATGTATTTTCTGCAACGGCATGAACGGCCTTGTAGAGTACGAGGGCCACAGCATTTGCAGCGACTGCCTTAAAAAACTCGCAAAAAAGCTCGACGGCGTGCATGACAGCTCCGCCGCGGAAGATACGTGACTTTGACTGAGCGCCTGAAAAGGCTGCTCTTTTTATTAGAGAAACAGAGGTAGTGGCACGGATGCCCGAGCCGCATAGCGGCACAAGCGCCCTCTTTGAGCGTTATGCCGGTGAACTCCTCCGCTCGCCAGACGTGCGGAAGATGGACAATTACGTACAGCATGCCGACGTCACATGCCTTGAGCACTGTGTTTCAGTAGCGCATATGAGCTGTGCCATAAGTGAAAAACTCCACATACGCGTGGACGGCGGTAGCCTTGTAAGGGGCGCCATGCTGCATGACTTTTTCCTTTACGACTGGCACTGCAAAAACGGAAGGAAAGGGCTGCACGGTTTTACACACCCTAAAACGGCGCTTTTAAATGCGCAGAAGTGTTTTGAACTTAACAGCAGGGAAAAGGATATTATCCTTAAACATATGTGGCCCCTTACGCCTGTGCCGCCGAGGTACAGGGAGTCCTTTATAGTCGGGGCGGCCGATAAGATTTGCTCCGTCATGGAAACGCTCAGGCTCGGTACGGTATACGGCATGAAATAAAAAAAGGTTTCCCTCGTAAAAGGGAAGCCTTTTTGTATGCCGCATTGAAATTTTAATATTATTTGTGGAATTATTTGTGGAATTTTTCCACTATATCGCGGACGGCCGCGACAATATAATCCGACTCTTCCTCCGTAAGCGTAGGGTAAAGGGGAAGTGATATTATGCGCTCGAAATGCTTGTCCGTATTGGGAAAATCGCCTTTTTTAAAGCCGTAACGCTTTGTATATGCGCTCATGTACGTTACCGGGATAAAGTGCACGCTCGTGCCGATGTTGCGGGCGTTAAGCTCCTCAATGAACGTGTCGCGGTTTATTGTGAGGAGCTCCGGCACTATGCGTATAACGTAAAGGTGCCATGAGTGCTTTGCGTAATCCGGTACGAAGGGCTGCTCCACGGCGTCTATTTTCGCAAATTCACGCTGGTACTTTGCAGCTATCCTGGCCCTGCGCTCCTGCATGCTGCCTATGCGGGCAAGCTGCTTTAAACCTATAGCCGCCTGTATGTCGAACATATTGTACTTAAAGCCCGGCTCGCAGATGTCGTACCGCCACGTGCCGCCCTTCGCGTAACGGTTCCAGGCGTTTTTGCTCATGCCCTGACCGGCCCATATGCGCGCCTTGGCGTCAATGCCGTCATCGTCGGTAACGAGCATGCCTCCCTCGCCGGTAGTGAGGTTCTTAGTCGCATAGAAACTGTAGGAGGCTGTGCCTTTGAGGCGGTTGCCTATAAGCCTGCCCTTGTAGCGGCTTTCGAGCGCGTGGGCTGCATCCTCCGAAACGAAAAGGCCGTGCCTGTCGGCCGTTTCGTATATCCTGTCGAGGTCGCAGACTTCACCGCTGTAGTGTATGGGAACAACGGCCTTTGTTTTAGGCGTTATCTTTTTCTCGATTTCCGTAGGGTCTATGCAGCCGGTTTTATAGTCTATGTCGGCGAACACGGGCGTCGCGCCTACGTGTATGATGGTGTTTGCCGTCGAAGCGAACGTCATGGGCGAGGTTATTACTTCGTCGCCCTTGCTTATGCCCGCGGCGAGCAGCGAAACGTGCAGCGCTGCCGTGCAGGAGTTCATGGCCACGGCGTGCTTCGCGCCGAGGTGCGAGGCAAACTCCTTTTCAAACTCTACGGTGCGGGGCCCCTTTGCCACCCAGCCAGACTCGAGCGTTTTTACTACTTCACCGATTTCCGCGTCCGTTATATCGGGTTTATTATACGGTATGAATTCATCTCGTTTTTTAAATTCAGACATTATTTGCGTTACCTTCCGTCTTAAAATTTAATATTTTAAAGTCTTGCCACGGCCGCGCGCCGTGCGGCATATGTAGTTTGCGTCTGTTTTACGAAAAACATGATAATACCGATTTGCCTGAAAGTCAATCTAAAGTGGAAAGGGGCGATTGACTATATCCGCCCTTAGAGATATAATATACAGGTTAAGCATGGTTTAGTCAAGTTTTGTATATAATTGATTTATTTCCCGCAATACGGTAAAAATAATATATTAAAGAACGGTGGGCTGCCTTTTGTCAAGTAACGGATATGAAAAAAAATATTTCGCCCACGGCACGGCCGTTGTCGACGACGGCGCCGAGATAGGCGACGGCACGAAAATATGGCATTTCTGCCATATAAGCGCCGGCAGTAAAATAGGCGCGGGCTGTACGCTCGGGCAGAATGTTTTTGTAGCGCCTAATGTATGCGTTGGGAACCGCTGCAAGATACAGAACAACGTTTCACTTTACGAGGGAGTTATACTCGGGGACTATGTTTTCTGCGGGCCTTCGATGGTCTTTACAAACGTACAGCGGCCAAGGTGCCGCTACCCGCAGCGCGGCAGCGAGTTTTACGCCAAGACGCCTGTCGGCGACGGCGCGAGCATAGGCGCGAACGCTACCGTAGTCTGCGGCCACAGGATAGGCAGGGACGCTTTCATAGCAGCAGGCAGCGTAGTAACTAAGGATGTGCCGGACCACGCCATAATGATGGGCTGCCCGGCAAGGCAGGCTGGCTGGGCGTGTACGTGCGGCGAAAAGCTGGACGGCGGCCTCGTCTGCCCCAAGTGCGGCCGCAGGTACGAGAAGTGCGCCGAAGGGATAAGGGAAAAAGGTTAAACCCGGCACGGCAAGTACCGGGTTATCACATATATACAATTAAATAATTTATAAAGAGGGATAATATTATGTCTGATATAAAATCTGAACTTTTAGGGAAAATAAACGCTAAGTCAGCTGTTGTGGGCATTGTGGGCTTAGGCTACGTGGGGCTTCCGCTTGCGGTGGAGTTTGCGGGCGCCGGTTACAGGACGATAGGCTTCGACGTGCAGAGCAAGAAGGTTGACTCCGTCAACGCGGGGCACAACTACATCGGCGACGTGGTCGGCGACAGGCTGAAAAATGAAGTTGAAAGCGGAAAGCTTTCCGCTACCTCGGACTTTTCATTTATAAAGGACGTTGACGCCGTCGCTATCTGTGTGCCGACGCCGCTTGACAAGTACCAGCAGCCTGACATAAGCTACGTTAAAGGCTCCACGGAGTCGGTGGCAAAGTACGTGCACGAGGGCATGGTGATAATCCTCGAGTCCACTACGTACCCCGGCACGACGGAAGAACTCTTGAAGCCTATCCTTGAAGCGGGCGGCCTTAAGTGCGGCAGGGACTTTTACCTTGCCTTTTCGCCTGAACGCGTTGACCCGGGCAACAAGCAGTATAAAACGAAAAACACGCCTAAAGTGGTCGGCGGCATTGGCAGCGACTCGACCGAGGTTGCCGCCGCGCTTTACCGCAGCGTTCTTGCGGGAGGCGTTTACGAGGTTTCGTCACCGGCGGTGGCGGAAATGGAAAAACTGCTCGAAAACACTTACCGCAACATAAACATAGGGCTTGCAAACGAGATGGCGATAATCTGCCACCGCATGGGCATAAACGTCTGGGAAGTCATAGAAGCCGCTAAGACAAAGCCGTACGGTTTCCAGGCGTTTTATCCGGGGCCGGGGCTCGGCGGCCACTGCATACCGCTCGACCCGTTCTACCTTACGTGGAAAGCGCGCGAGTTTGACTACCATACGCGCCTCATAGAAACTTCGGGCGAGATAAACACCGGCATGCCTGAGTACGTGATACAGCGCGCGATGAATGTGCTTAATAAAGACAAAAAGTCCATAAACGGGGCTAAAGTGCTCGTTTTGGGCGTAGCGTACAAGGCTGACATCGACGACTACCGTGAAAGCCCCGCGCTCAACGTCGTTGACCTGCTCATAAAAAATGGCGCGGACGTTACCTACTACGACCCGTATATCCCCGAGTACAAGCACAAGGGCAAAGTCCACAGGGGCGCGCCGGAGCTTACGGACGATATGCTTAGGAAAGCCGATATAGCAATTATCTGCACGGCACATTCGTGCTTTGATTATGATAATATACAAAAACTTTCAAAGGAAATATTCGACACGAGGAACGCAATGAAAGACATAAAGGACCGCGGCAACATAGAGCTGCTGTAAACTTACGCCTGCGTTTAAATGATAATTTTAAAGTTAAATTGTTTAAAAAGAGGGATTAAAAATGGGACTGTACCGTTTTGCTTTGATAGGCTGCGGAAGGATTTCCAAAAACCATATAGCCGCCGCCGTTTTCAACCGTGAGATAATGGAGCTTGCCGCCGTCTGCGACACGGTGAAAGAGCGCGCAGAACAGAAAGCCGAGGATTATTTTAAGGAAACGGGCACACGTCCGGCGGTTTATACGGACTATAAGGAAATGCTCGAAAAGGAAGAAATAGACTGCTGCTCGGTAGCTGCGGAAAGCGGTTACCACGCGAAGATTGCCCTTTACTGCATAAGCAAAGGCAAAAACGTGCTCGTCGAAAAGCCAATGGCCTTAAGCACCAAAGATGCCGAAAAAATGATAAGCGAAGCAAAAAGTAAGAAAGTGGCCCTCGGCGTGTGCCACCAAAACCGCTTTAACCCGCCAGTGTGGCAGCTGCACAACGCGGTGCTCGACGGGCGCTTCGGCAAGATAGTCAACGGCACCGCGAGGATACTGTGGAACCGCACCATGCCGTACTACAGGCAGGCGCCGTGGCGCGGCACGTGGGCGCAGGACGGCGGCACGCTGATGAACCAGTGCATACACGACATAGACCTTTTGCAGTGGAACCTCGGCGGCAGGCCCGACACGGTCATGGCCATGACGGGCAACTACCTGCGCGATATAGAAGCTGAGGACTTCGGCGCGGTTGTCATACGCTTTAAAAACGGCGCGATAGGCATAGTGGAAGGCTCAGCGTGCGTGTACCCGAAGAACCTTGAGGAAACGCTTTCTATCTTCGGCGAAACGGGTACTGCCGTCATAGGCGGGCTTGCCGTAAACAGGATACAGACTTGGAACTTCAAGGACAGCGCCCCTCAGGACGAAGAAGTCAAAAAGCTTTCGGGCAACGACCCAAAGGATGTTTACGGAAGCGGGCACAACGCGCTTTACAGGAACTTCATACTTTCCGCAAGGGCAGGCAGGGCGCCGCTCGTAAGCGGGGAGGAAGGCATAAAGGGCATGAAGATAATCCTCGCGGCTTATAAGTCGCAGAAAACCGGCATGCCTGTAAAGTACGACGGGCTTGAATTTTCATCGACGGATATGTCGCCATCCGATGTGAAAGTAAGATAAGGTGCTTATGAAGATTTTGACCGTTGTAGGCGCGCGGCCGCAGTTTGTAAAAGCTGCGGCAGTGTCGCGGCAGCTTGAAAAAATATGTGACGAAGTCATAGTCCATACGGGGCAGCATTACGACCGCAACATGTCGGCTGTCTTTTTTGAGGAACTCAATATAAAAAAACCGGCCTACAACCTTGGCGTAGGCTCCGGCACGCACGGCAGGCAGACCGGTGAAATGCTCATTAAGATAGAAGAAGTCATTTTTAAGGAAAAACCGGATATACTGCTTGTCTACGGCGACACTAACTCCACTTTGGCGGGGGCTTTGGCGGCGTCTAAGCTGCACATACCGGTAGCCCATGTTGAAGCGGGGCTGCGCTCGTACAACATGCGCATGCCCGAGGAGCAGAACCGCGTGCTTACCGACCACATTTCGCACTGGCTTTTCTGCCCGACGGAAACGGCGGCGGAAAACCTTAAAAAGGAAAGCATAGTGGAGGGCGTGGATATCTGCGGCGACGTCATGCTCGACTCGGTGCTGCATTTTTTGAAGCTTGCTCAGTCGATGCCCGAAAAGACGGCAATTTTCGGTAAACTCGGCATAGCGCCTAAAAATTACCGCCTTGCTACAATCCACCGCGCGGAAACGACGGACGGCGGGTTAAACACCATTGCGGAAATTTTTTCGGCCTTTGAAAAGCTTCCGCAGAAAGTTATAATACCGATACACCCGCGCACGCGCGGGCTTGCCGAAGAAGCCTTAAGTAAATACGGGTTTAAAAATATAACGCTTATACCGCCCGTAGGATACCTTGAGATGCTTTTGCTGACGAAGAACGCTTTGCAGGTGCTGACTGACTCCGGCGGCCTGCAGAAAGAAGCGTGGTTTATGGAGGTGCCGTGCGTTACGCTGCGGCATGAAACCGAGTGGGTGGAAACACTCCGCGGAAACTGGAACGTACTTTCAAGCCTTGACAGGGACGATATCTACTGCAAGGCAATGAATACGGCCGTAGATAAATCGGCGCGTGACAAAATGCCCTTCGGCGACGGCAACGCGTCAGGCAGGATAGCATCCGTTTTAAAGCTTTACGGGGAGCGCTTGTAAATATTATGAATATACTCTACATTAACCATTATGCCGGCTCGAACGTACACGGCATGGAGTTCCGCCCGTACTTTATGGCTGAGCGCTGGGCCGAAAAAGGGCATAACGTAACCGTGGCGGCAAGCTCGTTTTCACATCTGCGCACTAAAAACCCGGACTTGGGCGGGCAAAAGTACATGGCGGAGATGCTCGGAAAGGTACGTTATTTTTGGATAGCCGGAAACGAATACCACGGCAACGGCATGGGGCGCATAAAGAATATGCTCTCGTTCCTGCATGGGCTTTATAAGTTTAAGGATAAAATATCCGATGGCGGGTTAGACGCCGTCATAGCTTCGTCTACTTACCCGCTCGACATATACCCCGCGCGGAAAATAGCGCTTAAAACCGGCGCTATGCTTATTTACGAAGTACACGACCTTTGGCCTTTAAGCCCCATTGAGCTTGGAGGCATGAGCCCGCGCCACCCGTATATAATGCTTATGCAGCGGGCTGAAAATTACTGCTACAAAAACAGCGACTATGTCGTTTCACTTCTGCCTAACGCCAAAGGCCACATGGTTGAGCATGGGCTTAAGCCTGAGAAATTTATCTATATACCTAACGGTATAATTAAAGCCGACTGGGAAAAGCCTTTTGCTGACCCGCCGGTATACTGCGATAAACTCAAAAAGTACCATGACGGGGGATTTTTCCTTATAGGCTACACGGGCGCGCACGGCATAGCGAACGCGCTTGACAGCTTTGTTAAGGCGGGGGAGTACCTGCGCGGAAAGAAGATAAAGCTTATACTCGTCGGCCCGGGGCCGGAGCGCGAACGGCTTATACAGTCAGCGCACTCTATGGGGCTTGACGGCATTGTCGAATTTTTGCCGCCTGTAAAGCGCGGCCAGGTGCCGGAGCTGCTCAGCCAAATGGATGCTTTGTACGTGGGGCTGCAGCGGCAGCCGCTTTTCCGTTTCGGCGTAAGCCCCAATAAACTGATGGACTACATGATGGCGGGCAAGCCCGTTATCTTTGCAATAGATGCACCTAACGACATGGTTGCAGACGCGGGATGCGGTATTTCCATACCGCCGGAGGATGCGCGGGCCATCGCGGACGCGGCCGTCAGGCTTGCGGAAACACCTAAAGGCGAACTTGCGGCGATGGGTGCCCGCGGTAAAGAATATATCTTGAAAAACAACGAATACGATGTGCTTTCACAGAAATTCCTCGGCGTTTTTTCATTGCCGGTAAAAAGAAACTAAAAAAACGGCGCACAGGCCATTAAAGCCTGCGCGCTGCAGAGTGAAGACAAAGTATCGAA
>DHNP01000025.1:78210-100936 GCA_002409585.1 Ruminococcaceae bacterium UBA5413 | reverse complement strand
CCCAACTATTGACATTGAGCCTTTTAATTTTCATCAAACACAGCTCCTAAAAATAAAAACCAAATTTTAAAAGATAGAATAAATAATCCTAACCTTTAAAATTTGGTTTTGCCTACGTAACGGTAGTAACAATCCAAAAGCATAAATCAATGATTAAAACGAATCATTGGTTTGAGTATAATATAATAAGTGCAGAATGTCAAGAGTTTTTTGCATGGATACCTTATTTCTGTGCATTACGACAAAAAGAAGCGCTTATTTTCATGGCTTTGCACAGACGGCGATTATTAACGGAAGACGCCGGCGCATATTGTTGTATTTATGCCGTCCGCGTGGTATCATAAGGATACAATAATGAGGTTTTTACGCGCAATTTTATTTTTTAACGGTAAAAGCTTAAAAGAAAGTTCATATTATTTGTTTATGCTTATTTTATAATTTAATATAATATATGGTTTTGAAATAAAAATAATTTTGAGGGGGAGAACCATGTCTGTAGAAAAGATAATGGTTGTCGACGACGACAATAATATATGCGAGCTGCTGCGCCTTTACCTCGAAAAAGAAAAGTACGACGTAGTCATTGCCAACGACGGAAGAAAAGCCGTAGAGATGTTTAACAAGGAGAACCCTGACCTTATCCTGCTTGACATCATGCTGCCCGAGCTTGACGGGTGGCAGGTATGCCGTGAAATAAGGAAAAAGTCACAGTGCCCGATAATAATGCTTACGGCTAAGGGCGAGGTGGTCGACAAGGTGCTCGGTTTGGAACTTGGCGCCGACGACTATGTGGTAAAACCGTTTGAAGCTAAGGAAGTAGTCGCGCGCATAAAGGCCGTGCTGCGCAGAATAGGCAAAAACGGCGACGAGGGCGTTAAAGAAGTAAAGTACGACAAGCTTTCCATAAACCTTACAAATTACGAGCTTAAGGTAAACGGCGTGCAGATAGACACACCGCCTAAGGAAATGGAGCTTATTTACCACCTTGCCAGCAACCCCAACCGCGTTTTTACGCGCGACCAGCTTTTAGACGAGGTGTGGGGCTTCGACTACTACGGCGACAGCCGCACGGTGGACGTGCACGTTAAACGCTTAAGGGAAAAGCTCGAAGGCGTTTCCGACAAATGGTCGTTAAAGACCGTGTGGGGAGTCGGATATAAGTTTGAAGTAAAAGAGTGAAAGCTGTGCGTAAGGGTGCAATATGCGTAAAACTTTATTTAAAAAATATCTCAGCATAACGTCGCTTATCATTATTATAAGTTTTTTGATACTGAGTTTGGTAATGCTGATTTTTGTTTCCGGTTATTGGAAGACCGAGAAACGTAACCTCTTAAGAAAAAATGCCGAAAACGTCGCGCGTATTGCTTCCGCGAGCGTAATAACCGTAAACAAGGGCAAATATGTAGTTGACGCTACGAGGATGCAGGCGTTTATCATGGCTTTTTCAGACAACATAGATGCCGATATCTTTATAACGCAGCCTGACGGGGAAACTATTCTGGCGGCCTACGGCAGCGGCGGAAATGTAGACGGCACCAAACGTATAGACGCCGGCATTATGAAAAAAGCCATGAACGGCAGTTATATAGAGCAGGGTACCATGGACGGAGTGTACAAGTCGCAGTACTACATCGTAGGCGTACCCATAACCGTGGACATAAAAGGCGGAACGGTCATCGGGGCTGTTTTCGCGGCTTACGACGCGCGGTCGTTTACTTCGTTCAGGCTGGATATACTTAAAACATTTTTACTTGCCGCCATAGCGGCGTTTATGGTTTCATTCTGCGCCGTATGGCTTTTTTCGTACAAGCTTGTGCAGCCTCTGCGCAACATGGCTTCGGCGGCGCGCAGCTTCGGCACCGGCAACTTTTCAGTGCGCGTGCCAGTCACAAGCCACGACGAGATAGGCCAGCTTGCCGTGGCGTTCAACAACATGGCGGACTCGCTTGCTTCAGTCGAAAATGTGCGCCGCAGCTTCATAGCGAATGTTTCGCATGAGCTGAAAACGCCCATGACGACGATTGCCGGTTTTATCGACGGCATACTCGACGGCACTATCCCGCCTGAAAAGCAGAAGCATTACCTCGGCATAGTTTCGCAGGAAGTAAAACGCCTGTCGCGGCTTGTTAAAACCATGCTCGACCTTTCGAGGATAGACAACGGTGAACTCAGGCTGCACACTTCAAGGTTTGACATTACAAATACCGTACTTATAACCCTTCTTTCGTTTGAAAAAAGGATTGAGGAAAAAAAGATAGAGATAAGGGGCCTTGAAGACTCCGAGAGCCTGTTTATAAACGGCGACCCCGATATGCTGCACCAGGTGGTTTATAACCTTATAGACAACGCGATAAAATTTACTAACGTGTCTGGATATATTGAAATAAAAATAAGGAATGAGTCCGACAGGACAATAATTTCGATAAAGAACAGCGGCCCTGGCATATCTCCGGAGGAGCTGCCGCTTATCTTCGACCGCTTTTACAAAACGGATAAATCCCGCAGCCAGGATAAAAACGGAATGGGCTTGGGATTATATATAGTAAAAACCATAATACGCCTGCATGGAGGAAATATAAAAGCGAGCAGCATCCAAAACGAATACTGTGAATTTGAGTTTTGGATACCGAAAGACGTGGCTTACCAAAGCGCTGAAACGGATAATCTAGTAAACACAGACAGCGAACCGGCAAAAAAGAATGAGGGGTAAACTGTTATGAACGACGATGAAAAAAGGGAAGAACGGCCGGCCGAGGACGGCAGCGCGGAAGGCAGAGATGCGAAATCGCCGCTGCCCGGCGGGGAGCGGCATGACAATGCGTCGGAGCAGGCGGAAGACGGTAAAGCGGAACAGCCTGAAAACAAGTCTGCCGGCGGTGAGCCGGACAGCGGACAGCCGCAGTACAAAAACCCGGGAAGCCCTTACGGTTATTACGGGCAGTACGGCGCGGGACAGCCGCAGGATAGCAACGCGTACGGGCAGTACGGCGCGGGACAGCCGCAGGATAACAACGCGTACGGGCAGTACGGCGCGGGACAGCCGCAGGATAACAACGCGTACGGACAGTACGGCGCGGGACAGCCGCAGGATAACAACGCGTACGGGCAGTACGGCGGAGGAAATAATAATTATTGGCGCAACGGCTCCGGAGGCCCTTACGCCCCATACGGGCAAAACAACAGCACCGGACCATATATGCCGTACGGGACGCAGTATGGAGGGCCGTACGGGCAGAAACCGGTACGCCCGCCAAAAAGCCGCGGGCTTAAAATATTTCTTTTTATTTTATTGCTGCTCAGCGCGGGGCTTGTCGGCGGCCTTGTAACTTACAGTATAGGCAATGCGCTGAAGGTGCAGTCAGGCAGTGCAGGCCAAAGCTCTTCGGCGGGCAGCGGCCCGTCGTCGGGTTCTGCGCAGGTAAGCTCGGGCAGCAGCAGTGCCGCGGGCGGAGTAAAAAACAGCGGCATTTCGCCGGATTTCCCCGGCATTGCCATACAGGCGGAGCTTTCGGGTACGCATATGGATGCGGCGGCGACTTATAAAAAAGTGGTTCCGAGCGTTGTCAGCGTAGAGGTAGACATTTCAGGCAGTTCTTCGGAAGAATCTGGTACAAGCGAAGGCACTGGCATCATAGCCTCGTCAGGCGGCTACATCTTGACAAACGCGCACGTTGTAAATTATTCAAAGGGCAATACGGTTAAAGTCACGCTGCACAGCGGCAAAACTTATCCGGCGGTAGTCGCGGGGTATGACAAGACCTCGGATATAGCCGTGCTTAAAATAAACGCCTCGGGCCTTTCGCCCGCTGTGTTCGGCAATGTCGACAATATGCAGATAGGCGACAGCGTCATAGCCATAGGCAGCCCGGGCGGCATAAGCTTCGCAGGCTCGCTCACGGGCGGCTATATCTCCGCCCTTAACAGGGTGATAGAGGCAAACAGCGGCAACGGCATGACTTATATACAGACTGATGCCGCCATTAACCCTGGCAATTCCGGCGGGCCGCTTGTCAACATGTACGGCCAGGTCATAGGCATAAACTCTAATAAGGTCGTTGCCAAAGGCTACGAAAGCATGGGCTTCTCCATACCTGTAAGCAGGGCAAGGACTATAATAAACGACCTTATACAAAAGGGCTATGTAGCGGGGCGCTGCAGGCTCGGAGTCACTGTAGGCAGCGTGCCGGAAATATACAGGGAGTATTATAATTATCCTGAGGGCGTGCTCATACAGACCGTGGGCAGCGACAGCGACCTTAAAAATAAAGGCATAACCGCCGGAGATATAATAACAAAGGCCGGCGGCAATGACATTAAAAGCATTGACGACCTTTACTCCATGCTGAACGCCCATAAACCAGGCGACGAAATTTCCATTACCGTGTATTCCACTGCCCAGGCAGACAAGGGCAAAACTAAAACCGTTAAGGTAAAGCTGCTTGAAGACAAGGGCGAAACGCAGAACTGACACTCGCCTTGCCTTTTAAAGCTTTAGGGTATTGCGGCTCGTATGGAAAAGCGAAAGTATAAAACAGGAAGGTAAATTTCTATGGAGATTGCGGAGGCTGAGAAGCTTGCGGCTGACCTGCGCAGGCAGATAGCGTACCATAACCGTAAATATTATATCGAGGATTCTCCCGAAATTGAGGACTACGAATATGACGGGCTTTACAGGAAGCTTGAAAGCATAGAGGCTGAGTTCCCACAGCTTGTGACGCCGGATTCGCCCACGCAGAGGGTGGGCGGCGCGGCGCTTGCTAAGTTTTCGCCCGTTACGCATACCGTGCAGATGGAAAGCCTCCACGATTCCTTTTCGGAAGAAGAACTTGCCGATTTTGACCGCAGGGTGCGTGCCGCGGCCGGCAGCGCCGAGTATATAGTAGAACCTAAGTTCGACGGCCTTTCTGTTTCGCTCGAGTACCGCGACGGCGTGCTTTCGCGCGGCTCCACACGCGGTGACGGCTTTGTCGGCGAGGACATAACGGATAATATAAGGACTATAAGGACAGTCCCTAAAAAGCTCAAAAGGCCGCTCCCGTTTATAGAAGTACGCGGAGAAGTCTATATGTCGCACGAAAGCTTTGCCAGGCTGTCCGAAAAACAGGAACTCGAAGGCGAAAAGCCCTTCAAAAACCCGCGCAACGCGGCGGCAGGCTCGTTAAGGCAGAAAGACTCGAAAATAACAGCTTCACGTAAGCTCGACATATTTGTTTTCAATATACAGCAGATAACGGGGGCGGATATAAATTATCACGACGAGGCGCTGGACTTCCTGCGCGGCCTTGGTTTTACGGTTTCACCGTTTTATAAAAAGTGCCGGACTATAGGCGAGGCAGTAGAAGAAGTGCGCAGGATAGGGGAAATGCGCGGCTCCCTCGGCTACTCTATAGACGGCGCCGTCATAAAGGTAAATTCGTTTGCCCAAAGGACAGCGCTTGGAAGTACGGCTAAATTCCCGAAATGGGCGGAAGCTTTCAAGTACCCTCCGGAGGAAAAAAGCACCGTGCTGAAAAGTATAGAGATAAACGTTGGCCGTACGGGCGTTCTTACGCCGACGGGCGTTTTCAGCCCGGTTACGCTTGCGGGTACGACGGTAAGCAGGGCTACGCTGCACAACGAAGACTTTATAAAGGAAAAAGATATACGCGTCGGGGATACGGTCGTTTTACGCAAAGCCGGCGAAATAATACCTGAAGTTGTGTCGGTAGTTTCACATGCTGAAGGTTCAGAGCCGTACAAAATGCCGGATGTCTGCCCGTCGTGCGGGGCAAAGGTCATGCGTGAGGCAGGCGAGGCCGCTACGCGCTGTACAAACGCGGAGTGCCCCGCGCAGCTGCTGCGCCATCTGATACACTTCTGCTCAAGGGATGCTATGGACATAGACGGCCTCGGGCCGGCGGTTTTGCGGCGCCTTACGGACGCAGGGCTTGTTAAGTCGCCGGCGGATTTATATTTGCTGACTGCTGTCCAGCTTGCCGAGCTGGAGCGTTTAGGTGAAAAATCAGCGGAAAACAAAGCCGCCGCCATCGAACGCTCGAAAGGCAGCGACTTATACAGGCTTGTTTACGCGCTTGGCATACCGCATATAGGGCTAAAGGCCGCTAAAATACTTTCGGCTTACTTCGGCAGCATGGACGCGCTGTTTAAAGCTTCGGCGGAAGATATTTCGGGTATAAACGGATTTGGCGGGATAATGGCGCAGAGCGTTTACGGCTTTTTCGGCCTGCCGGGTACCGCGCACCTTGTGGGGCGCCTGCGCGATGCGGGGGTAAACATGCTTTCGTTTGCCGCGCCGCAGGCAGACAGCCGCTTCTCAGGAAAGACCTTCGTCCTTACAGGCACCCTGCCTACTATGGCGAGGCCACAGGCAACGGAGGTAATAGAAAAGTTAGGCGGTAAGGTGAGCGGCAGCGTCTCTAAAAAGACTGACTATGTTCTTGCGGGCGATGAGGCGGGGAGCAAACTCGCTAAAGCCGTTAAGCTCGGCGTGAAGGTTATTTCGGAAGACGACTTCAGCAAAATGATAGAATGATGTTCATACGCCGGGGGGCAGCTTGCCGGCCATAAGTGAACGCATGTCAAGCGCCGCGCCGTCAACGGAAAACGTACCGTCGCCTTTTGCGTGGAAGGTCCTTCGCTCTTTCCTCTCGCAGTTAGTATATGCGCGTATGCCCGTTAAGACGAATATACCGTGTTCTTCAATATAATCCAAGACCCTGCACTCGATGCACGCGACGCACTCGCCTATGAGAGGGGCGCCTATACTGTGCGCGGGAAGCGGCGTAAGGGCAAATTTCTTAAATTTATCCGTATCAGAGCCTGAGCAGCAGCCTATTGATACGGCTTTTTCGGCGAGGTCCACGGCAGGTATGCAGACGGCGCATTCCTTAGTACGCATCAGCGCTCCGAACGAGTAGTTCCAGGGGCCTGTTTCCATGGCTATTTTCGGGGTAAAGTCCATGACCATGTGCCACGTAATAGTCATTATGTTGTTCCTGCCGTGCTCACTTGTCGTAACAAGGGTTACAGGCCCAGGCTCCAGCAGGGTAAAGGCCTTTTCAATGGGCAGCTCGGTAAACGGCATATAAAGACATCTCCTCCCGCTTTGGGCGTGCTGCCGCGCGTGGTCAGTACTTTTCTTTTTTAAGGCATTCGGCGCAGATACCGCGCAGCATTACCTCTGATGACGTAACTTTAAAACCGCAGTCTGAAGCGGTTTTTTCCACTTGGGTTTTACTTACGAAATTTCCGGGTACGTCAAGGACCGCCCCGCACCTTGAGCAAATGAAATGGGTATGGGGCGACGTGTTCCCGTCGTAATGCTCCCTGCCGCCTACCACGCCCACGCTCATTATGACACCCTGCTCTTTGAACGCCGACAGGTTGCGGTACACGGTTCCGAGGCTTAGGTCAGGGTACCCCGCTTTTAATTTTTGGTAAACCCATTCGGCGGTGGGATGCGTGTCGGTAGAGCGTACCGCCTCTAAGATGGCTTCTCTTTTTTTACTGTAATTCTGCTTTTTTTCCATAAAAATCAATCCAAACTAAAAATGATAATTGTTATCTTTCCTGTTTTATAATAACATAAGGCAAAGGCTTTGTAAAGCAAATATAAAAATTACCAAACCGCCTTTACGCCGGTATGAAAAAGGCCGCGTGCGGCGCTTTGGAAATACATTTATTTTAATACAAATTTATGAACAGCATAAGGAGGGCTTAAGTTATGGGAAAAGAATTTACACGTGACGCGGCATGGAAGCTTCTGACAAAGTACACCGAGACGCCGGCGCTTTTGAAGCATGCGCTTACGGTTGAGGCCGTTATGCGGCACTTTGCGGGCCTTTACGGCGGCGATGAGGAGGAATGGGGCATTGTGGGCCTTTTGCACGACTTGGACTATGAAAAATATCCGGACGAGCACTGCAAAAAAGAAGCGGAGATAATGAGGGAAAATAATATAGACGAAAAGTATATACATGCGGTGTGCAGCCATGGGTACGGCATATGCTCTGACGTGAAGCCTGAAAACGATATGGAAAAAGTCCTCTATACCGTAGACGAGCTGACGGGCCTTGTAACGGCGGCCTGCCTTGTAAGGCCGTCAAAAAGCGTTTTGGATATAACGGTAAAGTCGGTAAAGAAAAAGTTCAAACAGCCGGGCTTTGCTGCGGGTGTAAGCAGGGAAGTCATAGAGAACGGCTGCGGGCTTCTTAACACGGGTCTTGACGCGGTCATAAAGGAAACTATTCTCGGCATGCGCCAAAGTGCCGAAGCTATCGGGCTTAAAGGAAACATGTAAAGCATTGTCAGCCGGAAAAACGGGGCTTCGTAAAAAAACTACGAAACCCCGTCAAACTTTTTATAGAGCGGATTTTATGCGACTGTAACTATACATTCGCGCACTGTTTTGCCCGCGACTGTGGCGTATACTCCCGCGCAGCCTTTGGCGGCGCCGGAAATCTTGTAGAAGTAGTCGTTCCCTGCCTTTTTTAGCAGCACGGGTTTTACTACGCTTCCGTTGCCGGAGGAAAAAGAGGCGCTTTGGCCGTTTTTAACAGTAAATTTAAATTGGTATGCCGAACCCTTCTTAACCGTCATCCTGTCGGGAGTATCTGACACGACGGTGCTTTCTGAGGAGGAGCCGGCCGCTTTAGTACCGTAAGCTGTAAAGGAGGCCGAGTTGCCGGAGGTATCGGTTGTCGTTATGACGGCCGTGCCTTTTCCGACATTACTTATTTTATAAAGGTATCCGCCTGATATTTTTTTGTAAAATGAAACGGAAACGGCTGATGAATTTGACGAAACCGCTTTAGGCTGTTCAGTGTCGCCTGTGGTTATTTTATAGCAGTAAACGCTGTTGGAGCCGAAGGTGTAAGGCGCCGTTGTATCGCACGCGAGTGTTGAGGCCGACGGCACAGCGGGCGTGTTTGGCGTCGCGGGAGAGGCCGGCATTGAGGCGGACGTGCCTACCGCCGTAAATGAGACGCTGCGCCCGTCGGCGGCCGTAGTTGTTATGGTAGCCGTACCGGCTCCTTTATTGGTGATTTTGAAAAGGAAACCGTCAGAAACCTTAGAACTGTAAGCAACGGAGACGGCTGAGCTGTTTGACGAAGAACAGCTTGGCACCATTGTGTCAGGCGTTGTTATTTTGTAGTAATAATTGCTGTTGGTACCGAAAGTGTACGTGCCAGTAGTGTCGCTTTTGAAAAGCAGCGGGTCGACGTACGAGGGCGTGCCGGGCGTATTTACGTCAGTACTGCCGCCGGTTGAGGAAGTGCCGCCGTTAGCGTAGTCAACGTAGCTGTAATCGACGTCACAGTTGCCGCTTACGCCTGAGACGGCAGTTACGGCGTACTGCCACATGGTGTACTTGCCGCTGAAAGAAGGCGACTGCAGGCCCCCGGTGCTCGCTATCCATGTGTCGTACTGTGAAACGAGAGGGCTCGTAAGGTGGGCGTTGTAGAATTTGGGGTAGCTGTACACTACGGTTTTATAACCTGCCGCCTGTATCTTGCTGCAGAACGTCTGTACTATCTGCCCCAAAGTGTCGCTTGACAGGCCGTACTGGCTTTTGTCCTCTACGTCGTAAGCGACCGGGTAGTCGAGCTGCCTGCCGTTAAGTATGCTGAGGCAGAAGTCGGCCTCCTGGCTGGCCTGCGCTGCCGTAGTTGCGTAGCTGTAATGGTACGCCCCTACTTTCAGCCCGTTTTGCAGGGCGTTTGTGTAGTTTGTTTCGAAGTATGCATCCGTCTGTGACGACCAGTTCTCGCTGCCGAAACCGGTCCTTATCATTGCAAAGTCATAGCCGGCGCCTTTTACGGCGGCCCAGTCAACGGAGCCTTGGTATTTTGAAACGTCAACTCCCTTTACTGCAACGTTTACAGCGCAGGTAGCGACGTCGCCGTTGGGTGAGTTCGCGGTTATGACGGACTGCCCCCAGTTTACGGCCGTAACCCGGCCGCTGCCGTCAACCGTGGCGGCGGCCTCGTTGCTTGACGACCATATGACGTCTATCGCCTCAAGCGAGCCGTTTTTGGCGGTTATGGTTTCGGTTTTACCAGGCGTCATAAGCATCGACGAGTCAGACAGGTGGAAGTCTTCGCTGGCCTTTGCCCCAGAGTTAAATCCGAGCGGCATGAAAAGAATCGTAAAGAGAAGCAGTAATGCCAATTTTTTTTTCAAGATTTTTATTCCTCCGTTAATCAAGTGGGTTGCCTTGCTTAAAAACAAACTCAAGCCGCGTGTACGGCGCGGCGGTACTTACCGCAATGGGACTTATCACCACCTAAAAACATATTTTGTATATTAAGTAAAAATAATGGCGATTATTAAGGCAAATTAAAATAATCAGAGTGAAATTACAGTAAATATTATATTTTTTATCGGTAAGTATGTCAAGTAAACTGCCATAGAAAAACATGGGATTATTTTTTCTTTTTATTATAAAAAAATGTGCGCTTACTTTACGAAAACTGTTTCGGTACCTTGAATTCTTAAATGTTTTTATGGTACAATACAATAATAAATACCACATAAAAACCTGAACCATCGCTTTTGCTGCTACTGGATAATAAAAGGGCTTTATATGTAATCGGAGGTGATTTTTTGCCGAAGGGATTTTCCGTCGCGGGGCTTGTTATTGGCATAGTGGTCACTTTGTGCGGCATAGCCGTCATCGTTCTAAGCGCGGTTGCTGGCAGCCGCGGGTACTGACTTTTGCGTTTGGATTTATGTTTACATAAAAAGGCCGAATCGGTTGGGATCCGGCCTTTTGGCGTTAATAAACGTTATTATACTGCGCACGGCAAAAGCTGCTTTAAAGTTTAAACTCGTCGGGGTCGTACTGCTTAAGCGGAGGCGGGCTGTCGGGTGTGCGCTTGAGAGGGTCATAGACAAAGCCGCCGCATTTTCCGGCGTTAAGCTCCAGCCCAAGGCCGCACGTGCTTTTACCCTCTGAGTAATTACCGCAGTACTTGCAGCACGGTTCTATATCGTTTCCGAACAGCTTGCTTTTTTTCTTTCTGCCAAACAAACCGAGCCCTCCAGTCATTTTAAAATTTTTCCGCGGCGCTGCGGGCGCGGCGCATGGGCGCCGGCGGCTACGCTCCACGTTTATTATAGCACCCGCCGTGCCTTACTTCCAGCTTTTCATGCGGCATTGAAAATAAAAGCGCGGCGCACAGCGCTATCATGGCAGCGGCGGCAGGAGCGCGTGACGAAAGGGCGCCCGCCGTTTCTCCGGAAAAATTGCTGAACGTCTCAGCGCAGCCGGGCATTAGAGGTGTCAGTATGTATGATACCGCTGCGGACATGGCGCCCTGCAGGAAGCGGAAAAGTACGAATTCCGCGCGGTTTATGCGCAGGCCGGCAGTGGACGCGTATATCTGGAAATGTACGCAGACGCCGCCCCAGCCGACGGCGAAAGCAGCCGCCCACAGCGGCGCGCCGGCCCGCGCGAGGTCTGCGCAGCCGCCGGTAACTTCGAGGATGCATGAGCATACGGCTGAAACCGCCGGCTGCTTTACAAACACGCGCAGCACGTTCATAAGCGCCGCGAACAGTATGACAAAGCAGCACATGTTTAAAGTGGAATAAGCGGCATCCGAGGCTGATATGACGAGCGCTTCGGATGCCGGTATTTTTTTGCCTGCATTTTGGAGCGGGCGGCTTTCCGCTTTTTTCGATATCGCGCCGCATATAATGCCTAATATGATAAAAATGATTAACTGCGAGGCAAACAGTGTGTAGCCGGCGGCGGCGCTGCCGAAAAAGCCGACGCCGACTGCCGTAATGACAAACGAAGGTCCGGCGTTAACGCAGAAGCAGAGCATTTGCCGCGCCTGCCTTTCGCTTATGCCGCCGTCTTCGTACAGGGAAACGACGGAGCGGGCGCCTGCGGGGTAACCGCCAACAAGGCTCATAAGGAGGCACACCGCGGCACAGCCCGGCAGACGGAATACTTTTTGGGTAAATTTCTCAAGATGCTTTCCGGCCTTTTGGGCGAGGCCGCTCTTTACAACGAAAACCGAGAGGACCATGAAAGGGTAGAGGGATGGGACGAGTATGTTAAGGCAGTAGTCCACGCCGCTTTTAGCGCCCGCGGACGACTGCGCCGGAAAAACTATGAGCGCCGCGGCAGCGGCCGCGACGGCGGCGCATAAAGCGCCGGTACGCATTTTCATTTGTCTGCATCTCCGTTTTATAACGTATTGGCAGTGGAACTTCAGCTGTGGCGGCGGGGGCTTTTATGCCGGCGTTTTATGTATATGTTTCAACGCGGATATTTACACCTTTTTACGCATAGCATTATGTATAATGATTTTTGGGTGGGATTTTTTTGGCTGATATAGGAAATTACCGGCGTATGCAGTGCATTAACATGGCGACGCACATGGAGATAAACGGTAACAGTGAGGCAAAGGTCGAGGGCTGCCGCGGCGTGCTCGAGTATGACGACGATATAGTGCGGATAAAAACGGATAAGGGCGTTGTAAGGTTTTCGGGGCGCTGCCTTGCTATAAAGTGCCTTACGGCGGATTCGCTCGTTGTGGCTGGGTTTATAACGTGCATTGAGTTTTCTAACTGAAGGGGCGCGGCATGTTTTCTTTAAAATTGGTCAGGTGGCTTTTAGGGTACGTGAGGTTTTCCCTTAAAGGCGGGAACCCGGAGCGGTTTTACAACTACTGCGCGCGCGGCGGTTTTCCTCTTTGGGACATAAGGGGCAGAAGGCAGGGCGGCGCCTGCGTCGGTGCGCGCAGTTACAGACGCCTGCGCAGGTACGCGAAAAGGGCCGGCTGCCGGCTAAGGGTGAGTGAAAGGCACGGCCTGCCGTTTGCGGTACTCCATGCGGGGAAGCACCGCGGCATAGCTGTCGGCTGCATAGCGTTTTTCCTTATGCTGCGCGTTTTGTCGCTGAGGGTATGGTGCGTCAATATCTCCGGCAATTCAAAAATTGCTGGAAGCGATATTTCAAACGCGCTGACTTTAGCGGGGCTTTACCCCGGCGCGCCTAAAAAGGACATTACTGCTGAAACGGTGGAGCAGAAGACGATGCTTAAGCTGCCGGATATAGGCTGGATGAGCGTTAACATGCGCGGCTGCATAGCGGACGTATCCGTAGAGGAAAAAGACGAAAGCCCGAAGATAATCGACAAAAGCATGCCGTGCAACATAAAGGCGTCTGCCTCAGGGCAGGTAATCTCAACACAGGTGGGGGCCGGCACGCTGCTCGTTAAAAAGGGTGATGCCGTTGTAAAAGGGCAGCTGCTTGTAAGCTCGGTTGTGGAGGACGTGTTCGGCGGCAATACGCTTAAGCACGCTTCGGCTGAAATCATCGCAGAAACAAGCAGGACTTTCACAAAGGAAATAAATATGAAGCGCGGCGTCAGGGAGCCAGCGGGCGGCTTTACGGTAATGAGGAATCTTGATTTTTTCGGCGTAAGCTTTCCCCTTACGTTCAAGACAAAGCCGAAGGGCGACTGTGACGTCGCCGCCTGCAGAAAAGAGCTGCGCGTTTTTGGGAACCTCCTCCCTGTAAGCGTTTACGAGGAAAAATGGTCGCGCATGAGCGTAAAAAACGTTACGCTGACTGAAAAGCAGGCGCGGGAAGAAGCGGAGAAAGCCCTCGATGAAGCGGAAAGCGGAGGACTCAAAGGTGTAAAGGTGACACAGGCGCGTCCGTCGTACAGGTTAAGCGGGGATAAATTCATATATACCGCAAAGCTTACGTGCGAGGAAAATATAGCGGAGGAATCGGGAATATTTGTAGAAGGCTGAAGTAAAATATTAGTGGCCTTAAGCGGCGCCAAGGCTTGAAAAATAATATAATTATGGTATAATTAAAACAAATGGCAAACTTACGGCGGGCATGCCCGCTTTACGCGCGTGCCGCACGGTCTGACGTTAAAAAAATCATATAAATAAAAGGCTATGACGGGCAAAAAGGCGCCCGTGCTTCGCAGCAGAGAAGGGGACCGCGGCTGAAAGCCCCCGCGATGCACGGCGCCTGGCCGGCTTACCGAGCTACGCGGTGTGAAAGCCGCGGCGTTGCCCGCGTTAAAGGGTAAACAGAAAGAGGCGCCTTTGCGGCGCAATTTGGGTGGTACCACGGATTTTTTCGTCCCATACTTGAGGACGGGGAAGTCTGTTTTTTATTTTATGCCGTTTTAAGGCGGAATGGAGTATTGGCAGCAATATGGAATGGACAGGTTTAAACGAACTGCGCGAAACGTTCTTATCTTTTTTTGAGTCTAAGGGTCATATGAGGCTACCGAGCTTTTCACTTATACCCAAGGACGACAACAGTCTCCTCCTTATAAATTCCGGCATGGCGCCGATGAAAAAGTACTTTACGGGCGAAGTTACCCCGCCGAGCAGGCGCGTGACCACCTGCCAAAAGTGCATACGCACGCCAGACATAGACCGCGTCGGCATTACCGCGCGGCACGGCACGTTTTTCGAGATGCTCGGCAACTTTTCCTTCGGCGACTACTTTAAGCACGAAGCTACGGCGTGGGCGTGGGAGCTGTGCACAAAGGTACTTAAGCTGCCGGAGGACAGGCTGTGGGTGACTATCTACCTTGACGACGACGAGGCATTTGACATATGGACGAAAGAAGTAGGCGTGTCGCCGAAAAAGATAGTCCGCCTCGGCAAGGAGGATAACTTTTGGGAACACGGCCCCGGCCCGTGCGGCCCGTGCTCGGAGATATATTTCGACCGCGGTGAAAAGTACGGCTGCGGCAAGCCCACGTGCGGCGTTGGCTGCGACTGTGACCGTTACGTTGAATTTTGGAACGTCGTTTTTTCACAGTTTGAAAGCGACGGCAACGGCAACTACCCGCCCATGGAGCACCCTAACATCGACACAGGCATGGGCCTGGAGCGCCTTGCCTGCATAATGCAGGGAGTGGACAACCTTTTCCTTGTGGACACCATGCAGAACATTATGAAGCACATAATTGATATATCCGGCGTTAAATACGGCTATGACCCCAAAAGCGACGTTTCGCTCCGCGTAATAACCGACCACGTGCGCAGCACAACGTTTATGATAGGCGACGGCGTGCTGCCGTCAAACGAGGGGCGCGGCTACGTGCTGCGGCGCCTTCTGCGCAGGGCTGCCCGCCACGGCAGGCTTATCGGCATAAACGATACTTTCCTTTATAAAGTATGCTCTACCGTAATAAACGAAAACAAATCAGCTTACCCTGAGCTTTATGAAAAGCGCGATATGATAACAAAGCTTATCCGTGCGGAAGAAGAGAGCTTTGCAAAGACCATTGACCAGGGCACGCAGCTGCTCGGCGATTATATAAAAAGCACCGTTAAGTCAGGGCGCAGGGTCTTTTCTGGGATAGATGCCTTTAAACTGAGCGACACTTACGGGTTCCCTATAGACCTTACAAAGGAGATAGCGGCGGAGAGCGGCCTTACTGTAGACGAGGAAGAATTTGAAAAGCAGCTTAAAAGCCAAAAGGAGCGCGCCCGCGCGGCACGCAGGGACGCCGGCGCCGATGCATGGGCAGGTGAAAACGGGCTGCTCGACGGGGTAAAGGAAACAGAATTTTCAGGCTATGAAAATTTTGAGTCTGAGTCAAAAGTGCTTGCGCTCATAAAGGACGGGCAGCTCGCAAAGTCGGTGTCGGCCGGAGACGAAGTTACGGCAGTGCTTGACAAAACGCCATTTTACGGCGAAAGCGGCGGGCAGGTCGGCGACACAGGTATTATAGAAAGCAGCGGAGCCGTACTTAAGGTAACCGGCACGACAAAGAACCACGCGAAAAATTACCTGCACCACGCCGTTGTGGAAGCCGGCGGGTTAAGCGTGGGCGACAGTGTCAAAGCATGTGTGGACGTTGAGCGCAGGCTCGCCGTAATGCGCAACCATACGTGCGCCCATCTGCTGCAGGCGGCTTTGAGGCGAGTACTCGGAACGCATGTGGAGCAGGCGGGGCAGCTTGTGGACGAGCGTCTCGTACGGTTTGACTTTACGCATTTTTCGGCTATGACTGATGATGAGATAAAAAAGACCGAAGAACTGGTAAACGGGGCGGTTTTGAGCGGCATGCCGGTGACATGTAAGGAAATGCCTGTTGAAGAAGCTAAAAAGTCCGGAGCCATGGCTCTTTTCGGCGAAAAATACGGTAAAATAGTCAGGGTGGTTTCAGCGGGAGACTTTTCAAAGGAATTCTGCGGCGGGACGCATGTAGACAATACCGCTAAAATAGGCATGTTCAAGATAATTTCGGAAAGCTCCGCGGCGGCCGGCGTGCGCAGGATAGAGGCTGTAACCGGGACGAACACGGCGGCCTGGATAAACGGTGTGCTTAATGAAGAAAAAGAAACGGCCGCGGCGCTTAAGGTAAACAGTATCTCCGAGCTTCCGCAGAAGGCAAGGCAGCTGTCACAGGAGCTTAAGGAGAAAAACAGGGAGATAGAGAAGCTTGGCGCGGAGCTTGCGGCGCTGCGCATGGAGAGCCTGCTCGCTTCGGCTAAGGAAATAAACGGCGTTAAGCTTATAACGGCTGAATTTTCAGGAGTAAAGCCGGACGGGCTCCGCGCTATGTGCGACAGTGTGCGCGACTCTTCGCCAGACATGGCGGCCGTACTCGCGGGCGTCAGCGGCGGCAAGGCAAGCATAGCCGTCTGCGCCGGCAAAAACGCCGTCAAAAGGGGAGTGCACGCGGGCAGCCTCGCGCGCGAAGTCGCTAAGGCGGCCGGCGGCAGCGGCGGCGGCAGGCCCGACAGTGCTATGGCTGGCGCAAAGGATGTTTCAAAACTCGGCGCGGCGCTGGCCTCAGCTGAAGTAATAGTTGCGGAAATGGTAAAATGATATTATAATTACTTTGTTATGCGTATTTGTTTTTGTATATAACATTGATAAAAATGAATTAAAATAAGAGGTGAGAAAATGGACTGCGTGTTTTGCAAAATAGCCAACGGGGAAATCCCGAGCAAAAAAGTGTATGAAGACGACAAAGTGCTTGCGTTCTGCGACCTTCAGCCGCAGGCACCCGTGCATATACTTATCATACCTAAGGAGCACATAAGTTCCGCCGCCGACATAACGCCGGAAAACAGCGCTATAGTAGCGCACATATACGAAGTGGCGGCTAAGCTTGCTAAGGCAAACCACCTTGACGACGGTTTTAGGATAGTGTGCAATGTAGGAAAAGAAGGCGGGCAGAGCGTTATGCATCTGCATTTCCATTTACTTGGCGGCCGTTCCATGAAATGGCCTCCGGGCTGACTGTAAAGAAATAAATAAACCGCTGCATTTGCAGCGCATGGAGGTTTTTATGAGCGAAAAATATTATGAAATGACCATAGCCGGCTGTAAGCGCAGGCTTCCCATCTGCCCTATAGACGAGCATCTTGACATAGCGGGATTTATTATGCTGGGCGATGTCGAGCTTACGGAGAAGGCCGCCGATGCGCTCCTTAAAGTATGCCCGGAGCATGACGTTGTGGTTACGGCTGAAACGAAGGGTATACCGCTCTGCTACGAAATGGCGCGGCAGGGCTGCGGCAGGTATGTCGTTGCCCGCAAAAGCGTCAAGGCTTATATGCTTAACCCTATACATGTTGACGTTAGGTCCATCACAACCGACCACGTGCAGCAGCTTTTCCTTTCAGAAGAAGACCACAGGCTGCTTGAGGGAAAGCGGGTCCTCATAGTAGACGACGTCATAAGCACAGGCGAGTCGCTTGCGGCAATGGAAAAGCTTGTTAATATGTACGGCGGCAAGATAGTCGGCCGCGCCTGCGTACTTGCCGAGGGCGACGCGAAGGACCGCAAAGACATTACATACCTTGAGCCGCTCCCCTTGTTTTTTAAGTAAACTCAAAACATATTGCGCCGGCCGTCCGGTATTCCCCGGAGGTGCGGCGGTATTCATGCTTGACGCTTTTCCGCGGCAGGCATGAATTTATAAGGGGGCAAATTTAATGAGGCGGCCGCTTACGCTTGCCGGTTTTTGCTGCCTGCTTACGCTTGCGGCGGCTGTAAGGTTCGGCCGCCGGATTTCGTTTATACTGTTTTTCGTGTGCGCAGCCGCGTTCGCGGTTTCGCTTTTTTTCAAACGCGCAAGGCGGGCGTATGTTTTTCCGCTGGCTTTTTTTACGGCGGCAGCGGCCTTTCTGTCGTTTTCACTTTATTCACGCTTTTATGTGGAGCCGCCGCGCCTGCTTGACGGTAAAGACCTCGCGGCTGCCGGAACCGTGTGCGAGCTGCCATGCAAACAAAACGGCCGCTGGTATTATGTCGTAAAAATAGACCGGATAGATTATAAAAACGCTCCGGTGAATTTTAAAGTGCGCCTTTCAGCCCAAAAACAGCTTACGGACGAGCCGTACTCGCGCATAACGGGTAAAATGCACTTTTTCATGCCAAGCGGCGGCAGCGGATACTCCTCGCGCAGCTATTACGCTTCAAAAGGGATAATGATGTTTGCTTATATAAACGGGTATGAAGGAGTAAAAACGGAACCCCCGCCGCGCGGCAAACCGCTTTATTATTATGCGCTTAAGCTGCGGAGCGCCCTTTTGGACTCGTCCGACGACATCCTTGCGCCCACTGAAGCGCAGGTACTCAAGGGGGTGCTCCTGGGGGATACCTCCTCGCTTGATGCGCAGACGGTGGAGGACTTCCGCGCCGTAGGCATATCGCATATCCTCTCGGTTTCGGGTTTCCATATGGCTGCCTTAGTACAGCTTATATCCGTACTCCTCATTTTCTTTAAAGTCCCTAAACGGGCCTCGGCCGTTGTTTCGTGTGCCGGCGTCGCCGTTTTTATGGCTGTCACGTGCTTCGTGCCGTCTGTTACGCGCAGCGGCGTAATGTGCCTGCTTTGCGTTTCGGCACCGCTTTTTTCAAGGCACGCCGACTCGCTTAACTCACTCGGCGCGTCCGTGCTGCTTATTTGTGCCGTTAACCCTTACGCCGCAGCCGACGTAGGGCTTTTGCTTTCTTTTTCCGCCGTACTCGGGCTTATACTTTGCACGGGGAAATTTGAAAATTATTTAAACGCCAGGCTGGACAGAATAAATTGTATAAGCCGCGCCGTACGCTTCATAAACAGTACGCTCGCGACCTCGTTTGCCGCTATGCTGTTTACGCTTCCGGTTATACTTTTAAGTTTCGGCACATTTTCACTTATAGCGCCGGTTTCCAATATTTTGGAAATACTGCCGTCGTCGGTTATGATGATGGCCGGCGCGGTTGCCGCGCTGCTTAACCTGGCGGCGCCGCGCTCGCTGCTTGCTTTGCCGTTTGCCGTGGTTTCGGGGGCGCTTGCCAAGTATATGCGCCGCTGCGCCGCGCTGCTTGCCAAGGTTCCTTTTGCGAGCATAAGCGTACCTGCCGGCCTTGCGGCGCTGTGGATGGCTTCGGCTTTAGTCATTTTTTCGGCGGCGGCGCTCCTGAGCGGCGGGAAACGCCTCTTTAAGCCGGCGGCATGGCTTTCAGTCATAGTCCTCTTTACGGGAGTTTTTTCACGCATGGTTGCAATGCGCAGCGCAACGCGCATAGCGGTGCTTGACACAGGCACGGCGGAGTCTTTGGTTATAACAAAGGGCGGCAGGGCCGCCGTAGTCGGCTGCGGCGGCTACAATGCGAGCGCCGCCGTAAACTATCTTAACACGCAGGGATGCCGCCGCCTGGACTACATCCAGCCGCTGACCGACGGCCGGGAAGAAAGAGTTAACCTCGGAGACCTTGCCGAAAGGTTTGCCCCCGGCAATATAACGGTGCGCTCCGGCAGCGTTTACGATGGCTTTGTACGCAAAGCGGCGGGCTTTTCAAAAGGTATGAGCGTATATAACGGGCACGCGTCTGCGCGCCTGTGGAACAGCGTGGAGATATATACAGTGCCGGCGGGGCAGTCGGAGAGCGCTTCGCTTATAAAGGCGTGCGGCATTTCCGTTCTTGTATGCCCAGGCTCGGCGGATGTTTCGCTGCTGCCGGAGAATATGCTCGGGGCCGACTTTGTCGTTACTGATACGGAAGCGGACTTTACGGATAAAATTTCCCCCGTATGCACTGTCGTTTCGGCCGGAAAAGACGATATTGAAAAGAACATCGCCGCATTTAACGGCCTTAACTGCGTCTGTACGGGCGGAGACGGCAGCGTGGTGCTGCAGCTTTCAGGCGCGGGGAAACTTTCGCTAAGGAGGGAAGACAATGCCTGACATAAATTTTGCCGATATCAAAAAGCAGATATCAAAGTCTGATTTTGCAAAAATGTATTTTATTTACGGAGATGAAAAATACCTTGTCAGTTATTACGCCGGTAAATTAATAGCGAAAGCCGGCGGGGATAAATTCAGGGACTTTAACATGCAGACGTTTGACGGAGGGGAAACAGGCGCCGACAAGATAGCCGAGGCTGTTTTTTCACTGCCGTTTATGGCGGGGCAAAAGTGCGTAGCGGTTTCGGATGTTGATATGGAAAAGGCGGGGGCGGCCGAAACGGCGAAATGGGACGAGCTTATGTCACGCCTGCCCGGCAGCACCGTACTTGTCGTTTACCTTCCTACGATAGACATAAACCTTAAAAAAAGCAGAAGCTGGAAAAAATTTATCGCGGAGGCAAAAAAAGCCGGCAATATCCTCTACTGCGGCAAAGCAACCGATGCCCAGCTGCAGAAAACACTTGTTTCATGGGCCGAAAAACGCGGCTGTACCCTTACAAAGCAGGACGCGTCGGCTGTTATAAACCTCTGCGGCAGGGATATGCGCACGCTTAAAAACGAACTTGAAAAGCTCTGCGCTTTCACGGGTACCGGCTGTATAACTAAAAAAGAGATATCACAGGTGACCTGCGTAAACCTCGAAGCGCGCGTTTTTGACCTTTCCAAGGCTATTTTGGCTAAAGAGTACGACAGCGCTTATAAGATACTCGACATGCTGTTTTACCAAAATGAAGAGCCTGTGTCCGTGCTGGCGGTGCTTTCTTCCGCGTATATAGACATGTACAGGGTAAAGGTACTGCTTCAGAGCGGGCTTAAGGCATCCGATGCAGCCGGGCACTTTGACTACGCGCGCAAGGAGTTCCGCATAACGTCGGCTGAAAGGAACGCAAGGCGCTTTTCGCTTAATATGCTCAGGCAGAGCCTTAACGCGCTTTCAGAGGCCGATATGGCGCTTAAGGGGTCACAGGGCGGGCGGCGCGGCATAATGGATGAACTTATAGCTAAACTGCTGCTCATTGCCGCGGACGGTGACAGTGATGGTTAAAGTCAGGGAAGCCATAATTGTAGAGGGCAAATATGACAAGCTTAAGCTTTCGTCCATAGTGGACGGCCTTATAATAGAAACAAACGGCTTCGGCATATTTAAAGACAGGGAGCAGCTCGGCTTTATACAGAAGATAGCAGAAGCGCGCGGCATCATAATTTTGACTGACAGCGACGCCGCCGGCTTTGTCATACGCGGTTACCTTTCAGGCGCGGTTAGGCCTGAAAACGTAAGGCAGGCTTATATCCCCGATATTTTCGGCAAAGAAAAGCGCAAGACAAAATTTTCAAAGGAGGGCAAGCTCGGCGTTGAGGGCGTGCCGGCGCACGTTATCATAGATGCGCTCAGACGCGCGGAGGCGACTTTTTGCTCTGAAAATGAAAAAAATGTAAGGAAAATAACGAAAAACGACCTTTACTTTGCCGGCCTTGCGGGCGGCGAAGGGAGCGCCTCAAGGCGCAGGGCTTTTTTGAGTGCGCTTTCACTTCCCGAGCACCTTTCATCCAACGCGCTCGCGAAAGTGCTCAACGGAATGATGGGGTACGATGAGTTTATAAGTATTACAAAAACTTAACTTTACATTTTTAGTGTAAAATATTTTATGTAAACGTAGTTTGAGCGCTGTTTTCAACTTAACGGTAGAAAATGACCGGTTTATAGTGTTGAAAAGTGTGCCAAAGGCCGCCGATGGCTGATGTACCTGTTGAAAACCGTGTTGATAATGTTAAAAACTATTCTTATTTTTTAAATTACCCGCATCCTGTTGGACGTTATGTAAATACACCGCACGGTTTTTCATACATTGTTAACCTTTACAGAAATATAATTTCATGTGTATAATTAAAAGTGACTTTAAGTACTGTAAAATAAGTTAGTTTTTAAACGGAAGGCGGTGCGGTTATGACCGGGAAAGAATCCGGAAAGAAAAAAATGATTATTTTTTCCGTCGCCGCTATAATATGCGCCGTGATTATTTTCGCGGCGGGATTTATAATAATAAAAAACATGCGTGCCAATTATGAAAAGTACAGGCCTGACCAGATAACGGAAACCATCATATCGGATATGAAGTATACCGACCTTGCAAAAGTCGACAGGAGCCAGGTGTCAAAGCATTACGACATACCTAACGGCACTGTTTCGGATTATTCGATTTATATGAGCCAGTCTTCGGACAGCGCGTCGGAGCTGTCGTGTTTTCTGCTTACAGACATCTCAAAGGCCGACGCGTTTAAAAATGCCGTCACGGAGCACCTGAGTTCAAAGGCCGCAGGTTTCAAAAGCCTTAACCCCACGCAGTACCAGGCGCTTAAAATGGCTGTAGTCATACAGAACGGGAAGTATGTTTTCGTTGCCGTAGGCAAAAATACGTCTGAAGAAGAAAAAATTTTTATGAGCCTTACAAGCGAATAACGGCTTTTACGTTATAAAGTATATAAATAACGATATAAAAAGGGATACGTTAAATGACGTTCAGCAGTATATTTT
>DHNP01000025.1:77765-78084 GCA_002409585.1 Ruminococcaceae bacterium UBA5413 | reverse complement strand
TATATTTTTCATATTCATATTTTTGTGGATTTCGCTCGCGGTTTATTATATAGTCCCGCGAAGGTACAGGAACCTTGCGCTGCTCGTTATGAGCCTTGTGTTTTATGCATGGGGCGAACCGTCGGCGGTTTTTTTGATGGTGTTCACCATAGTGTTTGACTACGCCGCGGGGCGCCTGCTGCAAAGGTACAGCGGCAACGGGCGCGCCGCTAAAGCCGTCCTCGCGGTGTGCGTCTGCGTCAACATAGGCATGCTGTGTTTCTTTAAATACGCCGGGCTGCTTGTAAGTACGGCTAACTCGGTTTTAGGGGCGGGGCTT
>DHNP01000025.1:0-77620 GCA_002409585.1 Ruminococcaceae bacterium UBA5413 | reverse complement strand
ACTCGGTTTTAGGGGCGGGGCTTGACGTGCCGGAGGTGCCGCTTCCCGTAGGAATATCGTTTTACATGTTTGAGTCTGTTTCTTACGTTGTGGACGTTTACCGCGGCGATGCGCCGGCACAGGGGAGCATTATAAATTTCGGTACATACCTTTCGCTTTACCCGCACCTCGTAGCGGGGCCGATAATAAGGTACAGGGACATGGAGCCGCAGCTTCTCGGCAGGCGCGAAACGCTGCGGAAATTTTCCGAAGGCGGGGAACGCTTTTTGAGGGGGCTTTTCAAAAAAGTCCTTTTGGCAAATAACCTCGCGGTGATAGCGGACAAAGTTAAGTACTTCGGCGATCCTTCCTTTTTGAGCGCGTGGCTTGCGGCACTCGCGTTTACATTCCAAATATATTTTGACTTTTCAGGTTACTCCGATATGGCCATAGGCCTCGGGAAAATGTTCGGCTTCGACCTGCCGGAAAATTTCAACTATCCTTACGCCGCGCGCAGCGCATCGGAATTTTGGCGCAGGTGGCACATGACCCTCGGCAACTGGTTCAAGGAGTACCTCTACTTTCCGCTCGGCGGCAGCCGCTGCTCCAAGGTAAAAATGGTGCGTAACCTTGCTATAGTCTGGGTGCTTACTGGTATGTGGCACGGCGGAAGCTGGAACTTTGCGGTGTGGGGCGCTTACTGGGGGCTTTTGATAATATGCGAAAAACTCTTCCTGCAAAAACGGCTCGACGCTGCGCCGCGCTTTTTGCAGTGGCTTTACGGTTTTACGGCGGCAGTAGTAGGGTGGGTGTTTTTCTCGCATACGGATATAGCTTCGGCGGCGGTAAATGTGGCCGCGATGTTCGGCGGCGCACGGTTTGCGGATAAACTCGGCCTTTACACGCTTGTTACCGGCGCGCCGCTGCTTGCGGCGGCCGCGCTTTTCAGCACGCCACTGCCGGCGAAGCTTTTTGGGAAGCTCCGCTCCTGCGGGGCTTGGGGGCGCGTTGTTTGGTGCGTGTGCTATGGGTGCCTTTTTGTACTGTGCGTCGCGGCGCTTGCCAACAATTCGTATAATCCGTTTTTGTACGCAAAATTTTAATGATAAACGGCCTTGCAGAGGTTCTGAACATATGTTTGATTTAAAAAAGATAAAAAGCTCCGTTAAAAGCTGCCGCGGTGACAGCCTTGCCGTGACCGCCATGCTGCTGTGCGCCGTTCTTGCGGGGGCGGCATGCCTGTTTTTCGCGCCGGAGAAAAGTTTTTCGGAAGATGAGAACCGGGCGCTGGAGCCTTTTCCGCGCTTTTCGTTTGAGTCGCTGCGCGACGGGGAGTTTATGCAGTCGGTTGAAGCGTGGGCAGGCGACCATTTCCCTTTAAGGGAAAAGCTCGTTTCGCTCAATACTTCGGCACAGCTGCTTTCGGGCAGGCGCGACCTTGCGTCAGACTACAGTAAGTCACCGGCAGAGGGCGGCGTCTACTTCGGGAAACAAGGCCATATCTATGAAGCGCTGCTCCCGGATACCGACGGTATTTTTAATGCCAATGCGGATGCCATGGGCCATTTTGCGGAAAAATCCGGCCTGCCGCTTTATGTGCTTGCCGTTCCTTCAGGCTCACAGGAGCAGCCTGAGAACCTGCCGGCTTTTGCGCCTGATTTTGACCAGCGCGCTGAGCTTGAGGTTTTGAAGAAATCAGCCGCAAAAAATATGCATGTGGTAGATGTTTTTGACAAGCTCAGCCTTAAAACGGGAAACGACTACTACTTTAAAACTGACCACCACTGGACGGCGTACGGCGCGTATGCGGGGTATGAGGCGCTGACAAAAGCCATGGGCGAAAAGACGTTCCCCAAAAGTGACTTTACTTACAGGACTATAAGCGAGCCTTTTTACGGAACGTTATATTCAAAGGCGGTATGGAGCGGCTGTACGCCCGATAAATTTGTACTGCCTTATTATAACGGAAGCCTTGGCGTTACAAGGCAGGTTCTCAATAAAACGTACAGCGGCATATACAGTGAGGAGTACCTGAGTAAAAAGGATAAATATTCAGTCTACCTCGGCGGCAACCAGGCTGTAACGGTTGTGCGTAACCCGGCGGCCGCGGGAGGGAAAATCCTTATTATAAAGGATTCGTTTGCGAACAGCATGGTGCCGTACCTTGAACTTAACTTCAGCGAAATCCATATTATTGATCTAAGGTATTACAATCAGGATATTTATTCATATATAAAACAAAACGGAATAAAAAAGGCCGCTGCCATATACAGCCTTAAGCAGCTGAGCGAGGTTTCAGTCGCCAACAAGCTGTACAGGTAGCGTGTTGCAGTGGAGGTATTTATGACGGCGGGCGGCATGAAAGTAAATAAAAGCGGGCGCGTTGTGTACCTTACTTTTCCCGGGTTTGAAAAGTATGGTTTTGTCAGGCACGCTTTTTCCACGCGGGCGGGCGGCGTGAGCGGGGGAGTCTTTTCCTCGATGAACCTCAGCTTCGGCAGGGGCGATGATGAGAAAAACGTAATGGAGAATTACCGCATCTTCTGCAAAGCGGCCGGTTTTGGTTTTGAAACGCTCGTCGCATCGTCACAGAAGCACGGAACGTCTATACGGCGTGTAGGAAAGGAAAACGCCGGCACAGGCATTTTTAAGCCGCAGGACATGGAGAGCGCCGACGGGCTTATAACGGATGAGCCGGGTGTAACGCTTGTAACATATTACGCTGACTGCGTGCCGCTTTACCTTATAGATGTAAAAAAACATGCCGTTGGGCTTGTACACGCCGGGTGGCGCGGCACAGCGGCTAAGATAGGCGCAGAGGCGGTAGCGGCCATGGCGCGCGAATTTGGCAGCAGGCCTTGCGATATGGCCGCGGCTGTCGGCCCTTCGATAGGGCCGTGCTGCTTTGAGGTGGATAAACCTGTGCGCGACGTGTTTGCATCGGTTGGCGGCATAGGTTCTCCGGACGGTTTCATAAAAGACGGCCGCAACGGCAAATACCATATAAACCTGTGGGAGGCAAACAGGAGAATACTAAAGGAAGCGGGTATACCTGACAGCAGCATAGCTGTTTCAGGCGTATGCACTAAGTGCGGCCAGGACGTGTTCTTTTCACACCGCGCTATGGGCGCCGCGCGCGGCGGGATGGCCGCGTTTATGGAGATAAAGGAAGAAAACGATGGAAATTGAAAACTGCGGCTTATGCCCCCGCAACTGCGGCGTCCACAGGTCTGCGGAAAGCGGCGGCGGCTTCTGCGGCATGGGCGCAGACCCTGTTGTGGCGCGGGCCGCTCTGCACTTTTGGGAAGAACCGTGCATAAGCGGCACGCGTGGCTCGGGTGCTGTCTTTTTTACCGGCTGCTCGCTGAAATGCGCTTACTGCCAAAACTATGAGATAAGCATACAGAAGAAATACGGCAGGCGCCTTTCGCCCCGGGGCCTTGCGGCTGTTTTTGAGGGGCTCGCGGCGCAGGGTGCGCACAACATAAACCTTGTCACGGCGGCGCATTTCGTACCGGCTGTCGTAAAGGCTTTGGAAATATGGAAGCCGACCGTACCCGTCGTTTACAACTGCAGCGGATATGAAAAGGTTTCGACGCTGAGGATGCTCGACGGGCTGGCGGACGTTTACCTTGCTGACTTTAAATATTATGATGGCAAAGCGGCGGCAAAGTACTCGCACGCGCCGGACTATGCTGAAACGGCAAAAAAAGCCATAACTGAAATGGTGCGCCAGACCGGGCCGGCCGTTTATGGCGCTGACGGCATCATGCGGAAAGGAACCATAGTCAGGCAGCTTGTACTGCCGGGGCATACGCGTAATTCAATGGATGCTTTGAAGTGGCTCGCGGAAAAATTCCCGTCTGGCGTGCCCGTAAGCCTTATGGCACAGTATACGCCGTGCGGCATGGCAAAGGATTTTCCGGAAATAAACCGCAGGGTGACGGAGCGGGAGTTTTTAAAGGTGCAGGACTTCCTGTTTTCACTCGGGCTTGACGGGTACGTGCAGGATGTAAGCTCGGCCAAAGCCGAGTATGTTCCGGTTTTTTCGTCACTTGAGGGCGTCCCGAAAAACGGCGCCGGTAGCCTGTAAGTTCAAAAATATTTCATCAAATTTATACATGCGGTGCTATAATATAGAAAACCTTAGGATAAGTGCATTTACTGTATTTACCTTTTTTAATTAAAAATAGTATATAGGGGGACCTTTTTATGGCAAATAAGTTTATTAGCCGCATGCGCAGGGCTTTATCAGCCGTACTTATATCTTTGTCCGTACTCCAGTTTACGGGCTGCGCATCCATCCCTGACATCTCCGCTGCAACGTCTTCCGCGGCGGAAACGGCGTCGAGCGCTTTGGTGCAGTCCGCCGGTATAATATCCGGCGTGTCAAGTACCGCGTCGAGTGTAAGCTCCGCGGCGGAAAAGCAGGCTGCGTCCGTTGAAAAAGCCTCGGTGCAGAAGGCAGCGTCCAACGACGTAAAAACGATAAAAATGTCCAATTACGCGTTTAACTCCACTAACACGCAGAGCAAGACCGTAACAAGGAGCCTTACTGCGGCACCGTCCTACAGCGCCGTCACGAGGAAAGACGGATACAACGCGCTTAGCTCCCAGCTGGAAAGGACGTTTTACGACCTTATAAGCGCAAGCGTTTATAAGATTTCCGAAAGCAAATCGCAGGACGGCTATTACACCGCTGGGGACGTTTACGTCATAGGCAAGCTTTCGGAGGCGCAGATAATAACGGTCATACAGGCTTACTTTGACGACAACCCGCAGGTCTTTTGGATAACCAATACATATTCTTACGCTTACAGCGGCAACTCCACTTACCTGCGCATGTACTCGTACATGTCCGCAAGCGACTGCAACAGCGCCATCACGGCTTTTTCCGCAAAGCTGCAGGCGGCTGTGGACGCAATGCCGTCAGGTTTAAGCGAGTTTGACAGGGAAGAGTATATTTTTGATTACATTGTAAAAAACTGCAGTTATGATGACGCCGCGGTTACGGACCAAAGCGGCAGGTGGCAGTCGTTTACCTCTTACGGGGCTGTTGTCAACGGCTCAGCCGTGTGCGAAGGGTACTCTAAGGCTATGCAGCTTTTGTGCGGTTACGCAGGGCTTAACTGCGTTGTTACGGAAGGTACCGCCGGCGGCGTGCGCCATATGTGGAACGCCGTCTGCATAGACGGTTTGTGGTACTACCTCGATGTCACGTGGTGCGACGGCAGTTTTGTAGTGTACAATTACTTCAATATACCGGAGAGCACGCTCAAAAAGACCCACGTCATAGCACCGCTCGTGTCGTCGCTTGCCGAGAGCCAAATAAACAACGGCGACCAGTTTAATCTCTTCCTGCAGCAGTGCAGTTCGTCGAAGGAAAGCTATTACAACGTTAAAGGCATAAAAGTTTCAGGTACCGACAGTTCCGGCGACTCAGCGGCCGTAAGCTCCATTGAAAGCGGCCTTAAGTCCGGCCAGACGTCGTTTGCTTTCCTTATATCCGGTGACTCTGATTATGACACGGCGGTAAAGAGCCTGCTTTCAAGCGAGCCGTATAAAATAAACACGTATTTTTACGAGGCACTGAGCGCCTGCGGGTTCAGGCCGCAGAACAGCAAGATAAGTTATGTCGAAGACAAAGACAACAGCGGCCTTAACGTTAAAGTGGCGTTAGCATAAAACACAAAAGCTTTTGGGGGACTTTAAATGCGGGTTTTAGTAGTTTCGGACACGCACCGCGATATTAACGCACTGCGCAGGGCGGTGCTTAACCAGCCTGAAGCGGACACGGTCATACATCTTGGCGACGGCGACGATGAAGCCGGGAAAGTTGAGCGGGAATTTCCGCAAAAAAAGTTCCTGCGCGTGCGCGGAAACTGCGACTGGGGTTCCGCACTGCCGGCGGAGGGGCTTGCCTCCATCGGAGGCAAAAGAATTTTTTATACCCACGGAAATACTTATAATGTAAAATACGGCACCGGTGAAGCAGTTACGGCGGCGCGGGCTTCAAAAGCCGACATACTTCTTTTTGGGCATACGCATAAAGCGGTCAGCACGTACGACAATGGCCTTTATATAATGAACCCCGGGAGCCTTCACGGTTCGGACGGGACTTACGGCATTATAGACATTACCGGAGCAGGCATAGTAATGAACATAGTTAAAATCTTAAACGCATGAAACGCGCTCCGGAGCCGCTTTTTCTTTTCACGCTGCATACACGGCGGCACGGTGATTGCTTTTTGCTGCGCATAATAGCCTTGACATAGTATATGCCGAATGATATTATCATTAAAGCAGATTAATTACAGAGAGGATGATAATTATGCCGAAATATGAAGAATATGAAAGATGGCTTGGCACTGAGCTCGACGACAAGGACCTTACCGGTGAGCTTGAAAGCATAAAAGGTAAAGATGAAGAGATAAACGACCGCTTTTACCGCGACCTTGCGTTCGGAACCGGCGGCCTGCGCGGCGTTATAGGCGCCGGCACCAACCGCATGAACGTCTACACCGTCCGCAAGGCAACGCAGGGGCTTGCGGATTACCTTAACGCACACGGCAAAAATCCGTCCGCCGCCATAGCTTACGACAGCCGCATAAAGTCTGACGCCTTTGCAAAGCAGGCCTCCTCAGTCCTCGCGGCAAACGGAGTGCACGCTTATATTTACCCGTGGCTTTCACCTACGCCTACGCTTTCTTACGCCGTAAGGTACCTTAAGTGCGACGCGGGCATATGCGTTACCGCGAGCCATAATCCTGCAAAGTACAACGGCTATAAGGTTTACGGCAGCGACGGCTGCCAGATAACACTTAAGATGGCCGACGATATACAGGAAAAGATAAACGGGATAGACGTTTTAAACGGCGTAAAACGTATGGACTTTGATGAAGCTGTCAGCAAAGGCCTTATTTCGTATATAAAAGACGAGGTTATAGACTCGTTTTTAAACGAAGTAATGAAGCAGCGGATTTTTGACGAGCCGTGCGAAGGCCTCAAAGTGGTTTACACGCCCCTTAACGGAACAGGCCGTGTATGCGTTACCCGCATGCTGGGCATGATTGGCGTTAAAGACGTGACAGTAGTGCCGGAACAGGAGTTTCCGGACGGAAACTTCACCACGTGCCCGTTCCCTAACCCTGAAATCCGCGAGGCGCTGCAAAAGGGGCTTGATTTGTGCGAAAAAGTCAAACCTGATATCCTCATAGCTACTGACCCGGACTGTGACCGCTGCGGCATAGCTGTAAACAACGGCAGGGACTTTACCCTTATGAGCGGAAATGAGGTCGGCGTTCTGCTGCTTGACTTTATAGCGAGGAGCCGTTTAAAGTCAGGCAGTATGCCTGAGTCTCCCGTCGCTGTCACAACTATAGTAAGCACTGACATGGCTGCGCCGGTTGCTGAAAATTACGGTATAGAGCTGAGGCGCGTGCTCACAGGGTTTAAGTATATAGGCGACCAGATAGCACTGCTCGAAAAGGGCGGGCACGCCGAAAGGTATATTTTCGGATTTGAGGAAAGCTACGGCTACCTTTCCGGCGGATATGTGCGCGACAAAGACGCCGTTGACGCAAGCATGCTTATATGCCAAATGGCATATTACTATAAGAAACAGGGCCTTACGCTTTTAGACGTTATGGACAGGCTTTACAAAAAATACGGGTATTTTGAAAACGCGCTGATGAATTTCACCTTTGAGGGCGAGGACGGCATGGTAAAGATGGGCAGGATAATGGACGCCCACAGGAAATCGCCGCTTAAAAGCTTTGCCGGGTGCGCTGTGGCGGGCTGGAGCGACTACCAGATGTCGCAGTCGCACGAGGGTGGCAGGGCGCTTACCATAGACCTGCCTAAGTCCAACGTGCTTGAGTACAGGCTTGAAGGCGGCTGCAAGGTTATAATAAGGCCGAGCGGTACTGAGCCGAAGATAAAGGTTTACCTTTCCGGCAAGGGCAGCGACAAGCGGTTGTCGCTTGAAATTATAGATAAGATGAAAAAAGCCGCGCCGGGCCTCATGGAAGTCTGAACACTTAGCGTTAACCGAAAAGCCCCCGCGGTTTTAATCCCGCGGGGGCTTTCCTTCACGCCGTCATGTTTCTTTTGTTTGGTTTTTTTCATTGCTTACAATAGCTATCTTTGTTTTGGACTGTTTTCCGTCTGCTGATTTTGAACCGGAGGGGGAAGGGACTATTGCCGTTATATTCATTATTGGTATAAATACCGGAGTGCTGCCGTCTGCATCCGACAAGACGAGCATGCCGTATTCGTTTTTATATATTGCTCCGGAGGCGCTTATATTGCTTCCCATATACATCTGCACTTCTGTTGAAACCGGCAGGTAGTCGTGTATGGCCGTGACGATGTTTGTGCCGCAGCCTTCGGGGAAATGCTGCGGAGTAAGGTAGGACATGGACGGGTTATACACTGTTCCGTCGCCGGTATAGACGGCGGCAATGGAGTTAAGCGGCACGGCCTGCTGCACGCCGCTGTCGAGAAGTATGAAAATACCGCCGTAAGTCCCGTCTGGCGAAGAGTAAAGCTGGTATGGGGTTCCTGTTACGGATGATGCCGCAAACCCTTTTGTAAACACCGTTACGGTGTCGTCCGGGTAATAGGTTATTATCTGCGACAGTACGTTGGCAAGCTGGTTATAGCTGAAGCACACGGCGCTTTCAGCCTCGGGAGAGGCTGCATAGTTTACCGTGAGCTTAGGGAGAAACGGGCTGTATAAAGAATTGTCCGCCGCAAAATACACAGCGGTAAGGTCGTCGGGGTTAGTCAGCGCAAGGCCGTAATTGGGGTAGGCCCCGCCGAGAAATGAGTTTACAAGTTCCGTTACGTCTATCTTTACTTTTGAATAAAGATCTGACGGGAAAATTTTTACGCTGGAAGCTGCTTCGGCGTAAGCCGGGGCGGTGTTGTACGTGACTGACGAAGTGACAAAAGGCTCAGTTACCCTGTGTACGTATATTGGGCTGACGGCTGAGTTGGTTTTGCATGTGACGGCAAGTTCAAGGAACGCCCCGTCCACGTGCGTTGACGGTATGGATGACAGGTCAAGCTGCAGGAGGCCGGTGCTTTTTTGGCGTATAGTGTTTGTGCCGACATATATGAATGGGTAAGACGACATGTTTTTATTCGGCAGGGCCGAATATACGAAAGTCGTTTGCGTGATGTCAATGTTCATTGCGGGCATTTTTTAAACCTCGTTCCGGCGGCAATGTATTTTGTTCGCCGCATCTACATATTACGCGGGCGGATGTGCCGCTGTTACACATGCCGCCAAACGGCCGAGCGCAGATGCAGGTTACCTTTTTTAATATGTGTATTGACAAATTTGACCGCTTATGATAACATTAATAAGCCGCTTATTGCGGGCTTGTTAAGTGGGAAACCCGCCCGTTGTAGCGAGATTTATTAAAAAGGCAGGGCATTTTTATATGTTCGCGGTAATTGAAACTGGCGGCAAGCAGTACAAAGTGCAGAAAGACGACGTCATTTTTGTAGAAAAGCTTGCCAAAGAAAAAGACGATACCGTAGATTTCAAAGTCCTTGCGCTGTGCGGGGACGACGGCCTTAAGGTAGGCGCTCCTTATGTGGACGGCGCAACCGTTACAGGCAAAGTACTCAAGAACGGCAAAGCGAAAAAAATAACGGTTTTCACCTATAAGCCTAAAAAGAACGAAAAACGTAAAATGGGCCATAGGCAGCCGTACACGAAAGTCCAGATAGACGCTATAAACGCATAACTATGATTTGCGCGGAATTCTTTAAAAAAGGCGGAAAGCTCATTGGCTTTAGCATAAGCGGCCATTCCGGTGCCGCCTGCAGCGGGCGCGACATAGTCTGCGCGGCTGTTTCATCCGCGGCTTACCTCACCGCCAATACCGTTACCGATGTTATCGGCGTCAAAGCCGGCGTTTCGGCCGGCGGCGGGCGCATGGAGCTTACGGTGCCGGACAGCGGCGCTGATAAATGCGCGGTTACTTTAAAAGGGTTCCGTTTGCATATGGAAGGACTTCGGAAACAATATCCGGAGTATCTGCATGTACATGATACGGAGGTGTAAAAATGCTGAAAGTAGACATTCAGTTATTTGCTCATAAAAAAGGAATGGGTTCCACAAAGAACGGCCGTGACTCCGAGTCTAAACGCCTTGGCGTTAAACGCGGCGACGGGCAGTTTGTCCTTGCGGGCAATATTATAGTAAAGCAGCGCGGCACGCATATCCACCCGGGCAACAACGTCGGCATAGGTTCCGACGACTCTCTGTTTGCCCTTGTGGACGGTAAGGTCAAGTTTGAGCGTTACGACCGCTACCGCAAAAAGGTAAGCGTATATGCCGTTGAGCAGTGACCCCTGAATATTGCGTATAACAAAAATCCCGGGACGTTCTGCCCGGGATTTTTTTTAAACGCGCGGTTAATATTTACCGGCTGTATATATACTATTTAAAGAGCGCGGGTAAAGCGTGTTTTTATAAACGGAAAGCGGTATTACTTATGTTTATTGACGATACTAAAATAAGGCTGAAGGCAGGTGACGGCGGCAGCGGAGCCGTTGCGTTCCACCGTGAGAAATATGTTGCTTCCGGCGGGCCGGACGGCGGCGACGGGGGAAAAGGCGGCGACATACTGTTTTTGGCAGACGACAACATGTCTACGCTCGCTGACTTCAGGTACAAAAAGAAGTACAGGGCGGAAAACGGCGAAGCCGGCAGAGGCAAGCGCTGCAACGGCCGCAAAGGCAGCGACCTTCTCATACGCGTGCCGCGCGGCACGCTTGTAAAGGATGCCGAAACCGGCAGGCTTATAGCCGATATATCGTCGGACAAGCCGGCTGTCATAGCAAAAGGCGGCCGCGGAGGGTGGGGCAACTCCCACTTTGCGACCGCGACGCGGCAGACGCCGCGTTTTGCAAGGCCGGGCGCGGCGGGCGAGAGCTTTTACATTAAACTTGAGCTTAAGCTGCTTGCGGACGTAGGCCTTGTAGGGTACCCTAACGTAGGCAAGTCAACGCTGATATCTGTAGTCAGCGAGGCAAAACCGGTCATTGCCGATTACCCCTTCACGACCATAGTGCCGAACCTCGGCGTCGTAAGCCTTGAAAACGGCGCATCGTTTGTCATGGCCGACATACCCGGCCTTATAGAAAACGCGAGCGAAGGCGCAGGCCTCGGACATGAATTTCTCCGCCATGTTGAGCGCTGCCGCCTGCTCCTGCATATTGTCGACGTTTCAGGCAGCGAGGGGCGCGACCCGAAAGAAGACTTTAAGGTCATAAACAACGAGCTAAGGAAGTTTAACCCGGAGCTTGCCGAGAGGCCGATGATAGCCGTGGGGAACAAGTGCGACCTTGCAAGCGACGAACAGATATCGGACTTTAAAAATTTTGTGGAAATGCAAGGATACGAGTTTTTCCCTGTGATGGCGGCGATAAAGTACCAGGTAGGCCCGCTTATGGACAGGACCGCGGAGCTTTTAAGCAAGCTGCCGCCCGTAAAGGAATACCTGCCTGACCCTGTAAGCCCTGACAAAACAGCGGGGGAACAGGAAAAGACGGTAGAAATAATAAAAAACGGAAACGTGTTCACCGTAAAGGCCGAGTGGCTTGTGCCCGTGCTGCGCACTATAAATTTTGCGGAGGAAGACTCAGTGCGTTACTTCCAGCGCGTGCTTATGAAAAGCGGCGTGGACGATGCGCTTAGCAAAGCAGGTGTGCAGGAGGGCGACACTGTAAGCATTTACGGGGTTGAGTTTGATTATATAGATTAGGAGAACGGCTTTTGGAGAGGTTATATGGCAAAGAATGCGACCCCGGGCAGCTCAGCCCGCTTGCGCTCGCGTTTGCGGGAGATGCGGTTTTTGAACTTTTTGTGCGCGAAAGGCTTGTATGCATGGGTAACAGGCCGGTAAATAAGCTCCACCGCCTCTCGGTTGAACAGGTATGCGCGTCTGCGCAGTCCGGATTTGTAGAAAAACTTATGCCGGTGCTGACGGACGAAGAAAAAGAGATACTGCGCCGCGGCAGGAACGCGCACACAAACCATGTGCCTAAAAACGCCGAGGTTGCACAGTACCACGCCGCCACCGCGTTTGAGGCGCTGTTCGGGTACCTGTACTTAAGCGGCAATATGGAAAGGCTGCGCTCGCTTTTTAATCTAATATGCGGTGAAAATTAATGTAAAGTAATTAAACATTGCTGCGCGGCGCTTACCGCAGGCTTTTGTACTTTTCGGATTCTTGTACGGCGAGCCTGTCGCAAAGCTCGTTTTCAGGGTGGCCGGCGTGGCCTTTTACCCAATGGACGCTCACGCGGTGTATTTCAAGGAGCCTTAGCAGGGCGCCCCAGAGGTCAGTGTTTAAAGCCGGCTTTTTGTCGGCTTTTTTCCAGCCGTTTTTTTCCCAGCTTTTGGCCCATCCTTTGCTTATGGCGTCGCAAACGTACTTTGAGTCGCTTGTCAAAAGTACTTCGCACGGCTCTTTAAGCACGCGCAGCGACTCTATGACGCCTGTAAGCTCCATGCGGTTGTTTGTTGTGTTAGGCGCGCCTCCGCTTAAGCGCTTTTCTATGCCGTTGTAGCGCAGTACGGCTCCCCAGCCGCCGGGGCCGGGGTTGCCGCTGCATGCCCCGTCTGTAAAAATCTCTATTTTTTTCATTGTTATGTTCCCTTTCGTGTTCGGTTAATTATATCATAAAAACATATGGCGGACAAATATGCCGCAGCTTGGCGGCGGTTAAAAAAGAGTTTGCAATGTGATTAGTATTATTATGCGGAGGCAATAATATAATTGAATATAAAAATCACGGCTTGACAGCAAATTACATTCAGCGTACAATTAAAAGGATATTTATTAAAACGGACAGCATACCGCGGATAAATCTTATCTGCGTTTTTATCATATACACTTTGCATGCCGAAGCGGCTGTGTGCCGCACGCGGCGTTCAGCTGTGCTTTATTTTTAAACAAGGCGGTTATATTTACATTCCGCGCAGGTTCGTAACGGTGCGGGAAGTAAGTTGAAATAATACATTATAATGAGGTAGACCCTTCCGCTTAATGGATTTTTAAGCGGCCATGGAGGTTATACCCAAAATAACGATGGAGGTCATTTTGTGACAGATAAAAAACTTAATAATTCGCCTAAGCGCGTAAACGAAGGAGCCGCGCCGCTGCAGCTTTACCAAAAGGTTACTGTTCCGGCAGCTGCGGCGCAGCCGAAACGCAGGGCCAAGCCTAAAACGGAAACTGCAGAAAAGGCGAGGGCACCGCGCAGAAACCGCGCTCCGGTACCTAAGGACGCAGGCAGCGCAGCCGCAAACGCCGTTCAGGCTCGTGACGTTAAGGCCACAGCTTTGCAAAACGGCCCGGCGGCAATGCAGAAAAATGCCGAAAAGCCGCGCACGGCGCAGCACGCCGCGGGACGGCGCGGGCGCAGGAAGAAGCCTTCGATAAACGTTTATTTTTTGGGCGGCCTTAACGAAATCGGAAAGAACTTTACGCTCTTTGAGTGCGAAGGCGACATGATAATCGTTGACTGCGGCATGGCTTTCCCCGACGGCGATATGTTCGGCGTGGACCTCGTTATACCGGACTTCACGTTTGTTGAGCGCAACGCCGACAAGATACGCGGCATAGTCCTTACGCACGGCCACGAGGACCACATAGGCGCGCTGCCGTACCTGCTTAAAAAAGTCAACCTGCCTATTTACGGCACGCCGTTTACGCTCGGTCTTGTTGACAACAAGCTTAAGGAACACGGCCTGCAGGATTCCGTAAAGAAATACACAGTCGAACCGGGCGACCGCATTAAGCTCGGCTGTATGGAAGTGGAGTTTATCCACGTAAACCATTCCGTGCCCGATGCCGTGGCCATAGCGATACACTCACCGGCCGGAGTCATAGTGCATACAGGCGACTTTAAGATTGACTGCACGCCGGCCCAGGGTGAAATGACAGACCTCGCAAGGCTCGGCCAGCTGGGAAAAGAAGGCGTGCTCGCGCTGCTGTGCGACTCTACAAACGCAGAGAGGGCCGGGTACACGAAGTCTGAAAGCACCGTTAACAATTCATTTGAGCGCCTGTTCAAAAGGGCTGAAAACAACAGGATAATCATAGCTACATTTGCTTCAAACGTAAGCCGCGTGCAGCAGATAATAAACTGCGCCGTAAAGTACGGGCGCAAAGTCGCGCTTTCGGGCAGGAGCATGGTAAACGTTATGACACTCGGCGTACAGCTCGGCTACCTTGACGTACCGGACGGCGTACTTATAGATATAGACATGATAAAACGCTACCCCAAAGAACAGATAGTCCTTGTCACTACCGGCAGCCAGGGCGAGCCGATGAGCGCCCTTACGCGCATGGCGTTTGCTTCGCACAGGAAGGTTGAGGTAGGCCCCGGCGACTTTATCATAATTTCAGCGCGGCCGATACCTGGCAACGAAAAGACAGTCGGCAACGTTATAGACGAGCTTATGAAGCGCGGCTGTGAAGTCGTTTACGAGTCAATGTACGAGGTACACGTTTCAGGGCACGCCTGCCAGGAAGAACTGAAGCTCATGCAGGGCATAGTTAAGCCAAAGTATTTCATACCCGTACACGGCGAGCAGAAGCATCTCCGTAAAAACGCCGGCCTTGCGTATGCTATGGGCAAAGAACCTAAAGACGTTTTCATAGGCGACATAGGCGACGTTGTGGAGCTTAACCAAAATTATATGAAACGCCTCCCGTCCGTACCGGCCGGAAGGGTGCTTGTGGACGGGCTCGGCGTAGGCGACGTCGGCAACGTGGTGCTCCGCGACAGGAAGCATCTTGCCGAGGACGGGCTTATAGTGGCGGTTTGCACGATTTCTTCTGAAGACGGCCATATTATATCAGGCCCGGATATAGTGTCGAGGGGGTTTGTCTATGTGCGCGAGTCGGAACCGCTTATGGATGAAATCCGCAGGATGGTTACTTCTGTTTTGGAGAACTGCGCGGATAACAATATACACGACTGGGGCACGCTTAAAACGCGCATAAAAGACGAGCTTTCGCGCCTGCTGTACGACAGGACGCGCCGTAGCCCCATGATACTGCCTATAATTACGGAGATATGACAGGCTCCGGGGTATCATATGGTTTACAAACCGTAAAATAAATGTTAAAATAACCTCATAAAATAATTTTAAGTCCCGCCGCCGCATAAAGCGGCGGGACTTAAAATTTATATGGCTCTTGCCGGTTGTCTTCAGCGGAAAACCCGGGCTGGACCGAGGGGTAATGAATTTGAAAAGAAAAGTATGGGCAGCTTCGCCGGTTTTTTATGTCATTTCGGCAGTAATGCTTATCATAGCGGCCGTAAGCTATTTTTGGGATCATACGGTCTTTTACGTTGAAATCGCCATAGCGCTTTTTTCGTTTGCCGCCGTATTTTTTGCGGTGAAATATTTCAACCTGTACATAGTGCAGGCTTCAAAGGCCGCCGCCGACCTGCTGTCAGGGGAAAAGTACAGGGAATTTGCCGAGTTTGCCCTGCCTGTTGCCGTGGTGGGCAAAAACTGTGATATTATATGGGCAAATAAGGCTTTTTCGTCGTCGGTTGCGCAAAACCGTGAATGCCGCGGCGAAAACGCCCTTAAATTTATTTACCCTTATACGGTTTCGGACATAGAGCACGCCTGCGGTACAGACATAGCCATAGGCCCGAAAAGGTTTACGGTTTACGCTGTTGAAACGGAAGAAGCAAGCGTACTCTACTTTGTTGACGACACGTATTACAAGGAGATAGACAAAGAGTACGCAGAGAGCCGCCCTGTGGTAGCCGTAGCCTGCTTTGACAACCGCGAGGAGCTTGCGCGGAACGCAAGCGACGGCGAGGACACCATGGTAACGTCGCGCGTTGAGGAAGTACTAGTCAAGTGGGCGCAGGGCATAGGCGGGTTCTTAAAAAAGCTTAAGGGCAATATGTATTTTATACTTACTGATGAAAAACACATAAGGGAAGAAATGAATAAAAAATTCCCTGTCCTTGACGAAGTGCGCAAAATAGAAACGGGAAAGTCTTTCCGCGCTACGGTTTCAGTCGGCGTGGGACGCGGCGCCGACTCGCCGCAGGAGGCCGACGCCTGGGCGCGCAAAGCGCTCGACATGGCTCTGGGGCGCGGCGGCGACCAGGTGGCCGTAAAGCAGGAAAACGAAACTTACGACTTTTTCGGCGGCATATCCAAAGGCGTTGAAAAGCGTGATAAGGTCCGTACGCGCGTGTTCGCGGCGACTATGTCTGACAATATAGAGGAAAGCGACGCCGTTTTTATCATGGGGCACAAGTTTTCCGACCTTGACTGCATGGGCTCGGCCGCAGGCATGTGGAACGCCGCGGCGAAAACGCTTGGCAAAAGGGCATATATCGTAACATACGAGAAGCAGTCCCTTGCCGAGCCTGTCATACGCCTGCTGAAGTCATGCTACAGGGACGAGGAGATATTCATATCCCCGCAGGAAGCGCTCGGCATGGCTACGGCGAAAAGCCTGCTTGTTGTTGTGGATACGCACTCTGGCACTTTCGTTGAGTCAGCCGAACTGCTTAATGCGGTTCCGCGGGTAATAGTTATAGACCACCACCGCATGATGGTAAAGCACATAGAAGACGCCGTCGTCTTTTACCATGAGCCTTACGCAAGCTCCGCTTCCGAGATGGTGGCGGAACTTGTCCAGTATATAGGCGACAAAAACCTCGGTAAAGCCGAAGCGGAGGCGATGCTCGCCGGCATAATGCTCGACACTAAGAACTTTGCCTTTAAAACCGGCGTGCGTACTTTTGAAGCCGCGGCGTACCTGCGGCGCAAAGGGGCGGACACGGTTGAAGTTAAGCAGATGTTTTCAAACAGCATAGAAGCTTACAAGACAAAGTACGGCATAGTTTCAAACGCGGAGATACTCGGCGGCTTTGCCATTGCCTCAACCGAAACGGAAACGGACGACATAAGGATTGCGGCGGCTCAGGCTGCCGATGAGCTGCTTTCCATACGCGGAGTAAGGGCATCTTTCGTTATCTTTTCGGTTGACAATACCGTCAATATATCGGCACGCTCGCTCGGCGACGTAAACGTACAGGTAATAATGGAAAAACTCGGCGGCGGCGGGCACCTTACCATGGCCGGCGCTCAGCTTGGGGGTATATCAACAGCTCAGGCGAGGGAGAGGCTTATAGCGGCGATACAGAGCAATACGGCGGGATGATTTTTATAAAAGATAATTAAAGCGTATTTTAAGAGTATAATATTTTTTAGTCAAATAACGTGACGGCAGGAGGTATATTAAATGAAAGTAGTATTGCTTAAGGACATCAAAGGAAGCGGAAAAAAGGGCGAGCTTGTAAACGTCAGCGACGGTTACGCGCGTAACTACCTGCTCCCGCGCAACATGGCCAAGGAAGCAAACGCCCAGGTGATGGACGAGCTTAAAAGCGCCGAGGACGCCAAAACTTACAAGGTTAAAAAAGAAACTGAGCAGGCGCAGGCCGACGCTGGTAAAATAAACGGTAAAACCGTTAAGATGACCGCTAAGGCCGGCCAGGGCGGCAAGCTGTTCGGCTCCATAACTTCAAAAGAGATTTCCGACGAACTTAAGCGCCTTTACAAAGTAGAAGTCGACAAGCGTAAGATAATGCTTGACGGCGACATCAAGGCTTTCGGCACGTACCAGTGTGAAGTGAAGCTCTACAACGGTGTTTCGGCGAAAATATACGTGGCCGTAGGCGAAAAGAAATAATTTATTATACTTTTAATATCAAGGGGTTGCTGAGCGATGGACGAAATGGTTACAAGCGGGTACGACGGCCTTAACCTGCCGTACAGCCCCGAGGCGGAGCAGTCGGTGCTCGGCGCCGTGCTTCTCGACCCGTCATGTATGGACCGCATTGCGGAAATACTGCCGCGGCCGGATTATTTTTACCAGGAAAGCAATGCCCTTATATATTCCGTGATGCTCGACATGTTTACTGAGGGAAAACCCGTCGACTTTGTAACTGTCTTAGACAGGCTCACAAGCACCGACGGCTTTGACGAGGCAAACGGAAAAACCTACATGCTACAGCTTGCCCAGCTTGTGCCGTCCATATCGAACGTGGAGTATTACGCCTCTATAGTACGCGACAAATACGACATACGCATGCTCATAACAACAGCGCGCAATATTATAGAGGATGCATCCGGAGGGACGGACGCGACAACTTTGCTCGACTCGGCGGAGCAGCGCATTTTTGACATAAGGCGCGGTAAAAACATGCAGGGCCTACAGCGCATAGACGAGATAATAGTCGACACGTTCGACCGGCTTGACAAGCTCAATTCGCCTGACGCCGACCTGTACCGCGGTGTGCCTACCGGCATAAAGGAACTTGACGAAACCATAACCGGGCTTAACCGCACTGACTTTATACTTCTCGGTGCGCGCCCAGGCATGGGCAAAACGAGCTTCGCGCTCAACATAGCACGCCATGCCGCGGTCAAAGCAGACAAGCGTGTGGCATTTTTTTCGCTTGAAATGAGCAAGGAGCAGCTTGTTTCGCGGCTGCTTTCAACCGAGTCGCTCGTTGAGGGGACGAAGCTTAAGACGGGGAAGCTGACCGAAGACGAGTGGATACGCGTAATCGAGGCCGGCGATATACTGTCAAAAACACAGCTTTATTTTGACGACAATCCCGCCATAACCGTGCCGGAGATAAAGGCAAAGCTGAGGCGCCTTAAGGACGTTGACCTTGTCATCATAGACTACCTGCAGCTTATGACGTCAGCAAGAAGGATAGACAACCGCGTGCAGGAGATTTCGGATATAACAAGGAACCTTAAGATAATGGCCAAGGAGCTTAACGTTCCGGTGCTGACGCTTTCACAGCTTGCGCGTGACAGCGAAAAGCGCACGAACCACAGGCCAGTTTTGTCGGACCTTAGGGACTCCGGCTCTATAGAGCAGGACGCGGACATAGTTTTATTCCTTTACCGCGACGATTATTACCAGGATTCGGCCGAAACCGACGAGGACGCCGACAAAAACAGCAGCGAATGCATAGTGGCGAAAAACCGCCACGGCGAAACAAAAACCGTACCGCTGCACTGGCAGGGCGAGTTCATGCGTTTTACCGCGCAGGAGGTAGTGCGCAGTGAGTGACAGGATTACAATAATAGAGGATAAAATAATATCCTCTATAAAAAAATGGGACATGCTGCCCGACGGCTGCTCCGTTGTAGCTGGCTTTTCGGGCGGAGCAGACTCAGTTACGCTGACGCACTTCCTTTGGAGGTACTCGCGTGAACACGGCATTTCACTCACGGCGGCGCATGTGAACCATATGCTGCGCGGCGAAGAGGCCGACCGCGACGAGCGCTTTGCCGCAGAGTGGTGCGGCGAGCGCGGCATAAACGTAAAAGTGCTGCGAGCTGACGTGCGTGCGGAAGCCGCCCGCAAGTCCGAAGGGCTTGAGGAGTGCGGGCGCAACATACGCTACTCGTTTTTCAGGAGCTTAAGCGGCGTAAACGGCAGGATAGCTACGGCGCATACACTTTCGGACAGCGCCGAAACGGTTATTATGAACCTTGCAAAGGGAGCCGGGCGCCGCGGACTGTGCGGCATACCTCCGGTAAGGGACGCCATAGTGCGGCCGCTTACCTGCATTACGCGCGGAGAAGTCGAGTACTACTGCGGCTTTTACGGCCTGCGGTACGTTACGGACAGCACTAACCTGGGCGACGAGTACGGCAGGAACAAGGTACGCCATAACGTGGTTCCTGTGCTTAAAAATATAAATCCCGGCTTTGAGTCCGCCGTTTCAAGGACGCAGGAGCTTATGCGGCGCGATGAGGATTACTTTGAAAAAAAGGCCGTAAAGCTGCTCTCGGACGCCGAAAAGGGCCGCGGCTACGATGCAGGCGTACTACGCGGCGCTGAGTTCCCGGTACTGTCGCGCGCCGTGGCGAAGCTTTTTGCGGACTCGGGCAGCGGCCGCTTCGGTTTTGGTCATATAGAGGCGGCGGTCAAAATAATTAATGACGGAAACGGCAGCGTTACCGTCCCAGGCGGTATACAATGCACTGTCGGCGGCAATACTTTATTTGTTACTGCCGAAAAGCCGGCACAGCGGCAATGCTGGAGGGTGCGGCTGAGCCTGCCTGAAACGCGCCTGCCTGACGGCAGAATCTTTTCGGTCGGTAAAATTGAAGCCGGCGGCATGAAAAATAAAGAGAAATTTCATTATTTATCCTTTAATAATTTAATAAACTATGATACAATACTAACTACCGGCAGTTTTGTAAGGAGCCGCGCCAGCGGCGATATTTTTAAACCGGCGGGCCGCGGCGTAACAAAAAAAGTAAAAAAACTGTTTAACGAGGCTAAAATTCCGCCTTTTGAGCGCAATAAAGTCGCCATGCTGGAGTGCGGCGGAAAAATCGTTTGGATTGAGGGTTTCGGCGCATCAGCGGAAGCGTGCGTTACAAGCGGAACCAAAAATGCGGCGCAAATTATTATTAAGGAGTGCAGTTAAAAAGTGCATAGCATGGAGGACGACATAAAAGAAGTTCTTTTTAGTCCCGAAGCTCTTGCGGGAATAGTAAACAAAGTCGGTTCACAGATAAGCGAAGATTACAGGGATAAGAATTTATTGCTGGTGAGCATATTAAAAGGCTCGGTCGTTTTTATGTCGGACCTGATGCGGGCTGTTACCATACCGTGCAGCATAGACTTTATGGCAGTGTCGAGCTACGGCTCGGGCGTAAAGACGTCGGGCGTTGTAAGGATAGTAAAGGACTTGGATATAGACCTTAAGGGCTGTGACGTCCTGCTTGTGGAAGATATACTCGACAGCGGCCTTACTCTTAGTTACATACTGGAGCTGCTGGGGGCGCGTTCCCCTAAAAGCCTTAAAGTCTGCACTCTGTTCGACAAACCGAGCAGAAGGACGGCCGACGTTAAGGCCGACTACTCCGGAGCCGTCGTCCCGGACGAATTCATAGTCGGATATGGTTTGGACTATAACCAAAAATACAGGAATCTCCCGTTTGTAGGCATCCTTAAACCGGAGGTTTACGGTGATTAAGCGGCTGCGGGCGCTTATGTAAGGAGTGAATGATATTTGGACAACCGGAAATCACTTAAAAATATTTTTTTATTCCTCGGTATAACTGTAGCTATACTGCTTATGCTTGCGATGGTTTTCAACAACCATACGGGGAAATCATATAATTACTCGGAAATACTGTATTATTTTGAGGACCAGAAGGTAAAGAATTATTCCATAGATCTCGGCAGCGGCGAGATGATTATCGTCCTTAACAACAATACTAAGATTTCTTATGTCGCGCCTGACTCCAGTGCGATGCTTTCAGACATAAAGCCTTATGTTGAAAAGTACAACAAGGAACATCCGTCAAACCGTATGACATTTAACTGGAAACGCCCGACGGATACTTTTTGGCAGTCTACGCTTCTGCCAATGCTTGTTATAGGCGCCATATTCATGCTGTTTTGGTGGCTTACGATAAAACGCCTCAACGCTACCATGGGCGACGCGGGCAAGCAGATGAACTTCGGCAAAGCGAAGATAAAGCAGATGGCGGACGAAAAGCGCAAAACCACTTTCGCTGATGTTGCCGGGGCCGATGAAGAAAAAGAGGAGCTAAGGGAGATAGTAGAGTTCCTTAAGAACCCGCGCAAGTACAATGAACTTGGCGCGCGCATACCGAAAGGCGTGCTGCTCGTAGGCCCTCCCGGCACGGGCAAAACGCTTTTGGCAAGGGCTGTGGCCGGAGAAGCCGGCGTTCCGTTTTTCTCCATCTCAGGTTCTGACTTTGTGGAGATGTTCGTGGGCGTAGGCGCTTCGCGTGTACGCGACCTTTTTGAACAGGCAAAGAAAAATTCACCGTGCATTATTTTCATAGATGAAATAGATGCAGTAGGCAGGCAGCGCGGCGCAGGCCTCGGCGGCGGCCACGACGAGCGTGAGCAGACGCTTAACCAGCTGCTTGTTGAAATGGACGGCTTCGGCGCCAACGAGGGCGTCATAATGATAGCTGCGACGAACCGCCCGGATATACTCGACCCGGCGCTGATGCGCCCCGGACGCTTTGACAGGCAGGTTATGGTCGGATACCCCGATATAAAGGGGCGCGAGGCCATACTGAAAGTACATGCGCGCGGCAAGCCGCTCGCGCCTGACGTTGACCTTAAGACCATAGCGAAGTCAACGGCCGGTTTCACTGGGGCAGACCTTGAGAACCTGCTGAACGAATCAGCCCTGCTTTCCGCACGAAAAAACAAAAAGGCAATTACCATGTCCGAAATTGAAGAGGCTACTATAAAAGTCGTTGTAGGCACGGAAAAAAAGAGCCACGTTATGACGGACAAGGAAAAAAGGATCACAGCTTACCACGAGGCGGGCCACGCCGTGGCGACGTACTTCTGCCCGCTTGAGGATCCGGTGCATCAGATATCAATAATACCGCGCGGCATGGCGGGCGGTTATACAATGCAGATACCGGCGGAGGACAGGGCTTACAAATCGCGCAAAGAAATGCTTGAGGACCTTATAGTTATGATGGGCGGCAGGGTTTCGGAAGCACTCGTGCTTGACGATATATCGACAGGCGCATCAAACGACATACAGAGGGCGACAAAGCTTGCGCGCGGCATGGTGACAAAGTACGGCATGTCGGACGTCTTAGGGCCTATAACCTACGGCCAGGATGAAGGCGAGCCTTTTCTTGGGCGCGACATGGGGCATATACGCGACTACTCGGAGGACACTTCGGCGGCTATAGATAAAGAGATTAAGCGGCTGCTTACAAATGCTTACGATGATACGGAAAGCATTTTAAGTGAACACGTGGGTAAGCTGCACCTTGTGGCGAGGTACCTGTTCGAGCATGAGAAGATGGGCGCGGATGAGTTCAAAAGCCTTATGGAAAGTGACAGCACCGCAGAGCTTCTGCCTTATCCCATCGGTAACGCTTTGGACAATGCCGTGGAGACTGCGAAATCGGAAGCGGAAGAAAAAAGCGAGTAAAGCGCTTCCCCATACGGCGGCCAAAGTTTTCCGGAAGCGGCAGGCGCTTGGTTTTTGTATTTTGCTGTATAAAAATGTAGTTTTAAGGGGAATGTCAAGGCATTTCCCTTTTTGCTGTCGGCGGGCGGGTATGCCCAGCCGGTACGGAAAAACGTCCGCTGTATTGAGCGGCGCGGGCACCGCTCATTATTGCGTATAAAGATTTTATTTTGAATATTTAAATATATAATTAAGTAAAACGGGGGTCAATATGGCAAAAAAAAGTGTTTACGGCAACGAGAGCATATCGTCCCTTAAAGGGGCCGACAGGGTACGCAAGCGCCCTGCGGTTATTTTCGGCTCAGACGGTATAGAGGGCTGCGAACATTCCATTTTTGAGATATTATCTAATTCCATTGATGAAGCGCGGGAAGGCTTCGGCAAAGAAATAGTTATAACGCGCTTTGGCGATTTATCGGTTGAGGTTGAGGACCACGGACGCGGGATACCGGTCGAGTACAATAATTCGGAAAAACGTTATAACTGGGAGCTTGTCTTCTGCGAGTTGTACGCGGGCGGAAAGTACAACAACGATTCAGATGAAATTTACGAGTATTCGCTTGGGCTTAACGGCCTCGGCCTTTGCTCTACGCAGTATTCGGCGGAATATATGGACGTGGACATACGCCGCGACGGCATGCGCTACACGCTACGCTTCGAGCACGGTAAAAATGTCGGCGGGCTTACAAAGGAGCCGTACAAGGGCAAAGACACGGGTACTAAAATACGCTGGAAACCGGATCTGCAGGTTTTTACCGATATAGACGTCCCGCCTGAGTATTACAGCGACATACTAAGGCGGCAGGCCATAGTTAACGACGGGATACGTTTTATATTTAAAGACCAGGCTACCGACGGGTTTAAAACAGAGGAATTTTTTTATGAAAACGGCATAGTTGACCATGCGAAAGAGGCAGCCGGAGAAGAACCGCTTACTCCAGTGCAGTTTTGGCACAGTGAGACCGGAACCCGCGACAGGGAGGACAAGCCCGAGTATAAAGTCAAGATAAACGTTGCCGTTGCTTTTTCAAACCAAAACAACATCATAGAGTATTACCATAACTCGAGCTGGCTTGAACACGGCGGCGCCCCCGAAAAGGCAGCCAAAAACGCGTTCGTTTACCAAATAGACAATTATATTAAACAGAACAATAAATACAATAAAAATGAGAGCAGGATAACTTTTCCGGATGTCGAGGACTGCATAATACTTATAATCTCGTCATTTTCCAACCGCACTTCATATGAGAACCAAACTAAAAAAGCCATAACAAACAGGGGCATACAGGAAGCCATGACCGTAATGCTGCGCCGTAACCTTGAGATATATTTTAAAGAGAATCCGGCCGACGCTGAGAAGATAGCTTCACAGGTGCTTATAAACAAGCGCAGCCGTGAGGATGCGGAAAAAACGCGCAAAAGCCTTAAGAAAAAACTGACGAGCGGCATGGATATGTCGAGCCGGGTGGCAAAGTTCGTTGACTGCCGCAGCAAGGACGCCGCGGAACGCGAGATTTTTATCGTGGAGGGCGACTCGGCCCTCGGCGCCTGCAAGCAGGCGCGCGACCCCGACTTCCAGGCGATAATGCCTGTACGGGGCAAAATACTCAACTGCCTTAAGTCGGATTACGGGAGGATATTTAAAAGCGACATAATAACCGACCTTATGAAAGTCCTTGGCTGCGGTGTTGAAGTTAAGTCAAAGGCAAACAAAAACCTTTCTTCTTTTAACATGGACCTTCTGCGGTGGAATAAAATCATACTCTGCACCGACGCGGACGTAGACGGCTACCAGATACGCACTTTAATACTTACAATGCTTTACAGGCTTACGCCGTCGCTCATAAAAGCCGGTAAAGTCTACATTGCAGAGTCGCCGCTTTTTGAGATACAAAATAAAAACGACATATATTTTGCCTATACGGAAAGTGAAAAAGATAAGATCCTTGGCAAACTCGGCGGCCAGAAGTTTACCGTGCAGCGCTCGAAAGGGCTTGGCGAAAACGAGCCGGACATGATGAACCTTACGACTATGAACCCAAAAACGCGGAGGCTTATCAAAGTACTGCCGGAGGATGCGGAGAATACCGGCAGGGTGTTCGACCTTCTTTTGGGAGACAACCTTGACGGGCGTAAAACATACATCGCCGAAAACGGCCGGCGGTACATGGATGAAGCCGACTTGAGCTGAGCTTTAAGCCCGGCTGTAAAAGAGAAAATAATAAAGCGCAGGTGTTTTAGATATATGCCTAAAAAACAACCCGCCCGCCGCCCAAGGGCACACGGGGTTATCAACGGCGCGGGGGAAATAGTAGAGCAGAAAATAACCGATACTTTAAAAAATAATTATATGCCTTATGCCGTCAGCGTGATAATGTCGCGCGCCATACCGGAAATAGACGGCTTTAAGCCTTCGCACAGGAAGCTCCTTTACACTATGTACAAGATGGGGCTGCTGAGCGGAGGCAAGACAAAAAGCGCAAACATAGTTGGCCAGACTATGAAGCTTAACCCGCACGGCGACGCCGCCATTTACGACACCATGGTTAGGCTGAGCCGCGGCTATGAGGCTTTGCTGCACCCGTATGTAGAGTCCAAGGGGAACTTCGGCAAGTTTTATTCGCGCGATATGGCATACGCAGCCTCAAGGTACACAGAGGCCTGCCTTGCGCCTATATGCGAGGAGCTTTTCCGTGACATAGACAAAGACACCGTGGACTTTACCGACAATTACGACAATACTATGAAAGAACCGTCGCTTTTGCCGGCGCGGTTCCCGTCTGTGCTTGTAAACGCCAACACCGGCATAGCAGTCGGCATGGCGAGTTCCATCTGCCCGTTTAACCTTGCGGAGGTATGCAAAACCGCCGCGGGGTGCATAAAAAATCCGGAACACGACATCATGTCCACGCTTTTGGCGCCGGACTTCCCCGGCGGAGGGCAGCTCATATACGACAGGAAAGCGCTTGAGGAAGTTTACAGGACCGGACGCGGCTCGTTTAAAGTACGCTCGCGCTACAGGTACGACAAAAACGCCAACTGCATAGATATAACGGAGATACCGCCCACCACGACGGTCGAAGCTATAGTGGAAAAGATAATAGACCTTGCAAAACAGGGCAAAATACGTGAGATATCTGACGTGCGCGACGAAACGGGGCTTGACGGCCTGAAAATAACCATCGACCTTAAAAGGGGCAGCGACCCCGAAAAGCTGATGTGCCGCCTTTTTAAGCTTACGCCGCTCGAGGACAGCTTTTCATGTAATTTTAATATACTCATAAACGGTGTGCCGAAAGTACTCGGCATAAGGGGCATATTAGCGGCATGGACAGACTTCCGCGCCGGCTGCGTGCGCAGGAGGACGCAGTTCGAGTCCGACAAAAAGGAAGAAAAGCTCCACCTGCTAAGGGGACTTAAGGCCATACTTCTAGACATTGACAAGGCCGTCGCCATAGTGCGTAAAACGGAAGAAGAAGCCGAAGTAGTGCCTAACCTTATGATAGGCTTCGGCATAGACAGGGCACAGGCCGAGTATGTTGCCGAAATTAAGCTGCGCCATTTTAACCGTGAATATATAATGAACAGGACGAAAGAAACGGAGCAGCTCGAAAATGATATTGCGGGCTTAAAAAAGATACTCGGCAGCGAAGCCGAGATTAAAAAGATAATAGTTTCGGAGCTTGCGGAAACGGCGGAAAAGTACGGGAGGCCGCGCCGCACGATGCTGATATACCCTAATGAAATCGAAGAAAATTACGAGGAAGAGGTGCCGGATTACCCCGTTAACCTTTTTTTCACGCAGGAAGGGTATTTCAAAAAAATAATCCCGCAGTCGCTGCGCATGAGCGCTTCACAGAAGCTTAAAGAAAACGACAAAGTGCTCCAGCACGTCGAAAGCACTAATGCGGCTGAGATATTGATATTTACGGACAAAGGCAATGTCTACAAAACGGCGGCAAACAACTTTGAGGACACGAAGGCGAGCGCTTTCGGCAGTTACCTGCCGGCCGAACTCGAAATGGAAAACGACGAAAGAGCTCTGTATATGGCTGTTACGAAGGATTACGGCGGATATATGCTGTTTTTCTTTGAAAACGGCAAGGCGGCGAAAGTCGACCTTTCGGCGTATGCGACCAAGACAAACCGCCGCCGGCTTGTTGGAGCCTACTGCATGAAGTCCCCGCTTGTGTGCTGCGTGCAGATAACCTCAGACTGCGAGTTCCTGCTTACTTCATCACGCGGCAGGCGGCTGCTTTTCCACACAGGGGCCGTCGGAAGCAAGGCCTCGCGCTCGTCCCAGGGCGTCGCCGTGATGTCGCTGCGCAGGGGCGACAGGCTCTTTAACGTGAGGGAGTACGTCGAGGGCCTGCTTAAAAACCCCGACAGGTACCGAAAAAAGATACCCGCGGCGGGGTCCTTCGCTCCCGAAGGGGAAACGGGAGGGGAACAGCTCACATTTTAAAAAAACACCGCCGGCAAGCCAATAGCCTGCCGGCGGCGGGATTACAAGCGGCAAACGCTTACGCTTGTACATCCGTACTTTATATTATCCGCATTGCGGCGCAATATACGTTCTTTTCTTATTTGTTTATTTTTAATATTGAATTTCAAATTAACAAATTTATAAATTATGGTATAATATAAAATCAGTGTAAAAAACAGTGCGGCATTTTACGGCTTGCCCGCCGCGTTTTGCAGGCAGGCATATGTTTTATGCACCGTGTTTGTAAAAAGAGGGAAAATTTTAATGGATGTCAGGAACGATTTAAGAAATATAGCAATCATAGCACACGTCGACCACGGCAAGACAACCCTTGTAGACCAGCTTTTGAGGCAGAGCGGCATTTTCAGGAGCAACGAGGTGGTCGAGGAGCGCGTGATGGACTCCAACGACCTGGAGCGCGAACGCGGCATTACCATACTTTCCAAAAATACTGCCGTACGGTATGACGGCGTAAAAATAAACATCGTAGATACCCCCGGCCATGCCGACTTCGGCGGAGAGGTCGAACGGATACTGATGATGGTGGACGGCGTGCTCCTGCTTGTAGACGCGTTTGAGGGATGCATGCCGCAGACGCGGTTTGTTTTGCAGAAGGCGCTGAACCTTGGCAAAAAGCCGCTCGTTGTAATAAACAAAGTGGACCGCCAGGGTGCAAGGCCGGCCGAAGTAGTTGACGAAGTGCTGGATTTGTTCATAGAACTCGGAGCTAACGAAGACCAGCTTGACTTTCCGGTGGTTTACGCGTCGGCGCGCGACGGCTACGCAAGCAATGCGGCCGACGTAAAAGGTACTGACATGAAGCCTCTGCTTGATGCGATTTTAAAGTATATACCGGCGCCTAAGGGCGACTTGAACGGGCCTTCACAGGTGCTGTTCTCAAATATAGACTATGATGATTACGTTGGCAGGATAGGCATCGGCAGGGTAGAGCGCGGCGGTATAAAAGACGGCGAGAGCATGGTGCTCTGCCACCGCGACGGAAGCCGTGAACAGGTCAAAATTTTAAAGCTTTACCAGTTCGAGGGGCTTAAACGCACCGAGGTGACAAGCGCTAGGCTCGGCGACCTTGTCGCGGTTTCAGGCATTACGTCGCTCAATATAGGCGAAACGGCCTGTGCGCCGGAATGTGTTGAGCCTTTGCCGTTTGTCAAGATAGACGAGCCGACGGTTTCAATGATGTTTATGGTAAACAACAGCCCCTTTGCAGGACGCGAAGGAAAATATGTTACGTCAAGGAACCTGCGTGACAGGCTTTCGAAGGAAATAGAAACTAACGTCGCTCTGCGCGTAGAGGAAACGGATTCAACGGACACGTTCAAGGTTTCAGGGCGCGGCGAACTGCATTTGTCCATACTTATAGAGGAAATGCGCAGGCAGGGTTATGAGTTCCAGGTTTCAAGCCCGACGGTTATATATAAAACGGTTAACGGCAAAAAGTGTGAGCCCATAGAGCTTTTAGTCGTTGAAGTGCCTGAAAACTACGTAGGCCCGGTAATGGAAAAGCTCGGCCCGCGGAAAGCGGAGCTTGTCAACATGAACGCGCGCAGCACAGGCATTACGCATCTTGAGTTCAAGATACCGGCCCGCGGCCTGATGGGTTACAGGCAGGAGTTCCTTACGGATACAAACGGCAACGGCATAATGAACAACATCTTTGACAGCTACGAGCCTTACAAAGGCGAGATAGCAAGGCGGGCCGAAGGCTCGCTCGTAGCGCACGAAACAGGCGAGGCCACGGGCTACGGCCTGTTTTACGCGCAGGACCGCGGCAGGCTTTTCATAGGCCCAGGCACGCAGGTGTACGAAGGCATGGTGGTTGGGGCAAGCCCTAAAACCGACGACATAACTGTTAACGTATGTAAAAAGAAACACGCCACTAACACCCGCGCTTCAGGTTCCGATGATGCGCTCAAGCTGACACCGCCAAGTATAATGAGCCTTGAGCAGTGCCTTGAGTTTATAAAGGAAGACGAGCTTGTTGAAGTGACTCCGGAGAGCATACGCATGCGCAAAATGGTTCTAAATAAAGAGCAAAGGATGAAACTTGCGAGCAGGAAAAAACAATGAATTTCATTATTTTGGATTTAGAATGGAATGGTGCTTACAGCAAGCGGTATAAGCGGTTTGTCAATGAGATAATAGAATTCGGCGCGGTTAAAGTTGACGGTTCTTTTAAAAGGCTCGGAACGTTTGAGGCGCTTATAAAACCGCAGATAGGCAAAAAGATAAGCGGTAAAGTAAAAGACCTCACGAGCATAACCAACGAGGACCTTGACGGCGGGCTTCAGTTTTTGCAGGCCATGTCAAAGTTCCGCAGGTGGGCTGGCGACTGCGTCATCATGACGTGGGGGACGTCCGACATCCTGACGCTCATTGAAAACTGCCGGTACTTCTACGGCAGCCGCCGCGTACCGTTTCTCATGCGGTACGCCGACCTGCAGGCCTACTGTGAAAAGATGCTCGGCTGCGCCGCCGGCTGCGACCAGGTCGGCCTGGGAACGGCGGCGGATGCTTTAAACATAGACGCAAGCGGCTTTGAGCATCACCGTGCCGTAGACGACAGCATGCTCGAACTGATGTGCTTTGAAAAGCTGTACGATGCATCCGCACTTTTACCATTCATCCAAAATGCGTGTACGAGAAAATTTTACGACAGAATAGAATTTAAAACAGCGTTTATCAAGGACCTGAGCCATCCGCTTATAAACAGGAAAGACCTTTCGTTTAACTGCGACGTGTGCGGACGCCCGGCACGCAGGATGAGCGAATGGAAGCTGCAGAACAACAGCTTTAAAGCCGAATTCTTCTGTGTGCGCTGCCGGCATAAGTTTTACGGCCGCGTGCGGTTTAAGCTGAAATACGACGGAGTAGCCGTAAAAAAGGCTATACTGCAGGTAAACGATGAAGACGCCAAACGGATTAAGGCGGATAACCTGTGACGCTGGGCGGCGTTTTATTTACGGCGGTATATGTGATTTTTTGATATAATATTTTGGCATGATATAATATAATATAATTATACTGATACAGGCAGATGCAGCATTTGTTTAAAATTACGCTGCCGCGGTTTTATGAGAGCTTTAAGGGGGCCATGCAGATGCGGACGGTAATTACAATAGCAAGGCAGTACGGCAGCGGCGGCCGCGAGATAGGCCGCAGGCTTGCGGAGAAATTTCAGGTGCCGTTTTACGATAAGGAGCTTATCGCTTTGGCCGCGGAAAAGAGCGGCATGGACGCCGGCGTCCTGTTAAGGGCAGATGAAAAGGCAACAAGCAGCCTGCTTTACTCACTTGTTATGGGGGATTATTCGTTTGCGGGCGGGGTCCCTTTTGTAAACAACAAACCTGTTAACGACAGGCTTTTCTCACTTCAGGCGGAAATCATACGCGAGGCTGCCGAGAAAGGCCCGTGCATCATAGTAGGCAGGTGCGCTGACGATATACTTTCCGGACGGAGCAACGTTATGAGCGTATTTATTTATGCTGACAAACAGTCGAGGCTCGGCACGGTAACCGGCCTCTACGGTGTTGACAAAGGCGAGGCATCCAAAGTGCTCGTTAAGCAGGACAAACAGCGTGCAAACTATTATCAGTTTTATACGGGCAGAAAATGGGGCAAAACGGAGAATTACGATTTATGCGTTAATTCTTCGGCATTCGGGGCAGACGGTTCCGCGGAGCTTATATCAAAAGCCGTAAGCCTTTTTGAGTTGTAGAACCCGTTTGTATATTATTGGCGGTTTTATAGATATGACGTGCGAAGGATGATAAGATGCTGCAATACGAAGAGTTAAAGCTTGCCCTCCAGTCGCTTGAGCCTGAACTTAAGGACCTTGCGGAAGCGCTCGGCCTGGAAAACATGAAGAAAGAAATAGCCGAGCTTGACGAAAAAGCCACAGCGCCGGGCTTTTGGGACGATATGGAGAAGTCGCAGAAGATCTTACAGCGCTCAAGTTCGCTTAAAGACAAAATCGGCTCTTACGAAAAACTGAAAAGCGGTTACGGCGACCTGATGGCGCTTATCGAGCTTGCCGACGAAGAAGAGGACGAGTCGCTCCTGCCGCAGGCGCAGGAAGAATTTGAAAACTTTAAAAACGGTCTTGAGTCCATGCGCCTGACGACGCTGCTTACAGGCGAGTATGACTCGAAAAATGCCATACTTACTTTCCACGCGGGTGCTGGCGGCACGGAAGCGCAGGACTGGGTGGAGATGCTCTACCGTATGTACTGCCGCTGGGGAGAACGGCACAGGTTTAAGGTTAGCACCCTCGACATGCTCGAGGGCGAAGAAGCCGGCCTTAAGAGCGCGAGCGTGCTCATAGAAGGCGAAAACGCATACGGATTTTTAAGAAGCGAGCATGGCGTGCACCGCCTTGTGCGCATCTCGCCGTTCGATGCTTCCGGCCGCAGGCACACGTCGTTTGCTTCTCTTGAAGTAATGCCTGAAATAGACGACTCGGTTGAAGTAGAGATAAACCCTGACGATATAAAGATAGATTACTTCAGGGCAAGCGGCGCAGGAGGCCAAAAGGTCAACAAAACGTCGTCGGCCGTGCGCCTTACGCATATACCTACAGGCATAGTCGTTTCATGCCAGGTCGAGCGCAGCCAGTACCAAAACAGGGACGTCGCCATGCGTATGCTGAAGTCTAAATTAATGGAGATAAAAGAGCGGGAGCACTTGGAACGCATAGAGGATATAAAAGGCGTACAAAAGGAAATAGCGTGGGGCTCGCAGATACGCTCCTACGTTTTTATGCCGTACACACTCGTTAAAGACCACCGCACGGGGTTTGAGATGAGCAATATAAATGCCGTCATGGACGGCAGCATTGACGGCTTTATAAACGCATACCTGAAAAAAAACAGCTCCAACGGCTGAACATCATAACCGGCACGCAGCCATATGCAGGCGGCCTGCCGTTACTTAGCGCGCGGGCATTCTGAAGGCCGCGCGCTTTCTATGATTTTCCATATTAAACTAACGCAAATTTGCGCAGACTAATTATGAGGTGATGAAAAGTGACTGATGAGCTAAACCAAATCCTTAGGAACGACCCGGAGGCAAAGAAGTACTTTGTTACCCTGCCGCAGTACGTCAAAGAGGCGGTTGATTCAAATGCGCTTCAAATAAAAAACGCGCATGAAATGCGCCTTTTCGCTGAAAGCTTTATGCGAGACGATTCATTCAGGGGGGCGTGACAGGGGCGGACGTACCGTGATGGTGACGCTTCGGCACTGGTTTTATTTATATTATCACAATATTTTTATGTAAACAATATAATTTTGTGCATATGGTAAAAACAGGACGTATATTATTGACATACGGTATTTTTAATGGTAATATATAAGCAATGTTAGTTGTCTTCGGGGCGGGGTGAAATTCCCCACCGGCGGTAAAGCGGCGTATGCCGACGAGCCCGCGAGCGGTTTTCCGCAGATTTTGGTTATATTCCAAAGCCGACGGTACAGTCCGGATGAAAGAAGCAAGTGTGCATTTTGCGTACTGTTGCCCCGCAGTTTTAGTCTGCGGGGCTTTTTTATGTAAACACACAGGTTTAAACGGGGGCATATTAACGTCGGGGTGAGATTCCCATACCGGCGGTAAAGCGGCCTTTTGGCCGGCAAGCCCGCGGGCGGAGAGGTAAATCCGCAGATTCCGGTCAGATTCCGGAGCCGACGGTTTACAGTCCGAATGGAAGAAAGTTCGGCCGGAGCCGATATAACTTTTCAACGGTTCCAAATAACAGCCGCAATTTTCAGGGAGAAACGTTATGAATGAGTTTACAAAAGCGGTGCGTCAAAAGCAGCCCCCAGCGAGAGTTTTCAGCGTTAACGGCATTGCGCAGATAGGCATGCTTTCTGGTATTGCCTTTATTTTGATGCTTATCGAGTTCCCGCTGTGGTTTGCCCCGGGGTTCTACAAGCTCGATTTAAGCGAGCTGCCCGTGCTGCTCGGCGGTTTTGCCTTGGGGCCTGCCGCCGGTGTTTTAATCGAACTTTTTAAGATCCTTTTAAACCTTGCTTTTAACGGTACGGCGACAAACGGCGTAGGCGAGTTTGCCAACTTACTCATAGGCTGTGCGCTTGTACTGCCGGCTTCGGCTGTGTACAAGTCGCATAAAACTAAAAAGAACGCTGTTATAGGCCTTGCATGCGGCACGCTTATGATGACAGTGGCCGGCAGCCTTTTAAACGCTTACCTGCTTCTTCCTATGTACTCGGCAGTGTTCCATATGCCTATGGAAGCGCTTGTAGCCATGGGGAGCGCTGTTAACCCCGCAATCAATAACGTAAGTACGTTCGTACTTTTGGCTGTCGCGCCGTTCAACCTCTTTAAGGGCGTTTTGTTGTCGGTTATAACCATGATTGTTTATAAAAAGCTCAGTCCGGCGCTGCACGGCCTTTTTGGCGGCAGGTAACTTTATAAATTACATTTTTACGTAATTGTATATTTACTAACAGCGCTTTTTATGGTAATATAAATACAAATTGAATATGCCCTTATCAAGAGTGACGGAGGGAACAGGCCCTTTGATGTCCGGCAACCTGCTTTATGCAAGGTGCCAAATCCTGCGGGAGATCCGAAAGATGAGGTATTTTTATAATGCCGTTCGGTCTTTCCGGACGGCTTATTTTTATAAATTCAAGGAGGTTTTTACTGTGGCAAAACATTTATTTACATCAGAGTCAGTTACCGAAGGACATCCCGACAAAGTATGCGACCAGATAGCGGATGCTGTGCTGGACGCAATTATCGCCCAGGACCCGAACGCGCACGTTGCGTGTGAGGTAACGGCTACGACAGGCGTAGTACACGTGATGGGAGAGATTTCGACTACCTGTTACGTTGATATAGCTTCCATAGCGCGCGAAGTTGTAAAAGATATAGGTTATGACAACCCGGCGTGCGGATTTGACGGCAACACCTGCGGAGTGCTTACTTCTATAGATGTGCAGTCGCCTGACATAGCCATGGGCGTAAACAAGTCATATGAAGCAAAAGGCGGGGCCGATGATGCAGACAGCCTGATAGGTGCCGGCGACCAGGGGATTATGTTCGGTTACGCCTGCGACGAAACTCCGGAGCTTATGCCGCTTGCCATTTCGCTTGCGCACAGGCTTTCAAAACAGCTCAGCAAAGTAAGGAAGGACGGCACGCTCCCTTACCTCAGGCCGGACGGCAAAACGCAGGTGACGGTAGAGTACGACGGCGACCGCCCGGTGCGTGTGGACACTGTTGTGGTTTCAGCACAGCACGAGCCTGATATTTCACTTGAGCAGATACGCGGCGATATTACGGAAAAGGTAATAAAAGCAGGCATACCTGCGAAGTGGCTTGACAGCAGGACAAAGTTTTATATAAACCCTACCGGCAGGTTTGTCATAGGCGGCCCGGTGGGTGACAGCGGGCTTACCGGCAGGAAGATTATAGTCGATACATACGGCGGCTACGGCAGGCACGGCGGCGGTTCTTTTTCGGGGAAAGACCCGACGAAGGTTGACCGCTCCGCTTCTTACGCGGCGCGCCATGTAGCGAAAAACATAGTTGCGGCCGGCATAGCGCGCAAGTGCGAAGTCCAGCTTGCGTACGCCATAGGCGTCGCGGAGCCTGTTTCGATTATGGTTGACACTTTCGGCACATCGGGCTTTTCAAATGAAAAGATTGCCGAAGCGGTTTCCAAGGTGTTTGACCTGAGGCCGGCGGCTATAATACGCGACCTTGACCTGCGCAAGCCTATCTACAGGGCGGTTTCAAATTACGGGCATATGGGCCGCGAGGACCTCGGCGTTTCTTGGGAAAAACGCGACAAAGTTGACGCGCTTAAAGCTGCGCTTGCAAAATAACATGTCAAACCGTCACCCCGGCACATAAAATGTGTTGGGGTGATTTTTATGTCAAAATTTATTTCCGGCATTTTCCTTGTGGCGTTCGCAACGGCGGGGATAGTAGGCTTGCTGCGTGAATTTTGGCTGTGGCTTTTAAAAGCGGATTGCCCCGGCGTGCCGGCATATTATATAGTCATACCTGTATCTGGCCATATGGAAAACATAGAGGGAATGCTCGGCAGCGTCTCGGAGCGGGCTAAAGCCGCCGGATTTTCTAAAACATATATTGTCTGCGCCGACTGCGGTATGGACGCTGAAACTAAGCTGCTGTGCGGTAAAATATGCGCCGGGAAGCCGGAAACATTAATCTGCTGCCGTCCGGAAGAACTTTGCTCCATAGCAGGAGCATGGCCGCGGAAAAAATAGTTGCCCCCAGGCGCAGCCGGGAATTTTCGAATTACAATAAAAGCCGTCCGCATCCTTTTGAGTATCAAAGGATGCGGACGGCTTTGGCCATTATTTTATAAATTAAAACACGCAAGAACTCTAATCATTGGCGAAAGGCGCGCGTGCATAAATCTTTTCTTTGTACCTGACAATAAACCTTGACAACGCAAGGTCTTTTTCAAAGTATGCTGAGCTAATGCCCATTGATGAAGTGACCGCAAGGAAAAGCGCACCTGTCTGGACTGAAAAAATAGTCACGTCAGTCATGCCGTGTACGGCTACGGCGACAACGGCCGCTATGGCCAGTATGTTCATGTTGTCGTATATATGGCTTTTTACGCGCATGAACAGAAGCTTCAGCTGTACGAGCGCATATGTCACTATGGCCGCAAAACCGAAGATACCGTAATTAAGTAAAATATCGAGGAACAGGTTATGGCAGTGAAAAGTCCTGTAAGACCCGTATTTTTCGCAAATCATCCAGTAAGACATGGCACCCTGGCCGAAGAAAGGATGCTGTTTTATGCCCTGTACAGCCGCTCCCCAAATGGAAAGCCTCTGCGCGAGGGTGTGGTCCAGCGCTTCGGAACCGCGCGGCAGCAGCTGCGGGAAAAAGAAGAAAGCAAGCACGCACATTGCGCCGCAAAGGGTAAACAGTGAAGCGGGGATATATTTGCGCTTTAAAATGAGCATAACGAGCACCGCGCAGGACATAGCCATGACGGACGAAAAGCTTGCCGTAAGGTACAGCCCGATAAAGTTAAGCCCTATGACGGAAGCATAGAAAGCGGCTAAGTCGGTATTTGTAAACATACGGTACAAAGCGATGATCATTATGAACTCAATTATCATGCCGTAATAATTTGCGTTGAAAAAAACCGAAACCGGACGGTACTCAGGCGACACGGAAAGGAGCGAGGCTTTTTGGAAAACCGCTATAAAAAGGCACCATATGCTTCCCACGCAGGCAATGTCCATGACCTGGTTAAAGATGCCGCGTGTCATAACGCTGCGCACGTACAGGCCGCAGATGACGACGGCGTAGCACAGGACGGCGCACCCCATACCGGCGTAGTTGTTGTAGATAGCCGCTATGAAAAACGCCCCCGTAATGAAAAAGAATAAAAATTTTGTATATGGCGCGCTGAAGGCTTTTGTCCTCTTTTTGCAGTTAACCATTATCATTACCGAGACTATGCATACACTCGCAATGGTAAAGTAAAACGGCATAAAAACAGATACCGTTAGGAACATAACGGTAAAGCGGTCAAAATCCGCATATATATATTCCAATAATTTTTTGAAATTAGATTGCGTTGCTGCTTTAATAGTCTTAACTATAACAGTCATCTCCTTTTACGGTTGCCCTTACGCGGGAGCACTGTTCCCATACTTATTTGATAATTATAACACAAAGCCTTATTTGCGCAATATTGATAGTAACTTAAACAAAAAATATAAACATTTTTAATTTGTCTATTTTGACGGAAATTATTAATGAATTTTTAAGTTTTTAACAACGAATCCTTAATTAATCTTTAATTGTTCTTGCATATCGTATATTATATCATTAATATATAAATATGTATTATACTATCGGACAATTTATATACATGGTAATTTTATAATGGAGAATTACAATTATGAACAGAAACAGCAGCAGGCAGCCGGAGCAGCCGGCACAGCCGCGTACAGAACGTTTTAACCCCGACCCGTCGTCAGGGCTGTCGGACGGGCAGGTAGCGGCGCGGGTGCGCCAAAACCTGACAAACAGGCACGATGACGTTAAAACAAAGCCTGTTTCAAAAATAGTGCGCGACAACATCATAACGCCGTTCAACATATTGAACGTTATACTTGCCGCACTTATTTTAATTGTAGGCTCGTATAAAAACCTTTTATTCATGGGGGTTATCGTCTGCAATACCGTCATAGGCATTATACAGGAAATAAAAGCGAAAAAGACGATAGACAAGCTCTCCATTGTAACTGCGCCTAAGGCCCGTGTAGTGCGCGGCGGGCATGAGTACGCCGTGCCTGTCTCCGACATTGTGCTTGACGATATTATTTTACTTTCATCAGGCGAGCAGATTTCGGCGGATTGTGTCGTAGCGGACGGGGAATGTGAAGCGGATGAGTCCCTTGTTACCGGTGAGTCAGACCCTGTGGCAAAGAGCGCCGGCAGCAGCCTTTTAAGCGGCGGGTTTATTGTAAGCGGGGAGTGCAGGGCAAAGGTAGAGCACATAGGCGCGGAAAACTACGCGGCGAAGATTTCGGCAAACGCGAAATATGTGAAAAAGCCTAATTCGGAGATACTTACCTGGACAAACAGAATAATTAAGTTTATAGGGTTTTCCATTATACCTATAGGCATCCTGCTTTTTTACAAGCAGATTTTTATTTCCGGACAGGCTTTCAAAAGTGCTGTTGTTACAACCGTAGCGGCGCTTATAGGCATGATACCCGAGGGGCTTGTACTGCTTACGAGCGTTGTTTTTGCCGTAAGCGTTGTGAGGCTTGCCCTGCGGAAGGCGCTCGTGCAGGAACTGTATTCGGTAGAAACGCTTGCAAGGGTGGACACGCTCTGCCTTGACAAAACGGGAACCATAACCGAAGGGAGCCTTCAGGTTGACGACATTGTTCCGCTCGGCGGCATAAGCCGGGAAGCGGCGGAGGAGATACTGGCGGCCATGTCAAACACCCTTGACGACAAGACGCCGACTATGAATGCCGTAAAGGCCGCGGCGCCAGCGCCGCCCGCGTGGCAGTGCACATATAAGGTGCCGTTTTCTTCAGCAAGAAAGTGGAGCGGCGTTAGCTTTGGCGTTAAAGGAAGCTATTTGCTCGGAGCCGGTGAATTTATACTTAAAGGCCGTTTTGACGAAATACGTCCGCAGGCAGAGAAGTATTCGCGCCGCGGCGAAAGGGTTCTCCTTTTGGCCGCTTCAGGGAGTGCATTGACGGGGAAGTCGGTACCGCCGGACATAAAACCGCTCGCTTTGGTTGCGCTTAGCGATAAGATACGCAAAAATGCAAGGAAAACGCTCGAGTACTTTTACGACCAGGGGGTGGATATAAAGGTCATCTCCGGAGATAACCCGCTTACGGTTTCAAATATAGCCGCCAAGGCAGGCCTTAAGAACGCGGGAAGCTTTATTGATGCTTCTGCTTTAAAAAGCGACGAAGACATCAGAGCAGCTGCGGGCAGGTACTCCGTTTTCGGCCGTGTGACGCCGAAGCAGAAGCTTAAGCTCGTGCGTGCGCTGAAAGAGAAAAAACATACCGTTGCCATGACGGGCGACGGGGTAAACGACGTGCCGGCGCTCAGGGAGAGCGACTGCAGCATAGCAATGGCCTCAGGAAGCGACGCCGCGCGCAACGTTTCGCAGATAGTGCTGCTTAACTCGGACTTTTCTTCCATGCCGCACATTGTCGCCGAGGGGAGGCGCTCTATAAATAACCTGCAGCGTTCTGCGTCGCTATTCCTCGTTAAGGCTATTTTCTCCGCCATAATAGCGGTTATGTTTATTTTCCTGCGCAGCGATTACCCGTTCCAGCCCATACAGTTTACGCTCATAAATGCCGTGTCCATAGGCATACCTTCGTTTTTCCTTGCGCTTGAGCCTAACACCGAGCGCCTGAGGGGCAAGTTTATTTTAAATGTTATAAAGCAGTCTCTGCCGGGTGCCTTGACCATGGCGATTAACATTTTGCTCCTTGTGCCTATATGCGAGTACCTCGGCTTTTCAAACCCGCAGATTTCAACTGTAGCGGTTTTACTGACGGGCTATACGGGGCTTATGATTTTGTTTAAAGTATGCATGCCTTTTAATGCGAAGCATATCGTACTATTTGCCGCTATGGCTTTAGTGTTTGTGCTGGCGCTTGTGTTTTACGGGCCTGTTTTTGAGATAGTCGGCGTTACGCCGGCAATGCTTTTTATACTTGTTCCGCTTATGCTGTTTTCGACGAGCCTTATGACGGTTATGCTTCACTTTATCGGCAAAGTGCTCGCTTAGTGCAGGCACAGCGGCAAGTTTACGCAATGCAGTCCAGCGGGCTTTTTTGTATAATGCCTTATAAATCGATAAAATTTAAGATTTTGGCTTGACAAGTTATAAGGAAAAATGATATAATACAAACCGTTGAGCGCGAGTGCTGGAATTGGCAGACAGGCACGTTTGAGGGGCGTGTGGGTTTCCCGTACGGGTTCAAGTCCCGTTTCGCGCACCAAAGCTTAAAGCCGCATGGATACTAAGTTTTTAGTATTTCATGCGGCTTTTTTAGGCTCAATGTCAATAGTTTGGGTAAACCAGTATTTCGTGCGGTTTTGCTTTACCATTTGATAATGGTTTTTGGAGGCTTATTTCTGAATTATGGTAAAAACTGTAACAATGCATGCCAATATAGGCGTAAACAGGGGGTACTTCCATCATAACGGTGCTGACTGTGATTTTTATACAATGCTGCAGCAGGCGGCTGACGAAGTGCAGCGGCGGACTGGCATATACGTTTCATGCATAGCTTATAAATCAAAGACTATATACAGGACCGACTGGGGCTGCCCCGCGGGCGGGGAAGATACTTACAATATAGAGAGTACGGCGATACCGCTCTTTGCGCCCGATGCCGTCGAGTGGAAGAAGGCCGCCCGGGAGCTTGTACTGCTGATGAAAGAGAAACTGCGCCAGTCGGTTGTGACGATGCAGTTTTTTACATCTGAGCTGGAGTATATGGATGGGGAGCCGGCCGAGTAGGGTGAACCGTAGGTAACGGAAAATGCGCTTCAAAAGTTTTGGCTTTTAAAGCGCATTCCAAATTTACATAATTTATTATCCGGACCTACTTCAATACTATGAGCTTAATGCCGTCTTTTTCGTCTGCCGTAATGGAAATACCGGAGATTTTTCCCTCGCCGTTCTCAACTATGGCAGAGGTTATCTTATCTTCAACCTGCCTGCGTATGAGCTTGCGCAGGTCGCGCGCGCCGCTTTTGCCGCCTATTGACTTTGCGGCAAGCCAGTTTGTGGCCTTGTCGTCGTAAACAAGCGTGATGTCGCGTTCTTTAAGCGTATCCCTGTAATCGTTAAGTACAAGGTGCGCTATTTTTTCGTAATCGTCCTTGTTAAGCCTGCGGAAAACGATTATCTCGTCAACGCGGCTGAGGAACTCGGGGCGCAGGAAATCCGAGAGCGCTTTAAGCGCTTTTTCACGGCTTATGTCCTCGTCGTTCTTAGCGAAGCCGAGCGCGTTTTCCTTGTGGTCGCTTCCGGCGTTCGATGTCATAACCATGACTGTGTTCTCAAAGTTCACGTCGCGCCCGTGGGCATCCGTTATATGGCCTTCGTCGAGTATCTGCAGGAGGATGTTCATAACGTCGGGGTGGGCTTTTTCTATCTCGTCAAAAAGTATAACGGAGTACGGGCGGCGGCGGACTTTTTCCGTTACCTGGCCGGCTTCATCATAACCGACGTAGCCCGGAGGCGAGCCGATTATCCTTGAAACGGAGTGCTTTTCCATAAACTCTGACATATCAAGGCGTATAAGCGTTTCAGGCGAGTCGAAGAGCTCTTTTGAGAGCACTTTAACAAGCTCTGTCTTGCCTACGCCCGTCGGGCCTACAAATATAAACGACGCGGGCCTGCGTCGGGGGCTTATCTGTATCCTGCTGCGCCTTATGGCCGCGGAAACCGCCGCAACGGCTTCGTTTTGCCCTATTATCTTTGCATTTAACGTATCTTCCAAACCTGAAAGCTTACTTAATTCGCTTTCCTGCACCCTGCTTGCGGGTATGCCGGTCCACAGCTCTATTACCTTTGCGACGTCGCGTTCCTCGACCTGGGAACCTAACGCCGCCGGGGCCAAAGCCCTTGCCTGCTCTTCGTATTTCGATATATCCGTGCGTATTTCAGCCAGTTTTTGGTAATCGGGTTCGCTGCCTGTGGCGGTCATGCTGTCTTCCTGGGCGCGCAGTTTTTCAAGGGTTTCTTTCATGGCATCGTACTCTGCCATGGAGGTGTTCCTGAGCGCCGCGCACGCGCATGACTCGTCGAGAAGGTCAATGGCCTTGTCTGGCAGGAAACGGTCTGTTATATACCTTTCAGAAAGTTTGACTATTTTCGCAACGAGGTTTTCGCTTACTTTTACGCGGTGGAAATTTTCATAGTAAGGCTTTATGCCCGTCAATATGAGGGCTGTCTCGTTAACGGACGGTTCGGCTATCTTTACAGGCTGGAAACGCCGCTCAAGCGCGGCATCTTTTTCGATATATTTGCGGTACTCGCTGTAGGTCGTGGCGCCTATAACTTGTATTTCCCCGCGTGACAGGGCGGGCTTGAGTATATTTGCCGCGTTCATGGAGCCTTCCGCGTCGCCTGTGCCTACAAGGTTGTGCACCTCGTCGATGAACAGTATGATGTTGCCCTCGGACTTGATTTCTTCGACGAGGCCTTTTATGCGGCTCTCAAACTGCCCCCTGAACTGCGTGCCGGCGACGAGCGCAGTAAGGTCTAAAAGATGGATTTCTTTTTTCTTAAGCACGGAAGGGACGTTGCCTGAGGCTATGCGGATGGCGAGGCCTTCCGCTACGGCTGTTTTGCCGACGCCCGGCTCGCCTATGAGGCACGGGTTGTTTTTCGTACGCCTGCACAGTATCTGTATGACGCGCGCAATCTCTTTTTCACGCCCTATGATGGCGTCTATCTCACCTGCGCGCGCTTTACCCGTAAGGTTTGTGCAGTAGGCGTTAAGGTACTTGCGCTTTGTTTTGTGCTTCCTGTGTTCTTTCGGAGGCGACTCGTGCACCTGCTCGCCGCTTGAACCCCCTGAAAAGAAATTCTGCAGGAAAGGCATAGTGGCGGCACCTCCTGGTATAAAACCGCTGAGGGCGGTTTCGTTTTCATTGTTTTCACCGTTTTCGCCGCTTTGGTCATTGTCGTCGTTACCGGCGTTTTCACCCATTATATCGTTCAGCTCTTCTTCCATGGTTTCCATCTGTTCGTCCGTTATGCCCATTTTGTCCAAGAGGTCGTTTACCGGTTTTATACCAAGTTCCTTTGCACATATCAGGCACAGCCCGCGGCTTTCTTTAACGTCAGCCGTCGGCGACAGGAAAACGACGGCCGGCCTTTTATGGCAGCGAGAACACATTATCATTTTAATCACTTCTTTTATCGTATTGAAATATATATCTATGATAACACAAATTATCGTTTTTACAAACTATTTATTTTTCTGCTTTTTGTCCATTACCTCGTCTATGTCTATGTTATATGCTGGGTCGTCAGAGCGGAGTATATAAAAGAATATTTTTATATACCTTACGAAAGCGTATATCATAAAGGCGGCGGTTATGGAGAGCAGGATTACAGGCACGAGTATGCTGTCGTTTCCGTTAATCCTGTAAATAACTATGGCTGTGAAAGAGATGTAGAACACGACCGTTGCAAGCTTGCCGTACCACTGCGAACCGCCGGGCTTTTTGTGCCTTCGTATAAGGTAAATGCCGCCTGTCACCATGGAAATTTCTTTAACTAAAAATATAGCAAGCAGCGGCATGAGCATGGGGTCTTTTATGGCAAAGCATATAACAACGGCGGCCTGGGTAAGTTTGTCGGAAAGGGGGTCGAGCATTTGGCCAAGCTCGGTAAACTGGTTAAGGTTCCGCGCTATCATACCGTCGAGCATATCTGTAAGGCCTGAAAGGACAAGGACAAAGACGGCCTTGCTTATTTGGCCGCTCATAAAATAAATTACGAACGGTACAATCAATATTATGCGGAGGATTGTAAGCGCGTTAGGAATATTGACATTTTTATTTTTTACTTTCATTTTTACCTACCTTATGCCAAATATCGTTGTTGAACATATCATATACGGGGTTGCTCTTAACCGTATACTTATATATACGTGACGTGCCGAGCTGCTGCCAGTCGATTTTGCCCTTCTGGGTGTTCTTTTTATACATCGGGAGGAAGAACTGCATGAACGAACAAACCAAAAGGACTATGACGGCTCCCTTTAACAGGCCGAAAGCCCCGCCGAAAACAGCGTTAAGCTGCCGCAGCACGGGGAGCTTAAAAACAGCGCCGAGTATGCTTGAGACGATGCGTATGATTATCTCAACAGATATGTAAATAAGCACTACGGCGACCGCGCGTTCAAAGACGTCCTGCGGTACGAAGCCGTGCAGGCTGCCTAAATGCTCCGACAAGAACGGATGTATCAGGTCTGCGACTTTATATGAGAAAATTATCGAAACGGCTACGGCGGCAATGCTGCCGACAAGCTCTGTAAGTGAACGTATGAAGCCGTGCCTAAGTCCGGCGATTACGGACATAAGCAGGATAATTGACAGTAAAGCGTCAAGTAAAATGCCCATGCCGTAAACGCCCCCATAAAACATTATAAAGAAAATATAACACAAAATTTAATATTTAACAAGCCGTATTTCAGAAACGCCCATTACGTAGGCGGAACTTTCATCACGCAGTGCGACGGCTTTAGCATCACTGCCGGCGTTAGCGGTACCGGCCGCGGCGCCTGTTTTTGATGAATAAAAGTAAACCTTTCCTCCTGACAGGGCCGCGGCGCTCTGCCCGTAAAATGAAACGGATTTTACGGAGGAGCCGAAAGGCTTTGATATGGTCTTAGTGCCGCTGCTGTCAACCACTGCGAGGCTGGCGTTGGAGGGGTTTTCGTATGAAACAAGCCCGAAAGCCGCGTAACCGCCGCCCGTACCGTAAGAAGTAAGGCGCATGTCGCCGTACCCGAAGCTGTGGTGCTCGGAGTTCTGCGGGTTTATGATTTCCGCAGACTTGTCTCCGACCGCAATAACAGCAGACGGGCTGTCCCATGAAACGTCGAAAAGCATGTTTTCGCTGTATGTGCCTTTTGGCTGGGAAACCTTGGAACTGTTGAGGTCAAGTATGTAAACGGCGGAAACGAGGGCGCCGTTGCTTGTGGATATCCCGGTTACGGCTGCTTTTGTACCGTCGTCGTTCAAGGCAACGGCAGTAGGGTAGTAGTCTGAAAACCAGTAGTACGACTTTACTTTGCCGTCCGAAGTGTACACGGTCAGCTTTCCGCAGTAACCGTCGCACTCCGTGAGCAGGGCGTACCTGCCGCCTGATGAAACAGCGCCCGCGGTTATCTTTCCGTCGGCATTAAAGCTGCGCAATGTTTTCCCGACGGTTTCAACGCGGCAGTTTGTTCCGCCGAGGCTGTAGGTGAGCATGTGCAGCGTGTCGGCCTTTATAACCGGAGACGCAAAGCTGTGCTGCCTGCTGACAATTTCTTTTGCCGTTGAATTAAGGACGACAAGCGACGTATCGCTTAAAAAGACTGCATTTTTATCTACCGACAGGAAATTCCTGCCGAGGACGGACATGTCGTTTATGGAGTACGGGTAACCGTCGCCCGTACCTATGCCGACGACGCGGTCGTGTACCCATGCTGAAACATTTGACGGAGTGAAATTGTACCGGTTAAACCATACTAAAATTACCGCAACGCATAAAACAAGTATTATTATTATGCGTGAAGCCGCGTGCAGAGTACGCTTTCCGAAGGACCTGAACGGCTTGCCGCTCCTGCGTTCTTCAGGCGAGCGGTGCTTCGCCATATCTATTTCGGCAGTGTTAAAACGATGCCCGTCATCCTTCATCACTGTTCACATCCTCATAAAAGACCTTTTTAAGGAAAAGCCCCTGCGCGGGTGCGGTAGGGCCTGCGCACGCGCGGTCTTTTGCTGATAAAATGCGCCGTATGTCCTCAGGCCCGAGCCTGCCCTGCGCTACACGCAGCATGGTGCCGACCATTATCCTTACCATGTGGTACAAAAAGCCGTCGGCAGCGACAGAGTACGTTACCATGTCACCGCCGCGCGCCCAGACGGACTTTGTTACGGTGCGCTCCATATTTTCACGCCTGCGGGAGTCGACGGCGCAAAAAGAAGTAAAGTCGTGCCTGCCTAAAAAAAACGCTGCCGCGCTGTTGAGCTGCTCCAAATCGAGCGCATACCTGTAATTGAGGACGCGCCCGTTTAAAAACGGGTCGCGGGTACCACAGTTGTATATCCTGTATATATATTCTTTTCCTTTGCATGAGTACCTGGCGTGGAAGCCGGGCGGAACCTGCGTGCATGACAAAACGGCAATATCCTCGGGAAGAAAATGGTTAAGGGCTCCGGCAAGCCGTGCGCACGGTATGACGCGGCCTGTCTTAAAGCTTATGCAGAACTCAAGCGCGTGCACGTAAGAGTCAGTGCGGCTGCAGGCCTTTATGTCGGGTGTTTCCCCCAATACTTTAAAAAGCGCCTCCTGAAAAACCTGCTGCACGGTCACGGCGTTTTTTTGTATCTGCCAGCCGTGGTACTTTGCGCCGTCGTAACGGATCCTTAAAAGTAAATTACGCATATATGCCGTTCCCTCCTACCGCAATGCGGCCGGAAACCGCACCTTGAAAATTATGACGCAGCAGCACAGGCATGCGGAAAAGGCCACAGCCCATATATCGAGCCCTGTTATGCGCAGGCGTTTCATTTTGGTACGCCCCTCGCCGCCGTGGTAGCACCTGCATTCCATTGCCATGGCAAGGTCGGACGCGCGCCTGAAGGAAGATATGAACAGAGGGATAAGTATGGGTATGAGCGACTTTATCCTTTGGGTGATGCCGCCGCTTTCAAGGTCAGCCCCGCGCGCCTTCTGCGCGTTCATTATTTTGTCGGTTTCTTCGAGCAGCGTTGGTATGAAGCGAAGGGCGATGGTCATCATCATGGCTATTTCATGCACTTTCACATGGAAAAGCTTAAGCGGCTTCATCAGGCGTTCCATTGCGTCCGTCAGCTGTGTGGGCGATGTAGTGAACGTCAGCGCCGAGCTGAACAGTATAAGGCTTACTATGCGTATGGCGACAAAAACGGCGTTTGATATGCCGCCCTCCGTTATGGTCATAAATTTAAACTGCCAGACAACTTTGCCGCTGCCGTAAAAAAGGTTTAAAACCGAGGTGAAGGCTACTATGAAAAGTATGGCTTTAAGGCTTTTAAGGTATTGCGAAAACGGTATGCCCGAAGACATGATTACGGCCGACAAAAGCAGGGCGATTACGGCAATGCCCTGGTAATTTGATGCTACGAATACAAATATAATATATAAAAATGTAAGCGAAATTTTTACGCGGGGGTCGAGGCGATGCATAAAAGACGTGCCGGGTATATACTGCCCAAGCGCAATATCCCTAACCGTTTTCAGCCCTCCTCTTTTTCATAACGGGCAAAAGCTCCCTTACGGCCTGTTCAACCGTAAGGGCCGGCCGTATGTTGTAGCCGTCTTTTCTTAGCCGCAGCGTTATTTCGGTTATCTGCGGCACGCGCAGGCCGATTTTTTGGAGTTCGCCGCCGTTTGCAAAGACCTTTTCGGTTTTATCGAACATGACGGCTTTTCCGGAGTCCATCACGAGCACCCTGTCCGCCGCTTTTGCTATGTCTTCCATACTGTGTGAGACAAGTATGACTGTGTTGCGGCGTACCCTGTGGTAGTCGCTGAGCTGCTTAAGGAGCATATCGCGGCCGTTCGGGTCGAGACCTGCCGTAGGCTCGTCCAAAATAAGCACGTCAGGGTCCATGGCCATTACGCCGGCTATGGCCGCGCGGCGTTTTTCACCGCCGGAAAGTTCGAACGGGCTTTTAGGCAGCATGTCGTCCGTCAGCCCTACGGCTTTGGCGGCTTTCAGCGCGCGTTTTTCGGCTTCCCCCGCGCTAAGCCCCATGTTGCCCGGCCCAAAGCATATGTCTTTAAGCACCGTGTCCTCGAAAAGCTGGTTTTCGGGGTACTGGAAGACCATTCCGACCTTGAAGCGCACGGCGCGTATTTTTTTAGGTTCAGCCCATATGTCCCTGCCGTTTAGCAGGACTTTGCCCGAAGTAGGGCGCAGAAGGCCGTTAAGCGTCTGTATAAACGTGGACTTGCCGGAACCGGTATGCCCTATCAGCCCTATAAATTCGCCGCGCTCTATACTTATGCTTATGTCGTTTACGGCGGTTTTGCCAAAAGGCGTGCCGGCCCCGTATGTGAAAGTTAAGTTTTTTGTTTCTATAACAGGCATTTTGTTCCCCGCAAAAGCATGGTATTTGTATTATCTATAAATTTTAACCGCTTCACAAGCCCTGACGGAGCGGCGGCGCTCAGCCCTTGCCGAGCAGCGGCTCAAGGGCGGCGACGCAGCCGTCTATGTCAAGCACTCCGTCAGGCAGGTCAAAGCCCTCGTTTTTCAGTTCGTATATAAGCTCCGTAGCCTGCGGCACGTCAAGCTTATGGCGTTTGAGCAGCTCTACTTGCGAAAACACCTCGCGCGGCGTGCCCTGCAGAAGGATTTTGCCGCTGTCCATGACTACAACCCTGTCAGCGCCGACGGCTTCGTCCATATAGTGTGTAATAAGCACTATGGTTATGCCGTTTTCCCTGTTTAACTTATGGATGGTGCGGAGTACTTCTTCACGCCCCATAGGGTCGAGCATGGCGGTAGGCTCGTCGAGTATAATGCAGTCTGGGTGCATGGCGATTATGCCTGCTATGGCTATGCGCTGCTTTTGCCCTCCCGACAGCTTGTACGGGGCGCTTAGCCTGTAGTCGTACATTTCCACTGCTTTAAGCGCATCGTCAACCCGCCGGCGTATTTCGTCGGGAGGTACGCCGAGGTTTTCAGGGCCGAAAGCAACGTCCTCCTCGACGATGCCGGCGACGAGCTGGTTGTCAGGGTTCTGCAGGACAAGGCCGGCCCTTTGGCGAATCTCCGTTTTAAGGCTGTCGTCCATAGTGTCAAGCCCGTCAACGTAGACTTTACCGCCTTCGGGCAGTAGCATGGCGTTAAAATGTTTCGCCAAGGTTGACTTGCCGGAGCCGTTATGCCCTAAAAGGGCTACGAACTCACCTTTTTCAATGTCAAGTGAAACGCCGTGCAGGACTTCGGCCCCTTTTTCATTTTCATGGCCTTCATAAGAAAAGACAACGTTTTTAGCCTCAATATAACCCATTTACTGTGGTACCAGCCTTTTAATTACTAAGGTATGCGGCTTTGCCGCTAAAAAAGTGTGTAAACAGCCGGAAAGGCTTTCGCGCCGGATACGGATAAGTAAGAACATATTTAAATTCTTCAACATTGTAACACAGCAGCCCTAAAGAATCAAGAAGGCTTTTGCCGCTTGGCTGTACGCCGCGCGGTCTGGCGCGGTTAGGTTTTTGCCATTGCCGCAAGCGAAACGGCCCGCCATTTTGCGGCGGGCCGTGCTGTGGCGGCGGGGCTAGGCTTTTGCTTTAAACTTTTAGCCTTAAGCCGCAACCTTATTATATGCTGTAATTGCGGGGCTTATCGCATCGTAAGGTGCGTGTAGCCGGTTTATTCGGCCTGCCCGCCGGCGTCGTTCGAAAGGCGTATGCCCTCGAGCTGCTCCTTCATGGACTTTGCCTGCGCGGAAAGTTCTTCGCTTGCCGCGGCGCTCTCCTCGGCCGTTGCCGAGTTTGACTGCACTATGGAGGATATTTGTTCGACGCTTATGTTTATTTGGTTTACAGACTCGGCCTGTTCGGCGGAGGACTTCTCTATATCGCCAAGGGTTTCATTAATTCCCTTGATTTTGTTATATACGCCCTCGAGGGATTTCGCGGTAGCCTCTGCAGTTTTGCATCCGCTCGTTACGCTGCTGATGGACTTTCCTATGAGCATGGTGGTCTGCTTCGCGGCATCCGCCGACTTGCCGGCGAGGTTGCGCACTTCGTCAGCCACTACGGCGAAGCCCTTGCCGGCCTCTCCGGCTCTTGCGGCTTCGACGGCGGCGTTAAGCGCGAGTATGTTTGTTTGGAAAGCGATGTTGTCTATAACCTTAATGATTTTACCTATTTCACTTGATGACGCGCTTATGTTTTCCATTGCCGCAAGGGTATCTTTCATGCTTGTGTTGCTTTCATAGACATCTCTTGTAGCCGAGTCAAGCGCCGACGATATTTTGCTAAGGCTGTCTGCGTTGCTATTTATTTTATTTGAGATATCGGTAACCGAAGCCGACAGCTCCTCGGTGGAGCTTGCCTGCTCAGTCGAACCGCGCGCCAAAGTCTGCGCGCCGTCGGAGACCTGCTTTGCGCCGGAGTCTACTTGGTCCGCAGATGTTTTCATCATTGAAAAAGTTTCGTTGAGCGCGAAGATTATGTCGCCGAGTGCTACGGAGATAGGGGCAAAGTCGTTTTGGTACTCGGGCACGTTTGTGTCGCTGAGATCGCCTGCGGCTATGTTGCCGAGTATCTGTGAGATACTTTGCACGAGCCCGCGCAGTGTTTCAAAGGCTTTTTCAAGCGAGCCTGCGAGCACGCCGAGCTCGTTGCCGGACTTAAACGTTATCTCGGCGCCCATGTCGCCGACTGAAAAACGCTTTGCACAGTACTCAAGCTCCCCTACAGGCTTTGAGATAGACTTTGAAATGTCAAAGCCCATAAAGACGGCTGCCGCTATGGCGGCGGCTGAGAATATGATGCTTATGCACAGCAGGAGCGTCGCGCGGCTGCCGGCGGCGGCGTTCTCGGACTTTGTCATGTTTACCATGTAAGTCATGTAATTTTCGAGTGTTTCGGATATCTCGCTTTCCGACGTAATGGAAACATGAAGCCTCACGTTTGCGTCGATGATGTTATCATTGTCTATGTTTTCAAACACGGCCGCCGTCGTAGTGGCAAAGGTACCGTTGTACTTTTTCTGCGCGGCCTCAAGTTTGGACTTCCACTGGCTGTTTTGCACGTTCTTAAGGATATTTGAAATATCCGTTTTAAAGTGCTGGTTGTATTTTTGGTAGTTTGTTTTATCGGTATTGTATATGGAAGTAACGTTGTAGTTTAAAACGGCGCTGCTCGCGGAAGCCTCCATGCTGGAAAGGCTTGCTATGGCCTCGCTTATCTGCGGCAGCTCGTTCATGCGCTGCTCCATTTCATTCATATTGCTTCGCATAACGGCGATATTTAAGATGCCGAGACCTCCGAGAATGCCGGTAACAACAGCAATGCTTACAAAACCGGACATAAGCCGCTTTGAAAGCCGCATGTTGGAAAGCTTTTTCCTAAAAGACCCTGTACCCTTTGTGTTTTTCCTGCCCTTTTTTTGCTCTGCCATTCTTTTTCCTCCCTGAAAAGTATTTTATCTTGCTTCCTTGATGCACGCAGAATAATTTAGTTAGAAATAAATAAGGAATGCCAAAAAAAATTAAAAACTATATAATATTCTAACTAAAATAACAGTATAAAAGAAAATGCCTGTATTGTCAAGAAATCTGTAATAAAAGTGCATATTATGTATATATAAGGCGGAAATGTTTTATACACATCACATAAGATGTATGGAACCTGTGCCCGCAACGGAACCGCCATGCGGTAAAAGGGGTTATGTGACGTTAACAACGCATTTTGCCGTAAGGCCGTTGCACGTGCGCGCGGTTATTGACGTGCAGCCCTTTGAAACGCCCCTGACAGTGCCGTTTTGCACTGCGGCTACGTTTGAGTTGCCGGAGCTCCATGACGTGCGGTTATAGTAAACGTTGTTATTTATGAGCGTGACTTTTGAATTTAAGTCGAAGGTCTGGCCAGCGCTTATAGTGACAAGCGTAGTGTCCATAGAAACCGAAACCGGGGTGTAGGCGCAAAGCGCTACGCAGTACGCGAGGTTTTTTGCTATTGCATCCGTATTGTTCTCTATCCACTGTACGTCGGACGGGTTGTCGTGGTATGCTGTTTCTATGAGGCAGTGCGGCATTTTGGGCATGTACATTTCCCATAGCGCGTCGTTCGTGGCAAGGCAGATGCCGCTTTTGTCAGGGTATATGAAATTGTCTTTTAAAAGGTTGGCAAAGCGAAGGCTCCCGCTGTCTTTTGACGGGTAAAAGACCATAGTGCCGTTTGTCTTCGGCCCACCGTCGCGGGCGTTTGAGTGTATCGCGAGGTAAAGGTCGCATTTTTCGGCAGAGGCCTGGTTTGCCCTGCCGACTATGGTGCTGCGCTGGTTGCCGCGCGAGCCTGTCTGTGCGGCCGCGAGGACGGACTCTATACCGTAGCCGTTAAGGTACGGCACCATTGCTTCCGCTACTTGGCGCATATGGTACTCCTCGCTGCCTGAACCGTCGCAGTACGGGTTCCATGTCTGGCACGACGGGCTTAAGTACACTTTATATGTATGCATCTGTGCCACTGGGCGCGAAGTGAACGTTCCGCCGGTTATTTGCGCAGCGCCGGCTGAAAGCGCCGCGAACGGGCTTTGCAGTGACAAGAGCGCCGTGCAGATAATCACAGTAATGAGCTTTGCTGTTTTTTTACATCTTTTTGCCATTGTATACAGTATACCTTTCCTTTATTTAACGTTTTGCCGTGTTTTTAATATATTATACCACAATATGATTTATATAAGAACATTTTTGTATATATAATTGTGATTAAATTCTAAAAGCCGGTTTGCTTTTCGGCAATCCGGACCTTAATGAGCCTGTGCTGAACAATACGGTGAAAACGGCGCGCGCGGCTGCCTGCCTCTGCATTTTCATAAAATATGCCTTTCAATTTAAAAGGCATTGACACTACTTCCCAAAAGGCATAAAATGAATCTGCATTAACTTGAAATCGCGTGGAACCGCTTGGCTTTTGCCTTTAAGGAGGAATTACTGTGGCGAAATATACAAAAGAAGATATCATAGGCATGGTTGAAGAAAACGGCGTAAGGTTTATACGGCTCCAGTTTACCGATATACTCGGGTCACTTAAAAGCGTTACCATAACGCCGAGCCAAATAAAAAGGGCGCTTGACAACGAGTGCATGTTCGACGGCTCTTCCATAGAAGGGTTCGTACGCATAGAGGAGTCGGATATGTACCTGTATCCGGACCTCGATACTTTTAATATTTTCCCGTGGAATACTCAGAGCGGCAGGATAGCGAGGCTTATATGCGACATATATACGCCTGACGGGAAGCCGTTTGAGGGCGACCCGCGCTATGTGCTGAAAAAGCAGATAAAGCATGCCGCGGGCCTTGGCTACACGTTCAACGTCGGGCCGGAGTGCGAGTTCTTCCTTTTTAATACCGACGAATTCGGCCACCCGACTACTGTAACCCACGACACAGCGGGGTACTTTGACCTTGGCCCGTCTGACCTTGGGGACAGCGCGAGGGGCGACATCTGCCTTAACCTTGAGGAGATGGGCTTTGAGATAGAGGCGTCGCACCACGAGGTTGCCATTGCACAGCACGAGATAGACTTTAAGTACAGCGAGGCGCTTTCTGCCGCCGACAACCTCATAACTTTTAAGACGGTTGTCCGCTTCTGCGCAGATTCGCACGGGCTGTGCGCTACTTTCATGCCGAAACCCGTAGCCGGCAGGGCCGGTTCCGGCATGCACACCAACATGTCGCTGTTCAGGGATGGGGAAAACGTGTTTTACGACCCGAAAAGCGAAAAAGGGCTGAGCCATACGGCGTATAATTTCATAGCCGGCATACTTAAACACATAAAAGGCATATGCGCCGTGACAAACCCGCTCGTAAACTCGTACAAAAGGCTTGTGCCCGGCTTTGAGGCGCCGTGCTATATAGCGTGGACGGCCGGCAACCGCAGCGCGCTTATAAGGGTGCCTGCGTCGCGGGGCGACAGCACCCGGGCAGAGCTAAGAAACCCCGACCCGGCATGCAACCCGTACCTTGCGTTTGCGCTTCTGCTTGCCGCCGGCATGGACGGCATAGAAAACAACCTGACGCCGCCGGAGGCTGTTACGTCAAATATATATGATATAGACGAGCAGGGAAGAAAAGACAGAAACATAGAAAGCCTTCCGTCAGACCTTAAAAGCGCCGTAGCGGCCATGAGGGAAGACCCGCTTGTTGAGCGCGTGCTTGGAAAGCATATTTTCAGCAAATACGTTGAGGCAAAGGAAAAAGAGTGGCACGAGTTTTCTACAACCGTGACCGGATGGGAACTTAAAGAATATCTCGATAAATTCTGAGACGGGATGCAGAGAGCGGCTTTGGGGGGGTGGGGTGCGGCATGAGCAGCATTATAGTGGCGAATTCAAACCCGGATTATGCCAAAAGAATAGCGGCTTTGCTCCATTCGACCGGACTTTATGTGGCAAGCGTTTCAACTACCGGTGCTTCGGTCATGGATTTTGCGCACAGGCATTACCACGGCGGCGTCGTTGTTTCAAGTGCCAAACTAAGGGATATGCCGGCGGTTAACCTTCCGGACGTAGTACCGAACTATGATTTCCTGTTCCTTATGGGCTCGCAGTTTGCCCAGATGTGCGGCAGGCTCGGCTGCGCGAGCCTCATACTGCCGGTAAAGCGCAGGGACCTTGTGGATACTGTAAATATGTTCCTCAACATCTCGGGCTTTACGCCGCTTAGCGTAAAAAAGCAGCTTGCGGCGGAGAATTTTGACGAAAAAGCCGCGCTTAAAAAGGCAAAGGAGCTGCTCATGGTGCGCAACCACTTCACGGAGCCGCAGGCGCACAGGTTCATACAGAAAAAAAGCATGGATACTGGCAAGAAAACCGCGGAAACGTCTTTGATAATTTTAAATACTTTAAATACATAGTTTATACGGCTGTGTTGATATAAGCGATTTTAAAGGGGGCGCTGTCGCTGTGAAATTTACAAAAATGCACGGTACTGGCAACGACTATATCTATATAAACTGTTTTAAGGAAAAAGTCCAAAACGCGCCTGAGCTTTCAAAAAAGCTGAGCGACAGGCATTTCGGCATAGGCGGCGACGGCATTATACTGATAGAGCCGTCTGAAAAAGCGGACTGCAGGATGGACATGTACAACGCCGACGGTTCACGCGGGAAAATGTGCGGAAACGGCATAAGATGCGTAGGCAAATATGCTTACGAGCGCGGCATAGCTAAAAAAAACGTGATGACCGTAGAAACGCTCAGCGGCATAAAAACTCTTAACCTTGAAACCGAAAAAGGCAAAGTGCTTTCGGTTGAGGTTAATATGGGGAAGCCTGTTTTAACGGCGGGCGGGATACCGGCCGTTTCGGCTGACAATGAGATAATAAACAAACCGGCCGTTTTCGGCGGCCGTAAATACAATATCACGTGTGTTTCCATGGGCAACCCGCACTGCGTCGTTTTTACCGACAATACCGAAGATATAGATATTGAAAGAACAGGGCCACTTTTTGAGAACGACGGCATGTTCCCCGAACGGGTAAATACGGAGTTCGTACAGGTAATAGATAATGAAAATGTGAAAATGCGCGTCTGGGAGCGCGGCTCAGGCGAGACACTCGCCTGCGGGACGGGGGCGTGCGCATGCACCGTCGCGTGCGTGTTAAATAAAAAAACGTCCGGACGTGTAAAAGTGCATCTCAGGGGCGGAGTGCTCGACGTGCGGTGGGACGAAAAGAGCGGCGACGTTTTTATGCGCGGCCCTGCTGAATTTGTCTTTGACGGAAACGTCGAAATCTGATATAATAAATATCCGAAATGCGTAATTTTTGAATTATCGCGGAAAGGAATGTGCAATTTGCTTAAAATTAATGAAAATTTTACTAAGCTGCCGGCAAACTATCTTTTTGTGGATATTGCTTCGAGAGTCGAGAAATTTTCAAAGCTGCACCCTGACACAGAGATTATAAAGCTCGGCATAGGCGACGTTACGCGCCCGCTGCCGCAGGCTGTGGTAAGTGCCATGGAAAAGGCCGCCGGCGAAATGGGGCGCGCGGAAACTTTCCGCGGTTACGGGCCTGAGGCCGGATATATGTTCCTCAGGGAAGCCATAAGCAAAAACGACTATAAGGACAAAGGCGTAGATATCTCGCCTGACGAGATCTTCGTCAGCGACGGCGCTAAAAGCGACACCGGAGGCATAGGGGACATTTTCGGGACCGACAACACCGTAGCGGTATGCGACCCGGTTTATCCTGTGTATGTTGACACAAACGTGATGGCCGGCAGGGCAGGCGGGTACGACAAGGCGAAAGGCTGGAGCAGGATAGTCTACATGCCGTGCCATGAAAAAAACAATTTCCTTCCCGTGATACCGGACGCGCGCGCAGACATGATATACCTTTGCTTCCCCAATAACCCGACCGGCATGGGCATAACGCGGCAGGCGCTTAAGCAGTGGGTTGACTACGCCCTGAAAAACAGGTCCGTCATACTTTACGACGCGGCTTACGAGGCGTTTATCTCCGAACCGGATATGCCGCACAGCATATTTGAAATAGAAGGCGCCAAAAAATGCGCGATAGAATTCCGCAGCTTTTCAAAAACAGCCGGCTTTACGGGCGTAAGGTGCGCTTTTACCGTTATACCGAAAGAACTTGAGTTCGGCGGAGTAAATGTTAACAAGCTGTGGGACAGGCGCCAGTCAACTAAGATGAACGGCGTTTCGTATGTTGTGCAGCGCGCGGCCGAGGCTGTCTATACGCCGGAGGGCAGGCGCGGGATACGTGAAAATATAGACTATTACCTTGACAACGCGAAGATAATAAAAACAGGGCTTGCCAAGGCCGGCTTTACGGTTTACGGCGGCGTTAACTCGCCGTACGTGTGGCTGAAGACTCCGGACGGGATTTCTTCATGGGACTTTTTCGATATGCTGCTTGAAAAAGCGGGAGTGGTAGGTACGCCCGGCTCGGGCTTTGGCATAAACGGCGAAGGGTTTTTCAGGCTTACGTCGTTCAATACCAGGGAAAACACTGAAAGGGCGGTCAAAAAAATAACGGATGCTTTTGGGCGCCGCTCATAACTTTTTTAAACATTTGAACGGCTTTTGCGTCAATACGGAAAAGCCGTGATTTTTAAGAATGGTTGGTGATAAAATGGAAGCATTTCTGACGCTTGAAAACGGTATGGCCTTTAAAGGTACGGGCTTCGGCGACGAGCACGACACAGCCTGCGAAGTCGTTTTCAACAGTGCCATGTGCGGTTACACCGAGCTTTTGACCGACCCGTCGTATGCGGGCCAGGGCGTTGTTATGGCATATCCGCTCATAGGCAATTACGGCATTTGCTACGATGACGCAGAGTCAGTACGGCCGTGGCTTTCCGCGTTCATAGTCCATTCGCTTTCTGACGCTGCGAGCAACTTCAGGGCAGACGTTGACCTCGACACTTTTTTAAAGGACAACCGCATCCCCGGCATGCAGGGCATAGACACGCGCGCCCTTACTAAAGTTCTCCGTGAAAAAGGCACCATGCGCGGAGTTATAACATACGGGCACTGCGAAAGCACGGACGGGCTTAAAGAAAAAGCCGCGGCTTACGACATAGGCAGCCCGGTTGAACGCGTAAGCTGCAAGGGGACTTCGGTTTACGGCGACGGCTGCGTTAAAGTCGCGCTTATGGATTACGGCGTTAAAAATAATATAATGCGCTCGCTCGTAAAACGCGGCTGTACGGTTAAACGCTTTCCATATGATGCCTCTTTTGAGGAAGTACGCTCTTTTTCACCTGACGGCATAATGCTTTCGAACGGGCCTGGCGACCCTAAGGACTGCGTAAAATCCATTAAAGAGCTTAAGAGGATGTACGCTTCGGGCATACCGGTTTTTGCCATATGCCTTGGGCACCAGCTTATGGCTTTGGCCAACGGGTGCGACACATATAAGCTTAAGTACGGGCACAGGGGCATAAACCACCCGGTGAAAAGCCTTGCCGAAAACAGGGTTTATATAACGTCGCAGAACCACGGCTATGTAGTGGACGGCAAAACAGTAGACCCGTCGGTTGCTCAGGTCAGCTTCATTAGCATGAACGACGGCAGCATAGAAGGGCTAAGGTATAAAAACGGCAGGGTGTTTTCAACGCAGTTCCACCCGGAGGCCTCGCCGGGGCCGCTTGACACGGGTTTCCTCTTTGACAAATTTATGGATCTGATGGGAGGCGGCCGCATATGAGCAAAAGGGAAGATATAAAAAAGGTAATTATCATAGGCTCAGGCCCTATTATCATAGGCCAGGCGGCCGAGTTTGACTACGCCGGCACGCAGGCCTGCCGCGCCCTTAAGGAAGAAGGCGTGGAAGTAGTACTCATAAACTCGAACCCCGCCACCATTATGACCGACAAGCAGATTGCGGATAAAGTGTATATAGAGCCGCTTACTTCAGACACGGTGAAGAAAATCATACTTAAGGAAAAACCCGACAGCATCCTTCCTACGCTCGGCGGGCAGAACGCCCTCAACCTTGCCGTTGAGCTTGAGGAGTCAGGCTTCCTTAAGGAACATAACGTAGAGATGATAGGCACTGACGCCGACACCATACGCATGGCGGAGGACAGGGAGCTTTTTAAGGACGCCATGGAGCGCATAAACCAGCCTGTGGCAAAAAGCGCCGTTGCGGAAAGCCTTGAGGACTGCGTAAAGATAGCAAAGAGGATAGGCTACCCTGTTGTAGTGAGGCCGGCGTACACGCTCGGCGGCTCAGGCGGCGGCATTGCCGCCGACGAAACGGAGCTTACTTCCATAGCAACGGTCGGCCTGCACAGGAGCCGCGTGCATCAGGTGCTCATAGAGCGCAGCATTGCGGGCTGGAAAGAAATAGAGTACGAGGTAATGCGCGACCATAACGGCAACTGCATTACAGTCTGCAATATGGAAAACATTGACCCCGTCGGCGTACACACGGGCGACTCAATAGTCGTCGCGCCGTGCCAGACGCTTGCTGACAAAGAGCTGCAGATGTTAAGGAGCGCCGCCCTCGCCATCATTACAGAGCTTAAAGTCGAGGGCGGGTGCAACGTGCAGTTCGCGCTTAACCCCGGCAGCTTCGAGTATGCCGTTATAGAAGTTAATCCGCGCGTAAGCCGCTCGTCGGCTCTTGCTTCAAAGGCGACTGGCTACCCGATAGCGAAAGTAGCCTCTAAAATAGCGCTCGGCTATACGCTTGACGAAATACCTAACGCCATAACGAAAAAAACTTATGCATGCTTTGAGCCGACTATGGATTACTGTGTTGTTAAGATACCGCGCTGGCCGTTCGATAAATTCATACATGCGCGCCGCACGCTCGGCACGCAGATGAAAGCGACGGGCGAGGTTATGGGCATAGCGCCTACTTTTGAAGCAGCGCTTATGAAGTCTGTGCGCTGCCTCGAAATAAACATGTACAGCCTTATAGATGCTTCCCTTAAAGACGTTTCCGGCGAGGAGCTTGAAGAAAAGCTGCATGCGGTGGACGACCGCAGGCTGTGGGTGGTTTCAGAAGCTTTGCGCCGCGGGGTAACGCCGCAGAAGATACACGATATAACAAAAATAGATATGTGGTTCCTGAACAAGTACCTTAATATAATAAACGTCGAAAAAGCACTTGCGGGGCAGGAACTTGATGCATGCCTTCTTAGAAAAGCTAAGGAATATGAATTCCTTGACAAAACTATATCCGGACTTTCCGGAAAGAGCGTAAAGGAAATACGCTCGCTTGAAAAAGAATGGGGCATTGCTCCTGTTTACAAGATGGTAGACACGTGCGCCGCCGAGTTTGAGGCGGAAACGCCTTACTACTACTCGAGCTACGGTACGGAAAACGAGTCTAAACCCGAAACTGACAAAAAGAAAGTCATGGTCATAGGCTCCGGCCCCATAAGGATAGGCCAGGGCATAGAGTTTGACTTCTGCTCGGTACACAGCGTTTGGGCGCTGAAAGATTTAGGTTATGAAACCATTATAGTAAACAATAACCCCGAAACGGTAAGCACTGACTTTGACGTTGCCGACAAGCTTTACTTCGAACCGCTTACGGAAGAAGACGTACTCCATATAGCCGAGCTTGAAAAGCCGGACGGCGCCGTAGTCCAGTTCGGCGGGCAGACGGCGATAAAGCTTGCCAAAGACATAGAAAAAATGGGCATACCCATCTTGGGCACGTCATCCGACAGCATAGACGAAGCAGAGGACAGGAAGCGCTTTGACGCCATACTCAACGGCTGCGGGATTCCCCGCGCCGAAGGAAGGACCGTTTTCACGTGCGACGAAGCCATACAGGCGGCGCATGAGCTTGGGTACCCTGTTTTGGTAAGGCCGTCGTATGTACTCGGCGGGCAGGGCATGCAGATAGCGTATTCCGACCAGGATATAATAGAGCAGATAGGCATAATAAACCGTATCGCGCAGGAGCATCCTATACTTGTTGACAAGTACATCATGGGCACCGAGGTGGAAGTTGACGCGGTGTGTGACGGGACGGACTCTGTTATACCCGGCATAATGCAGCATATAGAACGCGCTGGCATACACTCAGGCGACAGTATATCGGTTTATCCGGCTATAGGCGTAAGCGTTGAAATGCAGAACCTCATAGTGGACTATACGCGCCGCCTCGCAAAAGCCCTCAAAGTCGTCGGCCTCTTGAACATACAGTATATAGTCAAAGATGAAAAGGTGTACGTCATAGAGGCTAACCCGCGTTCTTCACGGACTGTGCCGTATATAAGCAAAGTTACAGGCATACCGATAGTCCCGCTTGCTGTGGGAACATTTTTCGGCAGGACTCTGCCTGAGATGGGCTACCACTACGGGCTGCAGCGCGAGAGGGACCTTATAGCGGTGAAGATGCCTGTGTTCTCCTTTGAAAAACTGTACGGGCAGGACGTCGACTTAGGCCCTGAGATGAAGTCGACGGGCGAGGTCTTGGGTGTTGCCCGCACGTTCGATGAAGCGCTTATAAAGGCCTTTTACGGCGCGGGCGTCCATATGATAGAAAAAGGCAACGTAATGATAACGGTTAAAGACAGCGACAAAGAGGAAGCGCTGCCTATAGCGCAGGGGCTTTACGACCTGGGGTGGAAGATATTCGCCACGGCCGGGACGTCGGAATTCCTTAATAACCACGGCATACCGACCATAAGGACGCATAAGATAGGCGCCGGCAAGCCGGATATAATAGACCATATAATTTCAGGCGACATAAACCTTGTCATAAACACGCCGTCTAAAGTGATAGCGCACAACCGCGACGGGTTCAAGATACGCAGGAACGCCGTGGAGGCGGGCATACCGTGCCTTACTTCGCTTGACACCGCCAACGCGTTCCTTACATGCGCGCGCAGGGTGCAGACGACGCAGCTTTCGGTGGTTGATATAACGAAGATATCTAATTTCGTGAATTTTGTGTGATTACAGATATAATTTGCTTTATCCGCAGAAAACAGCGGGTAAGGCAATTATAATTTTAACTGACGTATGATTTTAACGGAGGGAACTTATATGGAAAAAAAAGAGCAGCTTTACGAGGGCAAGGCAAAAAAGGTATTTGCAACTGATGACGGCGACTGCTGCATCGTTTCTTACAAAGACGATGCCACAGCGTTTAACGGCCTAAAAAAAGGAACTATAACCGGTAAGGGCGTCGTAAACAACAAGATGTCAAACTACATTTTCAAAATGCTTGAGAAAAAGGGAATACCGACGCATTTTATAAAGGAACTCAACGACCGCGAAACGCTCGTAAAAAAGGTTGAGATTGTTCCCCTCGAGGTCATAGTACGCAACAAAGCCGCGGGAAGCCTCGCAAAACGCCTCGGCCTTGAGGAAGGCACGCCGATGAAAACGCCGGTGCTCGAGTTCTGCTACAAGAGCGACGAGCTTGGCGACCCGATGGTAAATGAGTACCATATACTCGCGGCGGGTTTCGCCACTGAAGAAGAAGTCAAGACGATTACCGAAATGGCATTCGAAATAAATAAGATACTTACCGGCTTTTTCCTGTCAGTAAATATTGACCTTATAGACTTTAAGCTTGAATTTGGGCGCTATAAGGGCGGTATCATCCTTGCGGATGAGATTTCACCGGACACGTGCCGCTTTTGGGACGTAAAAACGCACGAGAAGCTCGACAAGGATCGTTTCCGCCGTGACATGGGTGGGGTTGAGGAAGCTTACGCCGAAGTAATGAGAAGGATAGGGCTTTAATTAATTATATAAGCGGATTAAAGTATTGTCGCCGTCCGGATGTGGTAATCTGAACGGCGGCTTACGCTTTTGGCAAAACGTGTTAAACACGGTAAAAAGCAAGATGGGGTGAAACTTTTTGAGCAGTTACGATTTTGGCTATGATGGACCGCACGAGGAGTGCGGCGTTTTCGGGGTATATTCAGACGGCAGCGTGGACCCGTCTTATGCGGCGTACAACGCCCTGCTTGCTTTGCAGCACAGGGGGCAGGAAAGCTGCGGCATAGCCGTCAACGACCGCGGGGTAATTTCTTACTCCAAAAATATGGGGCTTGTAACCGAAGCTTTTTCCCCTGAGATTTTAGACAGGCTTAAAGGGCAGATGTCTGTGGGGCACGTGCGCTACTCCACTGCAGGGGCAAGCGTGCGTGAAAACGCGCAGCCTCTTGTCATGCGCTATATAAAAGGTACGCTTGCCATAGCGCATAACGGCAACCTGACGAACGCTTACGAGCTGCACAAGCTTTTGGCCAAACGCGGCTGCATTTTTCAGACGACTACAGATACCGAAGTCATAGCCTACATGATAGCGCGTGAAAGGGTTGACGCGCCGTCTATAGAAGAAGCCGTGCGCCGTACCATGCCAAAGATACACGGTTCTTTTTCAATGGTTATAATGAGCCCGCAGAAGCTGCTTGCTGTGCGCGACCCGCACGGCTTTAGGCCGCTGTGCATAGGCAGGATAAATAATTCCTATGTTTTCGCTTCGGAAACATGCGCCCTCGACGCCTGCGGCGCGGAGTTCGTGCGCGACGTGAGGCCGGGCGAGATAGTTTACGTTGACCACAGCGGCCTGCACTCCATTTATGAACCGCCGAAAGAAAAAAAGTCGCTCTGCATTTTTGAGTATATCTATTTTGCGCGTACGGACAGCATAATAGACGGCATAAGCGTTTACGAGGCGCGCAAAGAGGCAGGCCGCCTGCTTGCGAGGCAGCATCCGGTTGATGCCGACATGGTTATCGGCGTCCCTGAGTCCGGCATAGACGCCGCCATAGGCTACAGCGAGGAGTCCGGCATACCGTTCCAAAAAGGCATAGTGAAAAATTCATATATAGGCCGCACATTTATAAAGCCGAGCCAGTCCGAACGCGAAAAAAGCGTCAGGATAAAACTTAACGCCCTTTCTACGGCCGTGCGCGGTAAACGCGTCGTCATGCTTGACGACTCCATAGTACGCGGGACTACAAGCGCGCGCATAATAAAAATGCTTAAGGAGTCCGGTGCGAAGGAAGTGCACCTGCGCATAAGCTCGCCACCGTTTTTGTGGCCCTGCTACTACGGCACGGACATACCTTCCAAAAGCGAGCTTATAGCGTGCCGCCACACCATAGACGAGATAGGCGAAATGAACTTTGCCGACTCTATAGATTTTTTAAGCCTTGAAAACCTCCCTAAGATGCTCGGGGGAAAATGCACGGGTTTCTGCGATGCGTGTTTTTCAGGCCGTTACCCGACCCCGCTGCCCGAAAACCTTGTGTCGGGTAAAAAGTATGAGTATGATATACCTATAAAACGTTATTAAACAAAACATCGGGGCAATACGCCGCCCCGGCGCAGCTTTACGCGATTTTATTATTTGGAGGCCGTAAAATTGAAAAACGCTTACGAATCGCCGCTTTCTTCACGGTATGCAGGGGAAAAGATGAAATACATCTTTTCGCCGGATAAGAAATTCAGAACGTGGCGCAGGCTTTGGATAGCCCTCGCACAGGCCGAAAAGGAGCTTGGGCTGCCTATAACGCAGAAGCAGATTGATGAAATGGAAGCGCATAAGGATGACATAAACTATGAAGTCGCAGAGGAAAGGGAGAAGGCTGTCCGCCACGACGTTATGTCGCACGTGTACGCCTACGGCGTCCAATGCCCTGCAGCAGAACCTATAATCCACCTCGGTGCAACGTCATGCTATGTTGGCGACAATACGGATATAATAATCATGGACGAAGCGCTTAAGCTCGTAAGGGACAAACTCGTCGGCACGGCGCGAGTGCTGTCGTCTTTTGCCATGAAATACAAGGACCTGCCAACGCTTGCCTTCACCCATTTCCAGCCGGCGCAGCCGACTACAGTCGGCAAACGCGCGGCGCTCTGGCTGCAGGATATACTTACCGACCTGCAGGATACGGAGTATATGCTTTCAGATATGAAGCTGCTGGGTTCAAAGGGAACTACAGGCACTCAGGCAAGTTTTTTGGAGCTTTTTGACGGAGACTACGGCAAAGTCAAAAAGCTTGACGGCATTATCGCCAAAAAAATGGGTTACAGGGAATGTGTAGCGGTGTCAGGGCAGACATATTCGCGCAAGCTTGACAGCCGCGTACTTGCTGTGCTGAGCGGCATAGCGCAGAGCGCGGCTAAGTTTTCCAATGACATACGCCTTCTGCAGCACCTGAAAGAGGTGGAGGAGCCGTTTGAAAAGAACCAGATAGGCTCTTCGGCAATGGCGTACAAGCGAAACCCTATGCGCAGCGAAAGGATAGCATCCCTTGCAAGGTACGTTATGGTAGACAGCCTTAACCCGTGCATCACGGCTTCAGCGCAGTGGTTTGAGCGGACGCTCGATGACTCGGCAAACAAGCGCATAAGTATCCCCGAGGCATTCCTTGCTGTTGACGGCATACTTGACCTTTATATGAACGTAGCCGGCGGGCTTGTCGTTTACCCTAAAGTCATCGCGCAGCATTTAAACCGTGAGCTGCCGTTTATGGCTACTGAAAACATAATGATGGACGCCGTTAAGCGCGGGGCCGACAGGCAGCAGCTGCACGAGCGCATACGCGTACACTCCATGGCGGCAGCCAAGGTGATAAAAGAAGAAGGCGGGGAAAACGACCTGCTAAGCCGCATAGCGGCCGATCCGGCTTTCGGCGTTTCGGCGGAGGAACTTCAAAAAATCGTCAGCCCCGAAAAATACGTGGGGGCCGCTCCGGAACAGACAGAGGAATTCATAAAAAACACTGTTGAGCCATTGCTTAATAAGTATGGCGACGTTTCCGGCGAAAAAGACGATATAACGGTGTGATAAATATTTATGCGCCTTGACATATTAATAAAATAACTGTGTGATGGGCGCTGCCCCTACGTTTGTTTTTGCAAATTGTTTGTGATATAATACCAACGTTGACAACGCTCAATTTTTTAAAGAGCCGCCGCCCAAATCCAGCCGCAGGGCGGCGCTGGGTTCCCGTTGCGGCGCGGCGGAGTTAATAATTATGGTTACTGCTATTGTTGGTGCTAACTGGGGCGACGAAGGCAAAGGTAAGATTACCGATGTGAAAGCCGCCGGTTCGGATGTTGTAGTCAGGTTCCAGGGCGGCTGCAATGCCGGGCATACGATTATAAACAATTACGGCAAGTTTGCGCTTCATCAGCTGCCGTCGGGTGTTTTTTACAGCCATATAACGAACATTATAGGCAACGGAGTAGCTTTAAGCCCTGAAAAATTCATTGAAGAACTGAACACGCTTAAAGAGCGCGGCGTGCCGCAGCCGAAGGTGCTTGTTTCAGACAGGGCGCAGGTAGTCATGCCTTACCATATACAGCTTGATTCTTTTGAGGAGGCAAGGCTTTCCTCGCACTCTTTCGGTTCGACAAGGTCGGGTATAGCCCCGTTTTATTCGGATAAATTTGCGAAGATAGGCTTTCAGGTAAGTGAGCTTTTCGGCGATGAAAGCGCGCTGAAAGAAAAAATAGAGCATGTAGTAACGCTAAAAAACGTTTATTACGAGTACCTTTACCACCAGCCTAAGCTGTCAGCAAAGGATATATATGATACGCTGATGGGCTATAAGGCCATGCTTGAGCCGTATGCTGCCGACACGTTCGAGTTCCTTCACAATGCTGTAAAAGAAGGCAGGAATATACTTTTGGAAGGCCAGCTCGGCGCTTTGAAAGATACGGACTTCGGCATATACCCGATGGTTACGTCATCAAACACCATAGCCGGTTACGGCGCAGTAGGCGCGGGAATACCTCCATATGAAATAAAGAATATAACAGCTGTGGTTAAAGCATACTCAAGCGCTGTAGGGGCCGGAGAGTTCGTAAGTGAAATTTTCGGAGACGAGGCGGATAAGCTGCGGCACAAAGGCGGCGACGGCGGAGAGTTCGGGGCGACAACGGGACGGCCACGCCGTATGGGCTGGCTCGACCTTGTAGCGACAAGGTACGGCTGCCGTGTGCAGGGCGCCACGTCGGTCGCGTTTACGGTCCTCGACGCGCTCGGCTACCTTGATGAGATTCCGGTATGCGTAGCTTATGAACTTGACGGTAAAAGGATAGATGCGTTCCCGCCTACATCGCAGCTAAAGCGCTGCAAGCCGGTAATAGAGAAGCTGCCCGGCTGGAAGTGCGACATAAGGGGTATACGTAAATATGAGGACCTGCCGGAAAATACACGCAATTATATTGAATTCGCGGAAAAGGCTATAGGGGTCCCGATAAAGATGATATCGAACGGCCCGGCGCGTGAGGATATTATTTTAAGGTAAACGTTCCGTTTACCAAAGCCGCCTGCCGCCGTTAAGAAAACAGGCGGCGGGCGAACATTTATTTTTGGAACCTTTTTATTTCAGAATAGGAGAAAACCGTATGAAAGAGCATGAGTCGGTACTGGTACTCGACTTCGGGGGGCAGTACAGCCACCTTATAGCGCGCAGGGTCCGTGACCTGCACGTGTACTGTGAAATAAAACCTTATTCGGCTAAAATCGCGGATATATCTTCAGCTAAATACAAGGGAATTATTTTTTCCGGCGGGCCTAACAGCGTTTATGCAGACAGGGCGCCGGAGTGCCCAAAAGAAATCTTTGAAATCGGAGTTCCTGTTCTGGGCATATGCTACGGGGCGCAGCTGATGGCAAAATTGCTCGGCGGTACGGTTTCACATTGTAAAGTCAGCGAATATGGAAAGACATTGGTTGATATAAACAGGGATTCACGGCTTTTCAACGGCATGAAAAAAAGCTCGGTCTGCTGGATGAGCCACACTGACCGCATATCGGCCGCCCCTGAGGGCTTTAAGGTTATTGGCAAAAGCGATGCATGCCCTGTAGCCGCCATGGAGAATGACGAAAAAGGCTTTTACGCAGTACAGTTCCACCCTGAGGTGCAGCATACTGAGCAGGGGACAGAAGTGCTGAAAAACTTTCTTTTTGGCATATGCGGCTGTTCAGGCGACTGGCAGATGGATTCATTTATAACTACCGCCGTAAATAACCTGCGTGAAACAATCGGCAGCAAAAAGGTTATATGCGCGCTTTCAGGCGGGGTGGATTCATCCGTTGCCGCCGTGCTTGTGCATAAAGCCGTCGGGAAAAACCTTACGTGCATTTTTGTCGACCACGGCCTTCTGCGTAAGGATGAAGGCGACGAGGTGGAGCGCGTTTTCCGTAAGCAGTTTGACATGAACCTCATAAGGGTAAACGCCGAAGAGCGTTTCCTGGCAAAGCTCGCCGGCGTAAGCGAGCCTGAGCGCAAACGCAAGATAATAGGCGGGGAGTTTATACGTGTTTTCGAAGAAGAAGCAAAAAAAATCGGTAAAGTTGATTACCTTTGCCAAGGTACGATTTACCCCGACGTTGTAGAGAGCGGCACCGGCGACGCGGCGGTAATAAAGAGCCACCACAACGTAGGCGGCCTTCCTAAAGACATAGGCTTTACGGGGCTTGTAGAGCCGCTGCGGTACCTTTTTAAAGACGAAGTGCGTGAAGTTGGCGAAAAACTCGGCATACCCGAAAAACTCGTATGGCGCCAGCCTTTCCCTGGGCCGGGGCTTGCGATACGCGTTATGGGGGACATAACTAAGGAAAAACTCATAGTACTTAAGGATGCCGATGCAATCTTCCGCGAAGAAGTGCAGAAGGCTGGTTTAGGCAGGAAGATAAGCCAGTACTTTGCCGTACTGACAAATATAAAGAGCGTAGGCGTAATGGGTGACGGCCGGACTTACGACAATACCGTAGCCCTCCGCGGCGTAACGACCTCAGACTTTATGACGGCTGACTGGGCGCGGATACCTTACGGCGTGCTTGCGAAAGCGTCGGACCGTATCATAAACGAAGTCAGCGGCGTAAACCGCGTCGTTTACGACATTACGAGCAAGCCTCCGGCCACAATCGAGTGGGAATAAATCTTCATATAGCGTTTATAAAATATCAAACGTATTTAGCAATATAATTTCTTTAAAGCCGGTAAAATAGGACAGATGGCTGTGTTTTAACCTGTATAGGTGATATCACAGCCATTTGCTTTTTTATTTTATATGAGGTTTTCACAGTGAAAAGCAACATAAAGAAACATACGGCCAAACACCGTAGAATTTACTTTTTACTTACTATTAAGGTTCCGGACATTCCCTATCGCAGTTTTTATTCATTGTATGGAACCAACTTTTCTATATAGCTCGGTTTTAGGGGTTGAGGCAGCTGATACCATTACAGCACAGCATATTCATTTACTTTGTATGATTTTAATATAGCTGCTCGGTGACATACCGGTATTTTTCTTAAATATTTGTGAAAAGTACTGCGGATTATTTCCAAAACCGACAGACTCAGCTATATTTTGAATTTTATCTGTATCAGCCAAAGCAAGTAATTCTTTAGATTTTTTAATCCTTACGTCAGTAAGGTAATGTGAGAACTTTTGCCCGGTTTCTTTTACAAATTTTTTACTTATATAATCGACATTCATATACAACTCATGTTCTGCAATCCATTTTAGCGACAGCTCTGAATTTGAAAGATGCTCTTTTACGTAGCTCTTAATTTTATTGCTTATGTAACCGTTAGAGGGGAAAGAATTATAGGAGGCATAAAGTGTGTCTATTTTATTAGATATAATTTTTTTGCATTTATAAATATTTGATTCGTTTTTTAATTTAAGCAGAAACTCAGCCGCATCTACTACGCCAAATGAGCTTACTTTAGAAGCGGCAATCATAACGATTGACGGAGCAATCTGTTTTAGAAAGTTCAAGTTGTTCAGACTTTCTATATTTTTTTTCAGTAAGTTTAGTGTGCTCTTGGCGGAAACCGTATCTGCTGTAAACAGATTTTTCGTTAAATCTTGAATGTCTTTAATAATATTATTGTAGTTGCTTATGGTTGTTACCGTTCTTCCATTTGAGTAATATATTTTTTCATATCTCCTGATTTGCATGGAAATCTTACGCAAGGCAGATTTCAGGTCAAGGGAAAGGCAGTGTTCCCACACAGGATTTGTGTTCTGCCGCCTAAAACTCAGGGAATTGCAGAATTGTTCTATTAATTCGTATGAATCGGTAAAAGAAGGGAAAAAAAACAACATGGTGTTATGCACGTAAAGGATATTTAAAACAATGCCCGGATAATGGCTTTTCCAAAAATTAAAAAGCAATGAATTTGCTCTTTCAAAATTATGCTCTTCAACATAATATAAATAGAAAATGTCATACCGGCTGTTGTTCCTATCCAAATATTTATGGTAGTTGGCAAAGTACTCGTCTTCAATATCAGGCAGTTCGTTGATTTCGTGCGCGAGGTAACTGTTGATAATATTTACAATAAGCCCTGTGTTGAATTGATCCTGCAGCAAGTAGTGCTCTTCTACAATATGGTTAGTAGCAAGCTTTTTTGCGTATTCTTCTTTTACTTCCTCAATACTTTCAATAATTTGCTCTTCACTGCAGGGCTTAAGTAAATAATGGCGGACACCGTACTGCATAGCTGTTTTTGCATACTCAAATTCATTGTAGCCGGAGAGAATAATAAACTGGGTGTCTTTATTAATATCATAAATCTTTTGAATCAGGTTTAGCCCTGATAAACCCGGCATACGTATATCTGTTAGCACAATGTCGGGATATTTATCTAAAATGATGTTATAAGCTTCAATACCATCTTTGGCGGTACCAATCAGTTCTATGCCTGATTTTTTCCAGTCTATTAAGTCACTGATGGTTTCCCTAATCACTTTTTCGTCATCCGCGATTAACAGTTTCAGCATATTTCTTCTCCTGGTATGATAATTTCGGCGACTGCATGATCCGTATCTTTGTTATAAAGGTGAAGGCCGTACCGGCTCCCGTATATAAGGCTGATACGTTTGTCTATGTTTAAAAGACCGATTCCAATTCCATGTGGCTTTACAATGCCTTCCGCCAATTTGCCCAAAAGGTTGTCTTCAAACTGTGAACCGTTGTTAATCACCAAAATATGTATAACATTATTTTCTTTAAAGCCAAGTAATTCTATATAGCATGTTTCGGTAATTACTTCCATAGCGTAGTTTATGGCATTGTCTATAAGCGGCTGTATAGTCATTTTAGGCAGCTTAACGTTAAGAATATCTGCCGCGATAGACTCTTTGTAAGATAACCGCTCGTCTCCGAACCGGATTTTTTGTATTGTAATATAATCGTTGACTATGTCAAGCTCATGCTTTACAGTGAAATTATTTTCGTTGTTGGTTAAGGTTGCGCGCAGCAAATCGCCAAGTGATTTTACCATTGAAGAAATGTCATTGGCGCCGATAGCCTTTGCTCTCCAATTAATGGATTCCAAAGCATTGTAAAGAAAATGCGGATTAATTTGGCTTTCCAAAGACTTCAGCTTTGCATCTTTTGTAAGGATTTCGTTTATATAATTTTGCTGTATCAAATTCTGTATTTCCCTTGCCATCTGATCAAACTGCTGATGAAGTATCCCAATCTCGTCAGTCCTGCCGCTGTAGTCGTAATCGTTTTTTGGGAGCTGTGACTCGTCTTTGCCGAATTTCCTCATTTTGTCTACAAGGCATACAAAGTCCCTTGATATTGATTTAATCAAGACCCTCGAAAGCATGGAAGAAATCACAACGGCTGCAAGTAAAATAATGACGGACAAGATCCGCGTCACCATAAGAGTGTAGCCAACATAGGAATATGGAATAAGGCATATGTACTCCCAGTTATTGTTTTCAATTATGCCGCGGACGCAGAAATACCGCTCTGAACCTAAAGAGACAATATCATATGTATTTTTTAATTTGTTGTAAATAAAGTCTATGTATTTGGGCTGGATGCTTTTTGAGTGGTAAATCTCTGCGCCGCTTTTATAGAGTATATATTGTACATTGTTATCATGGAGGATGGATTGTGTTGAAGAATAAACCAGTTTATCCATATCGATATTGACCACTACGGTCCCTAACGTCTCAAATTTAAGGTTTTGCACGCGCCTGCTGTCCCTGCCCAGAAAGAGCCCGTATGAATTACAGTAATCCGTTACCCAGCATGCGTAACCGGAGTTTTGCCCGGCCGCCGCTATAACAGACTGGTGTATTTTGTCAGGCGTGTCAAGGCTTCTGGCGGAAAAACTGGATGACATCATATGGACGTTAAACAAATCAATATAGTTAATGTCGTTATTTTTATAATTTTGATAATAATCGACAAGGGAAGACGTTATTGTATTTTTTATATTTCCATCCTGTACGACTGACTGGGGTTCATCTACTAAAGAAATCAATCCTTTCCTGATGGGCTGGTTTGAAATGATATAGTTTGTCATGGACTCTACGTTTGCAAGCTTCTTTGAAATATCTTTGGCACTATAACTTAGTGAACCGGCAAGTGCCTGATAAAGCAGCCTGTTGCTGGAACGCAAAACGATGTGCGTGCCGGCAAGAGATGCCGCTGTGGTTAAAGCGATAACAAATACTATGATAAGTGCTATTTTTGTATTTAGTCTAAGGTTTTTAATTTTTTCATCTATTTTTGCGGAAGAATGTTTTCTCATTATATTTCACCGATCATAATAATATAGCAGTTTGTTTAATTTTGGCGTTTTTTAGTAAAGGGATAGTTCTGACAGCTATTATCTATTAATGTTTTATCAATTACAATATGAAGTATATCTTAATGCCGCGAAATTTACAATAAGGAGCGTTTAGAAGTCGGATTTTTGTAAGATTATCTCGGATTTTTTTATATGAATCAAAATTAGTATGCTCTATAATTTTAAATATAAAGGAACAGGCTGTTAAGCTAAATAAAAATCAGGAGGAAAAACAATGAAGAAAAGGTTATTATCAGTAGTTTTGTCTATTGCCATGCTATCGACGCTCTTTGCAGGGTGCAGCAGCAAGACGGCAACAGAAGCATCAAGCCAAGCGGCAAGTACTGGTACGGCATCGACAGTGTCGACCGGCAGCAAAAGCGCGGATCCTGCGGATTACAAGGTCGTAATGATTGTTAAACAGTCGGATTCATGGTTTGATGACATGGCTACGGGTATTGAACAGCTCAAAAAAGACACCGGGCTGAATGTATCCGTCCAGGTACCGGAAGTCGGAGATGCGGCAAGCCAAATCTCAATAATGGAGGATTTGATTGCGCAAAACGTTGATGCCATATGCGTTGTGCCGAACGACCCTGCCGCGTTAGTGCCGACAATCGAGAAAGCACGCAAGGCCGGTATCGTCGTAGTTACACATGAGGCCCCCGGTACGGCAGACAACGTTGACCTTGACGTTGAGGCGTTTGCCAATGAAGCCTTTGGGGAACTGTTTGCGAAGAACCTCGCCAAGGCTATGGGCGGAAAGGGCAAATATGCCGGGTTTGTCGGCGGCCTTACAATGGAAACACATATGGCTTGGTATAAGGCGGCAGTAAATTATATTAAAAAGAATTATCCTGATATGCAAAATGTTGCGGATGAACCTTATGAAGACGGCAACAGCGTTGAGGGTGCGCACGACAAGGCACTTGAGGTGCTGAAAGCATACCCGGACATAGCGGGATTCTTTGACTGCTCAGCACAGGGCGGCGGCATTTGTGAAGCTCTTCAAGAAAACGGCAAGGCAAAAACAGTCAAGGTTGTATCCCTTGCACTTCCGTCTATGTCATCTACATATTTGAAAAACGGATCAATGTCACACGGCCTTTGCTGGAGGCCGGCGGATGCCGGTTATGCCGCCTGCTACGCCGCTTACCTGATAGCTTCGGGGCAGGGCGTTGCAAACGGGACTGATTTAAAAGCCACCGGCTATGATAACATTGAACTTAAGGGCCATATCGGCTATGGCAACGCTCCGCTTGAATTTACAGCCAGCAATATTAACGACTACAATTTCTAAGTAAGAAAAAATATCTGCATGAAGCCGGTATCCTAAAAGCAAAGCGTAAGAGATGGAACTTTGGGCATTTGTTAGTCATTTATATGTGTAAAGTACCTGCCACTCTTTTCCGCCTTATGGCGGAAAAGAGCAGGCGCTTTTTCGAAGCACATAGCGCAGGAAAGCATATATATTTGATTGCATTTTGTTTACCGTTTGGCTGCATGGCAGTTAAATAAGACAGTACTTACGGTAATAGTATTTTGGAGGTAGGACTATGGACCCTATTCTTTGTGCCAGCCATATATGCAAATCCTTTATAGGTGTTCGTGCGCTAAATAATATAGACATAACAATTAACGCGGGAGAAATCCATTGCCTTGTGGGAGAAAACGGCTGTGGCAAATCAACGTTTGTAAAGTGTATTTCGGGTGTTTATGAACCTGATGAGGGAAGTATAGAAATTAACGGCAGGGTATACCAGTCATTAACGCCTGTTGAGGCTATGAAAAACGGGATACAAGTGATATACCAGGATTTATCACTTTTTCAACATATGACAGTCGCAGAAAACATTGCCATAAGCAAGTTGAAATTTGAAGGAAACAGGATTATCGATTGGAAACAAGTCAAATCCATTGCAAAGGAACAGCTTGACAAGATAGGGGTTCAGATGGACCTTGACAAAACAGTCGGTGAGACTTCCATGGCAAACAGGCAGATGGTTGCTATTTGCAGAGCTTTGGCACAGGATGCAAAAATTTTATTTATGGATGAACCTACTACGGCCCTTACTAAGACAGAAGTAGGCCATTTGATGAAGATCATGCTTGAACTTAAGAAACAGGGTTTGGCGATAGTGTTTATAAGCCACAAATTGGATGAAGTCTTTACAGTCGCTGATAAAATAACTATTTTTAGAAACGGCAATAAAATCGGAGACTTTGAAAGTAAGGACTTAAACGAAAAAAGTTTGTCTTATTATATGACAGGCAGAGAGATAGAGTACCAGAGATATCATAGGGTATGTAAAGATAATGACCCTATTTTGGAAATTGATAATCTTACGAGAACCGGCCAGTATGAAAACGTAAGCATGTCGGTCAGGCCGGGCGATATTATAGGGCTGACGGGGCTTTTAGGCTCCGGCAGGACAGAGTTGGCAATGTCGCTTTTCGGCTTAAATCCCCCAAAAAGCGGCGTAATTAAAGTAGAAGGCAGAGTAACAGATATTTCTTCACCCATGGCGGCAAAAAAATGCGGAATCGCTTTGCTGCCGGAGGACAGGTTTAACCAGGGACTGTTTATCGAAAGAAAAATAAAAGAGAATATTTCTTCCGCGCTTATAAATTCCATTTGTAAAAAAGGCATAGTCAATAAAAAGAAAGAAAATGAGATTGCCCATAAGTATGTAGATGAGCTGAAGGTCAGGACGCCTTCGGTTGACACAGTAGTAGGAACGCTGTCGGGAGGCAATCAGCAGAAAGTCGTTATTGGCAAATGGATTGCTACTAAGCCGAAGGTGTTTATAATGGATACCCCTACCGTGGGTATTGACGTTGGCTCGAAATCAGAAATATATGAGCAGATACATAAATTTGCGGACAGCGGCATGGCCATCATTTTTATTTCTGATGAAATCCAGGAGATCATGGCTAACTGCAACAGGGTTTTTATACTGAGAAACGGCCAGTGCGTTAAAAAGCTGGAAGAAGAGGACCTGGGCCAAAACGGCGCGGAAAAAATGATTGCGGATTTAATCAGCAGCCGGGTACCGGAAGTATCGGCAGAGGAGGCGGCACAATGAAGAAAAAACTTGATCAATACCAGAAGATGCTGATGGTTATTATTATTATTTACAGCGTGTTCGTCGCGCTCAAAAATCCGCAGTTTTTAAAGGTACAGACTGTTTTTGATATTATTAAAACCTCATCAACGACTATGATAGTGGCTTTCGGACTTTTGGTTGTTATGATTTCCGGCGGCATAGACGTTTCTTTTATGGCCATAGCATTATTTGGGAGCTACACATCGCTTTACACTATGATTAAGACCGGAATTAACAACTTGGCGTTTGCGTTTGCATTATCAGCATTTATAGGGGTTTGCCTCGGGCTTATAAACGCGTTGTTAATCAACTGGCTGAAGCTGCCGCCTTTCATTATTACTCTTGGGACGCAGAACCTGTTCCACGGCATCATGACTACTTTTATAAGTGACAAGTCGTTTGGTTCAGGCGTGCTTCCTACGTGCCTGCATCAGTTTGGGCAGGGGACGCTGTTTAAGATTTACACGGAAAACGGTTCGGCAGGATTGACTGTGTCTTTAATCCCTGTACTGATTGCAGGAATTTTAACGTATCTGATTTTGTATAAAACCATGCTTGGCAGGGGAATAGTTGCGATTGGCAACAATGAAGAATCAGCACGAAGGGCAGGCTTTAATCCTTTCATCATTAGGCTTTTTGTATACGGATATTCGGGTGCGCTTGCAGGCATGATGGGCATTGTTTATGCGGCTCAGGTAAACGCGCTGTATCCTAATAAAATGGTTGGCGACGAGTTGATGATCGTAGCGGCGGTAGTAATCGGCGGAACAAAGATAACAGGCGGGCAGGGCAAAATTTTCGGTTCGGTTTTGGGCGTATTAATCATTTATCTGCTGAATTCGACCTTAATTCTGATTGGTTTATCTTCTTCATGGAATAACCTTTTTGTCGGCGCTATTTTAGTCATTGCGGTGGCGGTTACGTCATATCAGGAAAGAGTGAAGAACAGGAACCATTTAATCTTTACGGAATAGAGGGAGAAGAATATGGATAAAATTAAAAAAATACTTGGAAAAGACCTTGAATTAAGCATATTAGTTGGAATTACGCTTGTTGTTCTCATAGCGGCTGCCGCCGCATTCGGCGGTTCCATGTATTCTGGCAGAAATATTCAGTCAATGGCATTTCAGATTCCGGAGTTCGGTTTTTTTGCACTTGCTATGATGCTTTCAAATATGGTCGGCGGTATTGATTTATCAATTATAGCCAACGCCAATACCGTAGCGATTTTTACGGCATATATTTTAAACGGGACTTGGTCTTTTGGTACCGAAGGCGCCGCACGGGTTTTGCTGGCGGTTACCGCGGCTATTATCACAAGCTTGGCTTTCGGCGTATTTAACGGCTTTATAATAGCAAAAACGTCCGCCCCGTCTTTGATTGCAACTCTTGGCACCATGACATTTATTCAGGGGATAGGCATGGCCCTGACAGGCGGGTCCAGTGTTGGCAACATCGACCCTGCCTTTGCTGAGTTTGGAAAGGCTGTGTTTTTGGGGCTGCCGGTTATATTTTGGATTTTTTTAGCAGCTTCCGTTATATTAGGGGTCATCATTTCATTTACGGGCTTAGGCAGAAAATTATATTTATATGGCGGGAACCCTGTTGCCGCAAGGTTTAGCGCGATAAATAATGAGAAAATGAGCATACTGGTATTTATGACGACCGGACTTTTGGCAGGTATGGCGGGGCTTATTATACTTAGCCGTGTAAATTCCGCTAAGGTAGGCTATGGGGATTCATATTTGCTGCAGACCATGATAGTATGCGTGATTGGCGGCATAAGCCCGAACGGAGGGAAAGGTAAAGTCCAGGGAGTTATTATTGCTATTATCCTTATGCAGGTAATGTCGAGCGCTTTTACTATTATGTCTTTATCGCCTTATACTAAGAAATTAATATGGGGTATTATGCTGATTGCCGTATTGGGGCTGAATTTTGCAGTTACGGCTTACTCGCAGCACAAGACATTGAAGCAGAGCATGAAAAATTTGCAAGGCGCGCTTCAAAAATAAAAATTCCGCTTAGGAAAGGAGAAAATACAACGATGGACCTGGAAGAAAAATACAAATCGCTTTATGGCACCATTATGCGTGAGCACTTGGAAGTTTTTAAAAGGCAGGATATTAAAGAACTTGGGACATTCCTTGAATTGATAAAAAATTCAAAGAGAATTTTTCTGATGGGCGTTGGGCGGGAAGGCATATCAACCCGGGGGTTTGCTATGCGCCTCATGCATTTAGGCAAAGAGGCCCACTGGATTTGGGATGATACGACTCCGGGTATGCACGAAGGCGATTTATTTATTGCCACCAATGGATCCGGAAAGATAGGCCATATTACATATGTTGTGGAGCAGGCGAAGAAAGCCGGCGCAAAAGTTGCGGTGGTAACAGGGTCTCCGCATCAAACATGCCCTAAATTAGCTGATTTTACATTATTTGTTCCGGCGGCGGTATTTAACGGGACAGATGAAAGGGCCGTTCCATCAGTTCAGCCGATGGGCAATCTTTTTGAACAGCATTTATATATGCTGTTTGATATTATTATTATGATGCTTGAAGACGAGCTGCAAGTATCAAATACTGAGATGGAGGGCAGGCACCGGAACATTGAATGAACGTTCCGGTGAGATTTGCTGGTAATATAATGGCCTAAGAAAATTTATTATTTTATAGTGTGCGAGTATGTTAAATAAATAAAAACCATATGTGATAAACGGCTGAGAGCCAAGTAAAAATAAAGTTTAGCCCCTTAAAGGCCTTATTTGAACTGAACTGCCCCAGAGTTAACGGACAAAGAATAAAAAGCCCTGTCGTAGAATATTGTCAGATTACGCAACCTGACGCCGCTTTTCAAGAGGTGTCAGGTGCGTTTTTGTTTG
>DHNP01000001.1 GCA_002409585.1 Ruminococcaceae bacterium UBA5413 | reverse complement strand
AGAAAAAGCAAGAGAAGGCAAGATTGCATATGCAGTCAGCAGGGAAACCGGCGTGGCGGAAAACTTTAACTCCCGGCACAACTGGAAGTTTTCGCACCACAAAAAAATTCAAGCCGTAAAACAGCTTGAATTAGATGTAAATATATTTATTATTTTTAACGGAAAATGCATTGAATTTTAAAATTCGGTTAAAAGCGTGTACACATTGTCTCACTATACTTATATCAGTTCCGATGGAAAAGGGATTAATTGAGATTACAATATAAAAACTGCGTAAGGGCTGCGGTGTGGACGGAATACCGGACCACGGCCCGGCAGACAAACAGTAAGTGCCTCGCAAGAGGTTTTATATATCTATTTTTTCATAATTCTCCTTCCTTTCTTAAAAATACCGCTTTAACCGGCGGTATTTTTTTGTTCAATGTCAACAGCCGGGGTAACCTGAGCCACGAAGATTGAACCGCCGGCTGTATACGAGTCCATTTCTTAAACTTTCTATACCTTTTCAGCCTGCAGGCAGAAATTATACTGTGCCGGCCTTTTTACACTGTAAAGTGAATCAAGCTGCAGCAGCAGCGACGCCATGGTCTGCGTCTTGTCAATCCAATAGTACTCGTCTTCTTTCATGCCCTGCCCTATCCACTCAAGCCCCATGCCGATAAAAGCGAAAGTATATAACTCCATCACAAAGTCTTTATCACTTTGCCGCATCATAATATTTCCGCATGTATCGTTGAAAAAAAGCACCATCCAGTCATGTACAAAAGGGTACAGGAACTTTTCCACTGCTTCTTTTCTAAGCGAACGGATTGTATTCCTTACAAAAGACTTGTTTCTTCTTGCATACTTTATGGTATGTACAAGTAAGCTCTGCCAGTCTTTGCTTCCATCGCTGTTTATGTAACTGGAAATCCCCGTTTTGTATATCCAGCCCAAAAGGTCGTACACGTCTTTGAAATGGTAGTAAAAAGTCTGCCTGTTCAGCTTGCTTTGATCCGTAATATTTTGTACCGTTATTTTGCGTAACGATTTCTTTTTCATCAGTTCTTTAAGAGCGTCCGCAAGCATAAGTTTTGTCCTGTAAGAATGTTCCGTAATACTTCCCCCTTATCTTTTAAATCAAAAATAAAACGTCATTTTATAATTATTGTAATACCAGCATCTCCTGCTCCATACCGTAAAATTGCCTGAACCGGTTTTGATGCCCGCAGAGCTTCCTAAACACCTGCCGCAGCTGCGATAAACACACGGTTCGTATAATAAAAGTTACATAAGGCTTGAGTTTACTAAACATTTTAAATTTATTAAAAAATACAGGAAAATATGCCTTATGTAAAATGACATTTTTACGGTGAAATATATCACACAATATTATAATATACTTTTATTCTGCAAAATTCAACATAAAATTTATTTTAAATCATATTTTTATGTAAAAATATTACATAAAGTATTACGGAACAACTTTTATATATGCAAAAGTCCGGGTAACTCTCATTATCCGGACCAAATGTTAATATAATCCATACTGTTTTTAAGCCTGTGTAATTTTTATCCTTCCGCCATACACGGTAAAACCGTTTTTCCGCAGGCGTAAAGAACCCCCGGGCTGCGCTTTTAAAGCTGTACAAACGCCGGCGTTTCCGCTGGCGCGGAAAGCAGCTCCTTAAGTTCGGCATCAAGCTTAAGCACCGAGATGGAGAACCCGCCCATTTCAAGTGACGTCATAAAGTTGCCCGCCACCGTTTTTACCACGCGTATGCCTTTCGCCGCAAGCACTTCAGAAATCCTGCGGTTTGCTATGAAAAGCTCCATAAGCGGCGTGGCGCCGAGCCCGTTAACAAGTACAGCTGCCTCATCGCCGCTTTTCAGCGGGTTGTCGCACAGTATCTTGCAAAGCAGCTGGTCGACTATCTCGTCAGCCGTTTTTATGGTTTCACGCCGTATCCCAGGCTCGCCGTGGATACCTATGCCTATTTCCATTTCATTTTCCGCAAGCTCAAAGCTCGGTTTGCCTGACTCCGGCACAGTGCACGGTGAAATCGACATGCCCATGGAACGCACGTTCGCTATGGTTTTCTCTGCCACGGCCTTTACTTCGTCAAGCGTACCTCCCGCCTGCGCCTTTGCCCCGGCAATCTTGTGTACAAAGAGCGTACCGGCAATACCCCTGCGCCCGCTTGTCCAGGTGCTGTTTTCAACGGCAACGTCGTCGTTTACAACTACCTTCATTACTTTAATGCCTTCAGCTTCGGCCATTTCGGCAGCCATGTCGAAGTTTAAAACATCGCCTGTATAGTTCTTGACTACCAAAAGGACGCCTTTACCGCCGTCGACGGCTTTTATGGCGCTGAAGATCTGGTCCGGCGTAGGCGATGTGAACACAGCGCCGGCAGCCGCCGCGTCAAGCATGCCTTTACCCACAAAGCCGCCGTGGGCGGGCTCATGGCCGCTGCCGCCGCCGCCTACAAGCGCTACCTTGGGCTGTGGGGCATTTGCGCGCACGAGCACGTTTGTACCGCTGAGACGGCGCAGGTACTGGGGGTATGCCGCGACCATGCCGTCGAGCATTTCTGTTACTACATCAGCCGGGTTGTTAATGATTTTTTTCATTAGTCAAACCTCTCTCCTTTTTAAGATCCAGTGCACTTTAGTATTTTATAAATTACTGTAAAACCCGATATAAGCGTTACGTAAATTGCCGTGCCTGACATATGGTACCCGCTAACAAATACTACGCGCAAAGTAACCCGGATATGCTGTCAGCCGAAGCCGCCGGCTATAAAGATTTTAAAGCCTACGCATCCTTTCACTCGAGTTTCCGGGCGTCACGCGCTTCTTCGGCCGCCGCTTTTACATCGGCAAGCGGCGCGCCGGACGATGCTGTTACCGCTGCTGCAATCGTACCCTCGACCACAGGCGCATCCGCTATGGCCACGCGGCTTTTAAGCTTTTCGCCGAGCATACTCAGTGCCGTTTCCGCGCTGAGCACCGCGCTGCCGAGGTCAGCGGTTACCAAGACGCCTTCTCCGGAGTCAGCCTCCATGACGGCGTTGTAAACCGCCGCGGCATCCGTGCCTATGCTGCCGTCGCCGAGGCCACCGGCGGCAACCATTTTCAACTTTTCATCCGCCATTTGCATGGCTATTTCCTTTACTCCCTGCGCAACCTTTCCGCTGTGTGACACTATGACTATGCCTACCATTTACGTCACCCCGTTTTTTTACAATATTCCGTGATTGCTTCAAGTATTATGGCCGACGAAGTGGCGCCCGGGTCCTGGTGGCCAATACTCCTGTCGCCCAGATAACTCGCCCTGCCTTTTTTGGCCGCTATCGTTTTTGTGTACTCGACCCCTTCGCGCGCGGCCTTGCATGAGCTTTGAAGGCATGAAAGCAAACCGCATCCGCTTTTATACGACGCGTCGAACGCTTTGGCGGCCGGTTCCAGCGCGTCCACCATAGTCTTGTCACCGGCCGACGCTTTGCCGAGTGATTTTATACCGTTGACAGCTTCGTTGAGCATTAACGACGCGAGTTCGCTGTCAACAGTACTTTTATCCTGCGCTATCTTCGAACATCTGAGGAAAGCCGTCCCGTAAAGCGGCCCTGACGCGCCGCCTACCGTTGATATAAGCGTCATGGCAACGGATTTAAGCCCCTGCTGCAGGCTGTCTGGAGGTGAACTCTCAAGCTTCTCCATAACGGCGTTGAAACCGCGCGCCATATTTATGCCATGGTCCGCGTCGCCTATGCTGCGGTCAAGCTCCGTAAGGAAATCGCGGTTTTTATTGATTGCCGCTGTAACGGTTTCCATGGCGTCCACAAATTTATTGTCCAAAATAATCGCCCCAGCTTATTATTTAAAAATAATTAATAAATACATTGATACATTAAACAAACGGTTCAGATTATTTCACCCGTGGCAACGATATCTGCATCTTCGCCAAGTACATTTTTAATTATGATATCGCCAACCCGCACCGGCGCCGTAACGGAAACTGACCTTATGGCTCCAAGGCACTCGGGGATTTTGCTTTTTGTAATCGGCGCAGACGTCTTGACGGGCAGCGGCTTGTTTGTGCCGCGTACATAAACGAGTGACGTAACCATCCTTTTTGGCAGCGTCAGCTCCCCGTACGCGTACTTCTTCCCTACGCCGCACGAGTAGCCGCTCAGGCTGTTTATCTTACCGTCCTTTCCTATATCGGCCGTAATGCTGCAGCCCATGGGACACCCTATGCACGTTATTTCTTTTTCCATATAATCATGCCTCCACTTTGACCGTTACGTCTTCTATGCACGGCACCTGTTTAAATACTTCAGGCGAAAGCTGCACGTTGACCATTTCGCCCGGCGAAAGGATACGGCTTTTTCTTGAGTATATACGCTGCCCGCCCGCTTCTACGCATATTTCGGCATTTTTATAAACCCCTTTGGGCCTGAACATAAAGTTTACGGGTTCGTCCATACTTTCGGGATGTATGAACTGCGGCACAGTTCCCGAAACACCGTAGCCGTTTTTAACTTCAACCCCGCCGCCTGTTTTCTTCATGTCTCCCTTTACATACCTGTATGCGTTGGCTCCGGCCTTTTCCGCTTCTTTTGAAACGAAATCGACAAGGTCGTGCACGTGCAGTACGTTGCCGCAGGAAAATATGCCGTCGGCCGATGTTTCAAGGCTTTCGTCCACTTCGGCGCCTTTTGTAGATTCGCTTAGCTTTACCCCAGCCATTTTTGTAAGCTCATTTTCAGGTATAAGCCCTACGGAAAGCAGCAGCGTGTCACAATCGAAGCACTGTTCTGTACCGGGAATCGGCTTTTTCGTTTCAGGGTCTACTTCGGCTACGACAGCGCCTTCAAGGCGTTCGCGGCCTTTTATATCAACTACCGTGTGGTTAAGCAGCAAAGGTATGCCGAAGTCGTCGAGGCACTGAACTATATTGCGCTTTAGTCCCGAGGAGTACGGCATAAGTTCGACGCATGCGAGCACCTGTGCGCCCATAAAAGTCATGCGTCTCGCCATAATAAGCCCGATATCCCCGGAACCGAGAATAAGCACCTTTTTGCCTGGCATTATGCCTTCAAGGTTAACGAGCCTCTGCGCAGTGCCTGCCGTATATATACCCGAGCACCTGTACCCCGGTATGGCGAGCGCGCCGCGCGGCCTTTCGCGGCATCCCATTGCGAGCACCACCGCTTTTGCCTTAAACACCTGCACGCCGTTTACCCTGTTGACGGCGGTAACGGTTTTGTCGTCAGATATGCCTATGACCATTGTATCGCATTCGTACGGTATGCCGTAGGCAATAACCTTGTCAATATACTTTTTGGCGTACTCGGGCCCAGTCAGCTCTTCGTGGAACATCTTAAGGCCGAAGCCGTTGTGTATGCACTGCTTCAGTATTCCGCCGAGCTTTTCCTCACGTTCGAGTATGAGTATATCACGGCAGCCGCTTTCATAAGCCGAGACAGCCGCGGCAAGGCCCGCGGGGCCTCCGCCTATTATAATAATATCAACATTACGCATGGTTACCGCCACCTTTATCAAACAGATATCTGTCAAGCATTTTTGACTCACCGCCGAATTTTGTCACTTCAAGGGGGGATATGCCGAGTTCTTCACACAGTATCTTTATTGTCGCAGGCGTGCAAAAGCCCGCCTGGCATCTTCCCATGCCCGTCCTCGTGCGGCGTTTTATACCGTCTATTGTGCGGGCGCCGACGGGACGCCGTATGGACGCACGTATCTCCGCCTCAGTAACCGTTTCGCATCTGCATACAATTTTAGCGTAGTCCTGGTCTGAAGCTATGGCCTGTGCGCGTTCCCTGTCCGTCATCTCCCTGAATTTCGGTATGCTTTTCCTTATGGGGTTAAAATTTTTCTTTGCTTTTGCGCCGAGTTTTTCGGCAGCACTGTCCGCAAGGTATTCGCCTATGGCCGGAGAAGAAGTCAGCCCCGGGGACTCCACGCCGCCCGCGTTAAAAAAGAGCGGCGCATCCTGCGCCTCGCCAATGACGAAGTCGTCCCTGTCGCAGTGGGCACGTATCCCCGCGAAAGTGGTTATGACGTCGCGCATAGGTATATGCTCCCACGTGGCCGAGCCGAATTTCAGGGCTTTTGCCAGCCCGCCTGACGTAGTGCGCGTGTCGTCCCTGTCGTCTATATCTTCGGCGGTCGGTCCTACAAGGAGCGTGCCGTCAACCGTCGGCGTAACGAGTATCCCCTTGCCCATCTTTGTGGGAAGCTGGAAAATGGATGCATTAAACGTACCCGCATAGCTTTTGTCTATAATGTAGTATTCGCCGCGTCTCGGCTTTATATGGAACTTGTTTTCGGAAACCATGTTGTTTATTACGTCTGAGTAAAGTCCCGCGCAGTTTATAACCGCACGTGAGGTAAAAGTGCCTGCGCCGCTCTGCACCCTCCACTGCCCGCCGTCTTTTTCAACTTTTGTCACAGGTGCGTTGCGGTAAAAACGCACCCCGTTTTCTGCGGCGTTTTCGGCGTTTGCTATAGTCAGCTCGTACGGGCAGACTATGCCGCCGTTCGTAACGAGCAGCGCGGCACAGACGCTGCGGCTTATGTTAGGTTCGCGCCTTATGATTTCATCCCTGCCGATAATGCTCAGCCCGTGCACGCCGTTTACTTCGCCCTGGTGTTTCAGTTCCTCAAGCTTCGGGATGCCGCTTTCGGAGAAAGCAGCGACAAGCGAAGTGTTCCATTTAAGCGGCACGTCAAGTTCCGAACAGACTTTGTCAAACATGCCGTTGCCGGTTACGTTGTACTTTGCTTTAAGAGTATGCGGCTTAGCATCATAGCCGCCGTGGACTATGGCTGTATTGGCTTTGCTCTGGCCCTCGCATATATCCGATGCCTTTTCGAGCAAGGCTACGTTAAGGTCATACCTTGCCAGGTTCCTCGCGGTGGTACAGCCGATGACCCCTCCGCCTATGATAATTACGTCGAACATATATTAAAATTACCACCTTTATTTTTCAGTGCTTTATATTTTATATTATAAATATACTGAAAATAAATATACTAAAACCACTGATAAAACCGTTATGATTTAATAAAAATAAAGCAGATACCAAGCCGGCCTGAAAGGCCGGGCAAAAGAATGGGGCAGGCTTAAAAGGCTTGCCCCTTGCAAATCAAGCCGCGCGGCTTTATACCACTACCATGGAATGGCTTTAAACAGAAGGACCGCTAAAAGTCCGCCGACAATAGGCCCAAAGGTTGGGACTACAAGGCCGTAGCTCCAGTCTGAGGTTCCTTTGTTCTTAATCGGCAGCACTGCGTGGGCAATACGCGGGCCAAGGTCACGCGCGGGGTTAATAGCGTATCCTGTCAGGCCGCCGAGCGACATACCTACTGAAGCAATGATAGAGAATACTAATAAATTATTAAGGCCGACATCACTGGCGCCGTTAACATTTCCTATACCCATAATCGCAAAAACCAAAATGAACGTTCCGACTACTTCTGAGAAAAAGTTCCTTGGGATATTGCGTATGGAAGGCGAAGTCGAAAAGCAGCCCAGTATGGTTTTGCTGTCTTCCGTTGCATCAAAGTGGTCTTTAAACAGCAGGTAAACTATGCAGCCGCCGAGGAAGCCCCCGCAGATCTGTGCGACTATGTAGCCGAAGACCCTGCTCCAGGGGAATGAGCCAGCCGCCGCAAGAGCTATTGTCAGCGCAGGGTTAAAGTGGGCTCCGGATGCTGCGCCAAAAGTAAATGCGGGTACCAAAACCGCGAATGCCCACGCCATGGTCACCTGTATGGCTCCGGCACCCTTCATGCCGGATTTGTTAAGGTTAACGTTGGCGCACACGCCGTCACCAAGGATAATAAGCATTGCGGTGCCGATGAATTCTGCAAGGTAAGGTAACATGTAAAAAACACTCCTTTTTAAATTATACGGGTTTATTTACATTACGGTACGGGCAAAAAGCATAATCCGGTTTTAATCTTTCGCCCATCCAAGCGAGCGCTTCACCGCTTTGTGCCATCCGCTTATGGCATTTTCACGTGTATTTTCTTCCATCTGCGGAGTAAATTGGTTCGATACCTGCCAGTTTTTCATTATGTCTTCCTGGCCGGACCAGTAGCCTACCGCAAGGCCTGCAAGGTAAGAGGCGCCCATCGCCGTGGTTTCTATGCACACCGGCCTTAAAACAGGTTTATTTATAATATCTGACTGGAACTGCATAAGGAAATTATTGGCGCATGCGCCGCCGTCTACTTTGAGCGAGTTCAGGTCTATGCCGGAGTCTTCCTCCATAGCTTTTAAGACGTCCAAAGTCTGGTACGCAAGCGACTCAAGCGTCGCCCTTATAATATGGTATTTGTTTACCCCGCGGGTTATGCCTACAATAGTTCCGCGCGCGTACTGGTCCCAGTAAGGCGCTCCGAGGCCTGTAAACGCCGGCACGACGTAGACCCCGTTTGTATCGTTTACCTTTTTAGCCATATACTCCGAGTCAGGCGAACTGTCTATAACCTTTAGCTGGTCGCGCAGCCACTGTATGGCGGCACCGGCGACAAAGATGGAGCCTTCGAGCGCGTAGTTGACTTTTCCGTCAATGCCCCAGGCTATGGTTGTGACAAGCCCGTTTTTAGAAAAGACCGGTTTTTCGCCTGTGTTCATCAAAAGGAAGCAGCCTGTGCCGTACGTGTTTTTCGCTTCGCCGGCTTTAAAGCACGTCTGCCCGAAAAGCGCTGCCTGCTGGTCTCCGGCGACGCCCGTTATGGGTATCGGCGCGCCAAATATAGACGGGTCGCTTTGGCCGAAAGAACCGCTCGAAGACCGTACCTCCGGAAGCATGCATTCCGGTATGTCAAGCTCTGTCAGTATATCTTTATCCCACTTTAATTCCTGTATATTGAAAAGCATGGTGCGGGACGCGTTCGAGTAATCCGTCGCGTGCACTTTGCCTTTTGTAAGGTTCCAAATAAGCCACGTGTCTATAGTCCCGAAAAGGAGTTCCCCAGCCTCCGCCTTTTTACGCGCGCCGGGTACGTTTTCGAGTATCCACCGTAATTTCGTTCCAGAGAAATACGCATCTATCACAAGGCCTGTTTTTTCTCTGAAGGAATCCGTTAAGCCCTTGGCCTTAAGCGTGTCGCAGTACTCCGAAGTACGCCTGCACTGCCACACTATAGCATGGTAAACAGGCTCGCCGGTGTTTTTGTCCCAGACTACCGTTGTTTCGCGCTGGTTTGTTATGCCTATGGCGGCAATATCGCCGGCGCCCACGTTAACCTGTGCCATGGCATCCTGAGCGACCTTTATCTGTGTTGACAGGATCTCCCGCGCATCGTGCTCAACCCACCCCGGTTTCGGGAAAAACTGGGTAAACTCTTTCTGCGCCACACTGATTATCTCGCCCTTTTTGTTGAAGAGAATACAGCGCGAACTCGTTGTCCCTGCATCCAAGGCCAGTATGTACTTGCCCAATTTAAATTCCTCCTCATGTTTGAAATTAAATCATTATGCATTGTTGTTTGGCTATAATGCATAAATTATTTTGCAAAGTAATGATAACATTGTTGATTATATTTGTAAATAAACAATTAAACCATATGTTTATACTTTTTTAAAGTTTTGTATAGAATATTTGTCGCGGATAAACACAGCCTGCGAAGCAGCCCGTGCTCTAAAGGCGCGTGTGAAAATTTAAGCGCGTCATCCACCCTTTCCGCATTAAAAAGCAAAACGCCGGAAAGCGATAACTTAGATGGTGCTTTTGGACTGCAAAAAGTTCAGCAAAACCTGAAAAACTGATTCCAGATTTTGCTGAACAATATATAATAATTATTCTTTAAGCCTTTAGAGGCATAGTAAGAGTTCGTCTATAATTATTCATTGCTCTCCCTTACTTCATAGAAAAAATTCGTATGGCCTCCTTAACATTTTCCTTCATTGCTTTCGTTGCACACAAAGAAAGGTCATGAAAAAATATCGGTTCGCCGTCATTTTTTTCTGCAATCCTGCTTTTAACCGCTTTTGCACCTTCCATTGTCATATACGTATAATAATTTATTTTTACAATGCCATTTTGTATGGCCGTACGAAACTCTTTTTCAGATAAACCGGATCCCCCGTGCATAACAAACGGAATATCAATTTTCTTTTTTATTGCAGTGATTCGGTCCAAATCAAGCACAGGTTTTACAGTATAAATTCCATGTGCGGTGCCAAAAGCAATCGCTAATGCATCTATACCGGTCTTCTCCACAAAATCTCTTGCAAGGTCTGGATCCGTGTACATCGAGGATACATCGCTGTTGCAGGCGGTTTCAATCTTCTTTGGCGCTTCGCCCACCCCATTTTCCGAGACAAAAATGTGTCCAAGCTCAGCCTCAACGCTCACGTCCACAGCGTGGCATATACGCACCATTTCCTTTGTTTGGTCAATATTTTTTTTATATGGTTCACCTGAAGCATCATACATAACGGAAGTAAAGCCTACACGCAGCGCTTTCATGCACATATCAAATGTAGTGCCATGATCTAAATTCACACACACGGGTACATGCGCTTCTTTAGCGTACTTTACCATGAGCGGGCCTATAACCTCTATTGGAATCAGTTCCTCATGTATCTGTGCATGGTTTAGTATGACAGGTGCATGCATTTCTTCAGCAGCATCTATAATAGCACGTAAAGACTCAAAATTAGGACAGTTAAAAGCACCGACGGCATATCCGCCTTTTTTCGCTTCAGACAAGATTTTTTTTAGGTTAACCAGCATATTAAAAACCCCTTTTCATTATATTTCAGGCTCAATTTCTCCGTTCTCCGGTAACATTCCTTATTAGCCGTCCAGCTCTGTACATTTGTTTATATTGAATATATTTTTTATTATAATATTCTTTTTTCTCGGGATTCGGCATATATGTTTCGCCTATGCCCAAATAGACCGACACCCCGTCCTGCAAGTTCTTAAAATATCCAAGTGCTTTGCCACAGATTGCTGCACATCCTAAAGTACCGGCCTCACTTGTGCGGAGCTGCTCAATAGGTATGCCGAAAATATCGCTCTGCATTTGTAGCCATACTTTAGAGTTAGCCCCTCCGCCGCATGCACGCAGTTTATGTATCCTGGTACCTTTATCAGCCAATTCATCCAAGTTGTTACGCATTTCAAAAGAAATGCCTTCCATAAAAGCGCGGTAAATCTGCTGCAATGTCGTGTTAAGCGACATACCGCAAATCATGCCGCGGGAGCCATCATCCATATATGGTGGACCTCCGCCTGTGAAATGCGGCAGGACAAGCAAATCACTTTCCGCATTGCAGGCCATTTCATCTAAATATTGATAAATATTTATTCCCTTTTCCCTGCAGGTTTCGTACTCATAGCGTGCAAAAGTATCCCTGAACCAGCGAATTAAATTGCCTCCGGAAAAATTATAAGCATAAGTCGCATACATACCGTTTATAGCGTGTGGACAGCAGCAATACCCTTTATTTATAGTGGATTCATTTATGATGGGTCTTTTAAGCACTGCAGTAATACAATGCGTAGAGCCCATCCCGTCAACAGCCATTCCATCTTCTAAAATTCCTGCTCCAACAGACGCACATATCTGGTCCTGCGCACCTACAATAACTTTGGTTTTTTTAGGCAAATGGAGCCTTTGTGCCATATCGGGAAGAATTTGGCCTATGATAGTACCCGTACTGCAAGGTTTAGAGAATTTACTCTCAGGTACTCCCGCAGCCAACAGTATCTCATTGCTCCAGCATTTACGCACTACGTCAAAAGCCATAGTACGCGATGCCAATGAATAGCTTATGTATGCCTGCCCTGTTAACATAAAAGTAAGAAAATCTTCAAATTCTAAAAATTTATAAGTCTTCTCATATAATTCCGGTTCATGCTTTTTTAGCCACACTACCTTACATATGGCAAAAATATGGCTTGGAGGAAGCCCCGTAATGCTGCCTACCCTTAATCTGCCGACCTCGTTACATATGGCATTCAATTCTTCATCCCCGCGGCAATCCGTATATACCATGGCATTGCCCAGTATATTTCCATTTTTATCTACAGGAACAACAGTTTCTCCAAGCGAGGATGTACAGATAGCTTCTACCTTCTGTTCAGGAGAGTCTGTAACGGCTTCACGTATGACAATACAAATTTTTTCCCATACTTCGGCGGAATTTAACTCGTGCCTGCCGTTTTCCCGTATTGTTTCGTATGATGCATATGCGCTTCCATACATATTGCCCCTCTCATCACATATACTGGTCTAAGAAAACT
>DHNP01000037.1 GCA_002409585.1 Ruminococcaceae bacterium UBA5413 | reverse complement strand
CCGATTGCTTTGACGCTTACGAAGTTCTTTTCACCTTGCAATCATATGCCGTAAGTAATAGAATACTATATAAAGAAACGATTTTACAATCTGCGGTAACAGCGGATGGCGGCTGTACATACGGAGATGGTTTACACGCCGTGAATATATATGCACTGAAGGCAGGCTTTGCATTTGTTTAAGAATGATGACAGGATAGTAAAAACACATACCGAGTGGAGCAAGTACCGCCAGATAAAAAAAATAAAAACGATTATGACAGTTATAGTCATAGTCATATGCTTTTCGGTTTTAGCCGGCGCCGTAACCGTTTGGCTCCAGGTTAAACCGTTTTTGCGTAAAAAAGCCGCCGCAAGCAAAGCCGCTTCTTCGCAGACGAGTTCGGCACAGAGCGGGCTGCCCATTTATTCAGATAATTTTGGGCTTACGCTTGTTAATTCGGCTAATAAGCTGCCGGACGGTTATAAAATCCAGCTGGGAAGTTTCAGCGGCGTAAATGTAGATGAGCGCATAGTCCCAGCGCTTGAGAAAATGTTCGGCGACGCGGAAAAGGCGGGAGCACCTTTACTGCTTAAGGGCGGCTACGTAAGTACTGAAAAGCAAAACGAGCTTTTTAAGGCATATGCACAGGAGCTTATTAAAAGCAAGAAGCTTTCGGAGGTTAAAGCGGAAAGCCTTGCCCAGGATGCCGTGGGTAAAGGCGGGTACAATGAAAACCAGACCGGCCTTTCCGTTACCATTTCCGCCGACGGGGTTAAAGACGGCAGCGTTTTTGCCTCAACAAAGCAATATAACTGGCTGATAAAAAACTGCGTTAATTACGGCTTTGTCCTCAGGTATCCGGAGGACAAAACGGCGTTTACCGGCATGCAGTACGACCCGTGCCGTTTCAGGTATGTAGGGGAGGACAACGCCCTTCAAATGCGTAAATTTTCCATGTGCCTGGAAGAATATGTTTCATACAAAAATGAACAGTCGTAAGCGTTACTTGCCGCAGGGACTGCGTTACTGAAAATCAAAAAAAGTTTCAAAAATATTTTCTGTATAGAATATGCAGGAAATATTTTTTTGTCCTGTTTTGTGGCCATGCGCACGGAAAGAAAGATTCATGGGATAAATAAGAAATAAAAAATACATATTTTACTGAAATTCTGCCAATGATGCCGAAAGGAATATACCGCTGGTAATTTAAGTAAATGCTAATTTACATTTGGAAGTTGTTCTTATATATGTTAAACTTATTATAAATAATATAAATCATTTTATCGAATTAAACAAATGGAGTGATCTTCTTGAATACTGTCGTTGTCTTAATACCGTGTTACAATGAGGAAAAAACTATCGGGAAAGTTGTCATGGACTACAGGAGAGTTTTACCGGAAGCCGTTGTTTACGTTTACGACAACAACTCGACGGATAAAACCGCCGAACGTGCAAAGGAAGCGGGAGCCGTCGTTAAGCATGAGTACCTGCAGGGCAAAGGAAACGTTGTAAGGCGTATGTTCCGTGAAATAAACGCCGACTGCTACATCATAACCGACGGGGACGACACGTACCCAGCGGAAGCCGCGCCGGAAATGGCAAAGCAGGTGCTCGGCGGCAGAGCCGATATGGTTATAGGCGACAGGCTTTCATCAACGTATTTTACAGAGAACAAGCGCCCTTTTCACAACACGGGCAACCGTGCGGTAAGGTGGCTTATAAATAAAATTTTCAACGCCGATATAAAAGATATAATGACAGGCTGCAGGGCGCTCGGCAGGGACTTTGTAAAAACATTTCCGGTGCTTTCGCAGGGGTTTGAAATAGAAACGGAAATGACGATATATGCCGTCGAAAGGAACCTTGCCATAACGGAAATTCCGGTGGCGTACCGCGACAGGCCGGAGGGCAGTTTTTCAAAGCTCGATACATTTTCCGATGGGCGCAGGGTCATAGCCACGGTGTTCCGCCTTTTTAAAAATTATAAGCCGTTTGCCTTCTTTGGAACTGTCTCGGCAATATTTCTGCTGCTTTCACTTTTATGCATGGTACCTGTCCTGAAAGAATATTTTGCGACGGGTTTGGTACCGAGGTTCCCGACGCTCATATTGGGGCTTTCGTTTGGGATATGCGCTCTGCTGTCGTTCTTTTCAGGGGTTATACTCGACGTTATAAGGAGCAGGCACAGGCAGCTTATTGAGATATTGACAAATCTGCACGCGGAGGTCAGCTGTAATGGCGGCAAAAATTAAGGCGCCGGTAAATGCCGCCGCTGTCTTGCTGTCGTACTTTTTGACCTGCTTTATTTTCAGCTTTTTTAATGTAGAAAGTAATTTTGCTGTTTTTATTCCGACCGCCGCGGTTATATTTGCCGCGGCAAGGCGCACTTTTGCATTGCGGTGCAAAAGGCTGCTCTTACTGTCGTATGTTTATTCGGTGCTGCTTTCGCTTTCTTTTGTCTTAGGTTCAAAAATAGATATAGCTGAAAAGACGATGGCCTCTTTCGGCGCTGAAGATGCGGCGGATTTCGTTATGCTTTCAGCATTTTTCTTTTTTACCGTTTCATGCATACTTGACCTTGCGGCAGGCCATGCGTTCGCAAAAGGCCGCAGGGTGTGGGGCAAACGTGATTACAGGATTCTCTGGGCGTCGTCGTCGCTCCTTTTGTTTCTGTGCTGGCTGCCGGCGCTGCTTGTGTATTACCCGGGAAATATATCGGGGGACTCTGTCGCCTGCATTATAAGGGCATTAGGAAAAGCGCGCCTGTCAAACCAGCAGCCTGTCTTTTATATTATCCTTATGCGGCCTTTCATGCTTTTGGGAAAATACTTTAAAGACATTGATTTCGGGATTTCATGCTTCGCGTTTTTCCAGCTGGCGGTGGTGTCTGTGTCGGCAGGCTATGCCCTGTGCCGCCTTAAAAAGGCGCTTGTACCGTTGTGGGCGGTACTTGCCGCTGAGGCATATTTTATTTTTTACCCTGTGTTTTCTATGTATTCCGTCACACTTTGGAAGGACGTGCCGTTCAGCGCCTTCCTGCTGCTGTATTCTCTTGACATTTACGCGCTGGTTGAAAACGGCGGACGCATGGGGCGCGGCGAATTTATTAGATTCATGGCGTTCAGCCTGATTTTATGCTTTTTAAGGAACAACGGTTTTATTATAGTCGCGGCGGTTATGGCTGCGGTATTAATAGCTTACAGGCAATATTTCAAACGCTTTGCGCCTGCTTTTTTAGCGCTTCTTATCTTTGTGCCCATCATACAGGGCCCTGTGTATTCATCATGCGGCGTCCTGAAAAGTCCTTTCGCCGAGTCGGTGGCGGTACCTTTGCAGCAGATGGCGCGCACGGTAAAAAAAGACGGTAATATAACGGTCGGGCAGAAAGCTTTTTTAAACCGCCTGCTTGACGAAAAAACAGTCAGGGAAGTTTATAATCCGCTTACAGCCGATAATATAAAATTTAATAAAAACTTTGACAATGAATTTCTTGAAAACAACAAGGCGAAGTTTTTTAAAACATGGGCCGGCATGTTTCCGCACAACGTAAAAGAATATATAAAGGCTTATTGCCTTGAAACTGTCGGTTACTGGCATATTGGCACTGAGAACTGGGTGGTTTTCGAGGGGACGGCCGACGTACGCGACACACGTGAAAACAGTATAGCGTCGTACGACTTACTTAGCGGCAAAGCAGGGACGGACCTGCGCGAGGCGTGGAGATGTTACTACGGCTGGTGGGGAACGCAGCCGGTTCTTTCAGATATGCTCGGCATAGGCTTTTTGTTTTGGTCGGCCATGCTGTCGGCGTCCGCTTTGATAATAAAAAAAGGTGTAAGGTATTTGCTGCCTTACCTGCCGCTGGTTATGCTGTGGGCTACTCTTATGGCAGCCGTGCCTACGTTTTGTGAATACCGCTATATGTTTGCGTTTGCGCTTTTTCTGCCTTTCGGCGTTATGCTTCCGTTTACCGGCAGGCAGCCGGCGCGAAAGTTATGATATTTAATGTATAAACCGCGTGAAACCGCCGTGCCCGCGCACGCAGGTACGCGGGCACGCTGATATCTATTTCTTTCCGCTTAAAACGGTTATTTTGCCGCATGCTATTTTTTCTCCGGAATTTCCTGACGGCTGTGAAGTAAAGTCGTCCGGCGCAGCGTGGATAATTACAGTCCTGCCTGCTACGTCGCTTACGGAGAACCTGTCTGTAAAAACTGCCGCAAACGCGTACCCGCTGTTGCCGAAAAGCGGCGGCAGGTCGCCGGCGTGGGCGGGGTGGGCGCATCCACCCGGGTTATAGTGGCCGCCCGCGCCGGAGAATGGGTCGCCCGCGCTGCCGGAGCAGTCGCTTCCCTCGTGTATATGGAAGGCAAACACATCCGCAGGGCATTTACCTGCGCCGTGCGGCAGCCCTCGCACCTCGGCCATAACGAGGACGCCTCCGTCAAGCTGGTAAAAGAAAACGACTCCTTTTATATTTGGGTACCCGCCGCTTCCCTTTATAAATGACTGTGCATCCGGCGGGCGCCTGAGTATGTTTTCGATGCAGTTCCTTTGGCTGATAGACAAAAAATCACCCCCTCTGCATTATTCTATGCGGGAAGAGTGAAAAATGCCTTATGGCAACGGGCGTTTGTAATATATTTTTAAGCGCTATGCGGATTCCATAATTACAAATTCCCGTTTATAAGATGATGAGTCGATGCTCTCAAGGTCTTCATATGTACCGTCGTCGTGCTGGAACCCAACGTGCAGGAATGCCGGGTTAACTTTGCCGCAGTCGCTTTGCTGCGGTATAATGCAGAGCTCAAGCCTGCCTTCGCCATTTATGCCGGTTATCGTTTTTAACAACAAATCTTTATCGACAAATATTCTATCCATATTTATTTTCCTTTCTTTATTTTTTAGCTCATTAATGATTATAATGTATTTGGCGTACAGATATACTCGAAATTTGTCACTGCTAAAAAATGGAATAAAAAAGTCATAAAATAAGCTATAGGGTATATAAAAGAAAATAAAAAGGCATATCTGCACTATTTACAGTGTGCGGATATGCCTTGCAGTTTAGGTGAAATATATGGTTTTTATTCTACGGTGACTGATTTTGCGAGGTTGCGCGGTTTGTCGATGTCGCAGCCCCTTTGCACGGCAAAGTAATAAGCCAGCAGCTGCAGGGGGATGACGGAGAGTATGGGGGAGAGTACGTCGCTTACTTTGGGGATGTAGAGGACTGAGTCCGCAACCTGCTCCATGCTTGTGCTGCCTTCCATGGCAAAACCGAGGACCCTGCCGCCGCGTGTGGTCACCTCGCGTATGTTACTCACCATTTTTTCGTAAAGGTCTTTCTGCGTTGCCATTGCTATGACGACCGTACCGTTTTCTATAAGCGCGATTGGCCCGTGCTTAAGCTCGCCGCCTGCGTACGCTTCGGAATGTATATACGATATTTCCTTTACTTTAAGGGCGCCCTCCATGGCGACGGGGTAATCTATCCCCCTGCCGATGAAAAACATGTTTTTATGCATGTAATTGTTTGACGCGAACTTCTGCAGGACTTCGCGGTGCTTAAGGATTTCACGGGCTTTGTCAGGCAGCGTGAGCATATCGCTTTTAACCGATTCTATTTCTTCAGCGGCCATAGTGCCGCGCTGCTGCGCGAAATAAAGCGCGAGGCTGCACATGACTACAAGCTGTGTCGTAAAGGCTTTTGTGGAAGCGACCGCAATCTCCGGCCCCGCCCAGGTGTAAATGACGCTGTCGGCTTCATTGGCTGCGGAGCTGCCCACGACGTTTGAGACGGCAAGCACCTTTACGCCGCTTTTTTTGGCCTTTCTCAGTGCGGCGAGTGTGTCTGCGGTTTCTCCTGACTGGCTTATGACTATAAGCAGCGTTTTGTCCGTAAAGATGGTGTCACGGTAACGGAATTCTGACGAAATATCAACCTCGACGGGTATCCGCGCCATTTTTTCAATAAGGTACTTGCCTACTATGCCGGCGTGGTAAGCTGTTCCGCAGGCAACAATGTATATTTTGTCTATCGAGTCGGCCTCGGCCTTTGTAAGTTCTATGTTGTCGAACTTTACCGGCTTTCCTGGCTGTATGCGCGTAGCCATGGTGGCCTTTATGGCCTGCGGCTGTTCGCATATTTCCTTAAGCATAAAGTCTTCGTAACCGCCCTTTTCGGCTGCGTCCGAACTCCAGCTTATGTGTTTTACGGGTTTTTGCAGCCTTTCGCCTTCGGGCGAATAGATTTCGACCGAATTTTTGCGTATGACCGCTATTTCCTTATCCTCAGGATAAATAAATTCCTTTGTGTAATTAAGCACTGCCGGCACGTCCGACGCTATATAGTTTTCACTTTTGCCAAGGCCTATCACGAGGGGGCTGTCTTTTCGCACGGCTATGAGCTTATCCGGCTCGTGCACGGAGATTATGCCGAGCGCGTAGCTGCCCTCGAGCTTCGACACCGCTTTATTGACAGCTTCCAAAAGGTCGCCATTGTAGTAGTAATCTATAAGGTTCGGAATGACTTCCGTATCTGTTTCAGTAAAAAAGCGGTAACCCTTGGAAGAAAGCCATCCGCGCAGATGCATGTAATTTTCTATTATCCCGTTGTGTATAACTGCGATTTCTTTTTTTTCGTCGGTATGCGGGTGGCAGTTTAACTCTGACGGTTCGCCGTGCGTTGCCCAGCGCGTGTGGCCTATGCCTACTGTGCCGCTCAAAGGCGACGGCTTGAGTTTTTCCTCCAGGTTAGAGAGCCTTCCCTTGCATTTTACTATACCCATCCTGCCGTCTGCGTTCAAAACTGCTATGCCTGCCGAGTCGTAACCACGGTACTCGAGTCTGCGTAAGCCGCTGAGCAAAACGGGCTGTGCTTCGTTGCCGCCGATATAGCCTACGATTCCGCACATATTTTTTGCCTGCCTTTCATAAAAAAATTCAGGCTTTCAGGCACCCTGGAGGGTTTGTTCAGGAATCGCTCCCTGGTTTTCCCGCCATTTCCGGTAGTGCCGTACCGCAAGGCATCCGCTGATTTTTCGATACTCCTTGCCCTCGTCAGCTTACCGTACCGGATATATGCGGTACGGTAAGCCCATGCGCTCGTGTCCCCTTTTGAAAGCCATTGTTTATAATACAATAATAGCTTATCAATTTCAAGGTAAATGGTTACGGATAAGAACTTAAACGACTTTTTTTGCAGCTCAATAAAATTGATGCATAAATTTATATTGACGTAAAATAAACTTTATATACATCTTTTCCAAACGGAATATCCGCCGGCAAACGGTACCGGCGGATAAAACCGTGAGCTACAGTTCTATCTTTATATTGTACTTTGCGAGCCAGTAATTTATCTGCAGTATATATGCCATAAGCTGGGGGCCGGCCATAAGCTGGCCGAACCACGGCTTACCGTAGTCAGACTTTTCGCCTAAAAGTTTTTCCGCCGCATCTTTGCTGATTATCTTGTAAACCGGGGCGTAACTGTCGTCAAGCACATGGCGCAGGCGCTCCTTTATAATCTTTTCATAGCCTGGATTATGTGTTTTGGGGTAAGGGCTTTTTTTGCGCGTGTCTATTTCAGCGGGCAGCCACGGCTTTGCGGCGTCGCGCAGCAAAGACTTTACGACTCCGCCATGGCACTTGTAACTCCACGGAGCGTTAAATACATACTCAACTATGCGGTGGTCGGCGTACGGCACGCGGACTTCAAGTCCGCTCGCCATGCTCATGCGGTCCTTACGTTCCAACAGCGTAGACATAAACCATTTTATATTTAAAAACGAAATTTCACGCCGGCGCTTTTCCTGCGGGCTTTCGCCGCTTAATGCGGGAACCTGCGCTATGGATTCTTCGTACCGCATGTTTACATACTTATCAATTTGCAGCGCATCCGCGGCTTCGGGGCTTATTAAGCCTGTGCGGACAGAGAGGTCGGGGCTCCACGGAAAGCAGTGCCCTTCGAAAGCCTCTTTTTTGTGGAACCACGGGTATCCGCCGAAAATCTCGTCGGCGCACTCACCGCTTAAGGCAACGACGTGCTTTTTTTTGACAAGGCTGCAAAAGTACAGCAGCGACGAGTCGACGTCGGCCATGCCCGGAAGGTCTTTCGCATCCACGGCGTTGTACAGGCAGTCGGCGAGTCTAACGTTGCCGCACTCAAGGTAAGTATGGTCGGTACGGCAAAAGTCAACCATTCTCTGCGCAAAGGGTTTATCGGCATCCGGCTGGAAGGCCGTAGGCCTGAAGTACTTGTCATTGCCGGTAAAGTCAAAGGAATATGTTGAAAGGGTTTTACCGCTTTCGGCGTATTTATTGGCTGCAAGGGCCGTTATGACGCTTGAGTCAAGCCCGCCTGACAAAAATGTACAAAGCGGCACGTCTGAAACAAGCTGCCTTTCGACGGAGTCCTCAACGAGGAAGCGAACGTGCCTTACAGTGTCTTCATAACTTTCTTCGTGCTCGTGGCTCGTAAGCCGGAAGTACGCTTTTTCCGTAAAGCCGTCTTTTGAGAATATGCCGAAATAACCCGGCTTTATTTCGTTTATCCCTTTGAAGACACCGATGCCCTCGGTACGCGCCGGACCAAGGCCGAGAACCTCGCACAGCCCCTGCCTGTCAAGCACCGGCTTTATGCCGGGATACTCGAAAAGAGCTTTTATCTCGGAGCCGAACACGAGCCTGCCGCCGCTAAGTGAGTAAAAAAGCGGCTTTACGCCGAACCTGTCGCGGCAAATGAAGCAGCGGCCGTTTTTTTCGTCGTCAACGGCGAAAGCGTATATACCGTTTAATTTTTCGGCACAATCCGTACCGTACTGTATATAGCACTTTAGAAGGACTTCGGTGTCGCTTGACGTGTCGAAGACGTACCCGTCTTTTTCAAGTTCAGCGCGCAGTTCGGCCGCGTTGTACAGTTCGCCGTTGTAGACGGCGGTGTAGCGGTAACCGCCCGTATAGGCGGTCATGGGCTGCTTCCCGCCTTTTATGTCTACGACGGCGAGCCTTTGGTGGGCAAAGGCCGCGTGGCGTGACAGGAACACGCCGTTTTCATCCGGACCGCGATGCCTAAGCGTACTGCCCATTTTTCTCGCGATTTCACCGAGCATGGGCGCTTCGTTTGTAAAGTCGGCACTGTAATCGCAGAAACCTGCAATTCCGCACATAATCTGACCCCCTTAAAATTCACAATATTATATTATGTGGAGTTAACACTAAAGTTAATAATTTTATTAATGAATTTACGGGCACAGGCTTATAAGTCAAAAAGCTTTAAAACATAGTTACCATTAAAATGCTTTTTTTATGTTAAATAAGCCGGCAAAGCATTTGACTTTAATTTAACAAAGTAGTATAATACAAGAAAATTTGCGCTGTATCCTATGGGAGCGGCTTTATGGCTGCGTTACCGGAACAGCAGCAGGGGGAAATAAAATTGAATAAGAAGTCAAAGTATGTGGACTTTGTCCTCATGGCATTGTTTGCCGCCGTTATTCTCGTACTGGCATTGACACCGGTGGGGTATATTAGAATAGGGCTTATAAGCGCTACTCTTATACACATTCCGGTCATCATAGGCTCCGTTATTCTCGGGCCGAAGCGCGGTGCGGTCTTGGGCGGTATTTTCGGGCTTACGAGTTTTATTATGAATTTTATGACGCCGGGCGTGCTGTCGTTTGTTTTCTGCCCGTTTATCCCTGTACCGGGCACTTCACGAGGCAATCCGCTGGCGATTGTCATATGTTTTTTGCCGCGCATACTGGTTGGCGTGGTACCGTATTACGTTTACAGGCTAATGAAAAAAACGGCTAAAAACGAATATTTTCCGCTGCTTGCCGGAGGGGCCGCAGGCAGCCTTGTAAATACGCTGCTTGTTATGGGGCTTATATATTTAATATTTAAAAATGCTTACGCGGCGGCGACCGGCGTAGACTCAAACGCCGTTACTGCGGCCATAATAGGTGTGGTTTTGATGAACGGCGTGCCGGAAGCAGTGGCTGCGGCGCTGATAAATGCCGCGGTCTGCAAGCCGCTTTTGCGTTTCAGGGAGAAAAATACTGCGCGCGGAGAATGAGGATGTTTATATGATTCTTGCTATTGATGTAGGTAATACAAATATAGTGCTCGGATGCATGGACGACAAAAAAATATATTTTACGTCCAGATTTTCGACAGACAGGAAAAAAACAAGCGACGAATACGCCGCCCTGCTTCAAAAATTATTTGAAATTAATAAATACCCGCCGTTGGGGATTGAGGGAAGTATTATTTCTTCTGTTGTTCCCGAACTGTCGGAAGTAGTCTATAAAGCAATAAAAACCATAACCGGCCAAGGTGTTGTGGTTGTGGACTCCGGCATAAAAACCGGGCTCAATATACTTTACGACAACCCTGCCCAGCTGGGAAGCGACCGCGTGGCGGACGCCGTTGCCGCATACGAAAAGTACCCTAAGCCTACCGTCATTTTTGATATGGGTACGGCGACGACGGTTTCTGTTTTAAACGCTTCGGGCAGCTATGTGGGCGGCATGATAATACCGGGCGTGCGCATAGCCCTTGAGGCCCTTTCTAAAATGACTTCGCAGTTACCGCATATACGCCTTGAAGCCACAAAAAAGGTCATAGCTACAAATACCATAGACTGTATGAAAAGCGGTTCCGTTTACGGTAACGCCGCTATGGTGGACGGGCTGATAGACCGTTTTGAGGAAGAGTTAGGCGCTAAAGCGGCCGTAGTAGCTACCGGCGGCATGATGAGTTATATAATACCACACTGCAGGCATGAAATAATATGTGATGCCGACCTTACTCTGCGCGGACTTTATATTATTTACAGGAAAAACGTGAAACAGTAAAGGCCGCTTCACGTTTTTGTGCATCATATATATTATTTAATTGCATTGACGGACTTTAGAAAAGAGTGTTAAAATTGAAAGTTATCGTTACCGCCGGAGGCACAAGTGAAAAAATAGATGAAATACGCTCCATAACAAACAGGGCGACGGGCCGCCTCGGCAGTTTGGTTGCGGAAGGCTTCCTCTCAAGGCTTTCAGGCGCTGATACGGTTTACTACGTATGTTCAGAAAATGCCGCAAGGCCGCGCGCTGGCGGCGAAAGGCTCAAGGTGCTTACGGTAAGCGACACATGCAGCCTTAGGCGCTGCCTTGAGAAGCTGCTTGGCGAAAACAGGATAGATGCAGTTGTACACTCCATGGCGGTAAGCGACTACAAAACGTTCCATGTTACTACGGCGGACAGGCTCGCGCGTGAAATCTGCGGCGCGGCCGACGCAAAATGCGCGGAAAGCGTTTACAGACGCATTTTAAGTTCGCGGATAGACAGCAGCTCTAAAATAAGCTCCGACATAGAGCACCCCGTGCTTGTTTTGGAAAAGACGCCGAAAATAATAAGCATCGTGAAGGATTTAAGCCCTGAGACGGTGCTTGTCGGCTTTAAGCTCCTCGACGGGGTGAGCCGTGAGGTGCTTGTCGAGACCGCTTGGCGGCTGCTGCTTAAAAACAGGTGCGACTTTGTGCTTGCAAATGATGCCGCTTCCATCTCGCAAAACAGCCACGACGGCATACTGATAGACGATAAGAGGAACTGCACTGATTTTCACTGCAAAGAGGCCATAGCCACGGGCATAGTCGGCGCTGTTCTTGCTAAAACGGGGGTTTCGCAATGAAAAACATAGTTATAGGCGTTACCGGCAGCATAGCGGCTTACAAGGCTGCTGACATAGCGCATATGTTTGTAAAAAAGGGAATAAACGTAGACGTTATCATGACGCCGTCCGCAAGGGAATTTATAACGCCGCTTACGTTCCGCTCGCTTACGGGCAACCGCGTGTACGGCGATATGTTTGCGGATAATTATCCTGACGACATAGCGCATATCTCATTGTCTAAAAAAGCGGATGCTTTGCTCATTGCGCCTGCTACGGCCAATATAATAGGGAAGATAGCGTCAGGCATAGCGGATACTCTTTTAACGTCTACAGTCATGGCCGTGTATGGCAAGCCGGTTTTTATAGCTCCGGCGATGAATACTAATATGTGGACTAATCCTGTCTTACAGTCAAATATCACGAAATTAAGGGGATACGGGTACTATAAGTTTATAGAGCCTAAAACCAGCCTGCTTGCCTGCGGCACTTACGGTAAAGGCGCGCTTGCCGACCCTGAGGTTATAGTCGGGGAGGTACTGTCGTACTTCGAAAAGTAAAGTTTTGCGGTAGATACCCCCGCCGGCTTTGACAAGGCAGGACAAATACAGGATTATAATATTGCATAAAAAAGGCATATAACCGCAATAATGCGGCTGTATGCCTTAATGTCGCTTCTATAAAATCCTTATTCTATAATGCTTTTACCAGTCATTTCGGCCGGCTGCGGCAAGCCGAGAATTTTAAGCATGGTAGGCGCTATATCTGCAAGGCGTCCGCCGGAGCGCAGCTTGCACGGATAGCCGACGACACAGAACGGAACGGGATTGGTTGTATGCGCTGTAAACGGAGAGCCGTTTTCGGCGTACATCCTTTCGGCATTGCCGTGGTCGGCTGTTATAAGCGCGGCACCGCCTTTTTTAATGACTGCATCGACGACTTGGCCGACGCACTTGTCAACTGCTTCAACAGCAGACTTTGCGGCATCGAAAACTCCGGTATGCCCTACCATGTCGCAGTTTGCGAAGTTTAAGATGATTACGTCGTATTTGTCGCTTGCTATGCGCTTGAGTAATTCATCGGTTACGAGGTACGCGCTCATTTCAGGCTGCATATCATAAGTAGCGACTTTCGGCGAATGTATGAGAGCCCTGTCTTCACCGTCGAAGACTTGCTCGACGCCGCCGTTAAAGAAGAAAGTGACGTGGGCATATTTTTCAGTTTCCGCTATGCGCAGCTGCTTGAGGCCGTTTTTGGAAACATACTCGCCGAAGGTGTTGGCAAGCTTCTCAGGGCCGAAGGCAACGTTTACGTTAGGCATTGTGGCATCATACTGCGTCATGCAGACGAAATTAAGTGGGAAAAACCCGTTTTTGCGTTCAAACCCTTTGAAATCCGGGTCTGCAAACGCGCGTGTGATTTCCCGCGCGCGGTCAGGGCGGAAATTGAAAAAGATAACGGAGTCGTCCGGCTTTACCGTTGCACCCTTTTCACAGACTGCAGGCAATACGAACTCATCCGTAACATTTTGCGCGTATGAGTCCTCAACGGCCTTTACGGGGTCGGCACACTGCACGCCTTCACCGTATTCAATTGCGGCGTATGCTTTTTCGACACGGTCCCAGCGGTTGTCGCGGTCCATGGCATAGTAGCGCCCCATGACGGTGGCGATTTTTCCTATGCCGGTTTCCCTGCATTTTTCAGCACACTCGGCGACATATCCTTTGCCGGAAGAAGGCGGCACGTCGCGCCCGTCGAGAAAAGCGTGTATGAAAACATTTTTACATCCGTGTTCTTTTGCAAGCTTAAGGATCGCGTACATATGCGTGTTGTGGCTATGTACGCCGCCGTCAGACAAAAGCCCCATTATGTGGAGCGCCTTACCGTCTTTTGCGGCGTTGTCCACTGCTGAAACAAGCGCGGGATTTTTTGCGAAATCACCGTCTTCAATGGCTTTTGTTATACGCGTAAGGCTTTGGTAAACAATCCGCCCGGCGCCTATATTTGTGTGGCCTACTTCAGAGTTGCCCATCTGTCCGTCAGGCAGGCCGACATTTAAGCCCGAAGCGCCTATCTGCGTAATTGGGTTTTCTGAAAATATACGGTCAAGGTTAGGCTTCTTAGCGGCTTTTATAGCATTGCCATAGTCCGGCCCTATTCCGAAACCGTCCATGATTATCAAAATCAGCGGTTTTTTCATTCCAACCTCCAGTCCGCCGCCCGAAGGCGTCGGTAATAAATCTGATGTCTGCCGTGCCTTATTTGCCGGCAGCTTTTACTATTTCGGCAAAATCGTTCGGCTTAAGCGAAGCACCGCCGATAAGCCCGCCGTCTACGTCAGGCTGGGCGAGAAGCTCGGCCGCGTTTTTGGGGTTCATGGAACCGCCGTACTGCACGGTCATAGCGTCGCCGGCGTCATTTCCGTAAAGTTCCTTTACGGTTGAGCGGATAAGGGAGCACACTTCGTTTGCCTGCTCGGCAGTTGCGGTCTTACCTGTGCCAATAGCCCAAATAGGCTCGTATGCGATAATTATTTTTTTAAGTTCTTCTTTTGTTACTCCGCCGAGAGCTATCTTTGTCTGCATGGCGACGAGCTGTGCGGTAACGCCCTGCTCGCGCTGTGTAAGCGACTCGCCGACGCATAAAATGACGTTAAGGCCGTTGTCGAGCGCGGCGCGGATGCGCTTGTTAACTGTTTCGTCGGTTTCGCCGAAGTACGTCCTGCGCTCACTGTGGCCTATTATGACGTACTGTACGCCCATGGACTTGAGCATAGGGGCGGAGACTTCGCCTGTAAAAGCGCCGGATGCCGCCCAGTGGCAGTTTTCAGCGCCTACGCCGATGTTTGTGCCTTTTGTGCACTGGAGCGCTTCGGCAAGGTCAACGTAAGGCACGCAGACTACTACGCCGCATCCCGCGTCTTTTACCAGTGGCTTTATACCGTCAATGAGGTCTTTAGCTTCGGCAGGCGTCTTATTCATTTTCCAGTTGCCGGCGATGACTGCTTTTCTAAGTGATTTGTTCATTTTTACCTCCGATACAATTAAATAAATTTATGTTTTGCCGCCGCTGCGGCGGCAAAACAAACGTTTACGTGTGTTTATATATTATTTGTCGTTTAAGCACGCAATGCCCGGAAGTACCTTGCCCTCCAAAAATTCGAGGGAAGCGCCGCCGCCTGTGGAGATGTGGGTCATTTTATCGGCGAAGCCGAGCTTTTCAATGGCTGCTGCGGAGTCGCCGCCGCCTATTATGGAGATGGCTCCGCTTTCCGCGACAGCTTTTGCGACTGCCTTAGTGCCCTCAGCAAAGTGTTCCCACTCGCTTACGCCTACAGGGCCGTTCCATACGACCGTTCCGGAACCTTTTATTGCGTCTGAAAAAATCTTAATGGACTTTGGGCCTATGTCAAGGCCCATCCAGCCTTCTGGAATGTTGTCTGAGCTTACGGTTTTGTACTCGGTGTCGGCCTTGTACTCTTTGCCGACGATGTTGTCAACAGGGATAATGAACTTGACGCCTTTCGCCTTTGCTTTTGCCATGAGTTCGTCTGCAAGGCCGACTTTGTCTTCTTCGCATATGGAAGAACCTATGTTGTGGCCGAGGGCTTTCATAAAGGTGTAGGCCATGCCTCCGCCTATGACGAGGGTGTCTACTTTATCTATAAGGTTATTGATAACGCCTATTTTGTCTGAAACTTTCGCTCCGCCGAGTATGGCGGTAAACGGGCGCTTAGGGCTGCTGAGCGCTCCGCCCATGACTGTGATTTCTTTTTGGATAAGGTACCCGCATACGGCGGGGAGGTAGTCGGCAACACCCGCGGTGGAAGCGTGCGCGCGGTGGGCCGTCCCGAAAGCGTCGTTTACATATATCTCCGCAAGGGAGGCGAACTTTTTAGCTAACTCGGGGTCGTTCTTTTCTTCGCCTTTTTCAAACCTTACGTTTTCAAGCAGCTCAACTTCACCGTTTTTAAGTGAAGCGGCTATGCTTTTTGCACTGTCGCCCACAACATCCTTAGCCATTTTTACTTCCTGCCCAAGTGCTTTGGAAAGGTAGCTGCCTACTGGAGCCAGCGAGTACTTCATGTTGAACTCGCCCTTTGGACGGCCCAAATGGGAGCACAAAATAACTTTTGCGTTATGGTTTATAAGGTATTTGATGGTTTTAAGCGCTTCGTTTATGCGCTTGGGGTCGGCTATGTTTCCGTTGCCGTCGAACGGAACGTTAAAGTCGCAGCGGACAAGTACCTTTTTGCCCTCCACATCAATATCTTCCACGGTTTTTTTGTTTAAATAATTCATCACAGTCGCTCCTTTTTTCTTCGGAATTACATTGTTTACTTTATAACAATCTTTTAGTAAATTATACAACTAAAAAAGTTATTTTTCAAGCTTCACCGCGAATAAGGGCCATATTTTATTCAAAAATTACCATTTAAATTTTCGGAGCTGCCCTTCGCACAAAAGCCCGGGATACTTCCATTGCCTCAGTACTTCGTAAACGCCTATGGCTACTGAATTTGAGAGGTTGAGGCTCCTTGCCGCGGGGTTGTCGAGCATGGGTATGCGCACGCAGGTTTCAGGGTTTTCGTGCAGCAGGCCTTCCGGAAGGCCTGCCGTTTCTTTGCCGAAAACAAGGTAGCATCCGTCAGGATATGCAATGTCAGAAAAAATATGTTTGCCTTTTGTTGAAAAGTAGTAGAAATTACCTGTATTCCTTTTAAAGAAGTCGGAGATACTTTCATAGTAGGTAACGTTTAAAAGATGCCAGTAATCCAGCCCGGCGCGCTTCATCTTTTTGTCGTCAAGAGCAAAGCCGAGCGGGCCGACAAGGTGCAGGCGGGCGCCCGTAAGCGCGCATGTGCGCGCTATGTTACCGGTGTTCTGGGGGATTTCGGGTTCGACCATTACTATGTTTATGGACGGCATATATGATTCTCCTTAAAAGTCCTTAAAGTAATCGGGCGGCAAAACCGCCCCGGGGATGCTTTTCACCATCAATTTACTGCAATATTGAAGAGTAAAAGAGGCATAATAAAAATGATTAAGATAATAAATCATTTAAACCGCGTTTTGAGGGGGTACTTTATGTATAAGCAGACTATGGGGTTTATAAAAGGCGTCGGGGCGGGCCTTGTGGCGGGCGCCGTTGTCGGCGCAGTCAGTTCGCAGAAAATGAAGAAGGACCGCCGCTTTAAAAGGCGCGCGGGCAAGGCAATGAAATCTGTCGGGCAGGTAGTGGACAACGTACAGTATATGTTTAAGTAAAAAAAGGGGACGGACTTTATTATAGCCCGTTCCCGTATTTTTTAAAAGGGTATAAAGGATTTATTTTATTATGCTGTACATACCGAACATAGGCATAACTATAGATATCATGACCGTGCCTACTATGAGGGCGATAACTATGGTAAGCATCGGCTCCAGCATTGTTATGATGCGCTTGACGGTTTCGTCGCTTTCTTCTTCATAAAGCTTAGCCATCTTTTTAAGCGAATCCTCAAGCATGCCGGACTCTTCGCCTATACGTATCATGGAAATGAATATGGCGTCGAAAAACGGATGCCTTGAAACGGCCGTGTGTATCTGTGACCCTGTTTTTATGTCGTTGATGATTTTGTCGATTATGTCCTTCATATACAGGTTGGATATGACGTCGCGGGCTATCGAGAGTGAAGATATAATGTTTACGCCTGCTTCCAAAAGCGACGACGTTACGTAACATAAACGTGAAGTCAGCACCTGCTTGCGCGCCATGCCTAAAGGCGACGACGAAAGCTTCATCTTGTCCATGGCATACGCCGCAGGCGCAGAATATTTTTTTACGCATTTGTAAGAAATGACAGCGGCGAGTATGACGCCTAAAATCATATACCATTTGTTGATGATAAAATCCGATATGGCCATCACCATTTTGGTTATGGCCGGAAGCTCGGCGCCGAACTGTGAGAAAATGCTTATGAAATTAGGCAGGACGAGCGTGTTCATAATGATTATAAGCCCTACGACAAGGCTGAGGACTATGGCCGGGTATACCATGGCGCTGTGTATCTTGGCCTTTATAGAGATTTCTTTTGCCACTATGGAGGAACATTTTTCAAAGGCGGCGTCCAGACGGCCGTTTTCCTCGCCTGCTTTTATCATGCTTACGACAAGCTTGGGAAAAGCAGTGAACTTTTCCATTGCCTGCGAAAGGGAGGAACCGTTAAAAAGGTCGGAGTGGACTTCGTCAAGGATTGTTTTGACTGTTTTATCTTTTTCACTTTGTATAAGTACGTCAAGCGCAAGTGAAAGCGTAACGCCGGATTTCATCATTATGGACATCTGGTTTAAAAGCGCGAGCAGTTTTTTAGGCTTTATCTTGGCTTTATGTATATCGCTTGAGCCTATATCCCTGTTTAAAAATGAAAGGTCCGCCCTGCCTATGCTTAAGGCTGCTTCTTCATCTTTAAGCTCAAGGGCGTTCAGCCCCTGTAAAAGCAGTTTTTCCATTGCGGAGCGCTTGTCGTCAGCGGTGATAAGGCCGTGGGATTTCTTCTGCTTTGCATTTATAGCCGTATAGATAAAACGCATAGAAGCACTGCCCCTCCTTACATACTTTGTTTATGCCTTCAGCTGCGAAGCCGGTCCTTTGCGGCTTTTAAGTTAAAAGTCCATTGTGATGCTGTTTTCGAAAAACCTGCTGGCCACGTCCCTCGTTATAATGCCGTTTTCAAGCATGGACGAAATGTACCTTTCTATGGTGACCATGCCGAGGTTGCCGCCGTTTTGTATCATCTGCGTTATGTTAGCCGTTTTCCCTTCTCGTATAAGGTTGCTTATAGCGTTGTTTACAAACATTACTTCAACGGCCGCGGCGCGCCCGCGGCCGTCGGCCGTCGGAAGCAGGCGCTGTGATATGACGCTTTTCAGCACCATTGAAAGCTGCGTGCGTATCTGCTGCTGCTGCTGCGGGGGAAAAACGTCTATGAGCCTGTCTATGGTTTTTGCCGCGCCTATGGTGTGCAGGGTCGAGAGTACAAGGTGGCCTGTTTCTGCGGCTGTTATGGCTATGGATATAGACTCAAGGTCGCGCATTTCGCCTACGAGGATGATGTCGGGGTCCTCGCGCAGAGCGGACTTTAAAGCACGCGCGTACGAGGCGCTGTCGGAGCCCATTTCCCTTTGGTCTATAATGCACTTGTCTGGCGGGATTATATATTCGATAGGGTCTTCACAGGTTATAACGTGGTAGCTCGCGCTTTTGTTAAATTCGTTTATTATGGCGGCAAGCGTAGTGGATTTGCCGCTGCCTGTAGGCCCAGTCACAAGCACGAGGCCGTCTGTAAAGTTTAGCACCCTTCGTACGGAGTCCGGAAAGCCGAGGCTGTCGAGGTCAGGTGTTTTAGCGTTTATAACGCGCATTGCAAGCGAAGGCCCACTGTACTGCCTGTAAGCGTTTATGCGGAAACGCCCGCAGCCGGGGATATCTACGGCTGAGTCCATATCGCCGGTTTTTATGAACCCGTCGTACTTTTCGTCGCTAAGGCACTTTTTTATGGCGTAAAGCACATCGTCAGGCGTAAGAGGGGAAGTGCCGAGAAAAGTTATCTTTCCGTTTATCCTGTACGCCGGGCGGTTATGCGACGACAAATGTATATCCGAAGCGTGCGCTTCCACGCCGTTTTTTATTAAATTAATTAAATCCAACATCTGAAAGCCGCTCCAGTCTGTTAATTAAAACTTGACGATGACATATGCACCATTTCCTCAACCGACGTCGTTCCGTCGAGGACAATACGTATCAGGTTTTCGTTAAGTGTTATCATACCTTCGTCGAGGGCGGTGCCGTAGATATCTTCGGTAGTGCCGTTGCTGTTTATGCACTGCCTTATCCTGTCGCTTACGACCATTACTTCATGGATGGCGGTTCGCCCCCTGTACCCTTTTCCGCCGCAGTACGGGCATCCGCCGTCATGGCTTTTGTAAAGCCTTATTTTACTGCCGGGTTCCATATGCAGAAGCTTAAGCTCGCTTTCATCCGCGTAGTATTCTTCGCGGCAGTGCGTGCAGAGCTTTCGCACGAGGCGCTGGGCGATTACGCCTGAAAGGGCGGACGAAACCATAAACGGCTGAACGCCCATGTCTATAAGGCGTATGACGGAGCTTGCGGCGTCGTAAGTATGGAGCGTTGAAAGCACGAGGTGGCCGGTTATGGCCGCGGTAGTCGCGATTTCTGCCGTTTCGCGGTCGCGTATTTCACCGACCATTATAACGTCGGGGTCCTGCCGGAGTATGGAGCGTAAAACCGAAGCGAACGTAAGGCCGGCTTTTTCGTTTACCTCAACCTGAGTTATGTTTGGGATAATCATTTCGACGGGGTTTTCAACCGTTATGATATTTATGTCATCGCGCTGCACGTCCTTAAGCGCTGTGTAAAGCGTAGTGGACTTGCCGCTTCCCGTAGGGCCTGTCAGCAGGATTATACCGTGCGTTTCACGTATGAGCCTGTCGAACTTTTCGAGGTTTTCAGGCAGAAAGCCTATGCTGTGCTTGTTTATTTCAAGGCCGAGCGGCGTCGTAATGCGTATGACTACCTTTTCGCCGAATATACATGGCAGCACGGATATCCTCAGGTCTATTTCTTTTCCGTTTATGCTGTAGTTTATACGGCCGTCCTGCGGTATGCGTTTTTCGGCAATGTTCATGCCGCCTATAAATTTTATACGTGATGAAACGGCCGAGGCAAGGCTTGCCTTGGTTTCCATGTATTTGCTTAAGTGGCCGTCCACGCGGAAGCGTATAAGCAGGCGCTTTTCCTGCGGCTCAATGTGTATGTCGCTTGCTTTTGCAAGCACGGCCTGTTCAATCATAGTGTTTACAAAGCGGATGACAGGCTGTGACGAGGCCTCGCTTATCTCATCGTTTTGGCCTGACGTTTCTTCGCCGAGCTGCTGCTGCGTTTCGTAGAGGTCCTTGGCGGCGTTGTAAGCCTTTTGCTTTGAGTAAAGCTCCTGTATTTTTATCTCTATTTTTTTACGTTCGGCTATCATGGGAAAAATCTTGTACTTAGTATAAGCGCCGAGGTCGTTAAGCGCGTTGTAGTCAAGCGGGTCGGCGATGGCTACCGTCAGCAGGGTGCCGTCGAGCTTAAGCGGCACGACGGCGTTTTCACGCGCGAAGCGCTCAGGTATAAGGGAAGAAAGGCCGGTGTTTATTTTTATGTTTGACAGGTCTATATAAGGTATGTCAAACTGCTTTGAAAGGGAGCTTATCATCTGCATTTCGGTAAGCAGGTTGTTCTCTATTAAAATTTCGCCAAGGCGCTTATTGGAGCCTTTCTGTTTTTTGAGGGCTGTTTTTAAATCTTCCTCGCTGAGTACGCCGGCGTTAACGAGTATCTCGCCGAGCTTTAAGTTCATCATTACGCCTAAAAGCACCTCCCGTGCGCGTTATGCTGTCAAAATTGAAATGTACCATGCTGCAAGCGCCGAAATACTGTCGCTTAGTATGAGTGACGCCGCGAAACCGGCGCAGATAAACGGAGCCATGGGCATGTAACTTTTACCGTCTGTTTTTTTAAGCAGCAGCAGTACCGAAAATACGGCTCCGGCCGATATTATAGTGATGAAAAATGACGCCAAAACCAACGGAAAGCTTAAAATAAACCCCGCGGCCGCGGAAAGCTTTACGTCGCCGAAGCCTATGCAGTCCTCGCGGTATGCGGCTTTGCCTATGAGGGCGAGCAGCAGCCACAGGCCGCCGCCGCAGGCTGCGCCTATAAACGGGCAGTAAAGCCTGCCGGGGTTAGTGTGCGCCACTGCCGCGTATATATAATACGCCGCGCCTAAGAAGGCCGTAAAGAGAGAAAACTGGTCGGGTATTATTTTATACTTTATATCCGAAATAGACGCCGCCGTAAGGACGGCTGAAGCAAGGCAGTAAACGGCTGCTGTAAACGGGTCGGCCCTGTAATTAACGTATAAAAGCGTAAAGACAACTGCAAGTACGTACCCGCTTATGAGGCCTTGCTTTTTAGGGTAAAAGCGCCTGCCGCTAAGCTCGGCGCCTGGCTCTTCGCCGTAGTCGCAGAGCCACCCGGCCGGTACGGCATTTAAAACAAGGACGCACGCCTGCCCCGCGATGAACCCGGCAGCCGGCACGGCGGCGTACTGTAAAACGGTACTATTTCCCATTGCTTTGCGCGCCCTTGAGCGCTTTGTACGCTTTTTCGTTAAGGCAGCAGTACATGTCCATTTCTATATTTCCTTTATACTGCCCGCTGCTTTCATCGTATGTGAGGCCGGCGGAGCTTACGTAATACATTGCGTCGGAAGACGTCTCGAAAAGTTTTAACAGTTCGTCAAACTGCGCCTGCGTGCATGACACGGAAAGGCTTACCGTAAATATATAAAGATTCTTGCCGTCGGTGGACTTTTTCGCGCCGCTTACCTCGCTGCCATCGCCGACAGTAATGCCGCTGAGCACGGCACCGGATTTTTTTACCTGCGCGCTTATGTCGCTTCCTATGTCCAAAGGCTCTATGCCGGGCAGCGACTGGTTTTTTGCAAGTTCCTTTTTCTTTTCGGCCAAAGCCGCGCTGATGTTCTGCACGTTTGCTATTTTCTGCGTGTAAAAGCTTATCTGGGCGGTGTTCAGGGCGTGCTGTGACTGCAGCTCCGATGTTTTTTGATGCATCGGGAAGAAGATATAAACAAATAAAAGGAGTATCGCAAGCACTACGCATACAAGGTACAAGACTATTTTTGAGATATTGGCAGCTTTCACTTGCTTTCACCTGCGGCTTTCTGTGAAGATGCGCCTGAGGCTGCCGTCAGGGGGGTAAAGCCGTCAACGGCAAGGACGGTTGAGCATTTGCAGTCGGAGCCGGTGTCTTTGCTCACTGTAAACGGCACCATTACCTTGAAGTAACCGCCGTTTTCCACGCTTTTGCGCACGCTGTTAAAGCTTTCAATATCGGCAGTAGTGAACTGCAGGGTTACGGTTCCAGTTTTGTTGTCTATACTGCATGTTTCCACGCTTTTTACATGAGGGAAAACCTGGCTTTGCAGCTGCGTGAAAATCTCCCCGCTGTGCGACTTGCGGTAAGGCAGGCTTTTTTTATAATTCATGGCCTGTTTGTTTTTTGCCGTGATGGCATCGGCGCTGTCAAGCAGTTCTTTTATGTTTGTTATTTCGGCGGAGTTAAGCATTTTGCTGTCGTTTGAAACGCTGCTTTTGACGCCCCTGTATATTATTCCCTGCACAGTGAGTGCCGCCGCCAAAGCGGTTATTATAACGATGCTCGCGTAAACGTAGCGTAAAAATATTTTTTGGACGTTGTTCTGCTCAAACATGAAGTCCACGTCGTCACGGCCGTTTACGGTAAGTACGCCGTAAAGAGTAAAAAATTCCGCGGCTTTGGCGCCGTTTACCACCGCGCGCGAGTCTAACTGTATGCCGAGCGCCGCGGGGGAGGAGGCAATGTTGTCGAACGGGATGCCCAAAAGCCTGTTTTTAATGAATACGTTAAAGTCAGGATGCGACGCTGCGGCGCCGCAGATAATAAATTTATCCATATCAAGGCGCTTTGCGCCGAGGACGGCGCGTATGCTCCGCATGATTTCCCCTATGGAAGCGTTTAAAAGCGCCTTTATGCGCGCGGAGGTGTTTTCGTTTACCTTACCGAAAGCAAAGTCAATGAGAAAACCCTTACCGCCTACGAGCTTTTCCGCGTCGCCGCGGTGCATATTTTCTGACTTTTCGAGCAGGTCGATTATTTCGTCGTACGCTGAATCAAAGTCCTTTTGAAAAACCGCCGCGCCTGACGAAAAAACCGCAAGGCGCGATTTTTCCTTGCCAAAGTCGATTACGCCTACCGTTTTGCCGCTGTAACCGGCGTTTTCGGGGGAAATTTTGAGGAGCGCCCTGCATGAATAGACGAATCCGGTGATTGGCGGGACTATTTTTGCCACCTTTATTTTTTTGCGGCCGAGTTCGCGTATTATATTTTTTATAAGCCCTTTAGGGGCGGCGTAAAGCACGCTCTTTTCTTCGCCGGAGGCACTGTCAACGTACCCTGAGGCGGAAGCGGTTACAACGTAATTGCTTACGTCGCCGTGCAGTACGCTTTCGGCGTTAAGCCTTGCCGACTGCAAAAGGTACTTTTCCTTTTCTATGTGCAGGTGCGGGTACTCTTTTGTTACCACCTGGCTGCCGTCAAGGCAGAAGATGACCCTGCTTTTTTGGTACTCTTTGCCGAGCATACTGTTGCTTAAAAAACCCGCAAAGTACGCCGGGTTTGAAAAAACGCCGCCGTTTTTCAGTTTTTCAGGCAGCTCTGTTTCTTCGGTTGCGCCGAAGGAACGCCCGTTTTTTTCTTCATGTACGGGAGTTAACCTCAGCACGAGGCCGGTAACCTGCAGAACAACGGTTTTCATGCCGCTTTCACCACGCTTCTAAACGTTTATGTGTATTAATTTTAACGTCTGTTTTACAGAATGTAAAGGCCCGCAAAAGCGGGCCTTTACATTCTAATTTAAAAATAGGAACTAAGACAATTAAGTATTAGGGAAAATATCCGATAATTTTGTGGTGCTTGATAAGTCTTTAGCACCTGCGGGTGCATCGTGGACGTAAATTTTTCCATTTGTGCTGTCATATTCCCAAGCGTACCCCTTGGCTTTTAATTTAGGTAGGCCAGTTGAACCTGATGAAGTATCTACGGCGATACCGTTGTCCTTTAAAATAGTTGCTACTGTAGTGTCACTATTATAGCCGTCTGGTGCATTGCCAGCTTCCACTTCGGAATGTGCTGTTTTAATCGCTAGTTCAACTGCTTGACAGTCTGATTCATCATGCGATTTATTTGCGTTGCCGATAACATTTGTTACCGTAGGTATGGCAATGGCGGCTATGATGGCAAGGACGGCTATGACGATAACAAGCTCGACGAGTGTGAACCCCTTTTTGTTTTTCTTTTTAGTTTGCAGTTTTTTTACCGTGGTTGACATAAAAATGCCCCTTTCATAAAAACAGATGGTTAAATATTCAAACCGCCGCGGGTCCTTGCCTGTCGGGCGGTAAGGTTTGCCTTATGTTTACGCTCCGCATATTTCCGCATACTATGTAACGGGATGCCGGATAGAAAACCACAATATATATTCCAATAGAAATTATGTTAAATAATTATAATGCAGCATATAACAAACGGAGAAATAAAAAACAGAAAACGGCGAAGAATGGAAAATACCGTGCTGACGCCGAAACGGATTAAAGCTGTTACAATTATTATTCCATAATTTATATCATTTGTCAAGATAAATATGGAATATTTATAAATACAATTTGGGCATAGCGGACTTTTTTATATACAATGCTGTAAATACAAGAGTGATTACTTAATTATAGATGCAATCCTATGCGTTTGTCAAACAAAATATAATTAAACTGCAGACGATATTTATAGTGATATTGCCGAATTTAGATATATTTCAAATTTGTAATATAAAAAAGAAAAATCATCTTGCAAATCACGACGAAAATAGTATAATTTATTAAGTAAGTACTTTGTTTAAAATATGCGCTGACGGCGCGCATATACGCGCGGAGGAAAGGGGCTGAAGGCTGTGGAGGCACTTTGCAGTATGCGGAAAAATAAAAAAGGCGTGGCCCTGATTTATGTGATCATAGCTTCGGCAGCCCTGCTCATACTTTCAGGCGTAGTGGCTGTTTCGGCTATGCGCAACATGGGCCTTACGGGCGGCAACAGGTTAAGCCGCTACGCCTATGACCGCGACAAGGCCGCCATTGAGTTCGCAAAAGGCGTGCTTAAGCAGGAGTACGACGCCGACAGCACCGGAGGGAGCGGGCTGAGGGATTTTTCAGTGACGGCTGTAACCGACGGCTCCGGTCCGTACAACTGTAAGTATGGCGCTTTAGATATTGACGGTACAAAAGTTTTTGCTAAATGCGAGATAAAAGAAGTTTCCGACGGCAGTTATACGGCAACTATAACGGCAGGCTATCCGTCGAGTAATTCAGACAAGAGCAAGCTCTTTAAAATGAAGTACACGGCGTCATGCACACTTGAGGGGAATGGACTTTCAAGTAATTTTGTAAATATAAATTGTAAAAGTTATGGAGGCCAAAACGGCGCGCAGGTGCTTTTGAAAAATGGAAATCCGTCTATATTTAGTACCAGTATAGAGCCGTATTCAGATTTTCCAATTCTGCTTAGTAATTCTGTAAGAACTGCTGCCGGTGAAAAACCTGTTGTCCGCGCGCCGCAGCTTTATTTTATTGGAAATAGCGAAGTCGGAGAATTAAATTATAGCACCGGGCCGATTGAGCACGTTTCTTTATATATGGATAACAGTACGAACCTTACAATGTACAGTAATTTTATTTGTATAGCCAACAATATTGCCGGACTGTATGATAAAGACAATTATTGGGAAAGCGCCCATACTTCTTTAAAAGCTGCTCCGAATTATTGGCCTGAAGACGTAAAATACGATAATCCTGTGATTTACTTCCCTAATAACATTGTTATTTACAGGAAGGATCGCAATGACCAAAGTGACCATTCAGTTCAAATAAATGCCGGATACTATTATTACGAGGATGGCACTGATTTATTTTCGGATAATGTTAAAGATCAATTAACTAAAATAACTGACACGGATACTATAGACGAGTTGGAAAAAAATAATAATTACGAGGCGCTTGCAAGCAATTTTGCCGGTAATAATAATTTGATATCTTCAGAAGAAACTTCCTACGGAGGTACAAATTGGACGGTGGGAGGCAAACTTGCAGGCGACGGGGCGAAGCCGAGCTACCAAAAGGGTAAAACAGTTTATATGTGCGCTAATAATGTCGGCTTTAGCATGGACGACTGGGCAGCTGTCCTGCCTACGTCTTCAGAGGCAATAAGCAGCAACGGTAAATCATATGCCGCCGAAGAAATCTACTTTCAATATAACGGCAGAAATGATTTGCAATTTCCGGATAACAGGGCTGTGGTGCTTGAAGCGAAGAATATAGTGCTTGATACGGTGAACCCGATATATAACAATGCATTTCCGTGTTTTTTTCCACAAGGGAGCAGCGGCGGTTCGAAATTTATAATTAAATACGCAAGGGATGAAAACGGAAGTATACCAAGCAAGAAGGTAACACTTACGCTGGTAAACGACTTGAAAATAAGAAAGCAATATGAAAAATCAGGCAGCGGATATCACTATGTCGGGTATAACAATATAGTTACTATTCCTGCCGGCGTATATTCTGTTCCGAGCGGCACGGATTTGTTTTCACTTACCGAAGACGATTGGTCAGGCATGATGACGTCAGATGATCCGTCCACAGGCGGGCTTGGCTCAGGTGTCGGCGGCGGTTTCAGCGGAGGCGAGTATTCATGGTAAAAAAGTTAAAAAAGAAAGGCGGGGTTTCGCTTGTTGAGGAAATCTGCGCCGTAGCCATACTTATGATAGTCGTCCTCGGAGTGCTGTCGCTTATAGGCGCGTCGCACACAAGTGTTTTGGCTTACAACGCGAAAGACCAGGCTTACGCCAAAGCCGAAGAAGTCGGCGACAGGGTCATGGCGGCCCTTGCGGAAAGCGACTATGACAGCATGCCGAGCGGTTACAGCGAAACGAAAGACGTTTTAGGTGACAGTGACGGCGACGGAAAAGCGGATGCTATCTGTGAAAGGTATGATTATGCGGCAGAACATGACCATTCCGTCCCGCCGAAAGATAAATATAACAGGCCGTATTATTTTTACTTAAAAGTCAGTAATAAAGGGATAGACGGAAACTACTCTGCAATAACCGGGTATAATATTTACGTTATACAATATTACGGCAACAAGGACTATGTTGATTACGTAGGGTACAACATGTTTGTCTGCACTTCCGGAAAGGATGTGTAAACTGTGAAATCAGCCGTAAAAAATAAAAATGGGCTTACGCTTGTAGAACTCATAGCCGCGTCGGCCATTTCGGTTATTATAATGGCAGCCGCCTGCACTATGCTTTATGTCGGCAGCAAAAGCGCGCGCAAAGGCGCCGCCGCGTTTGTAAACCACGGCAGCGCTTATACTTTTGAGACACAGCTGCGCAACAGCCTTTTTGAGGCGAGGGACGCGGCCGTATATACTTCAGCGGACTCACTGCCCGAACCGGGCGACAATAATGATATAGTTGAAGTGTATTTTGACAGCGAAAAAGTACTGTGGGTAAAAAGAAAGAGCAAAGGCGGAGCGCACGACAGCGCAATAGCCGACGACGGCATAAAAGAGTTTAAACTTGAGAAAAAAACTGTAAAAGACAGCAGCGGCAGCATTATAAGCAGCGTAAAACCGGCTGTTTCTTACACGATAACCGCAAAATCCGATACAGATACGCTTGACTTTTCCGGCGGAATAACTTTAAACAATGTAAAGGATTCTGCGGCATTTTCATTACCTGACTCAACAGTGATAGAGAACACGGACACTTCAACGTACTTTGTAATGACGGTGCCGAAAAAAGAGTAAAACGGGCGGCAAAGGCCAAACCCGCCCAGGCGGCAAAAGGCTGTCCATTGGGCGGGCTGTTAGCAGTATGGCTATAAAATGTTAAATAATGGAATAAACAATTTTAAAAAGAACTTCTTGATAATTTGGGTTGACAAGGAGGCGGATTTTCAGTATAATATTCTTTGTTCCTTGCGAACGTAGCTCATCCGGTAGAGCGCCACCTTGCCAAGGTGGAGGTAGCGAGTTCGAGCCTCGT
>DHNP01000028.1 GCA_002409585.1 Ruminococcaceae bacterium UBA5413 | reverse complement strand
GAGTTTTCTTAGACCAGTATAATTAACATACATTTGCTTTGTTTCAGCCTTTAACGGCTCCGGTGATGATACCTTTGATAATATTTTTTTGGCATAAAGCGTAAAAAATAACAACAGGTATTATGGCAAGCACGAGCAGTGCCATAAGGGCACCCATGTCTTTTGAACCGTAACCTCCCTGCAGGTACTGCACGGCTATAGGTATGGTTTTGTGTTCGGAAGTGCCTAAAACGAGGTACGGGAGCAGGTAGTCGTTCCATATCCACATAGTTTCCAAAATAGCTACGGTTATTGAAATAGGCTTTAAAATCGGGAAAACCACCCTAAAATATGTTTGTATCGGGTTACAGCCGTCTATCATGGCGGCTTCTTCTATTTCGAGCGGTATCGATTTTACAAACCCGCCGAACATAAAGACGGAAAGGCCGGCTCCGTAGCCGAGATATATGACAATAATGCCGAGCGGATTATCCAAATGCATCATGTTTGCCATTTTTGACATAGTAAACATTACCATTTGAAAAGGCACTACCATTGAAAATATTATCAGGCAATACAAAATCTTTGAATATGCTGTTTTAGTCCTTGTTATATACCATGCCGCCATAGAATTGAAAAAGACTATTACGAGCACTGAACAAACCGTTATAAACAATGAATTTTTAAAAGCGTTTAAAAAGTCGGTTTTATTTATGCCGTTCACGTAGTTGTCTATGCCTACGAACGTTGATGCGTTTGGAAAAGCAAAAGTATTGTCCGAAATAAAGAAACGCCCTTTAAAGGAATTCATAAGGATAATGGCAACAGGAGCTATGAACAGTACAGACAATACAATAAGCAGTATGTAAATCAGCACTTTTGCAGGTTTTTTTGTCCCTTCCATTAATTTTCCACCTCTTTTTTGCGTGTAGCCCTTATTTGTAAAAACGAGATGCCAGCTACGATTATTGTGAAAATTACCGCCTTGGCCTGCCCTACGCCCTCAAACCCAATAGTCCCGTAAAATGTATTATAAATGTTTAACGCAAGCATTTCAGAGCTTTTACCTGGAGCGCCGTTTGTAAGCGCAAGGTTTTGGTCGAAGAGCTTGAACGCGTTTGTAAGCGTGAGGAAAAGGCAGATTGTAATCGAAGGCATAACCATGGGCACCGTTACGTTCCAAAGCGTCTGCGAGCGCGACGCGCCGTCTACTTTAGCCGCATCTATGAGTTCTTCAGGTACGTTTTGTATGCCTGCTATGTATATGACCATCATGTAGCCTATCATCTGCCAGTTCATCAGTATGACAAGCCCCCAGAAACCGTATTTAGCGTTTGTAGTAAGCGTCATTGCGTACGGCCTTAAAACAGCGTTAAATATAGTCTGCCATATGTACCCAAGGACAATGCCGCCTATCAGGTTCGGCATGAAAAAAACCGTGCGGAAAAAGTTAGTCCCCCTGCCGCCCCGCGTCAGAAGTACGGCTAAAAAGAAAGCTATGATGTTTTCCGTTATAACAGACACTACAGCGAATTTAACTGTAAACCAAAGCGCGTTTAAAAAGTCATTGCCGTCTGAAAAGGCTTTTACGTAATTCCCAAGTCCCACCCACTGCGCGTCAAGAACCGTTGTGAATTTTGCAAAAGACAGGAAGATGCCTACGATAAACGGAAGGAAGAAAGCGATAGTAAAAGCTATAAGCGTTGGAAAGGTAAAGAAAGCAAAATACTTTTTCAGTGCTTTCTGCATTAATCATCACCCCAGTTTTTTAAAATGGCAGCGAGTGCTTCCCGTTTGTATTGGGAGCACCCACTACTATTTGTGACCGCGCCTGATTGCCGGCCAAAGTTTAAACTTCGTTAGTTTTACATTGCAGTCCGCCCGCCGTAAAACTGCGGCGGGCATAATTTTAAATTTATGCTTTTAACAGGAAAGTTTAATACCGCGATACCCGCGCCGTTACGAGGCGGCGGAAGCGGCTTTCTCGGATTTCCACGTAGTTATAACGGTGTTCTGGACATTGTCCCAGTCTTTTCCGCCCTGTGCGTACTCAAGCAGGGCAGCGCCCACAGCGTCCTTGAAGTTTTGGCTCGGGAAGCACTCGAACGTCCACGGGATGGAAGTCTTGCCGTCTTTAGCCATCCAGTTCAAGACCTCTTTGCTAAGCGGGTCAGACGGCCTTTCGCTGTCTGAGAAAGTGTTGAACGGCGCTATAAAGCCGAGCTTGTTAAGCACATAGTCCTTGCCTTTTTCGCTTGAGAAAAGCCAGTTGAGAAAGTCTGCCGAAGCCTGCTGCTTTGAGGCCGAGACCTTTTTATTTATAGCAAAGTAGTTTTCAGTCCCTACGCATATGCCGTTCTTTTCTTCACCGTCCACGCCGGTGTAGATAGGCATCATTTTAATGTCGCTTTCCTTTACTACGTTGCCTTCGACTTTAGAGATTTGCGACCACGCCCACTCGCCGTTCTGCACCATGGCGCACTGGCCAAGCGCAAACTCGGACATTGAGTCGTCAACAGACTTGCTGCCGAGCAGCGTCTTTGCCGTCGTTGAATTGTTCAGATATAAATCAAAGATATTTTTAAAATTCTTTGCGTATGTAAATTTGATTTCATTTGCAGCGACGCCCGTGGTGACCGTGTTGGCGTCCATGTCCTCATCCCTGAACTCATAGTACATAGGGATATTGAGCAGATGCGTCTGCCACCTCCAGTCCTCGCCCGGTGTAAGGGATGTGGAAGCAAAAACGCCCTTTATGCCAAGTTCGTCCTTGTGCTTAGTCATGTCTTCCGCTACCGACTTCAGCTTTTCAAAGTTGTCTATATCATCTACCGATGAAAAAGACGTGCCTTTGTCTGAAAGGGCAAAGTATTTTTGCATGATGGCATTGTTGTAAATCAGGCCGTAGCCTTCCATGCTGTAAGGTATGCCGTAAACGCCGTCGCCGTCCGTTACGGCGAGCGATTGGTCGGTAAGGTAAGAGTAAAGCTTCGTGTCTTTAAGGTCGGCGCAGTAGTCCTTCCAGTTGCTGTAGCCTATCGGCCCGTTTATCTGGAAAATGGTCGGCGGGTCCGCTTTAGCTATTTCAGACTTCAGCGTCGCCTCGTAAGTGCCGCTCGCCGCGGTCTGTACGTTCACTTTTATGCCTGTCTCTTTTTCATAGTCTTCCGCTATCGCCTTATACTGGTCTGCTATTTCGGGTTTGAAGTTAAGGAAATAAATTTCCTCCCCTTCTTTTACCGTACTTCCGGAGCTTGCCTCACTGCCGGATTCTGCGCTTTTTTCAGCCGCAGAAGAAGCGGATTCGGAACTGCTGCAAGCCGTCAGGCTTGCGGCGGCCATAAGTGATGCCATGGCGACTGCCATTAATTTTTTGAACTTTTCCATAAAAATCCTCCTTTTGGCATTTAAATATGTTTTAAGCCGGAAATCCGGCTTCAGCCTGAAGACAAAACGCC
>DHNP01000009.1 GCA_002409585.1 Ruminococcaceae bacterium UBA5413 | reverse complement strand
ATGGTCGTCTGCAAGCAGGGCGAGGATGTCCATACGGCCATACTGAACCAAATGATATGCTATGAATTTATGGCTCATTATGACTATGAGGGCCACTTGAAAAAGCTAAAGGAGATTTACCGCGCCAAAGCAAAGATTGCGTGTGATGCGATGGATAGGTACCTTGCGCCTGAGATAACATATATGCCTATAGAAGGCGGACTTTTCTTTTGGTGCACACTGCCGGAAAGAACCGACATGCCGTCTTTCTGCAAAAAGGCCGTGCGGGAAAGGGTGTGCGTTGTGCCGGGGACAGCTTTTCTTACCGATGAAAAGCAGCCGTGCGGTTCTTTCAGGATAAATTATACCACCCCCGACAATACGGGGCTTGTCAAAGGGATAAAAATACTTGGCGGTATTTTAAAATAAATTCCAGAACCAAAACTTTAATTCGGAGGAAATATATATAATGGAAACCGAAAAAGAAAAAAAGAAAGTTATTTTCAGCGCCATACAGCCGAGCGGCACAATAACGCTTGGCAACTACCTCGGTGCGCTTAAAAACTGGATAGCTTTGCAGGACAAGTTCGACTGCATTTACGCCCTTGCCGACCTGCATACCATAACGGTAAGGCAGGAACCCGCAAAGTTCAGGCACAACACGCTTGAGGCGTACGCCCTTCTGCTTGCCTGCGGGATAGACCCGGAAAAAAGCCCTTTTTTCATACAAAGCCATGTGCCTGCGCACGCGCAGCTCGCGTGGGTGCTTAACTGTTACACGCAGTTCGGAGAACTGCAGCGAATGACTCAGTTTAAGGACAAGTCCGCAAAGCACCCTGACAATGTCAACGCGGGGCTGTTTACCTATCCGAGCCTCATGGCTGCGGATATACTGCTGTACCAGGCGGACCTTGTGCCCGTTGGAATAGACCAAAAGCAGCACCTTGAGCTTACAAGGAACATTGCGGTCAGGTTTAACGGTTTATACGGCGACACGTTTAAGGTACCTGACGCGTATATACCGAAAAACGGCGCTAAAATAATGTCGCTTCAAAACCCTGAGAAAAAAATGAGCAAATCCGATGACAATGTAAATGCGTATATCGCGGTATTAGACAAGCCGGACGATATAATGCGTAAATTCAAGCGGGCTGTCACGGACAGTGAATCGTGCGTGCGTTACGCCGATGGCAAAGACGGTATAAATAACCTTATGGGTATATATTCCTGCGTTACCGGCCTGACGTTTGCCCAGATAGAAAAAGACTTCGATGGAAAAGGTTACGGTGACTTTAAGGCTGCCGTAGGTGAGGCCGTTGCGGAGCATCTGCGCCCGATACAGGCAAAGTACGACGACTACATCAAAAACAAAGACTACCTTGAAAAGTGCTACACTGAAGGCGCGCGCAAAGCTTACGCAATTTCTGCAAAAACGCTTGGCAAAGTAATGCGCAAAGTCGGCTTTGTACAGCATGGGAAATTTTAAAAAAGTGCAAAGCACAGCTGAGGGCGGCGCACGCGCCGCCCTTAAAAATATATGATGAGAACCGCGGCGCCGGACTAAGGGGCAGCTCAGAAGGCTATTTTTTTGTCTGTTTCAGTGCCCTCTGCCTTGCCAAAAGCAAGTCCACCATGCGCCCGTAACTTTTAACGCCGTCATTTTGACTGTTTGCCTTGAGGTAACGGTCGTTTACATTTTGCGACACGTCGGCGACAGGACCCTCAAACTTTTTCCAGTAGGCGCTGTTATAGGCGAGGTCACGCTTTACGCCGCTGCTAAGGCCGCCCGAAATTTTTTTCGCGGCGGCTGAGTCGACTGAGTACAGTGCGTTTGAAGCATATGTAAAAGCAAGCATATTGCCGGAGTACCTGAAGTCGCTGTCGGTGCTTTCCATGCACGCAAGGTAACCTATGAAGTTAGCTTCATCCTCCCTCATATAGCCCCTCAGATGCGACAGCTCATGGCACATGGTCGCGGGTATGGTGTAGTCAGGCGCGTCTGTGTTTACGTTGGCCTCAAACGTAAAAGGGAAAAACATGCCCGTTATATTTGCGTACGACATAAGCTTCGAAAAGTATACCGGCTTTGGCGGCCCGTAGCCCGCGTGGAGCAGAGGGTAGTTCTTTTGGAGTTTGTCGTAAGATGCGCGGGCCTTTTCCGCGGTAACGTAAATGCTTTTGCCGCTCAGCTTCATTACAGAGCCGTCGCCGCTGCTTACTTTTTCCCTTGAAGTGTTTACGTCTTTTTGCAGGGAGGAACACAGCTCTTTAAGTTCCGCTTCTGATGAGGGCTTAACGCTTAGCCCGCAGGTTTCAGCAAAAGTATACCTGTAGTAATTTATGCCGCAGTCGAGCGTGTAGGCTAAAAGCAAAAGGCCTGCGGCACAGGCGATATTGCCGATGAATTTTACAGCGGTTTCGCCTCTGTCACTTCTGCCTTTTATTATTTTTATTATATTATGAATAATATAATAAATGATAAACACGGCGGCTATGTACACGAGTATTTCTGAAACGGATAGCGGCGCGTATCCGGAGGCTTTGTTTATGAGTAAAGAAAGCTTGTAATAAAGCCCTTTTGCGTATGCTTCGGCAAAAGCGGGCCGTGACCTCGCAATAAAAATAAGCAGACACGACACCGGAACGGAAAGAAGAAGCCAAAACCTTTTAAGTTTGAAACGGTACATGATGTTCACCCCGCAAATAATACTTGTATGGTTTAAAATAAATTTATTATACCATAATGTAAGGGAAAAAACCGGCTTGGCCTAAGAGAAAATGCGGCGAACACCTAAGAAGTTCTGTAAGCGTAAAACGAGACAGCG
>DHNP01000039.1:101089-106263 GCA_002409585.1 Ruminococcaceae bacterium UBA5413 | reverse complement strand
AATTATATCCCGGCGGTGACAATGAAAACCATATCTTACTCATTCCGGCACAGCGGGCGGCAGCAAAAGCACATCCGCTTTTTATATTCGCACGGAAGCATGTACCTCAAGGCCAACTCAAACCTGCTTTACCACGGCTGCATACCTCTTACCGAAGACGGAAAATTTGAAACCATATACATAAACGGCGCCGGACTCAACGGTAAAGAATATCTCGAATACCTTGACGGGGTCGTGCGCAGCGCGTACTTTGCCCCAGAAGGCTCAAAAGAGCGCGAGTCCTCCTGCGACATGATGTGGTACCTTTGGTGCGGGCCGAAATCACCGCTTTTCGGCAAAAGCAAGCTTTCGGCTTTCGAGCGTTATTTTATAGAGGATAAGCAATCGCATAAGGAAACAATGAATTATTATTACAAATACGTTGAAAAACGTGAAACGTGTGAAATGATACTGCATGAGTTCGGCCTTGACCCAGCAAACGCGCATATAATAAACGGCCATGTCCCCGTTAAGCTTAAGCAGGGTGAAAGCCCTGTAAAGGGCGGCGGGCTGCTTTTTATGATAGACGGCGGCATATCCAAGGCTTACCAGAAGCAGACCGGCATAGGCGGTTACACGTTTATAGCAAACTCGCGTTACCTCGCCCTTGCGGAGCACCGCCCGCTCCCCGCCGGCAGCATGTTCGGCGAAGACTCCCCCAAAGTTATGGTAGTCGAAGCAATAAAAAAGCGTATTACTGTTGCCGACACCGATACCGGTAAGGAATTAAAGGCACAGATAGACGACCTCACGTCTTTGCTGCAGTCGTACAGGAACGGTACAATTAAAGAAAAAATATAAACGCATCCCCGCACGTAACGGCAAAACCGGACGTGCGGGGATGTTTTTAATCATTTTAAGGGACTGTGCATTGGATTTACGGGATGTCATTCCCCGCCGCACGGTAAATGCCGTACCACTCCTGCCTTGTAAGCGATATATCAGATGCCCTGCATATGTCCTTTATCCTCTGCTTGTTCATTGTGCCTATTACCGGCTGTATCTTTGCCGGGTGCCGCAGCAGCCATGCTATGGCCACGGCGCTGTTTGTAACGCCTTTGTCGGCGGCCGCAGCGTTTATCCTTTTGTTTAGCTCCGGAAATTTATCATTGTCCAAAAAGACCCCGTTGAAAAATCCGTACTGGAACGGCGACCACGCCTGCACGGTAATGCCCTTCAAGCGGCAGTAGTCAAGGACGCTCCCGTCCCTGTCAGCGGCGCTGTCAGTCTTCATATTTACGTGCAAGCCCGCATCTATCATGCCCGTGTGCATTACGCTCAGCTGAAGCTGGTTAACAAGTATCTTTTGGTTCAGGTACCTGCCGAGCAGCTCCATCTGCATGGGGTTATGGTTGCTTACGCCGAAATAACGCACCTTGCCGCTGCTGTGCAGTACGGTAAAAGCTTCAGCGACCTCTTCAGGCTCAACGAGCGCGTCCGGCCTGTGCAGCAGGAGTACGTCAAGGTAGTCTGTCTTAAGGCGCCTGAGGCTGCCGTCTACCGCCTCCAAAATATGTTCTTTTGAAAAGTCGTAATACCCGTCGCGTATGCCGCACTTTGACTGGATAAATATCTTTTCGCGCTTTGAAGGCGTCATGCCGAAAGCTTCTGAAAATATCTCCTCGGACTTTCCGCCTCCGTAAATATCTGCATGGTCAAAAAAGTTTATGCCGCTTTCAATCGCCGAATCAATCACGCCCGCAGCTTCTTTTACAGTAAGGTTTGCCATCCTCATACAGCCAAGCGCAATTTCCGATGCGGTTATTTCCCCGCTGCCTATACTGATGTTTTTAATTTTAAACAACCCCTTTCAACACGTTTAAATGTCCGTCCGGCAGGCGTGCCGGCATTAAAAAATAAGGCGCGTGCCTCGCGGCAGGCAGCTTTCACCGCTGTGCCGCGGGGCAGTTTTATCATCTGTGTATTTTTTAGGAACATCGGATTTGAGCCTGTGGAACCGTACGATGCAGCGCGCTTAAATCCGGGATATGGAGTCCGTATGTAAAATTGCCCCCGTATGCCCGCCGGCAGCCTGTTGTTTACTATTATCGTAGCACGTTTTAAAAGTAAATTCAACATTTTCCGCCCTGTAAAATAGTAAGTCAATGAAAGAAAAGCATTGTATTTTTACCGGTACCCGCGCCAGCGCATAATACCACGTATGAGAGACACAGCCAGCGCGGAAATTTTCAGCCGTAAACGGCACGGTACACCCCGATAAAGTCCTCATGGCTCGGATAATCGTTAATTAAAATCGCGTGCGGGTATGAAAAGTGGAACTTAGGTACAGTCGTCAGGACAATATCGTAATCTTTAATCAGTTCCTCCGCCGGTTCGCCCTGTCCGCTGTAAATATCGATTTTTATAACTTTGGAGCATTCACTGTTAAAAAATTGCGAAAACATCTTCTGCAGGAACTTCGCGTGCATACTTCCGAAATCATCAATAAGCAAAACTTTCCGCAGGCATATTGATGTGCTCAGTTTCGGTGATATCAAGCTTACCCAGTATATAAAATTATTAAGTTCGGAGGATATGTCATACTTCACATTATGAGAAAAAACAGACAGATTTTTTTCAGCCGCATTGTAGAAATACGGGTTTACATCTTTAACTGACAGCGCAAAATACGCTATCCTGTCGAACAGTACGGATGTTTTGTATGGGCGCAGCTTCGAAACTAAGTACAAACATTCCACGACAAATTTAAGCGCTCCCGCGGTTTCTTCGTTTTGGACTACGTTCATTTCCGAAAACAGGCGCCGCAGCAGCGCTTCAGCTTCATTATCTACCAAAACGCGTTCTTCATTTGAGCTCCACCCCCGGTACTGTTTAAATACAGCCTGGTAGACAGCACGCAGGTTATTTAAGCCTATATGAGGAAACGACCTGCGGATGCAGGCTAAGTCATAAGGCGTAACTTCTTCAACCGGATAATCCGACTCAATGGTATAGCCGTTTTCTTCCCTGAGAAGCGACATAAAGTAAAACATGGACCAGTAAGCGAGCGAAATGTCGTCACTGAAAACCCACTGCAGTTCCTTTGGCGAAAGGTACTTTGAAAGTGACTTTCCAATAAGGCGGGCTATAAACTTTAAGTCAATGCTCATGTTATACTTCGTAATGTCCATGCCGTACATTTCAATCAGGAAGCATGTACTGAAGTCGCGGAGGTAATATTCATCCCTGCCGACAAATTCATATTTCCCGCTTTTATTGAGGATTTCCATTCCGCGTGAAGAGAGGAACTGGTTAATTTTCGGCAGCGTGCGGTTCAGTGTGGACCGGCTTGCAAAAAGTCTTTCCTCATAAAATTCTATTTTCCGGCGCGGATAAAACAAAAGCTCCACAATCCACCGCAGCGCTACAGACTCGTTGAAGAGTTCTGTTAAAATCATACCAAGGTTAGCTACATTTTTGTTGCGCAGACGTACGCCGTTTTTTCTTGAGATTTCAAGCTGAAGGTTATCACCCCAGCGCTTCCTGAGCATTGACAGGTCTTTCTCTATGGTTCTCGTACTGGCGCCGACCTCATCTGAAAGTTCGGCGATGGTTATCCAGCCCTTGCGGCCAGCTAATTTTTCCAAAATATGGATAGCCATTTGCGAAGGCGCATCCATCAGTCTGCGCATTTTTTCACGCCCAATCTTATAATTAAATATATAAGATTTATTTTTCCATCAAAATCGTAAAATATTATATCTATTTGCCAATAACATGTCAACAGCGCATAATCGTACTTTCTATCTCCATAGTATTGTATACGGCTAAAAAATACTGACCATATTTTGCGTTTTGAAATGAAAAAACAGAACGTAATTAAGAAGCCGCTTCCGCTATAATTTAGATATTATTAACGCTGCTGGGTTTATCATATGCATTTTGTCTTTGCGGTAACAAATTACAGGCATAAGTACATATGTCATATGATATCTATATTAGGGGTGAAAAGTTTGAGTAAAAAAGCAAGAGATACCGTCGCATGGGTTTTGGTATGCATAATGGCAATGCTTGTCCCCGGCGTCATGGGAGCTGCCGCCGGCAGCACATCCACTGTTTATCAGAAAAGTTATTCCATTGAAAACCTTCTGAGCGACTACCAGTATTTCACGCAAAGCGACTTAACCGCGATAAGCCATACTGTTGGAGCCATAGCATGCGGCGGCAATGCGAAGATTGAAAATTTCGGCGACGGGGCAACAGCTGTTTCCTACTTTCATCATATTGTAAGTATCGGTAATTACAATGCCGGAAATTATTTTAAAGACTCGTCTCTATCTGAATATGAAGGCTATATCGGCCTTCCGGCATATTACAAAACCGCTGGCGACAGCGTTTCCGCCGGCAGCAATATAAACAAATATACTGGCGACGAAGAATATATCGACTTCGACGCAGCTTTTAAAAATATTGCATCCGAATCCGAAGGCTTAACGAAAGACGCGTACACTGTTACAGACGGAGATATTGCGGGGGATGAATATAACGGGTTTACATTAACCCTGCCGTTTGAGACAAGTAAAAATATTATTATACCAAAGGAAATATACGATAAAGTCAATTATATAAAACTCGGCATTACAGACATATCCGACATAAGTAAAAACCGGTACACGGTCAGCTTCACCGGGTTCATCAATACGGATATTTCTCTGACATTCCAATATATAGGTTTTTCAAAAGACAACAAGACAAAGGGCATACTTTCAACCAACGGACAGTCTTTTAACAATGATAATTCTTTAAAAAATAAACTTACCGACGGCAGTATTCAGGACGGACAAATGAACATGAGCGGAATGAAATTAATTTGGAATTTTCCGGACGCAAAGTCTATAAAAAGTGAATATACCGGCGGCCATATAGTCGCCCCGAAAGCAGAAGTAACAGTCAAAGACGGGAGCGGTAACTTCGAAGGAGGAATTATCGCAAAGTCAATTACAAATAACAGTGCCGAAGGGCATTTTTACCCTTATAGCGCTGTGAAAAGCAGCGGCTCATCCTCAAGCACACAGTCTTCAAGTTCACCGTCCACGGGCGGCAGCTCGTCCTCAAGCGAACAGCCCTCAAGTTCACCATCCACGGTCGGCGGCTCATCCTCAAGCGAACAGCCCTCAAGTTCACCGTCCACGGGC
>DHNP01000039.1:51619-100864 GCA_002409585.1 Ruminococcaceae bacterium UBA5413 | reverse complement strand
CAAGTTCACCGTCCACGGGCGGCGGCTCGTCCTCAAGCAAGCAGTCCTCAAGTTCACCGTCCACGGACAGCGGCTCGTCCTCAAGCAAGCAGTCCTCAAGCTCACCGTCCACGGGCGGCGGCTCGTCCTCAAGCAAGCAGTCCTCAAGTTCACCGTCCACGGACAGCGGCTCGTCCTCAAACAATCAGCCTTCGGGCACTGTGTCCACGGGCGGCGGCTCGCCCTCAGGCAATTTTTCATTGAACAAAACAGCAACGGCAACGGCGGTAAAAAACCAATATGCAAAGCTTCCCAAAACCGGCAGCCCCATAGATGCTTCCGTGCTGCTTGCCGCCGCCGCGCTCAGCATCCTTACCGGTTCCGTTGTAACTTGGAAAAAGCGGAGGTAAGCTAATCCGCGTTGACCGTCAGTTTAATAATTATATACAGGCACATAATAAATTTTAAATACTAAAATTTATTTAAGGGCTATGGGCAAATGATCAGGAAATTTTTCTCTTTAATCACAAAACACCTTGGCATAATTCTCATAGCTGCCGGCTGCGTGTTGATAGCGGCAGCCGTTTCAACCAAGCTGTACACAAGGTATGAGCAGTCAAAACTGATTGACGATTACCGCAGCCGGATTTCCGTTGTACAAGGTGAAAGCTCCTCCGCCGGTTCCTCCGGCTTGCCCAGCACGGCCGCTGCCTCCTCTGCCGTAAGCACACCGTCATCACAGCAGTCTTCCCAAAAGTACGGCGATAATTTAATCGGAATCTTAAGCATACCGAGAATTAACCTTGAAGTCGGCATCGGAAAAGATGTCTCTGCCCAAACACTCAAATACGCTGTCGGGCATTTCCCCAAAACAGCTATGCCCGGCGAAAAAGGGAACTTCTGTGTTGCAGGCCACAGGAGCTACACTTTCGGCGAATTTTTCAACCGCCTTGACGAAGTGCAAAAGGGCGACCCGATTTTCGTAGAAAGCGGAAACAGCACATTTAAATATCTTGTAACGGAAATAAAAGTTGTGACCCCTGAAAAAGTCTCCGTGCTTGAAAAAAGCAGCGGCCGCGAAATAACACTCGTAACCTGCACCCCTGTTCGCTCCGATGCCTACAGGCTTATTGTCAAAGGCGTTATGGCGTAGCATACGTTTAGGCCCTTGGCGCAGACCGGCTCCGTCACGCAGTAAGCGTTCCGGAGCCGTTTTTTTATATTTCTTTTATCATCTGTGAGTAATCTAAATACTTAAAGCCGGTTTCTTTATAAAGTGCAGCCGCCCTTACGTTGCTGTCCTCTACTTCAAGCCGGACGCGTCTTATATTGTCCGGCATGTTCCGCTTTAAATACGAAAAAAATTCGTGTCCTAAACCGTGGCATCGGTACTGCGGCTTAACATACAGCTCGTCAATCCACAAAACCATGCCGCCCGCCTCCTGTGAAAATGTTTTAGCCAAAACGGCATATCCGGCGGCCTTTCCCTCACATTCAATAATATACCCTGCCATATAATTGTCAGACCGCATCATCTCGTCAAATGATCTACAAAAATGAGCTTCGGGTATCTCATGGTCTACGGCATCTGAAGAATAAAAATCCCTCGCCATACTAAAATAACACTGCTTGTCTTCTTCGCCGATTTTCCTTACCATTACGTCCCTCCATATTTTAACGTTCGATAAAAAATTATTTATAAAATTAAACAGTACAGGCTTTCCCTCACCCTATCATTAAACCGCATATCTGGTTTGAAAACTCCACAGGGTCGTCAATCGCCACTCCCTCTATGAGCAGTGCCTGGGTATAAAGCAGCGAGGTGTATTCCTTAAGCTTATCCTTGTCGTTTTTATAAAGGTCGCACAGCTTTGTAAAAAGCGGGTGCTTCGCGTTTATCTCAAGTACGCGCTGTGCTTTCACTTTATCGTTGTCCGCGTTGGGAAGCGAGTTAAGGACCTTTTCCATTTCAATGGATATGGCTCCGTTTGTTGAAAGGCATACCGGATGCTTTTTAAGTTTCTGTGAAAGTATAACGCTGCTTACCTTGCCGCCAAGGGCATCTTTCATAAAGGCAAGCATGTCTTTATTTTCTTCAACCTGTTTAGCGGCTTCTTTCTTTTCTTCCTCTGTTTCAAGGCCGAGGTCGTCGTCCGAGACGGACTTAAACTCTTTGTCGTCGTATTTAAGCAGTGAACGGACCGCAAACTCGTCTATAGGGTCTGTCATATAAAGTATTTCGTAGCCGTGTTCCTTTACTGTTTCCGTCTGCGGCAGCTTGCCTACCCTCTCGACGGAGTCGCCGCAAGCATAGTAGATATACTTTTGGTCCGCTTTCATGCGCCCTGTGTATTCCTTTAAAGTAGAGAGTTTCTTTTCGCTTGACGAATAGAAAAGCAAAAGGTCTTTTATGGCGTCTTTGTGCGCGCCGAAGTCCTGGTAAACGCCGTACTTTAACTGAAGCCCGAAGTTTTTGAAGAAATTTTCGTAATCCCCGCGCTTGTTGTTGAGCATATTTTCAAGTTCTGACTTTATTTTCTTTTCCAGCCGCTCGGCTATAATCTTAAGCCTGCGGTCATGCTGCAGAGTTTCGCGGGAAATGTTAAGCGACAGGTCCTGCGAGTCAACAAGGCCCCGCACAAAGCTGAAGTAATCAGGCAGCAGGTCGGAGCACCTGTCCATAATAAGCACGCCGTCCGAGTAAAGCTGCAGGCCCTTTTCATAATCCTTAGTGTAGAAGTTAAACGGCGCGTGCGCGGGTATATACATAAGCGCGTGGAACGTTACCGTGCCTTCAACATACATGTGTATGACTTTCGCGGGGTCCTGGTAATCGGAAAACTTATTTTTATAAAATTCGTTGTATTCATTTTCTTTAATTTCGCTTTTGTTTTTACGCCATATCGGCACCATACTGTTAAGCGTTTCGTTTTCCGTGTATGTTTCGTACTCGTCCTTGCTGCCTTCTTTAAGGCGGCTTTTTTCGACGTCCATCTTTATAGGATACCTTATATAGTCCGAGTACTTTTTCACTAAGCCCTGCAAAGTGTAGCTTTCAAGGAACTGGCTGTACTTGTCGTCGTCAGAGTCAGGCTTTATCTTAAGCACTATCTCGGTGCCGTGCCCGTCTTTTTCGCACGGCTCCACGGTGTAGCCGTCGGTTCCGGCAGACTCCCAGCGCCATGCCTCGTCGCTGCCGAAAGCTTTGCTCGTTACCGTTACAAGGCTGCTGACCATAAACGCAGAGTAAAACCCTACGCCGAACTGGCCTATGATGTCTATATCTTCTTTTTTCTCGTTTTCGGTTTTAAAGCTTAACGAGCCGCTCTTAGCTATAGTGCCGAGGTTGTTTTCAAGCTCGTCCTTCGTCATGCCGCAGCCGTTGTCGGTAATGGTAAGCGTCTTTTTTTCTTTGTCAGGTACGATATTTATTACGAAATCATCGCGGTTTAAACCGGTGTTGCCTTCCGTAAGCGTCTTATAATAAAGCTTGTCTATCGCGTCGCTTGCGTTAGATATCAATTCACGCATAAATATTTCCTTATGCGTATAAATAGAATTGATCATAAGGTCAAGCAAGCGCCTTGACTCCGCTTTGAATTGCTTTTTTCCCATAAGCTTTAATCCCCTTTAAAAAAAATTAGCACTCTGCCACTTTAAGTGCTAATTCATATTCTAATACAACCCTATGGAAAATACAAGAGCCTTAATTGTAAATTTTTTAATAATAAATAAACTTAAAATTAAATCCGCACCGTCCTGCCCGCCGTGTCAGGCCCCGCCGCTTTCGGCAGGCGTTTTAAACCTTCTGAGAAACACTATGCATGAAGCGAGCATAAGCGCCGAGCCAAGCAGACCGACTGCGGTATACAGCGCCATGCCTCCGGGGACAAGCGTGTCGATTATGTTTTTCGTTATAATTGTTGTTTCAGACTTGAGCGCAAGGCTGCCGAAGGAAGACACAAGCGACAGGCATGAAAATACAATCCAAACTATGCCGAACGCCTTGCCCCTTTTGTACTTATTCATACCCATAAAAAGTAAAATCAGGAATATGCCTGGGTAAACTATGTAGCTGATAATATTGTTGGCCAAATATACAGACGAATTTACCGAAACACTCATGTTCTGGCTTTTAAGCACCGCCGACGAAATAATAGGGCTTATGTTTATGCTTATCACTGTATTTATAAGTAGCAGAACCCCGCACGCCGCTCCGAGGTAGGCCGGAAGGCCGCCCGTCTTTCTCAATTCTTTTCCTTTCATAAATACCTCCATATAATAAAATCAAATATAAATTAAACCGCAGCCATAAAAATCATTTTTTACTGAAAAAAATAAGCCACACCATATACACGCCGAGTATTGCCGAAAGCGCAAGGCCGGCTGCGCCAAGCACCGGAACCCCGAGAAAGCTCTTTCCCCTTCCGCCCGCGCTGCTGCAGAGCATGGCGCTTCCGGCAAGCAGAGCCGCCTCGACAATGGCAAGGGAAACCTTGTCTGCCATGTTGTCAAGGCGGTCCAAAAATTTTTTAGAGCCTGAAAGCTCCGCGTTGGTTTTCAGCTGCCCTTTTATAGCCATTTTAAGTATTTCAGACATCTGAGACGGCATATCGGGCACACGCCTGCCTGAGCGCAGGACTGAAACGCAGGCATTTTTAAGTTCCGCGGATAAGTCCAGTTCTTTAATCATTTTACCGGAAACATAGTTTACAAGTATCTGCATTATGTTTATTTCCGGGCTTATTTTACCTACGACGCCCTCAAGCGTAACAAGCCCCCGCCCGAGCATGGAAACCCCGCGCGGCATTGAAAGGCCGTTCCTGTTTGCCACGGCCATTATATCGTCGCGTACTTTTATAATGTTAATACTTCCGACTTCAAGGTTTGAGTACTTGTCAAACACATCGCCGATGTCCGTATAAAGCTGCGAATGGTCAACAGGGCCGCTGCGGTCGCAAAAGGCAAGCAGCAGCTCCTCAAGCTCGCTTATATCTTTGTATATGGCTGCGTAAATAGCGTTTTTAAGCAGGTTCCTGTCACGTGGAGACAGCCTGCCCATCATGCCCATGTCAAGCCACACGATTTTCCCGCCGCGCACGCGGAGGTTGCCCGGGTGGGGATCCGCATGGAAAAATCCGTCCTCTATGACCTGCTTTGCATAATTTTCCGCGAGCTTAAGCCCTATTTCGTTACAGTCGTAACCTGCTTCCTTAAGGCTTTCCGTGTCGTCTATCTGTATACCGTCAATATACTCCATGACGAAAACCGACGACGTGGAGTACTCGCCGTAGACGCGCGGACTTGTGACGTACGCGACGTCAGCGTTTAACTGCCTGAACTTTTCAGCCTGCCCAGCTTCATTTAAAAAGTCCATTTCCTGGCGGGCGGCCTCCCACATTTCATCTGTCACAAGGCCAAAGTCAATGGCGTTCCCCGTTTTTTCTATAACTTTAAAAAGGCCGGACGCCTTGCGCAGCAGTGAAACGTCGCGCGACATAACGCCGTAGATGCCCGGCCGTTTTATCTTGACTACAACCTTTTCGCCGTTTTTAAGCTCGGCTCCGTGTACCTGTGCTATGGAAGCGCTGCCGAGAGGTTCACTGTCAAAGCGCGCAAAAACATTGCCTATGGGCTTGCCGTACATTTTTTCTATTTCGGACTTAACGGTTTGGAAAGGCAGTGGCTGCACGTCAGCACGCAGGCGGCTGAGTTCTTCACAGTACTCGGCCGGCAGTATGTCTGGCCGCATAGACATTATCTGCCCAAACTTTATAAACGTCGGGCCCAGGTCCTCAAAAATCATGCGCAGCTTTTGCGGTGTAAGCCCCTTTGCCACGTTATGCGCCCGCAGCACACCGAGTATTTCGTTAAAACGCTTTTTATTGCCGGCGGAATTGTTTTCTGGCATGCTACCCTTCGCTTTCGCTTTTTCCGTCAGCGCCGCTGTTTTCCACCCTGCTTATTTCGGCCTTTAATTCTTCAAGCTCTTTGCCGCTCAGATTCCCGACGGCTTTCTTTATACTTTCAATGTCGGCTGGCTGGTTCACTGTTACGGTTACGTGTTCTTTCACCTTATCTTTTATGTTGTGCTTAAGCTCCTCGTTGAGTGTTTTGCCCTGGTCGAGCGTAAGTTCGCCCTTTTTGACAAGGTCGTCTACTATTTGCTTTGACTTCTCGCTCGTAACGGCTACGGCGCCAAGTCCGGCCAAAAAGATTTTTTTAAGGTCGTCGCCAAACAGTGAATTCATAATTATCCCCCTTTTTATATTAGAGTCCTTTACTTTTATATTATACCTGAAATAATAAAAAAATCCACCGTATTTTACTAATATCTGAAAAAGGACAAGCCGGCCCCTGCCATCAAAGGTAAAAATGGCAAAAGCCGGCGTGAGCTATGTGGAAGCACGGATGCCTGGGTTTCCAATGATTGCCTGGTAACGCCTGATATGTAGCGGCAAATAACGCGCTCCTTTTAATTATGACGTACATTTCCTTACGTGGGCGGCTACCTTCACATCTTCTTTCTTGATATGGTTTAAAAGCCAGCCGGCAACGCTCGTGTTCGTCTTTGCAACGAGGTCGATGGACGCGCCCTGCTGCCTGTATTCGTCCACCAGCCCCTGTACAACTTTTTTAAAAGTTTCGTGGTATTTTTTGTGGTTAGGGTAATCCGGGTAGCGGTACTTAAGCTGCAGATTTTCTTCATCGCTGAAGTGCTTGTTCACATAACTGTTGAGAAAGTCAAGGGCTTCGCCTATCTCCGCGCGCCCGTGCCCTACGGTACACGCATCCAGTAACTTATTTATAGCATCAAACAGCTGCCTATGCTCGCTGTCGATAAGGTCGTTGCCGGTTTCCAAATCCTTGGTAAATTTATATACCATATTATAACACCTCCGTAATGTCGGTTATATTATATACCCCTTAAAATATTATTTGCTCATAAATAGGAACAATAATTGTTATTATTATAATATCTTTTCATCTGCCATCGACTGTGCGGCCAGCATGGCGCCAAGCCTGCCGCTGTGGTAGTTCAGCGCACCCTGCATCCAAGCCGCGTAAGGCTCCCTTAGCGGAGCATCCGCAGAAAGGTCTATGGAAGCACCAAGCGTAAAAGCCCCCGCCGCCATAATTACCTTGCAGTCGTAGCCGGGCATGTCCCACGGCTCAGGGACTACGAAGGAATCGACGGGCGCGCCTTTCTGTATTCCCCTGCAAAAAGCCGTCAGCGCCTTTTCACTGCGCAGGAGTATCGCCTGTATTATGTCGGCGCGCGGTTCGTCGTACTCAGGCGTAACGCCGTAACCTAAAACGCTGAACAGCGCAGACGTAAAAACAGCGGTCTTAAGCGCTTCACCCGTTACGTGCGGAGCGTGGAACGCCCCCATGAAAAGCTCGCGGTTGTTGCCAAGCGTCGCTCCAAGTTCCCTGCCTGTACCTGGCGTTGTAAGCCTGTACGAACATTTTTCAACTAAGTCGCCCCTGCCGGCTATGTAGCCGCCCGTAGGTGCAATGCCGCCGCCCGGATTCTTTATAAGCGAACCTGCCATAAGGTCGGCTCCGCGCGAAACGGGTTCTTCCGCCTGTACAAATTCGCCGTAGCAGTTATCTACCATGACAATGCAGTCCGGGGCTTTTTCCTTGGCGATGCGGGCAATCTTTTCTATTTCTTCCACAAAAAGTGACGGCCGCAGGCTGTACCCGCGTGAGCGCTGGATATATACCATTTTTAAGCCCGGTTTAACGCGGCGGCGTATTTCATCATAGTCAGGCTTTCCGTCAGGTGTTAAGTCCACCTGCCCGTAATTTATGCCAAACTCTTTAAGGGAGCCTGTCCCGTCGCCCGTAAGCCCTATGACGGCGCGCAGCGTGTCGTAAGGTAAGCCGGTAACGCTGAGCATCGTGTCGCCCGGGCGCAGGACTCCGAAAAGCGCAACCGTGAGAGCGTGGGTTCCGCTTACGAAGTTATGCCTTACCAAAGCATCCTCCGCGCCGAAAGCATCCGCGTAAACGCGGTCAAGCGTTTCACGCCCCCTGTCGCCGTAGCCGTAGCCTGTGGAAGCCGCGAAGTGGCTTTCGCTCACCCTGTTTTTGATAAAAGCCGCAAGCATTTTCTGCTGGTTGTAGTCTGTCACCGCATCTATCTTCTTTATTGCGGGTTCGGCCATTTCAGCGGCTTTTTTACCTGCTTCCCGTATTTTTTCATCTATCTTAAAATATGGATACAAAACGGTTTACTCCTTCTTTTTTACTGTACTGCCGAAATCCGTCTCGGACCAGTCGCCATAGTCTTCAAAACCAAGGCTGCGGTAAAATTTCTCGTTTTCGCCGTCAGCCCTGAAAATATATGCCGTATTTCTGCCGAGCATTGCCGCAATCGCGCGCACAGCAAATGAGGCAAAGCCGTGCCCGCGCTCCTGCGGCAGGCAAGCGACGGCCGATATGACCGCGGATTCCCCGCAGGCAGCCGTGCATACGGCGCAGGCGGCAAGTCTGCCCTCATGCCGCACGCCCACGGACAATGCGGCCCCGTGCCTTGTCCTGTGTGACATGTCAAGGTAAAACGGCTCGAACGGCGGCGGAGTGAAAGTACTGCTGCCGCATGAACACAGCAGGGCATAAATTTCACGTATTGGCGGATTTACTTCGGGTGCATATTTAATATCAGCGTTTCTTATGCTGCGGGAAAACATAATTCTCCCGCAGCGCGACACCGGAACGCCTAATTTTAACGCCGCCTGTTTTGCGCACGAAACCCTTTTGGGCGACAGCATTTTTATGAACCGCGCCATCTCGCCAGGGTCAAGGCCGTTGTCCGCTACAAGCACGTCGCCGTCGATTTTCGCTGTGGCGGCCCTTTGGCCGTCCTGCACCCAAAACTCCACCGTCTTAAAAGTTAAGCCGTATGCGTTTGCCGCCGACATTATCTTACACCCGAACGGCGTTCCGCCGGCAAACTCAAGCTGGCGTTTATCGGTAACAAGCTTTATCATAAATCAGGCGTGCCCGCCGGCTATACGTTCCGCAAGTCCGGTTACCACCTTTTCGGCAGAAAGGAAGTCTTTCTGTGAAATCATTCCGGCAGGTGAGTGGATATAACGGCACGGTACTGAAACGGCGGCTGTGCGCACGCCGCTGCCGCAGGCATGGATAGCTCCTGCATCATTTCCGCCGGCGACGGCCGTTTTAGGCTGGCACTTGACCTTTGCCGCCTTAGCGGCAGCGAAAGCCTCTTTGAAGTACTCTTTGTCATATATAGTGCGCCTGTCCATAAATGAAACGGCGGCGCCTCCGCCCAAACGGCACACGGCGTTTTCGCTGCCAGGCACATCCGCGGCGGTAGTGCACTCCACAACTACGGCCGCTTCCGGCCTTACATGGTTCGCCGCTGTTTTTGCGCCGTTAAGGCCTGCTTCTTCCTGCACGGTAAAAACAAACACCATATCGTATTTTAAATCACTTTTAATAATATCAACCAGTATGGCGCAGCCTGCCCTGTCGTCGAGGGCCTTGCTTTTTATCATGCCGTGCGACGTGTCAAAGGAAGAAACGAACGCCGCGGTACTGGCCAATACAACATATTTTTCGGCTTCTTCACGCGACAAAGCGCCTATGTCTATATAAAGCTCGTCCAAAGGCACACTTTTGCCTTCTTCGCCCTTTTTCAGCAGATGTATGGGCTTTACCCCTATGACGCCCTGTACGCCTCCGGAAAGCAAAACCGGCTTTCCAGGCAGGATGCGCCTGTCTATGCCTCCTACAGTGTCAAACTTAAGCAGGCCCCCGTCCGTTATATGGGTAATTATAAAGCCTACCTCATCCATATGGGCGCTCAGCATAAGCTTTACCGGAGCGCGCTTTCCGCCGGATTTGAAGGCTATTATATTGCCGAGCGGCGATATCTCAATTTTATCTGCGAAAGGGGTTATCTCGTCTAATATAATATTTCTCACAGTATCCTCGTCACCGGATACACCGTCGGCAAGGCAGAGCTTTCTCAGCATATCAAAGCTGTGCAATCAGAAGTCCCCCTTTATATATTCAGCTATAAGCAGCGCGGTATTTTCAATATCGCGTAAGTCAATTACCTCCGCCGGCGTGTGCATATACCTTAAAGGTATGGAAACCATGCCCGTCGGCACGCCAGACCTGACAACAGCTATATTGTCGGAGTTAGTTCCTGTGGAACCGCCCATTACGTCGCGTTTATAAGGTATATTATTTTTCACGGCCGTTTTGACAAGGTTTTCGGATATCCTGCGGTTTAGTACCGGCGCAAAACCTACCATAGGCCCTCCGCCGAGCGGGTGGCTTTTTTCGGGCGGTACTCCCGGCTGGCAGGCAAAGCCGACGTCAACGCATATTGCCTCTGACGGCTCTGCGGAAAAAGCGCCGGTTGAGGCCCCCTGCCCGCCTGTTTCTTCCCTTGTGCTTAAAAGGACGGTCACGCGCCTTTTAAGGCCGGTTTTATAAAGCATCTGCGCGCACCGCACGAGCGCGGCCGCACCCGCGCGGTTGTCAAGGCCGGCAGATGAAACGCGGCTGCCTGCAAGGCTGACTGGCTTTGTACTGAAAGTTATCCTGTCGCCGGGCGACACGAGTTCCTCTGCTTTTTCTTTTGAAAGGCCTATGTCCACAAAAGATTTGCCTACGGGAATCACTTCATCATCTTTTCCGTCCGAAAGGTGTGGCGGCGTGCAGCAGACTATGCCGCTTAAAGCCTTTTTACCTTTTACCGTTACGGCGCTGCCGGGCAGTACGCGCGGGTCTGCTCCGCCGCATTTGTCTACACGGAGAAATCCGTTCCCGTCCACTGAAGTTACTACAAGGCCTATCTGGTCAAGGTGGGCTTCGAGCAGTAGATTGCCCTCTGCGTTCTCAGGGCCGAAAGCGGCGCTTACGTTACCGAGCGCATCCTTAACAGTGCCGCCGTAAGGCGCAAGCTCTTTTGCCGCGGCTTCCGCAGCGGCTGTTTCGTCACCCGGCGTGCCGCGCGCCGCGCATAGCCTGAAAAGAAGTTCTTTTAAATCATCCGCCATATTACCCTCCGTTTATATTTTAACTTTCTATAATGCGATAATGCGTGATTTAGTCCCCGAAGCCGTTGACTATCTCCTTAAATTTTTCGCCGCGTGTTTCAAAATTGGGGAACATATCGAAGCTGGCGCAAGCCGGCGAAAGCGAAACGACGTCGCCTTTTTTTGCGTTTTGGCGGCAGATATCGGCCGCCTCCTCAAGGGAAGAGGCGCGCATAATTTCCGGGCAGCCGGGTTTATAGCCGGGCGCAGCTTTTACTGCTTTTTCTATTTTATCAGCCGTCACGCCTATTAAAACGAGCAGCTTTACCTTTTCAGCCACAGCATTACCGAGAGTGTCAAACGGTATATTTTTGTCCGAGCCGCCGGCTATAAGGATTATTTTTTCGTTAAAAAGCGAAAGCGCGCCGTTTATCGTGCGGCTCGGCGTAGTTCCTATGGAGTCGTTGTAGTACCGCACGCCCTCATATTCGCGTATAAATTCGTTCCTGTGCTCAACGCCCATAAACGAACCCGCCGTAAAGGTTATATCGTTTACTCCGGCATAGCCGTGTACGGCGCATATGGCGGCAAGGTAATTTTCAATGTTATGCTTTCCTGGTATCCTTATGGCGGATGCATCCATAACGAAAGACGTTCCGGCCGCGTCGGAAAAATAAATTTTCCCGCTGCCGTCCATCCACGCCCCGTGCGCTACTGGGTGCCGCCTGCTGAATGTAAGGCATTCGCCGCGCACGTCTTTTTCAAACGAAGCGGTTATCCCGTTGTCTGCGTTAAGCACCGCCCTGCCGAAAGCGTTTTGGTGAAGGATAATATTCCGCTTTGCGTTTATATATTCTTCCATGTCCTTATGCACGTCGAGATGGTTTGGCGAAACGTTAGTAACGACTGCTATGTCGGGGCTTTTGCGCATGGATATGAGCTGGAAACTCGAAAGCTCCGCTACTACGGCATCGTCAGGATGCATGCCGCCTATGGCCGGAAGAAGCGGGGTGCCTATATTGCCGCCCACATGCACTTTTTTGCCGGCGGACTCAAGTATCTTTGATATTACAGTCGTCGTCGTTGTTTTGCCGTCACTGCCTGTCACGGCAAATATCCTGCACGGGCACAGGTCGAAAAAGACTTCCATTTCAGACGTAACCGCCGCGCCGCGCCTGCGCGCCTCGTTAAGCTGCGGCAGGTAGTACCTCATGCCAGGCGTCCTGAATATTATATCTTCATCAAGGTTGTCAAGGTAACCGCCGCCAGTTATAAACTTTACTCCGAGCGACATCAGCCGCTGCGCCGGTTTGCCAAGGCTTTCAGCGCTGCGCCGGTCGCGCACCGTTACCGCGGCGCCTTTTTTAGCGAAGTCCTCGGCAAGCGGCATGTTGCTGCCGCCAAGGCCGCAAAACGCAACTTTTTTTCCTCTTATAGCTTTATAAAATTTTTCCGGTGTCAAAATTAAATCCCGCCTTTTTAATTCATGTGATATATCTATTAAAATTAATCCGATGCATGCGCCGTAAAAGGCAAAGCCTGCGGAAAATCCCGTGCCGGCATACAAAGGAATATTTATGCAAAATTTTCACGTATATACACGCAGTACATATGTTAAAACAGTTAATGCAAAATATCATAATACATTATACGTACCATACCCGAAAATATCAAGACGTGCCGCCCGCGCAAAATGCATCCGGCAAGCAGCCCGCGTCATCCGTTTATTCTATATTGCCGGCGGTTATCAGCCTGTAAATCTCATTTTTTTTAAATCCGGTTTCCGCGGCGGCGTTTCTTGCAGCCTCTGATGCGGACTGCCCTTTCGCCACATATTCCCGTGCTATGCCTGCTGCTTCCTCAAGCGAATGGCCGTCGGTCTTGTTTTTCTGCGGAGCCCCTTCAACTATAAGCACAAATTCGCCTTTGGCGCCCCCTTCTCCGTAACGCACCGCTGCTTTTGAAAGCGTCGTGCGTATGATTTCCTCGTGTATCTTAGTAAGTTCCCTTGCGAGCACCAGACGGCGGTCGCCGAAAGCCCGGAGCAAGTCGCCGAGTGTAGAGGCAAGCTTATGAGGGGCTTCGTAAAAAATCATTGTGCGGTGTTCATTTTTAAGGCTTTCCAAATGCTCGCGCCTGCTTTTTTTAGATACGCTTAAAAACCCCTCGAAAGTGAACCTGCCGCTCGGCAAGCCTGAAACCGCAAGCGCCGAGACCGCCGCGCACGGGCCTGGCACAACTGAAACGCCAATCCCCTTTTCCGCGCACTGCGCCACAAGCGTTTCGCCAGGGTCAGAAACCGCCGGCATGCCGGCGTCTGAAACTACGGCGCACGTTTCGCCGGACTCTATGCGCGCTGTTATCTCGTCGCCGCGGCCGTATTTGTTGTGCTCGTAATAGCTTACCAAAGGCTTTTTTATACCGAATTTATTGAGGAGCTTTACAGTTACGCGCGTATCCTCGGCAGCTATAAAGTCCGCCGAGGCGAGGGCCTCTTTAGCGCGCGGCGAAAAATCCGACAGGTTGCCTATCGGCGTGCCTACTACTATAAGTTTACCGCCCATTTTTACCTCCGTAATATGTCCCGTACATTTCTTTCATTTCGCCGGAGTACTCCCCGCCCTCAGATGTTACAAAAAGGGTTGGCTCCACTTTCAGGCCCGGCCTGCCTCCCCTGTTAGCCTGAAGCAAAAACAGGAACGGCGGCCTGTTTTTATCGTACTGCACAAAGCGCAGGCACTTAGGCTCCATACCGTTCTCTTTAAGCGATGAAATAACGCCGCTGAGCCTGAAAGGCCTCATACAGCAGCAAAAACGTCCGCCCCAGCGCAGGAAGTCGGCCGCGGCCGCGGCTATGCCGCCAAAGTCGCACAAAACCTCGTGCCTTGCCGCCATGCGGCTTTTCCCGCCGCTTTTTAAGCCTGAGCTGTTTTCAGTATACGGCGGATTGCATGATATAAGGTCAAGGCCGCAGGGCATATCCCTGCCGCCCTTTAAATTGTTTATGTCGCCGTTTATCACTTTCAGCCTGCCTGTAAAAGCATTAAGTTCGGCGGAACGCGTTATCATGCCGCAGGCTTCGCTTTGTATCTCTACCGCGTAAACCTGCCCCGGGTTTGACCTTGCCAGCCATATAAGCGGGATTGCACCGCAGCCAGAGCCGAAGTCAGCGCATTTTTCGCCGGTTTTAGGCATAGAGAAAGATGCAAGCAGCACCGTGTCGGTGCTGAATGAGTATTCTTTTTTTGATATCACGGACACGCCGCAAGAAAGCGGTTCCAGTGTTTCACCGTCTAAGAGCATGCCAGCGCCTGCGTTTTTTCCCGGATACATAAATACTATTCCCCAAACAAATTTATCTTTTAATCCATGTACTGCCGCGCGTTTATACGCGGCGCCTTATAAAAAATAAAAGGCGGTGCGATTTACGCCCGCCTCTTACTGTGTTGTAAATTATTCTTCAGGCTTGGGAGCGCCTACCGGGCAAACCTGAGCGCAGTTGCCGCACTCCGTGCATTTATCCGAGTCAATCTCAAATTTCCCGTCGCCTTCTGAAATGGCTTCAACCGGACATTCGGCAGCGCATGCTCCGCATGAAATACAATCGTCGCTAATTACATATGCCATAAAAACACCTCCATATTTTAGGGCATGGCCTGGATAACGTAAAATATAAAGTTAACCGGCCAAACCTCTTACAAAATTAATTGTAACATAAAATCTTAAAATTGCAACAAAAAAATGGCCGATACAGTGCATAAGAAAACACTTTTTGTGCAAGCGTCACTGCTTGTCATTTTTTACCGCGCCGCCCGGCGCGGGGCGGTTATTCTCTGCGCGTTTTACTTCGCTTGCCTTGAAAGAGCGCTGCACTGTCTCCTGGTTATGCTCCAGCTTTACCGTAACGGTACCGCCGAGAAGGTTTACGTCCGTTACCGTACCGGCTCCCGCAGGCGTCAAAACGGCCGCTCCCGCCTGAGGGGTCATACGCAGCAGCTCAGAGTACGTGTCCTGCTCATACTTAAGGCAGCACATAAGGCGGCCGCACATGCCTGAAATTTTTATCGGGTTAAGCGACAAGCCCTGTTCCTTCGCCATTTTTATCGACACCGGCTGAAAGCCGCTTAAAAACATAGAGCAGCAAAACGGCCGGCCGCATATACCGAGGCCGCCTATCATCTTGGCCTCGTCGCGCACGCCTATCTGCCTTAGTTCTATCCGCGTATGGAACACCGAAGCGAGGTCTTTGACAAGCTCGCGGAAGTCTACGCGGCCGTCGGCGGTAAAGTAAAACATTATTTTTGAATTGTCAAACGTATAGTCAACGTCGACGAGTTTCATTTCAAGTTTATGGTCAGCTATTTTTTTAAGGCATATGTCAAAGGCATTCTTTTCTTTTTTACGGTTTTCACCGGTTCTCTTAAGGTCTTCCTCAGTAGCAACGCGTATGAGTTTTTTTAGCGGCTGAACTATATCGCCGTCTTTTATCTCCGTGTTTTCCATCATAACCTCGCCGCACTCTATGCCCCGCGAGGTTTCGACTATGACGCTTTCACCGTTTTTTATAGTTTTACCGTCCGGGTCAAAATAATATATCTTACCTAAATTTTTAAAACGTACGCCTATTACTTCCGGCATTGTTTCATCTCCTTATCTGCCTGCCGCACAGCGCAGGCACGCGCAGAACGATGTCAGCAAAAGCGGCATGTTTGCGTTTCTGTCCAAAGCGGCGGGCACCTTCTCCGTTACCTCAAGCAGTTCCAAAAGGCTTGAGCGCGTAAGGCTGCCGCAAAGCAGCGAAGCTGCGGTGTCCTGCCCGGAAAGGCGGCTCTTCCCCCCCGAACGGGCTACAAGCGCATCGCGGAAAACAAGCTGCAGGCATCCTGCCGTTTGGCGGAAGCCCTCGCGGTCATTAGAGAAATCAGACAAAAGGAAAAGCAGCTCGGACTCTTTAGGGTTTAAGATGGCGCGCGCGATTGCAAACGCTTTTTCAGGCAGCTTTTCACCGTCGGCACCGTTTATTGTAAAAACCTGAGCCCTCGAACGTATGGTCGGCAAAAGCTGCGATACATTTGAGGCCGTCATTATGAACATGACATTTTCAGGCGGCTCCTCAAGCACTTTTAAAAGTGCGTTCTGTGAAACCTCCGCCATGTTCTGCACGCCTAAAAGCAGGTATACCTTACAGTCAGCCTCATTTGGGCGTATATACGCGTCAGTACGTATTTTACGTATCATATCCACCGGAAAAGCGCGCGTGCCGGCGTCGCCGTCCAAAATAAAAATATCAGGGTGCGAGCCTGCCACCGCCTTTTTACACGCCGCGCACTGCCCGCAGGGTTTAGCTCCTTTGGAAGTGCAGACGCAGGCTTTTGCCATAGTTTTCGCAGTAAGAGCCGCCGGTTGCGGGGCTCCCTCAAGTATCAGCGCGTGCGGCACGCGCCCGCCATTAAAAATTGCGGAAATTTCATCGGCACTTTTTTTGCTTATTCCGCAGTTTTCTAATAATAAATTCATATTACAGCCGTTCCGTATATTTATAGTTTACTGTTATTTTAACACTTTTATTTCCGAAAAGCCATAGCTGCGTAAAAAAGGGATAACGTCCGGCGTTATTATCTCGCCAGGCATAACAACAGGTATCCCCGGCGGGCACGGGCACACAGCCTCTGCCGCCGTCATGCCTGCGGCACTTTCAAGCGGGGCATACTCATGCTCCGCAAGGACGGCCTCGCGCAGGCTTGCATTAACGGGCGGCAGAGGCGGCAGTTCCGCGCCTATATTAAGCGGTTTTCCAACGGGCAGTTTGCCTATAGCCTTTTCAAGACGTATGAAGTCCGCCTCTGTGTTAAACGGCGTAGCGATTAATATGACAAAGGCGCTGTCGGCGTACTCAGGTTCTACTCCGTTTTGCCTTAAAAATTCAGCCGCATCCGTACCCTTCATCCCGACGGACGCGGTGTCAAGCGTTATCCGCGTCGGGTCGGTAAGTCCTGCAGGCATGGTTATTCCCCTGCCGGCGGCAAGCTTCTTGACGCGGGCCGTCCTTTCCTGCAGCGCCTCAAAGTCAAGCTTGCCTTCCTGCAGCATTTCGCGGCATATGTCAAGCGAAACCATAACGGGGTAGCTCGGGCTTGTCGAGCCGAAAAGCGCCATGGCCTCCTTTGCGCCGCGCGCGAACCTGCCGTCCGCAATGTTGAGCCACGCGCCGCCTGTCAGCACGCCGAGCGTTTTATGTGCAGAGTCCGCAGTCATGGATGCACCGAAAAGCAGCGGATGCAGCCTTGGCTTTGTAAACATAAGCTGCGTGCCGTGCGCGCAGTCAACAAGCAGCGGCAGCTTCCTTTGCCTGCATGCCTCCGAAAGCCGGCTGACGTCGGTAATACGCCCGTAATAGTCCGGACTTGTAATGTAAACGGCCCTTACGTCCGGAGCTTCGGCAAGCGCCGCGCATATATCCTGCGGCATAGCCCATAAAGGTTCTATGCCAAGCAGGGCCATTGTATTAACGGCGCTCCGGTGTATAACCCTTGAGCAAAGCATCTTTCCGCCGTTTGGCAAGGCAAGGCGCAGCATGGCCTGTATGCAGAGCGTACATCCGCCCGCTGAAAAGCACGTGCGCGCCGTTCCGAAAAGCCGTGCGGCAAGCTCCTCGGCTTCAGCAAAAGGTGAAGTTCCGTCGAAAAGGCTGCCGGTTTCAGGCAGTTCCGTATAATCAAGCCCGAAGATGTTTTTGGGAAGCGCTTCCGGATTATTTTTATGCCCTGGCGTATGAAAAGAAGATTTTCCCGACAGCTTATACTTTACCAGTGCTTCATAAAGGGGTGCAGCCATAAAAATAAAACTCCTTTTTATATAACGCAGCGTAAACATATGTGCCTTTAATGGCAAAAATGCGGAGCCGCGGCTTAAAAGCACGGCTCCGCGAGAAAAATCAGTATTGTTAGACGTTAGACGGCGGCTGCCCGAAAAAAGCCTCTCAGGCTTCGCCAAGCGCCCTTCTGAGCCATGCATCGGCTATGTCCATAGCAAGGTACAGCCCTGACTTTTCGCTCGTTTTTACTATTTGCTTTCTGTCAAACGTAGCCCTGCCCGTGTGCATAAGCTGTACGGTCACTTTGTCTGCGACATCCATATCTTTTACCTTTTTTTTGCTTTTTATCTCAAGTTTAACTACGTATTTGTCCTTCATACTGCCATAATATATAGTATCGCCGCAGCGTACTAACGGCTTTCCCTTATAAGTTGGAAATCCAGGCTCTGTTTTTTTAATGCTGCTCAATGTGCCGGTACCTCCCGTGTATTTATTTATTGTGCAAGCTAATTATTCGCCCAGGTAAGATTTCAACAATACCTGCAAAAGCTCGTCGCGGTCAATTCTGCGGATAAGGCTTCGCGCGTTGTTGTGTGTAGTTATATATGTTGGGTCTTCCGACAGAATGTAGCCGACAATCTGGCTTATAGGGTTGTATCCTTTTTCCTTTAAAGCATCGTAAACTGCCGTAAGGATTTTTTTAATATTTTCCTCACGGTCATCGCTAAGGGAAAACGTCATTGTTTTGTCAAACATGGAAGCACCTCCATCGACTAAATCATACAACAAGCATTGTAAAAATGCAATACCAGCCGGCGCTTATTACCGGTGCGGGATGGGCCATGCGCGGATACAAAGCGTATTTATGTCTTGCTATACTATTTTATTATAACAGAAATGCAAATATTTATAAAGACGGTTGAGTTAAAAACCGTAAATATTTTTTTACGGTACGCTGTAATGCCCCTCACCGCTGTTTTTAACGGCAGGCCCGTTACGGCGAATAAAATACGCGATAATAAACAAAATAATGGAGAGGTGATTTTTTATGCAGCTTAACCAAAAAGAAACATCGCTCCTGCAGGACCTGAAAAAACAGGAAGAAGTGTGTGTTGAAAAGTACGGCAGATATTCAAACGACGCAAATGATGCTCAGCTGAAAAGCCTGTTCGGCCAAATCGGCCAGGCAGAGCAGCAGCACCTGAACACCATAACCCAGATACTCGGCGGCACCGTACCGCAAATGCCGTCAGGCGGAGGGCAGCAGGCACAGGCCGGCTTTACCCAAACTTACACGGCAGCCTCCGCTGACCCCAATAAAGCAAAGGATGCATTCCTGTGCACCGACATGCTCTCAACGGAGAAACACGTGTCCTCTGTATATGACACAAGTATCTTCGAGTTCAAAGACACCGGCATCAGAAACGACCTTAACCATATACAGAAAGAAGAGCAGGAACACGGCGAACAGCTTTACAATTATATGGCCGCAAATAATATGTACGGCTGAAACATTTCTCCACGTTTTAAATGTAAAAATGCGCTTTAAAAGGTTAAAAGCCCTTTAAAGCGCATTACGCATTTTACGGCCGGTATTTATATAAATCCTGTTACCTTACAAAATAATTGATCGCCTCGCATACAGGCATTGGTTTGGCATAGCGGAAACCCTGTATCTTATCACACCCGCACATTCTTACAAAGTCGTCGTGCTCCTGCGTTTCAACGCCCTCCGCGGTAACAGAAAGGTTTACGTTTTTAAACGTCCTCGTAAGGTCGTGTATTATAATGTTGCACTTTCTGTTTTCCATAGAATCCCATATAAGGCTCTTGTCAAGTTTTATGACGTTAAACGGCAGGCTTATGACGCGGGTAAGGTTTGAGTATCCCGTACCGAAGTCGTCGAGCGCAAAGCGTATGCCTGACTCGCTCATCTCTGTTAATTTATCTGATATTTTTGCGTAATTGCTTATGAGGACGCTTTCGGTAATTTCAAACAGTATATGCTTTGGTGAAACACCGCTGTCCTTTATAGTCTGCAGCAGGCGCGACACGGCATCGTCGCGCATAAGCTGGGCCACGGAAAGGTTTACTGATATCGCGGATATATATATATGGCATGACTGGAGGTACTTTATATAACCGCATACTTTTTTAAGTACGAAAAGGCCTATGTCTACTATGAGGCCGGTTTCTTCGGCAACCGGTATGAACTTGTCAGGCGGAACAAACTTGCCGTCTGCTCCGCGCATCCTCAACAGCGCTTCCGCTTCGGTAAACTTTCCATCGCATATGGAGTAAAGGGGCTGGTAATAAACTTCAAAGCGGTTATAATCAAGGGCTTCATATATTAGCCGTTCAATTTCCGTATCCGCCATACCGGCGGCTTTAGAATAAGGCATGTTATCGTTGCAAGTGCAGTGGCTGCCGGCAATATCCGGCTTCAAATCAGGAACGACAATCGAGTCCTGCATATTCTCACCTTTATTCTGTCATTTAATTACCTCGGTTTAGTAACACCGCAAGCTGAGAAATTATCTTATGCAATTTACGCTTTAATATGTGCCAAAAAGGCATTTCGGCATATTTGTTTCCGGCAGCAATGCATTTATGACAAAACTTCTATTAATATCAATAATGAATAAAAGAAATGGTAAAATATATAATTTTTTATTACTATTTATTATTTATATCATATCACGAATTATAGCAAAAGTATATAGCGCGTCCTAAAGTTTTGGATTTTTGTAACTGTTCACAAATACAGCGCCTGCAATTATTACAACATTATACATACGGATTGAATACGGAATTAAAACAGGCTTGAATAAATAATGCAAATTATGATGAAAATACTTTAGGGTGAGAAAATGAACAAGCGAAAGATTGTTGAGGTAACCGTTACGGCCCTTCTTATCATAGGGCTTGGCGGCGCGGCCGTGTACGGCTTTTCAAAAGCTGAGCGGTATAAGCGCGACATGCAGTACGGTTATACGCGTTCTTTAAGCGACCTGCGCGAAAGCGTGACCAACATGAGGACGACTTTGAACAAAGCGGTCTACGCAAATACCGCGACTGAGCAGAACGGCCTTACAGAAAAACTTATGCAGGAGTGCGCCGTGGCAAAGACTTCCCTTTCAACTTTGCCGCTTACGGACAATTCAATTTCAAACGTAAGCAAATTCATCTCGCAGGTCGGGGATTTTTCCATGGCGCTTTCCAGGAAAATATCAGAAGGCAGCAGCATAAGCGCCAGTGAGTACAAAACTATGCAGAGCCTTGAGAGTTACGCCAAAAAACTTGGTACAGACTTGGAAAGCACAAGCCCGGATTTCAGTGGAAGTTACCTAAGCGATTCTTTTGATGAAACTTCTAAGGATTTCTCTAATTTTCCGTCCCTTATATACGACGGTCCTTTTTCCGACAGCGTAGGCCATAAAAACCCGAAACTGACGTCGGGAAAGAAAAATCTCTCACAGGCCGAAGCGCAAAAAAACGCCGCCGACTTTTTAAACACGGACTATAAAAAGCTTGTCCATATACAGGACACTGCCGGTACCATGCCGACTTACAACTTCACTTCGGCTGATAAAAACCTGCGCATATGTATAACGAAGGCGGGCGGGTTTGTGTCGGAAATGTCCAACAGCCGTACTATTGGAAAAGAAAAGCTTGACTACTCGTCCGCTTCAAAAACAGCTGAAGCTTTTCTTCTTAAGCGCGGCATTTCCGGCATGAAAGAAAGCTATTATGTCATAAACAACGGCATATGCCTTATAAATTACGCCTTTGTGCAGGACGGCGCCGTCTGTTACCCTGACTTAATAAAAGTCGGCATCGCGCTTGATACAGGCGAAGTGGTAAGGTTTCAGGCAACAGGCTATATAATGAATCACGCAAGCCGCAGCATAAGCACTAAAATAAGCCTGCAGGACGCGCAAAAAAAATTAAGCAAATACTTAACTGTCAATAAGAGCGGTATAGCCGTCATACCGACGCCGGGTCTTAGTGAAGTGCTGTGCTACGAATTTTTATGCACCGGAAATGACGGTGACAAGGTCCTTGTTTATATAAACGCCGCAAACGGCTATGAAGAAGATATCCTTATACTGCAGTTCTCCGACAACGGCGTACTTGTACGGTAAAAAATCATAATTGCGCCGCCGGACATGTTATGCTTTATATGTATTTCCGGCATAGAAAAGCCCGCCGCAAAATTTACATTCTGCGGCGGGCTTTTTTAAACGCAAATTAAAGCTTAGTCAAGAATCTTAGCTACAACGCCGGAACCAACCGTATGGCCGCCTTCACGGATAGTGAAGCGGAGGCCTTCTTCCATGGCTACCGGTGTAATAAGTTCTACTTCCATTTCGACGTTATCGCCAGGCATGCACATTTTTGTGTCGTCCGGCAGTTTAATTGTTCCTGTTACGTCTGTAGTCCTGAAGTAGAACTGCGGGCGGTAATTGTTGAAGAAAGCAGTATGGCGGCCGCCTTCGTCTTTAGTCAGTACGTAAACCTGGCCCTTGAATTTGGAGTGCGGGTGAACCGAACCCGGCTTTGCAAGAACCTGGCCGCGCTTGATTTCTTCCCTCTGTATGCCGCGGAGAAGAACGCCGATGTTGTCGCCTGCTTCGGCAAAGTCAAGTGTTTTCCTGAACATTTCAAGTCCTGTAATGACTGACTTTTTCTTTTCAGGGCTTAAGCCTACTATTTCTACTTCATCGTTTATTCTCGCTGTACCGCGCTCAACCCTGCCGGTGGCGACAGTGCCGCGCCCGGAAATAGTCATAACGTCTTCAACAGGCATAAGGAACGGCAGGTCAGATTTACGCTCAGGAGTAGGAATATAACTGTCTACAGCATCCATAAGCTCCCAAATGCATTTGTACTCCGGTGCATCGGGGTCAGTGGACTTTGACTCAAGTGCCTTAAGCGCGGAACCGCGGATAATCGGAACATCATCACCCGGGAATTCATACTGGTTGAGCAAGTCGCGGATGTCCATCTCGACTATGTCGAGCAGCTCGTCGTCGTCGACCTGGTCTACCTTGTTCATAAACACAACGATATATTTTACGCCAGACTGCCTTGCAAGGAGTATGTGCTCCCTCGTTTGTGGCATGGGGCCGTCTGCTGCTGAAACGACAAGGATTGCGCCGTCCATCTGCGCAGCTCCCGTAATCATGTTCTTAATGTAGTCGGCATGGCCAGGGCAGTCAACGTGCGCGTAGTGGCGCTTTTCTGTTTGATACTCAACATGTGCAGTATTTATGGTAATACCGCGGTCCCTCTCTTCAGGAGCCTTGTCGATGTTGGCATAATCAACAAAGTTGGCCTCGCCCTTAAAGTTAAGGACTTTTGTAATAGCGGCCGTAAGCGTTGTTTTGCCGTGGTCAACATGGCCTATGGTACCAATGTTTACATGTGGTTTCGACCTGTCAAATTTCTGTTTAGCCATTGGAAATCCTCCTTTGTATTTAACTGTATAAATAATTTTTAAATTAACGATATGCTTATTATTTTAGCAATTACACACTAAAAAATCAAGTGCTATTTACTTTAAATATCACTTTTTGCTGCTGTCAGCAGTGATTTTTTCAGCTATATTTTTAGGCACTTCGGCATACTCTCCCGGCTGCATGACATACTGGCCGCGCCCCTGTGTTTTTGAGCGCAAATCCGTCGCGTAACCGAACATTTCCGAAAGCGGCACCTTAGCCCTTATCTGCTGTGCGCCCGGGATAACATCCATACCTTCTATCATGCCGCGGCGTGAGTTCAAGTCGCCCATAACGTCGCCCATGTAGTCTTCAGGTGTAGTTACCGTAACATCCATGATAGGTTCGAGTATGACAGGGTCAGCTTTTGACATCGCATCTTTAAACGCCATGGAGCCCGCAATTTTAAACGCAAGCTCAGAGGAGTCGACTTCATGGAAAGAGCCGTCGTACAAAGTTACCTTTGTGTCAACGACAGGATAGCCGGCTACAACACCCGACAGCATTGCGCCCTGAATGCCCTGGTCGACGGCCGGAATAAATTCCTTCGGTATAACGCCGCCGGTAATGGCATTGACAAACTCATAGCCTTTGCCCTTGTTAGGCTCGATTGTAATCTTAACGTGGCCGTACTGCCCGTGTCCGCCAGACTGCCTTGCGTACTTGGTTTCAGCCTGTGAAGCCCTGCGGATGGTTTCTTTGTACGCAACCTGCGGTTTGCCTACGTTAGCCTCAACATGGAATTCGCGGAGGAGCCTGTCTACAATGATTTCAAGGTGAAGCTCGCCCATGCCCGCGATTATCGTCTGGCCGGTTTCAGTGTCCGTATATGCTTTAAACGTCGGGTCTTCTTCAGCAAGTTTTGAAAGCGCTATGCCCATTTTTTCCTGGCCGGCCTTTGTTTTAGGCTCAATGGCAACCCTTATAACAGGGTCCGGAAACTCCATGGACTCAAGCACTATCTTGCGTTTAGGGTCGCAGAGCGTGTCGCCCGTGCCGGTCTTTTTAAGCCCTACCGCGGCGGCAATATCCCCTGCGTAAACTTCCTGCAAATCCTGCCTGTGGTTAGCGTGCATTTGTAGGATGCGGCCCATACGCTCGTTATCATTCTTAACAGAATTATAAACGGTTGAACCGGCTTCAAGCATACCGGAATACACACGGAAGAACACGAGCTTGCCGACAAATGGGTCAGTAGCTACCTTAAACGCCAAAGCGGCAAAAGGCTCTTTGTCGTCAGAGTGACAGTCTTCTTCTTCACCGGTGTCTGGGTTTGTGCCCTTTATGGCTTTTATGTCGGTAGGTGCCGGCATAAAAGCCACAATAGCGTCGATCAACTTCTGCACGCCCTTGTTCTTGTACGAAGAACCGCACGTAACCGGCACAAACTTGTTGGCTATCGTAGCTTTGCGTATAGTCGCAAGGATTTCTTCCCTTGTAAGCTCTTCGCCGTTGAGGTACTTTTCCATAAGGGCATCATCCTGTTCGGCAACGTGCTCTATAAGGTCGGTATGGTACTTTTCGGCAAGTTCCTTCATGTCGTCGGGTATATCCTCGACTTCCATGTCCTTGCCCATTTCGTCATAGTAAATGTCGGCTTTCATGTCGATAAGGTCGATTATACCTTTAAAAGTCTCTTCCTTGCCGACTGGGAGCTGTATAGGCACCGCATTGCACTTAAGCCTGTCTTTCATCATTTGCACAACACGGAAAAAGTCAGCGCCCATAATGTCCATTTTATTGACATACGCCATGCGCGGCACGCCGAACTGCTCCGCCTGGCGCCATACTGTCTCTGACTGCGGTTCCACTCCGCCTTTGGCGCAGAATACGGTTACGGAGCCGTCAAGCACGCGCAGCGCGCGCTCGACTTCAACAGTAAAATCGACGTGGCCTGGGGTGTCGATTATATTGATGCGGCAGCCTTTCCAAAAGCAGGTAGTAGCAGCCGAAGTAATCGTAATGCCGCGTTCCTGTTCCTGAACCATCCAGTCCATAGTGGCGGCGCCATCATGGACTTCACCTATTTTATGGTTTATTCCCGTATAATAAAGTATACGTTCCGTAGTAGTCGTTTTACCGGCATCTATATGCGCCATTATGCCGATATTACGAGTTTTATCAAGTGTTACCTGCCTTGGCATAATTTCCTCCTAAGCTCTGAATTGTGCAGCATGACTTTTACCAGCGGTAATGCGCGAAAGCCCTGTTGGCCTCTGCCATCTTGTGCGTTTCATCGCGCTTCTTTGCGGCGCCGCCGGTACCGTTCACTGCATCAAGGATTTCGCCGGCAAGTCTTTCTTTCATTGTCTTTTCAGATCTTTCACGCGAATAATTTGTAATCCAGCGCAACCCGAGCGTCTGCCGCCTTTCGGGGCGTACTTCCATAGGGACCTGGTATGTCGCGCCGCCTACGCGGCGGGCTTTTACTTCCAGTGACGGCATTACGTTTTCCATTGCCTGCTCAAACACGTCGAGCGGCTCTTTTCCGGATTTATCTTTTATTATGTCAAAAGCTCCGTAAACGATTTTTTGGGCTACGCCCCTCTTGCCGTCATACATAATATTATTAATAAGACGTGTTACCAATTTGGAATTATAAAGTGGATCGGGTAAAACATCACGTTTTGCGGTTGAACCTCTTCTTGGCACTTTACTTCCCTCCTTCACAGAAATGATATCATAGGTACTCGAAACAAACTCCCGTAGGCCAATACAGAGGCGTTCTTAAAAGTTTATATGAACGCCGCCGCATTTGTTTTTCAACATGCAGCCGCAAGGTTTCGTTAAAATGGGCGCACGGTAAAGCTTGCAATTATTTTGCAGCTTTTGCCGCGCCGGCCTTCGGCCTTTTAGCCCCGTACTTTGAACGGGCCTGCATACGCTGGGCAACGCCCTGGGTATCCAGTGTTCCGCGGATAATATGGTAGCGGACGCCAGGCAGATCCTTTACACGGCCGCCGCGTATCATAACGACGCTGTGCTCCTGAAGGTTATGGCCTACTCCTGGGATATAGGCGCTTACCTCTATACCGTTTGAAAGCCTTACCCTTGCTATCTTCCTAAGTGCAGAGTTAGGTTTTTTCGGCGTAGCGGTCTTTACTACGGTGCAGACGCCGCGCTTTTGCGGAGAATCCTGGTCAATGGCAATCCTCTTTTTGGAGTTCCAGCCTTTTAAAAGGGCAGGAGCCTTGGCCTTACCTTCGGAAACCTTTCTTCCCTCGCGTACCAGTTGGTTAAATGTTGGCATATGACACCTCCTCACAAATTTTTATATATGTTAAACCGCCTCGCATCTCAAATCCACGCACCCGTGCGGGGTACGGACTATAAAGGTAAAAACAAAGCGGAATTAACAGCGGTAATAGGCTGTCGCCAGGGCAAAATCCACTTGCCCGGATAAACCATCACATTTTGTAATTATAAGCCTAAACGGCATCGTTTGTCAAGCTGTCATCATCAGAATCCAGCACGCTTCTTACAGCGCCAGCAGGCGAGTCTATGCCTACGTTCCTGTAGCATTTCATTCCGGTTCCGGCAGGAATAAGCTTGCCTATAATAACATTTTCCTTAAGCCCGAGGAGCGGGTCCACCTTGCCCTTTATGGCGGCATCGGTCAGCACTCTTGTCGTTTCCTGGAACGATGCGGCTGAAAGGAACGAGTCCGTAGCGAGCGATGCCTTTGTTATACCGAGAAGCACAGGCGTATAGGTAGCTTCCTTAAGTTCCGTTTCGCCTTCCGCTATGCGCTCGCGTATGGCCGCGTTTTCTTTTTCGAGGTCGCTCTTGTCTACCAAAGAATTTGGCAGTATGGTCGTGTCGCCGGCATCTTCCACTCGTACTTTCTTAAGCATCTGGCGTACTATTACTTCAATATGCTTGTCGTTTATATCAACGCCCTGCATACGGTAAACTTTCTGCACTTCCTGTATAAGGTAATGCTCGACAGCCTCAACACCTATGATAGACAGCACGTCGTGCGGGTTTACGGAACCCTCCGTCAGGCGGGTGCCCTTGTCTATGACGCTGCCTTCTTTTACCACAATATGCGAGCCGAAAGGAATAAGGTATGACTTTGACTCGCCTGTTTCATCATTTGTCACAACTATATGGCGGCTCTTCTTAATCTCCTCAAATGAGACTTTCCCGCCTATCTCACTCAGTATGGCAAGGTGCTTAGGCTTGCGCCCCTCGAACAGCTCCTCGACGCGCGGCAGGCCCTGTGTAATATCTTCCGCGCTTGCGACGCCGCCCGTATGGAACGTCCTCATTGTAAGCTGCGTGCCAGGCTCGCCTATGGACTGGGCCGCGATTATGCCGACAGCCTCGCCTACCGAAACGGGCTTGCGCGTTGCAAGGTTGACGCCGTAGCACTTTTTGCATATTCCGTGAGCCGCTTTGCAGCTAAGGATAGAACGTATGCGTACCTTTTGGGCACCCCTGCCTACTATTATATCCGCATCGCCCTCATCCATAAGCTTATCTTTTGAAACGAGGACCTCGCCCGTCTTTTCGTCTGTGAAGTCATCGAGCAGGTACCTGCCTATGAGGCGCTCATGCAGGGTTTCGATAATTTCCCCTTCTTCTTTTATATCGGAAATTTCAAAGCCCTCATCCGTGCCGCAGTCGTCTTCCCTTATAATGACTTCCTGCGAAACATCGACAAGCCTGCGCGTAAGGTAGCCCGAGTCGGCCGTCCTCAAAGCGGTGTCGGCCAAGCCCTTCCTTGCGCCGCGCGAAGAAATGAAGTACTCGAGTATGTTGAGGCCTTCACGGTAATTCGCGCGTATAGGAATTTCTATCGTTTTGCCCGACGTGTTGGCTATAAGCCCGCGCATACCGGCAAGCTGGCGTATCTGGCTCATGGAACCGCGCGCGCCTGAGTCGGCCATCATAAATATCGGGTTGTAGCGGTCAAGGTTTTTCTGCAGGGCATCCGAAACTTTTTCAGTCGCATCGCCCCAAAGCTTCAGCACAGCTTTGTAGCGCTCGTCATTTGAGAGCAGGCCGTTTTTGTACTCGTCGGTAACAATGTCAATCTTATCTTCAGTTTCTGATATTATTTCTCGCTTCTGCGGCGGCACCGTGGCATCGCTTACAGAAACGGTTATGCCGCTTTTGGTTGAATATTTATATCCCTGAGCCTTTATTTCATCCAAAACTTCTGAAGTTTTAGGCACGCCGTGGATCTGTATGCAGCGGTCGATAATCTGCCCGAGCTGCTTTTTGCCTACCAAAAACTCTACTTCAAGCCTAAACTTGTTCTCTGGGTTTGAGCGGTCGACAAAACCGAGGTCCTGCGGTATCGGGCGGTTAAAAATCATAAGCCCTATAGTCGTGGCGATTATCTTTGATTCTTCATGCCCGCCGATTATTAAAGTACGGCGCACTTTGATTTTAGCATGCAGGCCTATGACATGGTTTTCGTAAGCCATAACGGCCTCGTCATAATTGCTGAATATTTTGCCCTCGCCTTTTTCGCCGTCTCTGTCAAGGGTAAGGTAGTACGAGCCGAGTACCATGTCCTGTGTAGGCACTGTAACCGGTCGTCCGTCGGAAGGTTTGAGCAGGTTGCCGGCGGCAAGCATCAAAAAGCGCGCCTCTGCCTGTGCCTCTGATGAAAGCGGCACATGGACAGCCATCTGGTCGCCGTCGAAGTCAGCGTTGTAAGCCGTGCAGGCAAGCGGGTGAAGCTTTAAGGCCTTGCCTTCAACAAGGATAGGCTCAAAAGCCTGTATGCCGAGCCTGTGCAGCGTAGGGGCCCTGTTAAGCAGCACCGGGTGGTTTTTAATGACGACTTCAAGAGCGTCCCACACCTCAGGCTTAGCCCTTTCAACGGACTTTCTCGCGGCCTTGATATTGCCGGAAACGCCTGTTTCCACAAGGCGCTTCATAACGAAAGGCTTAAAAAGCTCTAATGCCATTTCCTTAGGCAGGCCGCACTGGTACATCTTAAGGTCAGGCCCGACAACTATTACGGAGCGCCCGGAGTAGTCTACGCGCTTGCCCAAAAGGTTTTGGCGGAAACGTCCCTGCTTGCCCTTAAGCATGTCTGAGAGGGATTTAAGCGGCCTGTTGTTAGGCCCTGTTACAGGGCGTCCGCGGCGGCCGTTATCTATAAGCGCATCCACAGACTCCTGCAGCATGCGTTTTTCGTTGCGTATTATTATATCCGGCGCGCCGAGTTCCAAAAGGCGCTTAAGCCTGTTGTTCCTGTTTATTACACGCCTGTACAGGTCGTTAAGGTCAGAAGTCGCGAACCTGCCGCCGTCAAGCTGCACCATAGGGCGCAAATCCGGAGGTATGACAGGTATGCAGTCGAGTATCATCCACTCGGGCCTGTTGCCCGAAAGCCTGAAAGCCTCAACAACGTCGAGCCTTTTCAAAATGCGCACGCGCTTTTGGCCTGTGGCGGTTTTAAGCTCTTCCTTAAGCTCCTGTGAAGTTTCGTCAAGGTCTATTTCCTCGAGGAGTTTTTTTATGGTTTCCGCTCCCATGCCCGCGTCAAAGTCGTCCTCGTATTTTTCGCGCATGTCGCGGTATTCTTTTTCGTTCAGTATCTGTTTTTTCTGCAGTTCGCGCACGCTGCCTGGGTCTGTAACTATATAAAGCGCAAAGTACAGGACCTTTTCGAGGAGTCTCGGAGAGATGTCGAGCATAAGCCCCATGCGCGAAGGTATGCCCTTAAAGTACCATATATGCGAAACAGGCGCGGCAAGCTCTATGTGCCCCATGCGCTCGCGGCGCACCTTTGACCTTGTCACTTCAACGCCGCAGCGCTCGCATATCTTGCCTTTGTAACGTATCCTTTTATATTTTCCGCAGTGGCATTCCCAGTCCTTAGTCGGCCCGAAAATACGTTCGCAAAAAAGGCCGTCACGCTCCGGTTTAAGCGTGCGATAATTTATAGTTTCAGGTTTTTTTACCTCGCCGTATGACCATTCCCTTATTTTCTCAGGTGAAGCAAGTCCTATCTTTATGGATTCAAATGTATTAAATTCCATACCGCGGCCCCTTCCTTAAGTTTCATCGACATTGTCGTCGGAATTTAAGTCAAACATTTCCCCGTGCTTAAGATGGTCTCCGATTCCGTCATCGTCAATGTCGTCTTCATTCGCTGCATCATCCGACTCGTCAAATAAATTATCTTCGCCGATATCGCCGTCCGCATTAAAGGTTTCCTGGCTGTCGTTGACAACAGGCTCGTCAAAAGTCTTTTCCTGCGCGTTAAAACCTATGTCGTCGTCGTCGAGATCCTGTTTAAGGTCTATCTCCTCGTCGTTTGCATCAAGCACTTTGACGTCAAGTGCAAGCGACTGAAGTTCTTTTATGAGTACCTTAAAGGACTCAGGCACGCCCGGCTTAGGAATGTTCTGCCCCTTTACTATCGCCTCGTAAGTCTTTACACGGCCTACGACATCGTCGGACTTGACGGTTATGATTTCCTGCAGCGTATACGCCGCGCCGTAAGCCTCAAGCGCCCAGACTTCCATTTCTCCGAAACGCTGCCCGCCGAACTGCGCCTTGCCGCCGAGCGGCTGCTGTGTTACGAGCGAGTAAGGGCCTGTCGACCTTGCGTGTATCTTATCGTCAACAAGGTGATGCAACTTAAGGTAATACATATAGCCTACGGTAACCTTATTGTCAAAATATTCTCCCGTGCGCCCGTCCTTTAGCTGTATCTTGCCGTCGGGGCTCATGCCGGTTTTTTTGAGGCAGTCTACTATGTCTTCTTCCTGCGCTCCGTCAAAAACAGGCGTCATTATCTTCCACCCGAGCAGTTTGGCGGCCAAGCCAAGGTGCACCTCCAAAACCTGCCCTATATTCATTCGCGAAGGAACGCCGAGCGGGTTAAGCACTATGTCGAGCGGCGTGCCGTCGGGCAGGAACGGCATATCCTCCACCGGCAGTATACGCGAAACAACGCCCTTGTTGCCGTGGCGTCCGGCCATCTTGTCGCCTACCGAAATCTTACGCTTTTGGGCGATGTAGCAGCGCACGACTTTGTTGACGCCGGGACTTAACTCGTCGTGGCTGTTTTCCCTTGTAAAGACTTTGACATCAACGACGATGCCGTACTCGCCGTGTGGAACCCTCAGCGATGTGTCGCGGACTTCCCTTGCCTTTTCACCGAAGATAGCCCTCAAAAGGCGTTCCTCAGCGGTAAGCTCCGTTTCGCCTTTAGGCGTCACCTTGCCCACGAGTATATCTCCGGCGCGCACTTCCGCGCCTATGCGGATTATGCCGCCTTCATCAAGGTCTCGCAGAAGGTCTTCGTTAACGTTAGGTATATCGCGCGTTATTTCTTCCGGGCCGAGCTTAGTGTCCCTTGCCTCCATCTCATATTCCTCAATATGGATAGAAGTAAACACGTCCTCCCTTACCACTTTTTCACTTATAAGGACGGCGTCTTCGTAGTTGTAGCCTTCCCATGTCATAAACCCTATGAGTACGTTTTTGCCGAGGCTTATTTCACCGTCTTTTGTGGCCGGGCCGTCCGCTATGACGTCGCCCTTCGCCACGCGCTGGTTAACGTCAACTATCGGCACCTGGTTTATGCAGGTGCTTTGGTTTGAGCGCATGAATTTTATTATATGGTAAATATCTACATCGCCGTTGTCGGCAATTACTTTCACTTCGTCTGCGCTTACGCTTTTAACAACGCCGCTGCGCTTTGCGAGCACGCACACGCCCGAGTCGACGCCCGCCTTGTACTCCATGCCCGTGCCTACTATGGGGGACTCCGTCCTCAGAAGCGGCACCGCCTGGCGCTGCATGTTGGAGCCCATGAGCGCGCGGTTTGCGTCGTCGTGCTCAAGGAAAGGTATCATCGCCGTTGCGACTGAAACAACCATGCGCGGTGACACATCCATGAAGTCCGCCTTTTCGCGTTCCACTTCGACAAATTCATCGCGGTAACGGCCGTTAACCTTTGCGTTCTTAAAGCGGCCCTTCTCGTCAAGCGGTTCATTTGCCTGTGCGACGACGTAGTTGTCTTCAACATCGGCAGTCATATAAACGACGTCTTTCGTAACGGCTCCTGTTTCTTTATCGACTTTGCGGAAAGGCGCCTCGATGAAGCCGTACTCATTTATGCGTGCAAAAGTTGCGAGGTATGATATAAGGCCTATATTAGGGCCTTCAGGTGTTTCTATAGGGCACATGCGTCCGTAATGCGTATAGTGCACGTCGCGTACTTCGAACCCCGCGCGGTCCCTTGACAGGCCGCCCGGCCCCAAAGCGGAAAGGCGGCGTTTATGCGTAAGCTCCGCCAAAGGGTTAGTCTGGTCCATGAACTGTGAAAGAGGCGATGAACCGAAGAATTCCCTTATGGCAGCTACTACGGGCCTGATATTTATAAGCGAATGTGGCGTAAGCACTTCGAGGTCCTGCGCCTGAAGCGTCATCCTTTCGCGTATGACGCGCTCAAGCCTTGAAAAGCCGATACGGAACTGGTTCTGCAGCAGTTCGCCGACGGAGCGAATGCGCCTGTTGCCGAGGTGGTCTATATCGTCCGTCGTGCCTAAGCCGTCGGCTATGCAGTTCATATAATTGATAGAGGCAAAGATATCGTCTATGATTATATGCTTAGGGATAAGCTCGTCAAAGCGGTTTTCAATCTGGCTCTTTATCTCTTCGTCATTGGACGATGAAGACAAAATTTCCGCCAGTACGCTGAAGCGCACGCGCTCTTTGACGCCGCACTCCTCTTTGGCATCAAAGTTGACAAAGTTATTTATATCTACCATACCGTTGGATATAATCTTTACTTCTCTGTCGCCGAGCTTTACATATACCATTGAGACGCCCGCGTCGTCTATCTGCTTAGCGAGTTTTTTAGAAACAGTGGCTCCGGCTTCCGCCATGACTTCACCCGTCGCGGGGTTCGCGACCGGCCTTGACAGTACCTCGCCGGTAATGCGCTCGACTATGCTGAGTTTTTTGTTGTACTTATAACGGCCTACGCGTGAGAGGTCATAACGGCGTGAGTCAAAGAAAAGGCCGTTTATCTGCGCCTGAGCGCTTTCTATCGTCGGAGGCTCGCTCGGCCTTAATTTGCGGTATATTTCAAAAAGCGCTTCCTCCATGTTTTTACACGGGTCTTTTTCAATAGTGGCGTTTATTCTGTCGTCATCGCCGAAATAATCCACTATCTCCTGATCCGTTCCGAGGCCCAGCGCCCTTATGAAAACAGTAACCGGAAGCTTGCGGTTCTTATCTATGCGCACGTAAAAGACGTCGTTTGCGTCGCTTTCATACTCAAGCCATGCGCCGCGGTTAGGTATCATTGTCGCGCTGTAAAGTTCCTTGCCGGTTTTATCATAATCCATCTTATAATAAACGCCCGGCGAACGAACAAGCTGTGAAACAATTACGCGCTCCGCGCCGTTTATGACGAAAGTACCGCTTTCGGTCATAAGCGGAAAATCGCCCATGAACACTTCGGACTCTTTTATCTCGCCGCTTTCCTTGTTAAGCAGGCGTGCCGTAACCCTTAATGGTGCTGAATAAGTAGTGTCACGCTCCTTACACTCCTCAACGCTATAGTTGGGGTGGTCGACATCCAATTTATAGTCGACGAAGTCCAAAACAAGGTTGCCCGTATAGTCGGTTATGCCCGAAACATCTTTGAAAACTTCCCGCAGGCCTTCATCCAAAAACCACTGGTAGGATTTTTTTTGGATTTCAATTAAGTTAGGCATCGGGAGGACTTCGTCAATACGCGCGAAACTCATTCTGGTATTTTTGCCAACCTTCACCGGTTTGACATTCACCATTTGGAAAATCACTCCATTCATATATTTGCGTCTTACGGCATAAATTAAGATATAAAAGTAAATCTGAATTGCTGTTTTTTTATTAATTCTTGCCTTTTCCGATTCAATGTGCTATTATAGGTATAATTTGTTTTTGGCTATAGGATTTTATGATAATGCAGTATATTATTTTACAATATAACAATTTGTATGTCAAGCTATTTCCGTGCTAAACGGGAAAATAATATTAATATAAATAAAAATTAGCGTTTACTTATATAAATTTGCGGCTTTCCTCCCGTTTCAGTACCCTTTATATGTAAAAGCACCGCTTTGGTTTAGTCGCCAAGCGGTGCTTTTTTCAGTTTTCCGCCGGCATCGCGGCATCTAATCCCTCAAATGCCGCAGTGCTTTTGAAGTTTATGCCGGCATGATTATTTTTTTGTTTTTTTACTGCATTTGCCATGGTAGGGGCACTGCGTACAGCATCCGTCGCAGTCTTCGTTTCTGTGCTTAAATGAGTAACGTACCGCCAGCACCGCAAGTAGCACTATAACGGCTAAAATGACATAACTGCCCGCGTTCATATTTTCCTCCTTCCGTCAGCCTGCAAAGATCAGGCCGACGTGGTAAACTATAAAAGAAATTATCCATGCAAAACCGCATTGGTAAAGTATGACGCCAAGTGCGCTTTTTGCACTGCCCATTTCACTTTTTACGGCATTTATCGCCGCTACGCACGGAGTATAAAGCAGCGTAAACGTTAAAAACGCAAAGGCCGTAAGCGGCGTGAACATCGAAGACAGCGCTGCGGGAAGATTGGAAATACTAGTATTTGCGAGCACCGCAAAAGTGCTTATGACTGCTTCTTTGGCTGTAAAGCCCGTTATAAGGGCCGTGGAAGCGCGCCAGTCGCCAAACCCAAGCGGGGCAAATACAGGCGCTATGAACTTGCCTATGGCCGCGAGCATGCTGTCCGAGCTTGAGCTTACAGTGTTTATGCGCGAATCAAATGTTTGTAAAAACCATATTGCAATAGTTGCCACAAAAATCACCGTAAACGCGCGCATTATAAATCCCTTTGCCTTGTCCCACATTAAGAGCAGAACGCTTTTCGCGCTCGGCATGCGGTAATTCGGCAGTTCCATTACAAAAGGGACAGGGTTGCCGTGAAAAACGGTTTTCTTTAAAATAAGGCCGCTAAGCACTCCCATAACCATGCCCATTATATAAAGTATTATCATTACGAGCGCGCCGTGCTGTGGAAAAAAAGCTGCCGTAAATACGGCATAAATCGGCAGTTTAGCGCTGCAGCTCATAAACGGCGTAAGTAAAATGGTCATTTTCCTGTCACGCTCGCTTGAAAGTGTGCGCGTGGCCATTATAGCCGGTACAGAGCAGCCGAACCCTATAAGCATAGGGACAAAGCTCCTGCCCGAAAGGCCTATTTTGCGCAGCAGCTTGTCCATTACGAAGGCTACCCTCGCCATGTACCCGCTGTCTTCCAATATTGAAAGGAAAAAAAATAAAACGACTATTATTGGAAGGAATGACAGTACGCTGCCTACTCCTGCAAAAACGCCGTTTATAATAAGTGATTTTACGACGGGGTTTATCCCGTACGCGGTGAGGCCCGCATCGGCCGCCTGTGTAACGGCATCTATCCCCATAGAAAGCAGATTGCTTAAAGCGCTGCCTATAACTCCGAACGTCAGCCAGAAAATGAGCATCATTATAGCAAGGAAAATTGGTATTGCCAGGTATTTATTGGTAAGCAGCATGTCAATCTTCACACTGCGTTTATGTTCTTTGGACTCGCCCATTTTGACTACGGTTTTTTGCGTAAGTTTTTCAATAAAGCTGTAGCGCATGTCGGCAAGCGCGGCTTCCCTGTCAGTGTGCAGCTCATGCTCCATTTCAGTGACGTCATGCCCTATCATGTCTACTTCGTTTTCCGACAGCCTGAGCATTTTCGTCATAGGGGCGTCGCCCTCTACAAGCTTCGTCGCCGCGAACCTCGGCGGGATGTTGACGCTCTGCGCGTGGTCCTCAACAAGGTGCGCTATGGAATGTATGGCCCTATGTACCGCTCCCGAACAAAAGTCCTGCCGTTTAGGGTGCAGCTTTGACTCCGCTGTTTTTACAGCCGTTTCGATAAGCTCGTCGATGCCCTCGTTCTTACTTGCCGAAATAGGGACAACCGGTACGCCTATTTCTTCCTGAAAGTCAGCTATCTTTATAGTCCCTCCGTTTGCCCTTACCTCGTCCATCATGTTAAGGGCTATTACCATCGGGATGTCAAGCTCTATGAGCTGCATGCTCAGGTACAGGTTGCGCTCGATATTAGTGGCGTCTACAATATTTATTATCCCGTCGGGGTGGCTGTTGATAAGGAAATCACGCGTAACTATTTCTTCGTTTGAGTACGGCGACAGTGAGTAGATACCCGGCAAATCTACTACGGTAACACCTTTGTACCCGCGTATGGCCCCGTCTTTGCGCTCTACCGTTACCCCGGGGAAGTTGCCCACGTGCTGGTTAGAGCCGGTCAGTTGGTTAAACAATGTCGTCTTTCCGCAGTTCTGATTGCCCGCAAGCGCAAAAATCATTTGCCGGCCGCCCCCTCTACCGTGATATTTTGAGCGTCAGCAACACGCAGGGTAAGTTCGTAACCCCGCAGCTGGATTTCTATCGGGTCGCCCATCGGAGCAACCTTGCGCACCATAACTTCGGTATTAGGCGTAAGCCCCATGTCTAACAGTCTGCGCCGCAGAGCGCCTTCGCCTTTAACCTCGACGATGGCGGCCCTTTGTCCGATTGCCAAATCGCTTAATTTCATATGACGCCTCGTATCTCAAATTTTATGTTAGTCGCGGCTAACTTATAGTTATATTTTATCCCTGCCTTACTTTTTTGTCAAGAGTAATATTTTATATATGTATATGCCATATTACGGCCTTTAAGCCTGTTACAAGCCACGCCCCGTCAAAAGGAAAAAGCCCGCCGTACACGATGATGACGGCGGGCCTCAGCGGCTGTTCGGCGGGATTATTCAGTTTTCAGAGCGCATTGAAACCGCAAGGCTTTATAAAAAGCATTCAGCTTTTTATATTAGAAACTATTTCCCGCGCATATGCTTTAATGTTTGAGATATCCGTATCGGACGGCATAAAGTTCACGCACTGGCCGTCGCCTATAAATTTAAACTTTAACTGCTCAAGGCGGCTTTTAATCATCGGGACGGCTTCGCCGCTCCAGCCGTAAGAACCGAACGCTCCGGCAGGTTTCCCTCTTGTGTTTACGGCGTCAACGCACGAAAGCAAGTCCCATATAATTTTAGGTGCATCCCTGTTTATTGTGCATGAGCCAACCATGACCGCATCGGCGCCGTTTATAGCTTCAACCAGTTTGTCAAAAGGGGTAAACACCACGTTTAAGAGCTGTACATCAAGTGCGGGGTCCGCGGCCAGTTCAGTGCAAGCAGCTTTGGCAAGTTTTTCAGTATAGCCGTAAGCTGAAGCATATAGAACCGCGACTGTTTTTTTATCTTTATGTTTCGGCATGCTCCAGCTTCTGTAAAATTCTTTACACTTTTTTATGTTTTCCGTAAGGCACGGCCCGTGGCTTGGACAAATAAGCTCAGCATCAATACCGTCAATCTTGTCAAGCCCTTTTATCACATACGGTTTGAACGGGCCGAATATTCCCTTATAGTAATATTCAAATTCATCCCAATATTTCTCCGGGAAGTGTATGGACTTGTCCCGCATAGTAGGCTCACAGTAATGGCATCCTAAAAAGTCGCAGGTAAAAAGTACTTTTTTGGACGGCATCCACGTAAACATTGAATCCGGCCAGTGCAGAAGCGGCGCAATAATAAACTCAAGTTCACCATTTCCAATATCAAGCCTGTCACCCTGTTTTACAACAACGCAGTGCGTATTTGCATTTGTTATTGCGTCTATATTCTTTTTCGCAGGCATTGTGCAGTAAACCGTTATATTTGGATTTATGGCAAGCAGCTTTGCTATTGAGCCTGAGTGGTCCGGTTCCGTATGGTTCATAATCAAAGCATCTATTTTTGAGATATCAACGATGCTTTTTATATTGCTTATATACTCGTCAAAAAAAGAAGCATGCACGGTATCTATAAGTATATTTTTTTCACCTGTGATAAGAAAGGCATTATAGCTGGTTCCGTATTCAGCCCGCATAATAATGTCAAAAACCCGTAAGTCAGGATTTAAAACGCCGACGGAATAAACATTTTCCTTTAACTTTATAACACCCATAATTTAAAACTTCTTTCAATCAGTCTTCAGGCTCAAACATATCTTTCCCCACTCCGCAGTCAGGGCATACCCAGTCATCCGGCAGGTTTTCAAACGGGGTACCCGCTTTTACGCCGTGCTCGGTGTCTCCTTTAGCCGGGTCGTAAACATATCCGCATGCAGTGCAAACGTATTTCTTCATTTTTAAAACCTCTCTCAATAGATAAAATATAATTTGCAATAAATAAAAGATTTATTACTGATTTTATTAACAGTATAAATGAGTGTTATTGATTTGTCAATCAGCTTTTCAGCTAATCGCGATGTCTTCGATAATTTCGCTTAGATTAAAGGGAAAAACAGTGCATCGCCTGAGCTGTTCCGCGAGCGCAAATGTTTCTGAAAGGTTCCTTGAGAAAAAGTGTTCCGAGACTTCTTCTCCTGAGCATATTCTAACCCAATAGCCGGTCTTTCTGTTGCCAAAAACATAATATTTGAGTATTCTTCCTGCTATATCCGCGTTGCCTACAAACTTTACCATATTATCACCTCCTTATTGTGAATTTGGCTCACAAGATATAATAATTCACAAAAGAGGAAAAAACAAGTAGAAACAGTCGACAAAATTCAATATTCACAATATATTCAGCAGATAATTAAATATGTTATATATGTTGTATCAAAAAATTGAAAAAACCGATTACATTTTGTATAAATATAATACTAAAATCGCACATAATACGCCAAGTAGAGACCCTATAATCGTATCCGACGGATAATGCACAAAAAGAAAAACCCGTGAAAAGGCAATCCCAAAAGCCATGCAAAACGCCAAAAGCCCGAAGCGCCTGTCGGCGATGAGGATGATGGTAGCGGCAGCGAATGAAGTCGCGGAGTGCCCCGACGGGCAGGAATACCCCCCAGGCGTGTGTATTAAAAGCCGGCCGCACGGGTGGACGACAAACGGCCTCGGCCGACCGATAATAGGCTTCAATATCTGGCTTAGCACATGCGAAAGGGCAAGCGAAAAAAACAGCATGAGCGCAAACGGCCTCGTTATTTTGCTGTACCCAAAATAAAATGCTATGGCAAGCCATACGGCTCCTCCGTTGCCCATTCTCGACAGTAAAGGAAATATAAAATCCGTAAATTTATTATGGAAATGTTCCTGAACATATTTAATTACGGCACAGTCCATCTTTTTTCCTCCGCTTAAGTTCTTGTAATGAGGCATGATTACATTGTGATAAAACATACAATATACTTTATGAAATATATTATACCATATTTTTTAATATTTGCGAATATACTTATTTTAAAAAAGAGCCGGCATATGGCAGCCTGCGTGAAAAAGCAGCATACGTTTACGCTGCCGCGCCAACAAATTATAACGTTATTTATTATATCATAAGGAGGAAAATCTTTTGGAGTGGCAAAGTCTTAAAACAAGCGAGTGCGCAGCGCGCCTTAAAACGGACATCGGAAACGGCCTCACGGAGCGGCAGGCGGAGCAGCGCCTGCGCGAATACGGCAGAAACGAAATAAAAAAGGCTAAGCGCAAAAGCATATTTGCCCGTTTTATTTCGCAGTTTTCCGACTTCATGGTGATAATCCTGCTTATTGCCGCGGCGGTTTCGTTCATAACGTCCTGCCTCGGCGGCGAAGGCGATATGACGGACTCAGTCATCATACTTGCCATAGTCACTGTCGACGCGGTAATCGGCGTAGTGCAGGAAAGTAAAGCCGAAAAAGCCATAGATATGCTCAAAAACATGTCGGCGCCGCACGCGTCCGTTATACGCGGCGGGCATGAAAAGAAAATAAAGGCTTCCGAGCTTGTTCCCGGCGATATTGTAGCGGTAAGGGAGGGAGACTTCGTACCTGCCGACCTCAGGCTTACAGGCTGCGTAAACCTAAAGGCCGAAGAAAGCGCCCTTACCGGCGAAAGCCTGCCTGCCGATAAAAGCTCTGACGCCGTCTGCGCGGAAAACACGCCGCTCGGCGACAGGGCAGACATGCTTTACTCCTCAAGTTCCATAGTGTCGGGCCACGGGCAGGGCATAGTCGTTGAAACGGGGATGGACACCCAGGTCGGCAAAATAGCCCGCCTTATAGTCAGCCAGTCAGCGCCGCAGACCCCGTTGCAGCGCAAACTCGCCGCCATAGGCAAAAAGCTCGGCATAGGCGCGCTTATCATATGCTTCGTGATTTTTATAATGGGGCTTTTCCAGCAAGTAAAGCCGCTCGATATGCTCCTTATATCCATAAGCCTCGCTGTGGCGGCCATCCCGGAAGGGCTGCCGGCCGTCGTTACCATAACGCTCGCCATGGGAGTAAGGCGCATGGCCGCGCAGCGCGCCATAGTGCGGCGGCTGCCCGCTGTTGAAACACTCGGCGGCGCAAGCGTTATATGCACCGACAAAACCGGAACACTTACGCAGAACCGTATGTCGGTGCAGGAGCTTGCCGACGGTTCCGGCAGGATTGCCGCCGGTTCCGACAAAGGGCTAAAGCTGCTCCAAATGGCCGCGGCATGTACAAACTGCGTTAACCAGGACGGGGTGCCGTCGGGCGACCCTACAGAAACGGCAATAGTGCGCGCTTCGCATACCGACATAGACACGCTGCGTAAGAAATATCCGCGCGTACTCGAGATACCGTTTTCAAGCGAGCGAAAAATGATGACCGTAGTCTGCCGCATGCCCGGCGGGCATTACCGCGCGATAGCCAAAGGCGCGCCCGACGTCCTGTCGGCGCACTGTTTAAACGGCTTAGACAGCCAGAACCAGCGCATGGCCGCCCGCGCGCTGCGCGTGCTCGGCATAGCCTACAGAGACTTCGACTCCATACCGGCCGATAAAGCGCAGGCAGAGCGCGGACTTACATTTTACGGGCTTATAGGCATGTCAGACCCGCCCCGCCCCGAAGCGGCTGAAGCCGTCAGGCTTTGCAAAAAGGCCGGCATACGTCCCGTGATGATAACCGGTGACCATGCCGAAACAGCCGCTGCCATAGCCAAGCAGTTAAAAATAGCCGAGAACGGCTCGTGCGTTCTGACCGGTAAGGAACTTGACGTCATGGGCGACGCCGAACTTAAGAAAAATATTTACAAGTACAGTGTGTTTGCACGCGTTTCGCCCGAACATAAAGTCCGTATAGTACGCGCCTTCCAGTCACACGGAGAGGTTGTCGCCATGACAGGCGACGGCGTAAACGACGCGCCCGCGCTGCGCGCCGCGGACATAGGCTGCGCAATGGGCAAATCCGGCACTGACGTTGCGCGCGCCGCTTCAGACATGATACTTACCGACGATAACTTTGCCACCATAGTGTCTGCCGTGCGCGAGGGCAGGGGCATTTACGAAAACATTAAAAAGACAGTACACTTCCTCATAAGCTGCAACATAGGCGAGATACTCACCATCTTTGTCGGATTCCTTCTCCATATGCCAAGCCCGCTGCTGGCCATACAGCTTCTGTGGGTCAACCTCGTCACAGACTCTTTTCCGGCGCTCGCGCTCGGCGTTGAGCCTATAGAAAACGATATAATGGAAAAAAGGCCGGTGCGCAGCAGCGAAAAAATATTCGGCCCTGGCATGGTTTACAGCATAGCTGTCGAAGGCGCGCTCATAGGCTCGCTCTCCCTTTTGGCGTACAGCATTGGCCGCGTCTTTTACGATGCCGACCCCGCCTCACCTGTTGTAGGCAGGACTATGGCATTTGCCGTTTTAAGCCTTTCACAAATCGTACATACGTTTAACATGCGTTCCGAGCGCTCCGTTTTTGCAAAAAACATACCGCAGAACCCAAAGCTCATCCTCGCCGCGTTTGTCTGTATATTCCTGCAGGCGGCGGTTATAGTGATACGCCCGCTCGGAGTGGTTTTTAAAACCGCCGCCCTGACCGGCCGCCAGTGGCTGACGGTTACGCTGCTTTCACTTATGCCGCTCTTAGTCGTCGAGCTTGAAAAAGCTTTTGCGCGCCGAAAGAAACACGTGCCGCGCGTCAAAAAAAGGAACCCTGCCTGACGGGTTAAAGGCGGCGGCCAGCAGCCGCAAAAGTATGCGAGGTTTATATTTCTTTTTTATCCTTATTTTTGAAATAAATTCTATTATACTTGATATAAAAAATAATGGGACGTGAATGCCAGTTGACAAAAGCAAGTATTAACGCATATGCAAAAAAGTTTTCAAGGTACTTTACAGCCTTTTTCAAGTGGGTATTTTTATCATGCATAACAGGTATTGTCGGCGGGGCCGCGGGCACTTTTTTCAGGTCCTGCATAATGTACGTTACCGGGATAAGGTCAGCTAACGGGTGGATAGTTTACTTTCTTCCTTTAGGCGGCCTTCTAATAGTATTTTTATACCGCGCATGTAAAATAAACGAACCGCACGGCACAAACCTCATTTTGTCCGCAATACGTTCGCCGGAGCCTATACCCCTTATAATGGCGCCGCTTATATTTCTTTCGACAGTGCTGACGCACCTTTTCGGCGGTTCCGCCGGACGTGAAGGCGCCGCGCTCCAGCTTGGCGGCAGCCTCGGGTTTTCAATAGGCAGGCTTTTCAGGCTTGACGAAAAAGATTTGCACATCATAACCATGAGCGGCATGGCCGCCTGTTTCTCAGCGCTTTTCGGCACGCCGATGACGTCGACCATCTTCGTTATGGAGGTAGTCACCGTAGGCGTCATGTACTACGCGGCGCTTGTTCCGTGCGCTTTGTCAGCCATCGTAGCCGCCGGGGTTGCAAAACACTTCGAAAGCCCCGTAACGGCATACACAATAGAAAACATACCGTCCATAGACATCCTGCCCCTGCTCCGCGTCGCAGCCCTCGCCGTACTGTGCGCTTTTGTCAGCGTTATTTTCTGTACTGCAATGAGCAAGGCCGGACAGTACTACAAAAAATTCTTTCCGAACCAGTACGCACGGGCGGCCGCCGGCGGGGCGCTCTTGGTTTTGCTTTCACTCGTTTTCGGAAGTGACTACCTTGGCATGGGCGGCGGCATAATAGACGCAAGCATGAACGGCAGCGCAAGGCCCGAAGCGTTCATACTTAAAATCCTGTTCACAGCCGTTACGCTTGAGGCCGGGTTCAGAGGCGGAGAAATCGTGCCGGCTTTCTTTGTCGGATCGACGTTCGGATGCTTCATGGGAGGTATATTGGGGATAAGCCCGTCCTTCGGCGCTTCCATAGGGTTTATGTCCGTATTCTGCGGCGTTACAAACTGCCCGCTCACGGCTTTTGTTTTAAGCCTGGAGGTTTTCGGCGCAAAAGGCGCCGTCTACTACCTGCTCGCGGCCGGCATAAGCTATATGCTTTCCGGTTACTCAGGCATATACTCAGAGCAGAAGATACTTTACGCGAAGGACAAGCCTCTGTTTATAGGCAACGGTCCGCACGGTTAAAAGGCGCATCTTTTTACCGCAGCGGCAAACTTTTTTAAATTTTTTAAATATGTAAAGCTAAAGTGGGAAGCAGCACCCTTCGGGACGGTGCTGCTTCCCACTTTACGGTATATAGATAATACGCCCACGGAGTCCTTAAGGCCGGTCAGTCGGCCGCAAGTACCGCGCCCTTAAAAGTATTTTTAATATACGTTTTAATTTCATCGCTCTTAAGCACTTCGACAAGCGCTTTGATATCTTCGCGGTTTTCATCACCCTTACGTACGGCGATGATGTTTGCGTAAGTTTTAGCCGACAGCGAGTCTGAGGCCTCAACCGCAAGAGCGTCTTCGACCTTAAGTCCGCCTTCCAAAGCATAGTTGCCGTTTATAACGGCTATATCCACGTCGGGAAGCGAGCGCACTAACTGGGCAGCTTCTATCTCGCGGAATTTAAGGTTCTTCTTGTTTTCTGTTATGTCCTTTTGGGTAGCCGTCACCCCTACGCCGTCCTTAAGCTTAATTAAGCCTTTCGTCTGCAGCAGCAGCAAAGCCCGCGCTTCGTTGGACGTGTCGTTAGGTACCGCCACGGCGGCACCGTCCTTCAGGTCGTCCAAAGACTTTGTCTTGCCCGCGTAAATCCCAAACGGTTCATAATGGATGGAGCCTGCCGACACAAGGTCCGTGCCCTTTTCTTTGTTGAAGTCGGTCAGATACGGCTGATGCTGAAAATAGTTGGCGTCAAGCTGTTTATCTTCCAAAGCCGTGTTAGGCAGAACATAATCGGAAAATTCCTTTATTTCCAAATCATATCCTTTGGCTTTGAGCAGTTTTGCTGCTTCCTTTAATATCTCCGTATGCGGCGTGGGCGAAGCGCCTACGACAATTTTTTTCAATTCCGCCGAAGACGAATCCGATGAGGCTGCCGAAGATGTGCCTCCGGAGCCTGCGCATCCCGTAAAAGCCCCCAGCAAAAGGGATGCCGCCAGCAGTATTGAAAGATATTTTTTCTTATTCATAATTACTTACCCTCCGTTTTACTAATTTATAAAATGGATTTTAATATATTATTTCTTATATATTTTTCACTGCTTCCTTCTGTCAAGCACTTTCGCAATTTTCATACCAGCGCCTTGGAACACCTGAACAATAAGCACCAAAAGTACGACAGTGACAAACATGATTCCGTTTTGGTAACGGTAATAGCCGTAGTTTATGGCTATGGTGCCAAGGCCGCCGCCGCCGACAAAACCGGCCATAGCCGAATATCCTAAAATCGTCGTAATGGCGATGGCGCCGCCTATGAAAAGCGATGGCCTTGACTCAGGGAGAAGGACCTTCCATACAATCTGGCTGTTGGAAGCTCCCATTGACTGCGCCGCCTCAACCACGCCCGCGTCGACTTCCTTAAGCGACGACTCCACAAGCCGGGCGACAAACGGCGCCGCTGACAGCGTAAGCGGCACTACCGTTGCCGTGGAGCCGATGGTTGTGCCTGTAATAAGGCGCGTAAACGGGATAATCGCCACCAGCAGGATCAGAAACGGTATGGACCTTGTCAGGTTTACAATAACGTCAAGCGTCTTAAAAAGCCATGGCTGCGGGCGGATACCGTCTTTTGAACTTGTAACCAAAAAAATGCCTGCCGGCAGTCCGATAATATACGCGAACAAAGTGGACATGAGCGTCATATACAGCGACTCGCCTACACCCTGCAGAAGCATGAGCACGGTCGATTCATCCCACATAATTGTCAACCTCCTCCGCAGTCAATCCCCGCGCACGGATATAGTTAACCATTTTCCGCGCGAGTTCCTGTTCCTCGGGCAGCTGTACAACCATTTGGCCAAAGGCCCTGCCGTTAAGGTCCTTTGTGTCGGCATGGAGTATGTTTACTGGCGCCCTGCAGGCGAGTATCATGTTAGCGAGCACAGGCTCATCGGACGAATTTCCGTTAAAGACGATGCGCAGGCAGTGCCTGCCGATCTTAACAGAGCGGCTTTCCGCGTTCGGGTAAACGAATTTACGCGCCGCGGCTGTTTTGGGGTTAGTGAAGACATCCTCCACCAGCCCGCATTCGGCAATCCTGCTGCTGTCGATTATTGCCACGCGGTTGCATATCTTTTCAATTACGTTCATTTCATGGGTAATAATAACAATGGTAATCCCGAGCCGGCTGTTGATATTTTTAAGCAGGCTGAGAATTGACTGGGTTGTTGTGGGGTCAAGCGCGCTTGTCGCTTCATCGCACAGCAAAACCTTGGGATTGGTTGCCATCGCCCTTGCAATCGCCACGCGCTGTTTCTGCCCTCCGGAAAGCTGCGTGGGGTATGACGCCGCCCTGTCAGAAAGCCCTACCATGTCAAGAAGCTCCTGCGCTTTTACTTTTGCTTCCGTCCTGTGCATACCCGCAATTTCCAAAGGGAAACAGACGTTTTCGAGCGCTGTACGCTGCATCAAAAGATTAAACTGCTGAAAGATCATGCCTATGGAACGGCGAACCCTTCTAAGCTCGGGTTCGCTTAGCGTGCAGAGGTCCTTTCCGTCGAAAAAGACAGTGCCCTGAGTAGGCCTCTCAAGCATATTCATGCAGCGCACCAATGTGCTTTTGCCGGCCCCGCTCATGCCTATGATGCCGAAGATATCGCCTTTTTGGACCGACAGGTCAATGCCGTCTAAAGCTTGGATTTCCGCCTGCTTCGTTTGAAACGTTTTGCTAAGGCCCCGTATTTCGATTATTCCCTGGCCCAATATTCACTTTGCCTCCTTAATTAAGGTTAAGAGCCGGCAGCTGCGTTAATTTTTTTCCTGCTGCCAAAAGCCGCGCCTATGTTTATCCGGTTACTAATAATAATTCCATATGCTTAATCTGCTGTCATTAAGCCGCGCCGGCTGCGCCTTTTATGAATGTGAAGGCGTAAAGCCTTTCCCCATGCCGGATTTTTCAAGCGCCTGTCGAATATCGCCAATGATATCGTCCGCATCCTCCAGCCCGACGCTGAAGCGGAAAAAGCCGCCGTTAAATTCTTCCGGATACAGGTACTGCCGCTCGTCGTCGGGGCCGATAAAAACTATCAGGCTTTCGTCATGCCCAAGTGAGACAGCCGAAGTGATAACCCGTAAATAACTGACAAAACGGTTGTGCGCATCCGCGTCCCCTTTCAGCCCGAAAGAAATCATGCCCGAAAAACCGTTATGCATCTGTTTTACAGCGTCTGCATATCCGCGGTCGCTTTCCAAGCCGGGATAAGCGACAAAGCGGACGGCGGGATTGCTCTTTAAAAAGCGGGCAATTTTCAGTGCGCTCTCGCTGTGCTGGCGCATCCTCAGGGGAAGCGTTACGGCCCCGCGCATAATGAGCCACGCGTTAAAGGGGCTGATTGCACCGCCGAGGTTCACCATGGCCTCCGCACGGATACGGTCAATGAGTTCTTTTTTGCCTGAAACGGCACCGCCCAAAGCATCGCCGTGCCCGTTTATATACTTTGTGAGGCTTTCCACGGTCAAGTCTGCGCCCAGTTCAGCCGGACGCTGCAGGTAAGGCGAAGCAAAAGTGTTGTCCACTGAAAGAAGTATTCCCTTTTCGCGGGCAATCCCTGAAATGGCGGCTATGTCGCTGATGCCAATCGTAGGGTTGCCCGGCGTTTCAATATGAATGAGCTTCGTGTTTTCGCGGATTGCCGCGCGTACCGCCTCCGGGTCCGACGTGTCGACGAGTGTCGCCTCAATACCGTATTTATCTTTCAAGTGTTCTGTCAGCAGCCTGTAAACCGCTATATATGTAACCTTGGAGGTGATTACATGGTCACCGGACTTTAAAAATGTAAAGAACACCCCCGAAAGGGCAGCCACGCCTGAAGCCAAAACAACACTGTCTTCCGTCCCCTCAAGCGCCGCGATTTTTTCCTGGAGGTATTTCTGGTTGACTCCGCCGTTACGGGTGTAGAGCGCTTTGTCGGCACTGCTCCAGTTTAAGCTGCTCGGATCGTAAGGCAGTTCATAACAGTTTCCAAGCGTAATGGGGCGCTTTATCGCGCCAGTGTCCCTGTCAACATCGTTTCCTGTATGCACCGCCCGGGTCATAAATCCGAATTCAGGTCCGTACTTCCTTTGCGCCATTTTAAACATCCCCCGTTAAACTCTTATTTTCACGCACATATTCCTATATACAAATAACAGTTTACCGCAGGCGGCACGCCGCTGTCCAATACATAAAAACAATATGCCGCGATAGGATATTTTTATATATCAAAAATATAATTGCATGCCTTTCGGCAATCCTCACGCGCTCCCGCCTGACGGCACATCGGTGTGCGTAAGGTCTTTAATTACTTCACCGGCTATAATGAGCCCCGCAACGGAAGGGACAAAGGCGTTGCTCCCCGGTATCTGTCTGCGCTGGGTACATTTTCTTACCGTTCCCGGCGGACAGATGCAGTGGGCGCGGCAGCTTATAGCCATATCGTCTACCGGCGTTATGGGCGGTTCTTCGGAGTAGACGACCTTTAATTTTTTAATCCCGCGCGTGCGCAGTTCATGCCGCATAACTTTGGCAAGCGGACAAACAGACGTTTCATAGATATCGGCAACCTTAAACGCCGTCGGGTCGACTTTGTTGCCGGCGCCCATTGAACTAATGATCGGCGTCCCCGCCGCATCAGCGTTTACCGCGAGCAGCAGCTTACCCGTTACGGTATCTATCGCATCGACAATATAGTCGTATTCGTGAAAATCAAACTGTCCGGCCGTTTCCGCGGTATAAAATGTCTTATACGTGCGCACGACGGCAGAAGGGTTAATGTCGGCGATACGTTCCCTCGCGGCATCCACCTTATACCGGCCTACGGTTTTGTGCGTTGCGTATATTTGGCGGTTAATATTAGTCAGGCAAATCCTGTCGTCGTCAATCAGGTCTACCGCGCCCACGCCGCTGCGTACAAGCGCTTCAACCGTATACCCCCCTACTCCGCCTATGCCGAATACCGCTACCCGCGATGCCGAGAGCTTATTCATAGCTTCTTTACCTAAAATAAGCTCGGTCCTTGAAAATTGATTTAACATAGTTTTATATATGCCTTTCATAAAATAATATGTTATTAAATGCCCTTATGATGTTTTGGCGATGCGCGCCCCGGGCTTCTTTTTTATAAAGTTGCCGCCCGCCATTCGCACGCATGCCAAAATGTAACTTCCAGTTTAATATTAACAATAAACCGAAGCCATTTATAAAACAAGCATATCACGTATTCGTTCGATAGAAAATACATGTATTTTCTATGTATTGTACTTTGATGCCGTTCCTTTGTCAATGGGATATAGAAAAATACAGGCGGGTTTCAGAGCAAAGGATGCCGCGTGAAGGTTCCCCCCCTTCGCTTTGTTTTTTGGCAGTTAAGCCCGCAGCCATGGCAAAAATTTAAAAAGTTTGGTTTTTCCCTTGACAAAAGCAGTCGGAATATACTATAATTATAAAGCTTTGTTATGGATATGGCGGCATAGCTCAGTTGG
>DHNP01000039.1:0-51378 GCA_002409585.1 Ruminococcaceae bacterium UBA5413 | reverse complement strand
CGCCCTTTCACGGCGGTAACACGCGTTCAAATCGCGTACGGGTCACCAGTTTAGAAAATTTGCGCGTCTGCGCAAATTTTTTTTAAGGACGCATAGCTCAGCTGGTTAGAGCGCTCGCCTCACACGCGAGAGGTCTTGGGTTCGAGCCCCGATGTGTCCACCAAAGCAAAACCCGCACTCTGCAGCCTGTAAACGGCTGTCGAGTGCGGGTTTTTTACGCGCAGGATTAATCCGCGTGTGAAAACTGGCTGCTGTAAAGTTTGGCGTAATAGCCGCCTTTCCCCAGCAGTTCAGTGTGGCTTCCGCTTTCAACTATGTGCCCCTTGTCCATAACTATAATCAGGTCCGCATTGCGCACCGTAGAAAGCCTGTGCGCAATCATAAAGCTGGTGCGTCCGGCCGTCAGCCTGTCAAAAGCACGCTGTATCTTCATTTCCGTATATGCGTCAATGCTGCTCGTCGCCTCGTCCAGGATAAGCATTGGCGGGTTTGCCAGCATAACACGCGCAATAGTCAGCAGCTGCTTCTGCCCTTCCGAAATGCTGTCGCCGTCAGCGGTTATTTTTGTATCGTACCCGTTTTCAAGCCTGCGTATAAAGCCGTCAGCGTCCGCTTCTTTGGCCGCCGCGGTAATTTCATCCATTGAAGCGTCCGGCTTTGCGTAGGCGATGTTGTCCCGTATGCTGCCGTTAAAGAGCCAGGTATCCTGAAGCACCATGCCAAACTGCGCACGGAGGCTGTCGCGTTTAAGGCTGCGGATATCAGCGCCGTCTACCAGTATGCGGCCGCCGTCAACATCGTAAAACCTCATAAGCAGGTTTACAAGTGTCGTTTTCCCCGCGCCTGTCCTGCCGACTATGGCTATGCTGCTCCCCGGTTTTATGTCAAGCGTAAAGTGCTCTATCAGTTTCCGTCCGGGTGTGTAAGAAAATGAGACGTCGTCAAATTCAACATGGCCGCTGCAGCTTTTAACTGTTTCCGCGGCGCTGCCGTCAGGTGTCTCGGGACTCATATCAAGGAGCTCGAACACGCGCTGTGCCGAAGCCGCCGCAGCCTGCATCTGCGTCAATACGTTAGTAATATCGTTGAACGGTTTTGAAAAAACAACCGCATAAATAAGAAAGCTTGAGATGTCGCCGGCGGTAAGCATATTGTGTATGGTTGCTATGCTCCCGCACACGCCCACCACGGCGTATGCGATGTTGTTTACAACACGTGTAGACGGGTTCGAAAGCGATGAGATAAACTGTGACTTAACGCCTGCATCATACAGCTTTGAGTTAATTTCACTAAACTTCTGTTTTGCCGTAGACTCGTAGCGGAAAGACTTTACAATCTTCTGCCCCTCTATCATTTCTTCCGCGTAACCGTTAATCGCGCCGAGATATTTTGCCTGGCTGCGGAAAAGCTTTTGGGACCTTGTCGTAATAAACCTCGCGGCAAAAAATGACGCCGGGGCTGAAAGGGCTACTATGAGTGTCATAGCGGGGCTTAGCGAAAGCATAAAAGCTATGGAGCCTATAATGGTAAATATCCCCTGTAAGAGTGTCATAAACCCCTGTAAAAGCCCGTCAGAAACAGTATCGACGTCATTTACAAAACGGCTCGCAATGTCGCCGCGCGCGTTTTTGTCGTAAAAACTCAGCGGCAGGGCTGAAAGCTTGTCAAACATGGCTTTGCGCAGGTTATTGACGGTAAAGTAAGATATACGGTTCGTGAGATAGTTCAGCAGCCACAAAAACAGGCTCCCGCACATGTAAACACACGAAAGCAAAAGCAGCGACCTGCCTATATACTGCCCTGCGCCGGCTTTCGAGGCAACCATCTTATCAATCGTGCCGCCTATGATAAGCGGCGCGTAAAGCGTGCATACTACGCTTATTAAAGCGCTTACAACGGAAAAAGCGATAAGTTTTTTATACTGCCCTACATATTTAAGTAACCTTAAAACAGTCTGTTTCATCTGCGCGCCTCCTCGTCTGAAAGCTGTGAAAGGCAGATTTCCCTGTATGTGCCGCAGCTGCCGAACAGCTCGGCGTGGGTGCCTGTCCCCGCAATCCGCCCGTCCTCAAAAACGATGATACGGTCCGCATTTTTTACCGTTCCCACCCTTTGTGAAACAAAGAGCACGGTTTTGCCACGGCTGTTCTCGCGTACAGCCCGCCTAAGATTTGCATCCGTAAGGAAGTCAAGGGCGCTTGATGCATCGTCCAAAATTAATATTTCAGGTCCGGCAGCTACGGCGCGCGCTATAGCGAGCCTTTGCCTCTGCCCTCCCGAAAGGTTTGCGCCGCCGCGCTCCACATTAAAGCCGTACTGCCCGGGCAGATGTTCTATAAATTCATCGGCCTGCGCTATGGACGCAGCTTTTTTTACATCGGCAATAGACGCATCTGTGTTGCCCCAGCGTATATTTTCCGCCACCGTTCCGGTAAAAAGCAGCGCGCGCTGAGGCACCACTGCGATTTGTTTACGCAGCTGCGTTATGGGATATTGGCTCACCGGCACGCCGTTTACCAAAACGCTGCCTGACGTCGCGTCATAAAAACGCGCTATAAGGTTTACAAAAGTTGACTTGCCCGAGCCGGTTCCCCCTATGATGCCTACGGTTTCTCCTTTATTTATAGTTATATTTATATTTTCGAGCGCAAGCTCTCCGGTTTTGCTGTAGCCGAACGAAACATCGCGAAACTCTATAGCAGGGGCAAACATGCTTTGGCTTGCCGGAGCGGACGGGCTTAGCATATCCGGCACCGTGTCCATTACCTCGTTTATCCTCTCGGCCGAAGCCATTGACTTAGTTATAAGTATAACGAGATTTGACATAAAAAGCAGAGATGTAAGTATCTGGTTTGCATATTGTATAAACGCTATAATCTGCCCTTCGCCGAGCCTGCCCGCACGTATATGGATATCGCCCACCCACAGTATCACGACAATCATCGCATTTACCACTAACGAAGTAAGCGGGTTGTACAAAGATGAGATGCGCCCTATGGCAAGACCGTCGTCAGTCAGGCTGTCGTTCGCCCTGCTGAAGCGGCCTGTCTCTTGCTTTTCTTTAGAAAAAGCGCGTATCACGCGTATACCCGAAAGATGCTCCCGCAGGGTTGAGACAAGGCCGTCGAGTTTCTTTTGGTACGAGCGGTAAAGCGGAGCCGCCGTTTTGGATACAAGATAAATTATCACCGCGAGCACCGGAGTAAAAACGAGCATAATAAGCGCTACCTGCGCGTCCATCATAAATGACATGACAATCGAGCCTATACAGATAAACGGCCAGCGTATAAGGAGGCGTATCATCATCGCCACCAGCTGCTGCAGCTGGTTTATGTCGTTTGTAATGCGGTTTGTAAGAGTGGATGCGCCGAACCTGTCAAGCTGTAAATATGAAAATGACAGCACACGGTCAAAAAAAGCGTTGCGCAGGTCTGTGCCGAAGCCCTGTGACGCGCGCGCCGCCGAGTACTGGCACACAACGGAGCAACCGTAGCCGAACAGCGCCAGCACAACCATAAGCCCGCCAAGGCGCAGTACGTAGCCCGTGTCGCGCCGTGCCACTCCGTTATTTATAATCATTGCCATAATAGTAGGAAGAAGCAATTCCAATATTGCCTCCATAAATTTAAATACAGGGCCTATAATGCATTCTTTTTTGTATTTTTTCAAGTAAGGCGTAAGTTTGAACAGTTTTATCACCCCATTGTTTTTCGGTTGGAGCTTTTTACGTAACGCATAGCCTCTGCTTTAATGGAAAGGCCTTAACGCCGTTTGCGCGTCTAATGCCATAATAGCTCTAGCATAGGCGCCGGTCAAGCCTGGCCGGAACGATGCCATCACTTGGGAGCAAAGGCAAATCCTTAAATTTCAGACATTTCCATGTGAAAACTGACATAATATTTCACATTTTCTTGACATAACCGTAAAAAGTTGTATAATATTGTATAAAATATTGTAAAGCACAATAAAAGGTGCAAAGCAATGGTATTGTGTTTCCGACACATTACCCTTCGCATATGGAGCTTGCCCTCCACACACAGCTGAATATTCAGCGCATTGCAGATATCATTATATCGCGTAAGGGCCTTGTTGTACAGCCATTTTAGCTTTGCATCAGGTTCCTCAGAGCATACCTGTGTGCACTCTGCAGTAAATAGTTGTATATGGAAATTTTCGTATACGGCTTTTTTATTTTTTACTTTAGTTTAGTGCGCTGGCGGCTGCGCCCTGCTGAAAACCTCCCCCGCCTGCCGCCTGTAAAAAAAGAAGGGTAGTGTTGTTATGGAAACGGCACCGGAAAAAGCAATGGCTGACGACATCGGCATCTTATATACAATGTATAAAGACCTGCCCGTAGGCGCCGTTCTCGTAGACAGCAGTATGAATATACTGTCGTCAAACAAGTGCATGTGCGGGTACTTTCCCGAATGGAAGGAAGGTATAGACGGCATGTCAGTCTGTAAGGTACTCGGCTGCACACCGGAAACACATAAGTGCGTAAAATGCGGACTTAAAAAGATAATAAAATGCAGCCTGAGTGAAAACATCGTCTGCAAAAGCTTTGTAATGGAAACAGCCGGCGGAAAATGGTTTAAAATAAACGGCATACCATTAAAATACGGTGACGCAAGTTACGCGGCTTTGTTTTTTTCCGATATAACCGAGCAGAAGCTCAGCGAAAAGTCACTGCTCGCTAAGCTTGAGCTTGACCAGCACACCAAAGCGCTCAACAAACGCGCGCTTATGGATTATACCGATGCAATGCTTAAGGATAAAGGCAGAAAGCCGTTTACCATATGCATGGTTGACTTTGACAACTTTAAAAATATTAACGATACGTGCGGCCACCTCGCAGGCGATAAAGTCCTTGAAACATTTTCGGATATAGCGCGTAAAAATATACGTTCGGCCGATATTTTCGCCAGGTTCGGCGGAGAGGAATTTGTATTTATTTTTATCGGCGCCGGGACTGCCCAGTCCGTCAAAATAATAAAAAGGATCCAGGACGAGCTTTACAGTTCTTTTGCCGGTAAACTGCCCATGCCTGTTACGTTCAGCGCCGGTGCCGTGTACGCGGCCGCCGACGGCAGGTTTACAAGGGAAAGCCTTTTTTCTGCCGTAGACAAATTACTTTACAAAGCGAAAAGCAAAGGCAAAAGGCGTGTGGAAGCGTGCTGAAAGGGCGGCTTCTCTTTTGCCCTGTTACAGTACATAAGCTGTAACGGGGCCTTTTGTATTATTATTTCAATAGTAACGGAAAAGATATTATTACATACTCCATTTTACATAATATTACGCTTAGCGCGGTACATACAATGTATGCTTTTCCGGCACCGACTGCCAACTGGTAGAGTTGCCTGCACGTATGTTAAAATTGCATATACGGAGGATGTCAATATGTATGAGATGCTAAGGCAAAGCGAACTTTTCAGCGGCATGGACGAAGATGAAATAAAAGGCTGCCTTAATTGCGGCAAAGCAAAAATAACTTCATACAAAAAAGGCGAGATGGTTTTCCTGCAAACAGATACCCCCGACAGGCTTACGGTGCTCCTTGAAGGCTCCGTTGTAGTGGGGAGTGACTCGAGCGACGGGCGGCGCAGCATTGTCGCGGCTTTTGACAAGCCCGGGGAACTGTTCGGCGAGGTGTTCGTCTTCCTCAACGGCAAAACATACGGGCAATACGCCCAGGCTTCGGCTGACTCCAAGGTACTTAACATACCTAAAAGCTTTTTATACCACACCTGCGGGCAAAACTGCCGCCGGCACGCAAAGCTTATTTCCAATATGCTCTCGCTCCTTGCGCATAAAGCATACTCCCTTAACAGGCATCTTCAGGTTCTTTCATGCGCTACGCTGCGCCAAAAAATTGCAATGGCGCTTTTAAACAGCGTGCCCCGCGGAGAACTGACAGCTAAAGGCATAAACCGTGAAAAACTTGCCGATTACCTCAACGCCGCCAGGCCGTCAGTTTCAAGGGAGCTTATGAGAATGCAGAAAGACGGGCTTATCAAAATCAGCGGGAAAAATATTATTATAGAAAAGGAAAAGCTGCGCGGAATTTTCTAACGCGCCCGCTTTCCCAGTCTGCCTTATAAAATAATAAAAATCCTGTTGTGTAACCTAAGTTACGGACTTTTTACCTTTCCGCTGTTATTATATATACATAAAAAGACGTTTGCAGAAAGACAAAGGAGGAATCCGTAATGGAAAATAAAATGTTTTGCCGCCAGTGCCAGGAAACCGCCGGCTGCAAAGCCTGCACCGTGTCGGGTGTCTGCGGTAAAAAGCCGGACGTCGCGGCCATGCAGGACCTGCTTGTGTATGTGACAAAGGGTATTTCGGCTGTAACTGAAAAGCTGCGCGCAGAGGGTAAAGACGTCCCGCAGGAAGTAAACCACATGGTAACGCTTAACCTTTTTACGACTATTACAAATGCTAACTTCGATAAAGAAGCAATAGCAAGCCTCATCACACGCACGCTCTTAAAAAAAGAGGAACTTTTGAGGCAGGTGGATGACAAGACGCATCTCCCCTCGGCCGCTTTGTGGAACGGCAGCCGCTGCGGCTTTGAAGCAAAAGCCGCAGAAGCTGGCGTACTCTCAACGAAAGACGAAGACATACGCAGCCTGCGCGAACTGATAACATACGGCCTTAAAGGCCTCTCCGCCTACAGCAGGCACGCAAATGTCCTGCTGCATGACGACGGCAGCGTGGATGCTTTCATACAAAGCGCACTCGCAAAGACACTGGACGACTCACTTACGGCAGACAACCTCGTAAGCCTTGCCATCGAAACAGGAAAATACGGCGTCAAGGGCATGGCGCTGCTCGATAAGGCAAACACCGACGCGTACGGCAGCCCGGAAATGACAAAGGTAAATATCGGCGCGGGTACAAGGCCGGGCATACTCGTTTCAGGCCATGACCTTCGCGACCTTGAAATGCTTTTAAAGCAGACACAGGGAACCGGAGTCGACGTGTACACCCACTCTGAAATGCTGCCGGCGCATTATTATCCGGCATTTAAAAAATATCCTAATTTTATCGGCAACTACGGCAACGCATGGTGGAAGCAAAATGATGAGTTTGAAAGCTTCAACGGGCCTGTCCTTATGACGACAAACTGCATAGTCCCACCGAAAGACAGCTACAAGGGCAGGCTTTACACTACAGGAGCCGCGGATTACCCCGGCTGCAGGCATATAAACAGTAAAGAAAACGGAGAAAAAGATTTTTCGGAAATAATCGGGCAGGCACAGCACTGCACACCGCCGAAAGAAATAGAGCACGGCGAGATAACAGGCGGTTTCGCGCACAGCCAGGTATTTGCGCTTGCGGATAAAATAACCGCCGCCGTAAAATCCGGCGCAATAAAAAAATTCGTAGTCATGGCCGGCTGCGACGGGCGCGCGAAGTCCCGCAGCTATTACACTGATTTTGCAAAGGCCATGCCTAAAGACACAGTCATACTTACGGCCGGCTGCGCGAAGTACAGGTATAATAAACTAAACCTCGGCGAGATAAACGGAATCCCGCGCGTGTTGGACGCCGGCCAGTGCAACGACTCATATTCCATTGCACTTACAGCGCTTAAGTTAAAGGAAATCTTCGGTCTTGACGACATAAACAGCCTGCCCATAGTTTACAACATAGCGTGGTATGAGCAGAAAGCAGTCATAGTCCTCCTTGCGCTGCTTTCCCTCGGTATAAAAAACATACATCTTGGGCCGACGCTTCCGGCTTTCCTTTCGCCTAACGTAACTAAAGTGCTTGTGGAAAACTTTGGTATTGCCGGTATAGGCACACCTGACAGCGACGTAAAACTTTTCTTCGGCGGCAGTACCGCTGGTTAACCATTACCGGTACAGTTTAAACCAGCGCACGGACTAAACACATCGGCCCGCGTAAACAGTCCTTTTCACAGGACATTTACGCGGGCCGATATTATGGTAAAACCAGTAATTGTTTACGGGTCGGGATACGTGTACGTTTTCCCCTCAAAGTTTCTAAGTACGGTGCTGCCGCCTTCCCTACCCATTATATAGTCGGGCGTTGCCGGCGTTTTACCGCCGCCGCCCGGCAGGTCTATTACGTACTCCGGAACGGCAAACCCTGAGATAAATCCCCTCAGCTGCTTCATTATGGCTACACCTTCCGCGACAGGCGTGCGAAAGTGGCCTATGCCCTGCGAAAGGTCGCACTGGTAAAGGTAGTACGGGCGCACCCTAAGCTCTATGAGGCCCGTATAAAGCTTTTTTAACGTTCCTGCATCGTCGTTTATCCCCTTAAGCAGCACGCTCTGGTTGCCGACCGGTATGCCCGCATCAGCTATCATTTCGCAGGCGCGCGCAGACTCGGGCGTTATCTCATCGGGGTGGTTAAAGTGCGTGTTGAGCCAAATCGGATGGTATTTTTTCAGCATTGAGAGCAGCCCGCCGGTAATGCGCATGGGCATTACGACAGGCGTGCGCGTCCCTATCCTTATCACGCCGACGTGCTTTATGGAGCGCAGCCTTTTAATTATTTTTTCCAGCCACTCATCCGAAAGTATGAGCGGGTCGCCTCCAGAGAGGAGCACGTCGTGTACTTCCCGGTGATTTTCAATATATTTGAAAGCGTTTTCAAGTTCCTCACTGTTTAACGAGTAGTCCTCGCAGCCCACCATTCTCCGGCGCGTGCAGTGCCTGCAGTACATGGAGCATTTATGTGTAAGCATGAAAAGCACCCTGTCAGGGTAACGATGCACAAGCCCCGGCGTCGGCGAATAGTCGTCCTCGCGGAGCGGGTCCGCCATTTCGCAAGGGTCTGCGCGCAGCTCGTTTACCGTCGGCACGGCCTGCCTTTTAATCGGGCCGGCGGGATTTTCCGGATTTATAAGTGAAGCGTAGTACGGCGTTACGGCCATACGGAAATGCGAAAGGCACTTCCCTATCCCATCGCGCTCTGACGGTGTCAGCGGGATTATCTTTGAAAGTTCTTCGGCAGACGTCACGCGGTTCTGCATCTGCCAGTGCCAGTCGTTCCACTTTTCCGGCGGAACACCCTCCCACGGCGCCAAGTTTTTGTAGCTGTTTATTGTGCCTCGCCTCGTTCCACAGCAACAGGCTCCATGCCGTAACGGGAAAGCGAACTGTTGAGCACACTCAAAAGCAAAGTCCTGTAATCGACCCCGCACAGGCTGGCAAGCATGGGGTAATCGCTGTACCCCGGCGCTAAGCCCGGCAGCGGGTTTATTTCTATAAAGTACACGGTGCCGCCGTCGGAAACACGGAAATCAATACGGGAAAAATCCCTGCATTTGAGCGCCCTGTATATTTTTACCGCCGTATCCTTTAAATTACCGCGAAGCGCGCTGCCGGCATCCGACAGGCACTTGTACGTTACATATTTTTTATAATCCTTTTTTACACGGAAATTATAAATCCGGTTTTCCCTTTCTTTACTAAGGTAGCATATCTCCATGGGTTCAAACACGCTGATGCCGCCGCCGTTGCCTATGACGCCAACTGTAAACTCCCTGCCCGTTATGTACTCCTCTATGAGCATAGGTTCGCCGTAAACTTCAAAGTCGCGCCTGACGATTTCAAAAAGCTGCTTTTCGCCGTCAGCAACCGCGAAGTCCGCTATGCCTTTGCTCGACCCCTCTGAGTCGGGCTTCACTATGAGCGGGAAACGCAATGTCTTGTCAAGGACAAAGTCCGGCTTTTCAACATACTGGTAGTTCGGCGTTGTTACGCCGAAAGTTGAAAGGTAGCGCTTGGTCATCGCTTTGTCAAGAGAAACAGCCAGCGTAGTCTCATCGGAGCCTGTGCACGGGATGCCCAAAAAACTCAAAATGGCAGGAACCTGTGCTTCCCTGCCTCTTCCGTTAGTTCCTTCGGCGATATTGAAAACAATATCGACGCCGGACTTTTTAACTTTTTCCGTAAAATCCGAGTCCGCTTCCAAAAGCGCCGTGTACAAACCGGCGGATTCAAAAACGTTTTTGATTGCGGCTATTGTTTCGTATGAATCGTATTCCGCTTCCATGTCGCAGGCACCGCCCGCGGGACTTTTTTTAAGGTTATAAGCAATACCGACTTTCAGCGGGGGAGGAAAATCATCGTTTTCCATCATACACACTCTCGTTTCCAATCATAAATTTTGATAGGATAACCGCCTGTTTTTTGCTTACTACATTATAGCAAAATCACACTAAAAAGAAATCGCTGAAAACAACCGTTTTTAATCGCATCAATCCCTTTACGGCTGTTTTCACAAAATATTAGCTATGGGCTATGTTTATTGATGAAAATTGCCGCGTAGGGCGCAGTTACTTTCGGCGGTATACATAAGATATAACTTTTACGGAATATATTTAGGCCGGTATTCTTTTTAACCCTCTTATGGTTTATAATATAATCTGAAATTATAATTTATTTTACGCGTGTACGCGTGTATCAATATTTTTGTCTCCAAAGGCGGTATTAAAATGCTTAGACTGGTCCTCGGACGCTCAGGCAGCGGAAAAACCGAATACATAAGGGCGGAACTTGCAAAGCTCGCGGCAGGCGGAGCAAAAAAGCTGATGCTCATAGTCCCCGAGCAGATATCTTTCGAAAATGAACGCGCGATGCTGCGCATACTCGGCGCGCGGAATGCGCGCAAAGTGCACGTAACGAGCTTTTCAAGGCTTGCGGATGCGGCTTTCCGTACATACGGCGGCTTCGCCGGCACACGTTTGGACGGCGGCGGACGAAGCATGTTTATGAGCCTTGCCCTCGGCAGCGTAAAAGACAAGCTCCGCTTTTACCGCAAAAACGCTGAAAGCACCGAACTCGTTAACCTTATGCTCGACACCTCGGCAGAGCTTAAAATGTGCGCCGTAACGCCTGAAGCGCTGTCGGCTGCAGCCTCAAAACTGCCGCCATGCACGCTTAAGCAGAAAATAACGGAGATATCCCTCATACTCGCGGCTTACGATGCACTTGTGGCGCAGAGCTGTGCAGACCCGCTCGACGACCTGACGAAATTAAAAAACATTTTAAGCGCCCATCATTTTTTTAACGGGTTCACCGTTATGATAGATTCGTTCCAAAGCTTCACCGTACAGGAGTACGGCATAATAAACCTGATTTTGGCGCAGGCAGAGGACCTGTACGTTGCCCTGTGCGCCGACGGCATGGACGACCGCGAGCACGGCATGGGCCTTTTTTCCATAGTAAAACGCACCGCGCATGCCCTAATAAAGCTTGCGGGGCAAAACGGAGCCAAAACAGCGCCGCCTGTAATGCTCCAAAGCCAAAAGCGTTTTTCCTGCGAAGCTGCCGCCGCGCTTGAAGCCGGCATATACAGGCCGGTGCATGTCCCTTATGAAGGCGATACCTCAGGCGTTGAAATATATGAAGCCGGTAACATTTACGAAGAAGCTTCGTTTGTCTGCGCGTCCATAAGGGACTTAGTAATGCATAAAAATTACCGTTACCGCGACTTTGCCGTAATCGCGCGTTCAACCGGAACTTACGAGGGGATAATCGACACCGCCATGTCCCGCTGGGAAATCCCGTTTTTTATGGATATGCCTGAAAAAATAGACGCCCACCCACTTATGCGTCTTGTGCTTTCGGCTTTTAACATAGCCCAGTATTCTTTCCGCTCCGACGATATATTTTCATACCTTAAAACCGGCCTTGCGGGGCTTTCGTACGGAGAAACCGCGCAACTCGAAAATTATGTTTTTATCTGGAATATATCAGGCAGAAAGTGGAAAGAGGAATGGACTGACAGCCCGCGCGGATTTACGGAAAAAACCTTGCAAAGCGACGTTTTGCTTTTAAAAGAGCTCAACTCATGCAGGGAAAAGGCCATAAGGCCGCTCGTTAAATTTGCCGAAAGCACAGCCGACACCGACGGCCTCGGGATGGCAAAAGCCGTCTTCTCGCTGCTCTGCGACATAAAAGCCGCCGAAAACCTGCGGGAATTTGCGCACAGCATTGCAAAAGGCGGCGAGCCCGCCGTCGCGCAAAACGAGCTAAGGCTTTGGGATATGCTCATGGATATGCTCGACCAGACGGTAAACGTACTCGGCAAAACCAAAGTAACGCGTAAACGTTACGCGGAGCTTTTACGCCTTGTGATAAATTCAAGCCGCATGGCCAGCATACCGCAGGGGCTTGACGAGGTAACCGTAGGCGCTGCCAACAGGATACGCACAAACAGGCCGAAGGTTGTTTTCGTCATAGGCGCGGTGCAGGGCGGGTTCCCGCTTTCGCCGGGCGAAAATAATATTTTCAGCGACGGAGAACGCCGCGAGCTTATAAGCCTCGGCCTGCCGCTTAACGATACAGCCGAAGGGGCCGCGGTGCAGGAGCGTTTTCTCGCTTATAAAGCCGTCAGTTCCCCGTCCGAAAGGCTTTACATAAGCTACCCGTCGTCAGATGCAAAAGGCAGCGGCAGCAGCCCCTCATCCATAGTTTCCGAAACATGCCTGGTACTTAAAAACATAAAAATTAAAAACAGCCTTATGCTGCCGCTCCAATACTTTGCCTCCGCGAAAAAGCCCGCGTTCGAAACAGCCGCGCGGATATGGCGCTCAAACGACGGCCTGTCGGCCTCGCTTAAAAAGATATTTGCCTCTTACGGCGGCGAAGCACATTACAAAGCCGTGGAGCGTGCCGCCGGCGATAAGGTATTGCGCTTCGCCGACAAGGCTAAGTCAAAGGAATTTTTCGGCGGCAGCACGTACGTCTCCGCCTCACAGGCGGAAACTTTTTACCTTTGCAGGTTCCAGTACTTCTGCAGGTACGGCATAAAAGCCGAGGAAACACGCGCGGCAGAGTTAAACGCGCTTGAGTACGGGAGCCTCATGCACTTTCTGCTTGAAAACGTGTTCAGAAACACAGGCAGTAAAAAGATAGCTTCAATGAACGACGAAGAACTTAAAAATATAATATTAGGCTGCATAAACATGTACGCAGAGAAAAAACTCGGCGGCCTTGAAAACAGGACGCCGCGCTTTGCGTACCTTGTTTCGCGGCTTGCCGACGCCGCGCAGGTAATAATAAGGCACATAGCCGAAGAACTTTCCCAAAGCGAGTTTGTGCCCCGTGACTTTGAGCTTGGCATCGGCAGTGACATAAAGCCGCTCAGTATCCCCCTGCCTGACGGCGGGAGCGTTTCAGTAAACGGGAAAATAGACCGCGTGGACATCATGGACAAAGGCGGCGTAAAATACGTAAGGATAATAGATTACAAAACCGGCAAAAAAGAATTCCGGCTTTCGGATATAATTTACGGCATGAACATGCAGATGCTCATTTACCTTGCCGCCATTTGCGAAAACGGCAGGAGCCGTTACGGTGAAACCGTCCCCGCCGGAGTTTTATACATGCCGGCAAGCAGGCCCTCAGTTTCCGCCGCGCGCGGCGAGCCTGCCGGCAACATAGAAAAAGAAGCCGCAAAGCAGCTGAAGATGGACGGCCTTATAACCGACAATCCGGAAGTTATAAGGGGTATGGAAAAAAACGCCGCCGGCAAATATATCCCAGCGTCGCTTAAGGACGGCATCCCATCCAAAACAAGCAGCGTCGCCTCACCGGAAGAACTTAAAAGCATACTTAAATACACTAAGGATTTGATATATAAAATGTCGGTTGAACTGCAAAGCGGCGACATACAGGCGCTGCCGCTTACCGGTAAATACGATGCGTGCGCATGGTGCCCGTACGCTCCCGTGTGCGGGCACGAAAACGGCGACGCCGTACGGGAAATGGAAAGCAAATGGGACAAAAACAAGGTAATGGAATTTCTTTGCGGGGAGGGTACTGAAAATGGGCGCTAAAGAATGGACCGACGACCAAAAGAACGCCATAAACGCGTCGGGCGGCACGCTGCTTGTTTCCGCCGCCGCAGGCTCCGGAAAAACGGCAGTTCTCGTACAGCGCGTAATAAACCGCATAACGGACGCTGAAAACCCCACGGACGCCGACAGGCTCCTCGTCGTGACCTTTACAAAAGCCGCCGCCGCGGAAATGCGCACGAGGATATCTTCCGAAATAGCATCGCTGCTCGAAAAAGACCCCTTCAACAGTACACTGCTGCGCCAGCAGATATTGCTTACGCGGGCACATATAAGCACCATAGACAGCTTTTGCAGCGACATAGTAAAAGAGAATTTTTATAAGCTCGGCATTTCGCCGGACTTCAGGATACTTGACGACAGCGAGATGGCCGTGCTTCGCGCTGAGGCCGTTTCAAAAGTGCTTGACGGGTACTACTCGGAAAACGATGCGGATTTCTACAGGTTTGCCGGACTTTTTGCTTCAGGAAAAAGCGACGAGATGATTGCGCGCATGATAAACAGGCTTTACGACTTCGTGCGTTCCCACCCCTTTCCCCGGCGCTGGCTTGACGAAAAGGCAGAGATGTACAGCTCGCCGCTGCCGGCGGCGCAAACCGTTTGGGGCAAAACCATCATGTCATACGCCGGCGAAGCCATTGACTACTGTATATCTGTAACGCAAAACGCCGCCGCGCTCGCCGGCTCCGATCCCGCGGCTGCAAAAGCGTACTCCGACGCCCTCAAGTCAGACATGGCCGGACTTTTGTCACTTAAAAAAGCTGCTACAGCCTGTGACTGGGACTCCGCCACTTTCCAGCTGCAAAACTTCTCATACCAAAAGCTTAAGCCCCTTAAGGGATGCGGCGACGCTTTTAAAGACAGGATAAAAAGCGCCCGAAAAGAAGTAAAAGACACCGTTGCAAAACTCGCGCGCCTTTTTTCCGGCAATGAAAAGCAATGCAACGAAGATATAAAGTCACTTGCCCCGATTGTAAGGAAATTTTTCGGCGTTACGGAACGTTTCGCTGAAATACTTGCAGAAATGAAGGACGAAAAGCACGCCGCGGACTTCAGTGACCTTGAGCACTGGACCTTGAAGCTCCTTGTGAAGGAAACGGAAGGCGGTTTTGAAAAAACCGCTTACGCCAACGAGCTTTCCGGACAGTTTGACGAAATTATGGTCGACGAGTACCAGGATACGAACGAAGCGCAGGAAATGATATTTGGCGCAGTTTCACAAAATGGTGAAAACCTCTTTTTCGTCGGTGACGTAAAGCAGAGCATCTACCGCTTCAGGCAGGCAATGCCGCAGATTTTTCTGAGGCGGCGCGGCGCGTGCAAAAAATACGACCCCGCAAACGAGTCATTCCCCGCGTACATATCCCTCGGCAAAAACTTCAGGAGCCGCCGCGGCGTTACCGACGCCGTCAACTTTGTTTTCAGCCAGCTTATGAGCAAAAAGGCGGGCGGCCTCGACTACACCGAAAGCGAAAAATTAGTGCCGTCAGACGGCTACCCGCCGCATGCGGGAAGCGACGCTGCCTTAGAAGTAATCGACCTCTCCGGCATGGAAGAAGCGTACGGCATGGTCAAAGCAGAAAGCGCGCGCATAGCCGAAATAATACATAAAATGATAAGCGAAAAATACACTGTCACAGACAACGGCGTACAAAGGCCGGCCGTTTACCGCGACTTCTGCGTACTGCTCAGAAGCGCCAACAAATACGCCCCTGAGTATGCGCGCGAGCTTACCTCGCTCGCCGTGCCGTCGTGGGCCGACACCGCCGGCGGATTTTTCGGTACGTATGAAGTCGGCATTGCGCTGTCGCTTTTGCAGGTAATAGACAACCCGCTGCAAGACATACCGCTTCTCGCCGTAATGATGAGCCCCGTTTACGGCTTTACTCCGGACGACATGGCGGAGATACGCGCGCTTTCACGCTCAGGAAAACTATACACGGCCGTCCGCCTCGCGGCTGAGAAAGAAAATGCCCGCGCAAAAGAATTTTTAGATGAAATAAGCCGTTTCAGGGTACTTGCGGCTACCATGCCCGCAGACAGGCTCATACGCGCCGTATATGAAATATCCGGCTTGCCTGACATAGTACAGGCGATGCAAAACGGCAGCCTGCGCCTTGCAAACCTGCAGCTTCTTTTCCAGTACGCAAAAAAATACGAGGAAAGCGGCAGCGGCGGCCTTTCCGGTTTTATAAAATTCATCGCCCGTCTCAAAAAGAACAACTCAGACCTTTCCGCGGCTTCATCTGTAAGCGAGGCGGCAAACGTAGTAAGGGTAATGAGCATACACCGTTCCAAAGGGCTCGAATTTCCCGTATGCATTGTGGCCGGCTGCTCAAGGCAGTTTAACAGGGAACGTGACGACACGCTGCTGCACCCCGAGCTTGGGCTCGGCGCTAAGCTTAAAGATGAAAAAACCGGCTGCCGCTTTACAACCATGCCGCGCGAAGCCGTTTCCCTCGAGCTTGGACGCGACGAGATGAGCGAAGAACTCCGCGTTTTGTACGTAGCCATGACAAGGGCAAAGGAAAAACTTATAATGGTCGCAACGCTGAAAAATGCCGAAAAGAAAGTCCGCTCGCTTGCAGGGCATATAATACCCGGAAAGCCCATCCAGCCTTACGCGGTGCTTGGCGCTTCGAGCATTTCTGACTGGCTGCTGCTGTGCGCCCTGCGCCATCCCGGCGGACAGGCACTGCGCGATATGGCGGGAGCTCCTCAGGATATCACCGTAACCGCAAAAGAAAAGCTTGACATAAATATCTCCCGCCCGCAAAGTAAAGACGAAAATGAAAAGGATGAAGAAGTCCCGCAGGCACAGCCGGACAGGCGCCTTTATAATATTATAAATGACAGCATAAATTATAAATACCCCTACGCGGAGCTTAACGGCGTATGCGCAAAAGTCGCCGCTTCCGACCTTGCCTCGCGTGAATTTTCGGAGCAGTACGCGGCTTCGTCACGCCCCGCCTTCCTGAGCGAAGGCGGGCTTACGGCCGCGGAGCGCGGCACGGCTCTGCACATATACATGCAGTTTGCAGACTATAAGTCAGCCTTAAAGAGCCCCCAGGAAGAACTTGGGCGCCTTGTGCAGGACGGCTTTCTCACCGCGCGGCAGGCGCAGTCCGTCGACCTTGGGCGCGTAATGGGGTTCCTAAACAGCATGATAGGCAAAAGGATACTCGCGTCGCCGCACGTCGAACGCGAATACCGCTTCACCGTCGAAATACCTGCCGGAAACGTAAAGCCAGGCTTAAAGGCGCCCCTTAAAGACGAAAGCGTCATCATGCAGGGAGCCGTTGACTGTGCGTTTGAGGAAAACGGCGGCATAGTCATAGTAGACTACAAAACAGACCGCGTCCCGTCCCAGGCCGCCCTGTGGGAAAGGTATAAAAAGCAGCTCGCCCTTTATAAATTTGCCATGGAGAAATACACAGGAAAAAACATAATGGAATGCCTGCTGTACTCTTTTTCTTTTGGCACAGAAGTAAACGGCCGCCTTGACTGATAACGGCGTCGTACGGTACATGTTTAACTGTTACAAATAATTACAATGTAATTAACAAACATTGCTAAACGGTTTATTGATGCTATAATATCCATATATTTATTTTACGGAGGATAAATATGACGGTAAATATAGAAAAACTCGAGTTCACATGCCCCGGACTTCAAGACGGCGGTAAGTTCCCGCCGGAATACACTGGGCGCGGCGCTGACACGTCACCGGAATTCATAATCTCAAACCTTTCTCCGCAGGGAAAAACGGTTGCCATAACGCTTGACGACATAAAGAACCAGTTTTTAGGCATACTTAACCATTGGGTGATATGGAACATACCGGCAATGGCGAAAATACCTGGAGCCGTACCTGCCGGAAAGGAAGTCCCGCCGCTCGGCGGCGCCGTGCAGGGCGTGGGCTACGGCCGCCATAAATACGCAGGGCCTAAGCCGCCCAGAGGAACAAGCCACATATACCGGTTTGATGTTTACGTACTTGACTGCACTTTAAACCTTAAAAGCGGTTCCGGTAAAAAAGAGTTCCTTTCGGCGGCAGAGGGGCATATACTGCAGCACGGCAGCCTTACTGGCGCTTTCGAATAAGGCCTTTGAGCCTTGCACCCGCACATAACCCTGCACGTTTTCTTTGAAAGGCGATGCGCATTGAAAATTTTTATTAAAAAGCTGCTTGCTTCGGCACTTGCGGCATTAACAGCAGCCCTTCTTTTTTCCGCCTGCACAGATGCTTACTCTTCAGCGGCGCAGGCGAAGGCCTCTTCCGCCACGGCTGCAGAGCCCTCAAAACCGGTTTCAAATGCGGAATTTAATATTGACGGCTCTATACTTGCGTCATACAAAAGTTCGGGCGGCAGCGTAACCATACCCGACGGTGTAACGGAAATAGGCACAGATGCCTTTGAATGTTCCTCCGTGTCCGATGTCAAAATACCCGAAAGCGTTACAAAGATAGACGACGGGGCATTCAGCGGGTGCAGCATGTTAACTGAGATAACCATACCTAAAAACGTTGTAAGGTTAGGCACGTGCGTTTTCGAGGAATGTTCAAACCTGAAAAGCGTTACGCTGCCCGTCGGCATAACAAAAATAAGTGATAACGCCTTTTCCGGCTGCAAAAAATTAACGGATATAAATATATCCAGAAGCATAACCGCCATAGGCGAGTACGCCTTCTCAGACTGTGAAAGCCTTGCGGATATCAATATACCCGGTAGTGTAAAAGAAATCGGCATCGGCGCTTTTGACGGAACCGCGTGGCTGAAAAACGTAAAGGGCGACTTTGCCACCGTAAACGGCATGCTCGTAAAGTACAAAGGCAGTATAAATAACCTTACGATACCGGACGGCATAACAAAAATATGCAGCGGAGCTTTTTATCAGGACTCTACCCTGCTCGGAGTAACTATTCCGGAAGGGGTTACATCCATAGGCGACAGCGCATTCGCAATATGCCAGCAGCTTGACAAAGTCACGCTGCCTGAGAGCCTTGTTTCCATCGGAAGCGGCGCGTTTTCGACCTGCTTTATTTCAGATATAAAAATACCTGCAAGTGTTTCTTATATAGGCGGCGGCGCTTTTGACGGCACGATGTGGCTCGCAAACCAAAAGGACGACTTTGTAACCGTAAACGGGATGCTTATAAAATACAAAGGCAGTAAAAAAGATATTTCCGTTCCAAAAGGCATAACCGGCATAGGCGGCGAAGCATTCGCCGGCAGCACTGCCCTTGAAAGCGTTTCTTTACCCGACGGCGTTACAAATATAAGTGAAAACGCTTTCGCCGGCTGCGAAAACCTTAAAAGCGTTAACATACCGGACGGCGTAACCGAAATAGGCAAATCGGCTTTTTCTGGCTGCCCCATCACAAGTATAAGCTTACCTCAAAGCGTCACAAAGATAGGCCAAAACGCTTTTGCGGGCTGCAATGCTTTAACGTTTGTAGATTTACCGGCAAAATTATCAAAAATAGAAGACGGTACTTTCGACAGCTGCGAAAAGCTTGTGAAAATAAATATTCCGGAAAGCGTCAGAAGTATTGGCAGCGACGCTTTTTACAGCTGCGGCCTTGAGAGCGCAGACATTCCGGACGGAGTTACCCAGATAGGCGACAATGCTTTTTCTTCATGCTTAAAGCTAAAATCCGTGCGCCTGCCTGACAGCCTGTTAAAATTAGGCCGCTATACTTTCGCGGCATGCGGCAGCCTTGAAGCTGTAAACGTAAGCGGCGGAAATGAAAACTACTCAAGCGACGGCGGCATACTGTACTCAAAAGATAAAACAACGCTCATACGCTGCCCTGAAAGCAAAACGGGAACGCTTACCATACCGTCGGAAGTTACCGGGATAGGCAGTTACGCCTTCAGCGGCTGTGACAGATTAACAGCCGTAAAACTGTGCGGCGGCATAAACGCCATAGGCAGCTGTGCATTTTCCGAATGTAAAAAGCTTACGGATATTACGATACCCTCAACCGTTACGGCAATAGGTGACAGCGCATTTGAGAATTGCTCCAATATGTCGTCAATAAACGTTGACGGCGGCAATAAATCATATACCGGCGAAGACGGCGTGCTCTACTCAAAGGATAAAAATACACTGGTTACGTTTCCGTGCGGCAAATGCGGTACTTTTACCGTACCCTCAACTGTTAAAAAAATCGGATACAGCGCATTTAAAGAATGCGGCGGCCTCACTGAAGTTATAATCCCCGAAGGCGTTACTGAAATAGGTGACAGCGCATTTGTTGACTGTGATAAATTAAAATGCGTTACAATACCGCAGAGCGTCACAAAGATAGGCCAAAACGCCATTTGGCTTAATGACGACGGCCAAAATCCGCAGATAAAAGGCCAAAGCGGTTCCGAAGCTGAAAAATACGCCAAAGAAGCCGGCATAAAATTTATAAAAACCGCATGATAAAAAACACCGGCATATGCAGTCGGCCGCCGTATGTAAAAAACATGCGGCGGCTTTACTTTTATATTTTTACTTTTTTATTGCCTTTTTTACGGAACCCACGAATTCCTCAACATGCCGTACGCAAGCCCTCCCCTCCATTTCTACAATTTTTACTATGGCGCTGCCTATGATAACGCCGTCGCAGTATGCGCCCATCTGCCTTGCCTGTTCCGGAGTTGAAATGCCGAACCCCACGGCGCACGGTATTTTAGCGTATTTCTTTACAGTACCGAAAAATTCATCAAAGTCCGTTGAGAAACTGCCCCTCATGCCCGTAACGCCTGTTGAAGACACGCAGTAGAGGAAACCTTCGGCGTCCCGCGCAATCATTGCCGTGCGCTCATGCGACGTAGGCGCCACAAGCCTTATGGGGTACACGCCGTTTTGCTCCGCGTCACGCTGTATCTCTGCGCGTTCCTCATACGGCAGGTCAGGGACTATCACGCCGTCTACGCCTTTCTCCGCGCACAGTTTGAAAAAGCGTTCCGTGCCGAAACGGTAGATTGAGTTTATATACATCATCAGAAGCAGCGGCCCGTCGGTCTTTTGGCGCAGGCGTTCCACAAGGGCAAAAATTTTCACAAGCGTCGTGCCGCCGTCTATGGAACGTTTGCTCGCTTTTTGTATTACCGGCCCTTCGGCCACAGGGTCTGAAAACGGCACGCCCAGCTCTACTAAATCCGCACCGGCGCCAAACATGGAAAACACGAGCTTCTCAGTCGTTTCCATGTCCGGGTCGCCCGCAGTGACAAAAGGTATGAGTGCCTTTTCGTTTTTACCTTTAAGTTCCGCGAATTTGCGGTCAATTCTGTTCATCAAGTTTAACCCCCCTGTACCTTGCAACCGAATATACGTCTTTGTCACCGCGCCCCGAAAGGTTTATTATCATGCCCTGGTCTTTACGCATGCCGGGCGCTATTTTCATAGCCGCCGCGACGGCGTGCGCGGACTCAAGCGCGGGTATTATGCCCTCTGTTTTTGAAAGGTACTCAAAAGCCCGCACGGCTTCTTCATCAGTAACGGAAACATACTCGGCGCGCCCCGTCTGCTTAAGTTCGGCGTGCTCAGGCCCTATGCCCGGGTAGTCAAGCCCTGCCGAAATGGAATAAACAGGCGCTATCTGCCCCTCGTCGTTTTGTATGAAAAGCGACTTCATGCCGTGAAAAATACCCTTCGTACCGTTCGCCATTGTAGCAGCGTTCATAGGCGTGCAGGCGCCTTTCCCCGCGGCCTCCGCCCCGACAAGGCGAACGCTTTTGTCAGGTATGAAGTTATAGAAAAGCCCCATGGCGTTTGACCCTCCGCCTACGCAGGCCACAAGGCAGTCAGGGAGTCTGCCCTCTTTTTCAACATACTGTTTTTTTGCTTCTATACCTATGACTTTCTGAAAATCCCGTACCATCTGCGGGTACGGGTGAGGCCCCATGACGGAGCCTATAAGGTAATACGTACTTTCAACGTTTGACGTCCAGTCGCGCATTGCCTCATTGATGGCATCCTTAAGCGTGCCGGTTCCGGAGTCCACACCTGTAACCTTAGCACCTAAGAGTTCCATGCGGTAAACGTTAAGCGACTGGCGTTCCATATCTTCGGCGCCCATAAAGACCTCGCATTGCATCCCGAACAGGGCCGCCGCGGTAGCCGTCGCCACACCGTGCTGGCCGGCTCCGGTTTCCGCCGTTACCCTCGTTTTTCCCATGCGTTTCGCGAGCAGTATCTGCCCGAGGACGTTGTTTATCTTATGCGCTCCCGTATGGTTAAGGTCCTCGCGCTTTAAGTATACTTTGCAGCCGCCAAGGTCTTTTGTCATTTTTTCAGCGTAATAAAGAAGCGACGGCCTGTTTGCGTATTCACGGTAATAAAACCCGAGTTCGTCTAAAAAGTCTTTGTCACGGCTGTACTTTTCATATGCCGCTTCAAGCTCATGCAAGGCATTCATCAGCGTTTCAGGCACATACTGCCCGCCGAATTCGCCGTACCTTCCCGGTTTTGACATATCTATATTGCCTGCCCTTCCAAATTTATTTTACTTATAATCTCCATTATCCGTTTTATTTTCTGTCCGTCTTTTACGCCGTTTGTTTCTATGCCGCTTGAAACATCAACGCCGTAAGGCGAAAGCGTGTTTACAATGCCGGATATATTTTCAGCGCTGATGCCGCCCGCAATAAAAAATGGGCGGCTTATTTTCATGCTTTTTATAAGTTTTATATCTGCAGTTTTTCCGGTGCCGCCGTACCCGCCCTCAGAGTAACTGTCAAAAAGCAGCATATCGGCATCCGTCTTAAGCGCAGACTCTATGCTTTTCCTTCCGTTTACCCTTACGGCCTTCCATACTTCGGTACTTGGCAAAAGCTTTTTAAGCCCTGAAATATACTCCGGATTTTCATCGCCGTGAAGCTGTACGGCAGAAAGACCCGCCGTTTTTACGGCAGACTCTACGCCCGCGGCAGTTTCGTTGACAAAAACGCCTACCCTCTTAATTTCCGGAGAAAGGCCCCCGGAGAGTACCGCTGCCTGTTCCGGCGTCACGCGGCGCTTAGTACCGGCAAATACAAAACCGGCGTAGTCGGGTTTATATATATTTAAAAAAGCTATGTCCTCACGCCGCCTTATGCCGCAGAGTTTTATTTTCATAAGTTTTCCCTCAGATGTTTCATTGTTTCAGTTACGTTCCTGCTTCTCATAAGCGTTTCGCCCACAAGAACGGCATCCGCCCCGTAAGACCTCGCCGCGGCAGCGTCGGCGGGCGTTTTTATGCCGCTTTCGGAAATAATGGCTTTACCCGGCGGGATATGCACAGCAAGGCGTTTTGTTACCGATAAATCAACGTTAAATGTTTTTAGGTCACGGTTATTTATGCCTATTATTTCTCCGCCCGCCTCAAGGACTTCTTCAAGTTCTTTTTCGTTATGTGCTTCCATAAGGCACTCAAGGCCTATGGAGCGCGCTGTACCGGCGTACTCTCTGAGCTTTTCCCTTCCGAGGACGGCGGCAATGAGCAGAACGGCAGCCGCTCCCAGTGCTTTAGCCGCGTAAATCTGGTACGGGCTTACTACGAAATCCTTACACAAAACCGGAACCGACACAGCGCGCCCTATGCGCTTAAGGTACTCAGGCGAGCCTTTAAAATAAAATTCCTCTGTAAGTACCGAAACTGCGTCTGCGCCAGCGCGCTCATACGCTTCTGCGGTTTCCACCGGCTTAAAGTCCGGACAGATAAGCCCCTTGGAAGGCGACGCCTTTTTAACCTCCGCGATTACCGAAAGGCCGCCGCATAAAATTGCGGATTTAAAACTTCCAGTTTTAGGCGCATCCGCGGCGAAAGCCATTACTTTCTCAAGCGGCGTGCCGCTCATTTCACGTTCAAGCTGTACTTTCCGCATTGCTACAATATCGTCAAGAATCATATCAGCCGCCAAAGCCGTTCGTTATCTTTTTAAACCCGTCTAATTTTTTCACGGCGTTCCCGCTGTCAATAGAGTACGCGGCAAGGTCAAGCCCTTTTTGTATTGACGAGGCCATTCCTCCGGCATACAAAGCCCCGGCAGCGTTAATAAGGACTATGTCGCGTTTCGGACCTTTTTCGCCGTTTAAAACAGAAAGTGTTATTTTGGCGTTTTCTTCGGCCGTGCCGCCGACTATGTCGGACTTTTCAGAGAATTTTATCCCGTAATCCTCAGGATTTATCTCATACTTGATAGTTTTGCCTTCATTTATTTCCATAACTGAGGTCTTAGCGGAAACGCTTATCTCGTCAAGGCAGTCCTGGCCGTAAACTATAAGCGCCTTTTTTATACCGAGGTTTATAAGTACTTTTGCAAGCGGCGCAAGCAGTTTTTCGTCATAAACACCGAGCAGCATAGCCTGGGCATGCGCCGGGTTTGCAAGCGGGCCTAAAATGTTAAAAACAGTCCTTATGCCCGTTTCTTTCCGCGGCGCCGCGGCAAAGCGCATGGAGCCGTGGTAACGCTGCGCAAAGAGGAACGTGAGGCCGCACTTTTCCATGCACTCGGCCGCCTGTTCCGGCGTAAGGTTTATATTAACGCCGAGTGCCTCCAAAACATCTGCCGCGCCGCTTTTGCTCGAAACGCTGCGGTTGCCGTGTTTAGCGACTTTAAGCCCTGCCCCTGCCGCCACGAACGCCGCGGTAGTCGAAATGTTGAAGCTTTTCGCGAGGTCTCCGCCGGTGCCGACTATGTCAACCGCTGCCGGAGACATCGGTACCGGAACCGCCTTTTCACGCATGACTTTCGCAAAGCCGGTAATCTCCTGCGTTGTTTCGCCTTTCATGCGCATAGCCGTTATAAACGACGCTATCTGCGAGTCTGTCGCCTTGTCTCCCATAATAAACCCCATGGCATCCTTTGCTTCGCTTTCAGTAAGGTCCGCCCCGTCCACCACCTTTGCTATATAGGGCTTAAGCCCTACCCTTTTTTCTGCCGGCATAGGCGCAGATGTAACTGTTTGTGTTTTCAATTTACACACCCCTTTTAAAAAATTATAAAGTATCTTATCCCCTTCGCCCGTTAAGACGGACTCCGGGTGGAACTGCAGGCCGTAAGTATCGGTGCCTTTATGCCTTATGCCCATTATCTGCCCGTCCTCATCTTCCGCCGTGACTTCAAAGCAGCAAGGCAAGGAGCTTCTCTCTGCTACAAGCGAATGGTACCTTGCCGCCTGTATTTTTTCAGGCAGGCCGCTGAAAAGCGGGCATGAGTTTTTAAGCGTTACGGTACCTGCCTTGCCGTGCATCAGTTTTGGCGCGCGGACCGTCCTGCCCCCGAAGGCTTCGCCTATGGCCTGATGCCCCAGGCATACGCCGAGTATAGGTATTTTTCCGTCGAGCCTTCTGACTGCTTCTACCGACACGCCCGCTTTGTCGGGCCGGCCGGGTCCCGGTGATATAACGACAGCGTCCGGTTTCATACTCTCTATGCCGTCTGCGGTTATTTTGTCGTTTCTCACTATGCGCACATCCGGGTAAATGCGGCCTATCCGCTGGCAGAGGTTATAAGTAAAGCTGTCGTAATTGTCTATAATCAAAATCATAAATCCGCCGCCTCCTTTATCGCATCGAGTACAGCCGCGGCTTTGTTGGCAGTTTCCGCGTACTCTTTTTCCGGCACGCTGTCCGCGACTATGCCGGCCCCCGCCTGTACATAAGCTTTATCCCCCCTGTAAACCGCCGTACGTATGGCAATACACGTGTCGACGCTCCCGTCAAAGCCTACGTACCCTATGGCGCCTCCGTAAACTCCGCGCTTGTGCTTTTCGAGGCTGTCGATTATCTGCATGGCGCGTATTTTCGGCGCTCCGGAAAGTGTCCCGGCCGGAAGCGCGGAAAAAAGCGCATCCACACCGGTTTTTCCTTTTTTCAGCCTGCCGTTTACTTCACTGACAAGATGCATGACCTTTGAAAAACGCTCCACATGCATAAAGCCGTCAACCTTTACTGTGCCGAATTCGCATACCCTTCCTACGTCATTTCTGCCGAGGTCTACGAGCATGGTGTGTTCGGCGCGCTCTTTTTCGTCATGCAAAAGCTCATTTTCAAGCTTTGCATCCTCCGCTTCGTCTTTACCGCGCCGTGAAGTTCCGGCAATCGGCCTGTTCGTTACATTGCCGTCTTCAACACGGATAAGCATTTCCGGTGAGGCTCCGGCTATGCTGTAACCCGGCGACTTGAAAAAGTACAGGTAAGGCGACGGGTTTGCCGCGCGCAGGACGCGGTAAACGTCAAACGGGTCAGGCGGGTTTTCCACCTCGAACCGGCGCGACAGCACAGCCTGAAAAATATCACCGTCAAAAATGTGCATTTTTGCTGTTTCGACCATTTTTTCGAACTGTTTTTCCGTTATGTCCGAAGTGATTACCGGCTTTTTCGCGTTTTTCCCGCACTTACGGCGTACAGTGCTGTTTAAAACAGTCGACGATATGTCCTTCGCATGTTTTTCACATGTTTCGTACTGTGCTTTTATGTCGGACTCATTATTAATATTTTGTATAATAAATATTTTTCCGCTAAGATGGTCAAAAGCGACTACTTCTTCATACAGGCTCAAAACGCAGTCCGGCATCTGCAGGTCGTCGGCCGGCGGCCTGCCTAAAACATCTTCCCCGTACCTAAGCATGTCATAACCGAAATACCCCACGAGGCCTCCGGTAAAGCGCGGCAAACCCTTAAAGCACGGCGAGCGGCGTCCATTTACAAGTTCCATGATACAGCCGGCGATGTTTCCTTCGCTTTCGGAAAGTATCACGCCGTCTTTTGCAAAAGACGTTTTGCCGCCGCCTACAGTTAATTTCATCCTCGGGTTTATGCCTATAAACGAGTACCTGCCCCACCTGCGCGAATTTTCAGCGCTTTCAAAAAGGAAACATTCGTCCTGGTTGCATGAAAGTGCCTCGAACACGCCCACAGGCGTCTGGAAGTCCGCAAGGAACGAGTAAAACACGGGAACCCGGCTGTAATCCTCCAAAAGTTTTTCTACTTCCGTCAATTCCGGATACATCATATAGCACAGCCTCCTTATACAAAATAACATGGTAATGCGGGCATCAAAAAAGCCCACCGTCCCCAAAACAGGGACGATGGACTCGTGGTGCCACCCTTTATTCGGAAGCATAAAAAAACCGCTTCCCTTTTACGGGTACGCGGCAAATACACTAAACCATATGGAAAACAAGTACGCGGCATAGTTAATCGCCTGAATACCCTCTCCGCTTAACGCGCGGCGCACGGCTGCGGGTACTTGCGCTTTCAGGCGCTTTCCTCTTGCTCCTCACAAATCCATTCACAGCTACCGTATGTGCCCGGCTCACATCAAACGCCGCGCTCTCTTTAACACCGACATAACCGTTACTTACTTTTGTTCAAAGGATTTAACTTATTAAGTTATCAGTATTATATTATCGTCTTTTCCATTTGTCAAGAGTTTTCCGAATTTTTTTATTTTAAAAAGTTTTTAAGATGGGAAACGTACCCTTTCATGCAGGAAGGATACGTTTTTTTACGTGCGGCACACTTTCGCCGCAAACTTGCCTTGGTGTGAATTTTTTACGTAAAGTTTCGTCTGCCGCTTACAAACCTGTCGGGCCTGCAGACTTTTTTACCGCACTTTTTAACGGTGCGAGTGTACCTGTCTACCCTGTCGGGCGACCTGTTCACGCGTTCGTCCTCTATATACACGAGTTCATTTCCCAAATAATTCATATGCCGCTCCTTTCACAGACAGAAACTTTACTCAGCGTGTCAAGTTTACGGCAGCCGGTCATAGCAACCGGGTCGAGCACTTCTTCAAGCTCCCTTTTCGTCAGGATACCGCAGTTAAGGGCAAGGGTTCCAACCGGCACGCCGGTTTTGAGCGATTGCTTAGCAAGTTCCGCCGACTTTTCATATCCGATATACGGGCAGAGCGCCGTAACAGTCCCCACGCTTTCGCGCAGGTGTGCCTCGCAGTTCTCCCTGTTTGCCGTTATGCCGCAGACACAGTTGTCTGTAAGGGTGCTGACAGCGCCTGTAAGGGTTTTTATGGACTCGAACACTTTGTAAAAAAGGACCGGTTCAAACGCATTAAGCTCCATCTGCCCTGCTTCCGCCGCCAAAGCAACCGTACAGTCGTTGCCTATGACGTTGAACGCGGCCTGCGTGACCACTTCGGGTATAACGGGGTTGACCTTGCCGGGCATTATGGACGAGCCGTTCTGCACAGCCGGCAGGGCAATTTCCATTATCCCTGTCCTTGGGCCGCTCGAAAGGAGCCTGAGGTCGTTTGATATTTTCGAAAGGTTTACGGCGCATGTTTTCAGCGCTCCCGATACAAAGGCAAAGCAGTCGAGGTTCTGCGTGCAGTCAATAAGGTTTTCCGCCTGTACTACCTCCGTTCCCGCTACACTGCTGAGGTTCTCCGCTATACCGGCGACGTACTCCGGTGAAGCGTTAACCGAAGTCCCGACGGCTGTTCCGCCCATATTGACCGTCCTTAGTTCATCCGTAACTTTTACGAGCCTTTTTGCGTCTCGTTTCACAGCGCATGAAAAAGCGGCAAACTCCTGTCCAAGGCTTATGGGCACTGCGTCCTGCAGCTGCGTGCGGCCCATTTTCACTACCGCGGCAAACTCGCGCGACTTCCCGTCGAGAGCATTTGCAAGCCTCTTAAGCTTAAAGACGAGTTCCGGTATAAGCTTCAGCGCCGTGAGCTTGCCTGCCGTGGGAAAAACGTCATTTGTAGACTGCGACATATTTACGTGGTCGTTAGGGTGTACAGGCACATAAGAGCCTTTTGCGCCACCGAGCAGTTCGCACGCGCGGTTTGCTATGACCTCGTTTGCGTTCATGTTTGCCGACGTGCCCGCGCCGCCCTGTATGGGGTCCACTATAAACTGCCCGTGGAAGCGTCCGTTTATTATTTCATCACAGGCTTTTACTATGGCCTTTGACAATACATAATCAATATTGCCGCACTCATAATTTGTTACCGCCGCCGCCTTTTTAATCTGGGCGAGCGAAACGATAAATTCACTGCTTAAAGTCCTTCCGGTAATATGAAAGTTCCTGAACGCACGCAGCGACTGTATGCCGTAATACGCGTCTTCAGGAACCCCAATGCTCCCAACCGAGTCATATTCAATTCTTTCACCCATTTATTGCGCCCCGCTTTCGCTTATTTTACAGTTGCCGCAAACTTCAGTACCCGTCAACGTATCCTGTGTTTCATCAACCGCCAATACTCTACCATAACAAAAGCAGCAGGTAAATACTTTTTTGCCCTTTCGATTAATAATTTTTATTTTAGCCGTCAGGCCTTTAACTTAAAAAGTTAAAACAAAGTATTCTTTATTTATCCAGCATGTATATACCACTAAGGCCCGAACGCCGCCGTCCCAAGCCCCGCGGCCTGTACCACTCTCAGAGCCGCCTTATGAATTTATTTAAGGTGCCGGAGTATAAAAATTAACCGCGCCCGCTTCCGGCAGATTCCGCAAGCGGGCGCATGGCTTTGGAACGGGTTATTTTTTCAGCTTCGCGGCAGATGACTTTATGGCGTTTTCAAGTATGTTAAGCCCGCTGTCAAGCTGGGCATCGGTAACGACAAGAGGGCAGAGAAAACGTATAACATTGTCGTACGTACCGGCATTCTCAATAAGGAGGCCGTGCAGCGCCGCTTCGTTTATTATATTTTTAACAAGCTCAGGGTAAGGTTCCTTCGTCCCCTTATCCTTAACAAACTCTATGCCCATCATGCAGCCTACGCCGCGCACGTCCCCTACCTCTTCATACTTATCTTTCCATGAAAGGAAAACAGAACGGCACTTGCCGGCTATCTCAAGCGAGCGGCCGCAGAGGTTATCCCTTTTCATTATCTCAAGCACTTTGAGCGCCGCGGCGCATGCAAGCGCGTTGCCGCCGAACGTCCCGCCTATGACGCCGGGGGTTACGCCGTCAAAAATTTCTTTTCTTGCCGTTACTGCGCTGAGCGGAACGCCGCCCGCGATGGATTTAGCCGCGGCGATTATGTCCGGCGCGCAGCCGGCTTCCTCCCAATAGTTTGAGACGAACATTTTTCCCGACCTGCCGAAACCCGTCTGTACTTCGTCGGCTATCAAAAGTATTCCTTTTTCGTCGCAAAGCTTTCTCACGGCTTTTACCCACTCTATCGGCGCGGGAACAAAACCACCCTCGCCCTGAACCGGCTCGGCTACGATTGCCGCGACAAACTCAGCAGGCGAAGCCTCCTCAAAGACACGGTTTAATTTTTCAAGGTAATAGTTTACAGCTTCTTCACGCGTGTAGCCTTTAGGGGCACGGTAAAGGTTCGGGTACTCCGCACGGTACACGCCGTCGGGGTAAGGGCCGAGGCCGTACGAATACGATTTTTTCGACGTCATCGTCATAGTAAGAAGCGTCCTGCCGTGGAACGCGCCTGAAAAAACGATTATGTTTGGCCGTTTAGTGTACGATTTCGCGATTTTCACCGCGTTTTCATCGGCTTCCGCGCCTGAGTTAGCAAACATTGTATTTCTTACTTTGCCTTTTACCGGCATTATTTCGTTAAGCTTTTCGGCAAGGCTCACGTAACCTTCGTGCGTGACAATGTTAAACATTGCGTGAAAGTACCTGTCCGCCTGTTCCTTTACGGCCGCCACTACCTCAGGCTGCGAGTAGCCTATGTTCAGCACGCCTACGCCGCCTACCCAGTCGAGGAAAACGTTGCCGTCCACATCCTCAACCATAGCCCCTTCGCCGCGTTTTATAACGCATGGGTAGCCGCAGCGTATCACCGACGGCACGGCTTTCGCCCTACGCCCGATTACGGCTTTTGCCTTCGGCCCCGGCAATGGGGTAATTATTTTCGGTAAAGCATCTCTTAACATAATAAAGCTTCCTTTTTTAATTTTATGTTTATCTACGCCGGCAGACATGCCGCCGGCTGCAAAAAGGTTTCATATATTTTCAGTACCGGCCGCTTCAAATGCCGAACTCTTTTTTAGTATCGGCGAGCGCTTCGTCCATAAACCGCAGAACCTTTTTAAAGTCCTCATAGCTTGTTACGGCGGCAGGCTCAAAACGTATAGTTTTTGAGTTGTTGAGCGTGCCGGCTGTCATAACGCGGCGCGCGAAAAGGGCTTTGGCCACACTGTACCCGTACTCAGACTTGTAAAATTCGACGCCTATCATAAGCCCGGCGCCGCGTACCTCCTGTATGACGGTCGGGTACTCTGCCGCAAGCTTTTTAAGGCCGCCTATAAGGAATTCGCCTTTTTCCCTGCACAGCTTCGGTACGTCATGCTTAACCATATACTGAATGGCGCCGAGCGCCGCAGAGCAGGCAAGCGGGTTGCCGCCGAACGTAGGCGAACCCAAAAGCCACGGGTTCTCCTTAAGCGGCTCCACCCAAAGCTTAGGCCGCGCGATTATGCCGGTTATGGGCATGATGCCGCCGCCGAAAGCTTTGCCGTAAGTCATTATGTCCGGCGTGACGTTTTCAGAAAGGCAGCGAAAATAAGAACCCGTCCTGCCCATGCCGGTCTGGATTTCGTCAAGTATAAGGAAAACGCCGAACTCGTCGCATATTTTTCGCACTTCCGTAAGGTACCCCGCCGGAGGGACTATAACGCCTGCCTCGCCCTGGATAGGTTCCAGTATAACGGCAGCGACGCTTTCGCCTACGGCCTGCAGTTTTGAAAGGGTGCGGCGCAGGTCGTCTGCATCGCCGTAAGTTACGTGCGTCACCTGCTGTACCATAGGCAGGTACGGCACACGGTAAGTTGCTTTGCCGCCTACGGAAATAGCCCCCATGGACTTCCCGTGAAAACCGCCCACGGCCGAAACAAACCATCTGCCGCCGCTTGCTATACGCGCGAGCTTGAGTGCCATTTCCACGGCCTCCGCCCCGCCGTTCGTGAAAAAGCAGTAGCTTAAGTCGCCCGGGGTTATCTCGGAAAGGGCCTTCGCAAGGTACCCGCGCAGTGGGTCGAGCAGTTCCTGGCTGTGAAGCGCCTGCCTGTTAAGCTGCGCCTCTACGTGCCTTAGAATTTCCGGGTTCCTGTGGCCGAAAGTGTAAATGCCGAAGCCGCCGAGGCAGTCTATGAATTCTTCACCGTACACATCGGTAAAGTACGAGTCGTGGTCCTCCCACTCTACAAACGCCGCGTTCGTGGAAACGGATTTACGGTACTTTAACCATCCGGGGTTTATGTACGTGTTGTAATTGTCTATGCTGTCCTGTACTATTTCTTTTTTGTCCGTGTCTGTAAGTGCATCCTTATCAACATAACCTAAGACCTTATCAACAATTTCGAGAGCTTTTTGCGAACTCATTCTAACAAATCCTTTCTCAGACTTATAATATTGTAAATTATTTGATACCTTAATTAAAAGACTTCCTCCGCATGGAGCGCCGGCCTGCGTTCAATCCGCAAACCAGTCTACCCCGCCGCCGGACAGGTTGATGTTTATCTGTTTAACCTCAGTGTATTCTTCAAGGCCGAAAGTACCCAGCTCACGGCCGATGCCGCTTTGCTTGTAGCCTCCCCACGGCGCTTCGTTAAAGGTCGGGTTGTAGCAGTTTACCCACGTTATGCCGGCGCGAAGGGCTTTTACAACGCGTATGGCGCGTGAGATATCTTTAGTTATAACGCCGCCCGCAAGCCCGTACGGAGTATCGTTTGCAAGGGCGACGGCCTCTTCCTCCGTATGAAACTTCTGCACCGCGAGTACCGGACCGAAAATCTCATCGCGGACAATGCTCATGCCAGGCGTGCAGTCGGCAAAAACAGTCGGTGCAACAAAGAAGCCCTTCGCATAGTCGCCGTCAGTCATGCGGCAGCCGCCGCAGAGTAAGCGCGCCCCCTCTTTTTTGCCTTTTTCAATGTACGACAGGACCTTTTCCATCTGCGTTTCGCTTATAACAGGCCCCATTTCACAGCCATCCGTTTCGCCGCGCGCGACTTTTATCTTTTTTGTACGTTCCGCAAGGCGCTTTAAAAATTTGTCGTATATCGTGTCCTGAAGTATAAGGCGCGAACCGGCGGAGCATACTTCGCCCTGGTTAGCGAAAATGGCAAACATGGCCCACTCCACAGCCGACTCCATATCGTAGTCGTCAAAAACTATGCACGGCGACTTTCCGCCCAGCTCAAGCGATATGTTTTTGATATTTTCAGTTGCCGCCTGCATTATGCTCCGTCCTGTTTTGGTTCCGCCCGTAAAAGCCACCTTGTCTATCCCATGGTTTACGGCTATCTCATGGCCGGCTTCAGCTCCGCTGCCGAGCACCAAATTCGCAACGCCCGCGGGCAGGCCGGCTTTTTCAAACATTTCAAAAAGCTTTATCGCCGTAAGCGGCGTTATCTCCGCAGGCTTAAAGACTACCGTGTTGCCCGCGGCCAAAGCCGGAGCGAGCTTCCACGCCGCCATCAAGAGCGGGTAGTTCCACGGGACTATCTGGCCGCAGACGCCTACAGGCTCACGGACAACCATGGTCTGCATATTAGGGTCCGGCACCTCAAAGACCTGCCCCGTAGGTTTGTTTATAAGTCCCGCATAGTACCTGAAACAGTTCGCCGCATCCGCTATATCGCCGGCGCTGTCACGGAAAGGTTTGCCGGTGTTCAGCGTTTCGAGGCGCATTAGCATGTCGGAACAGCCGTCTATCATATCGGCGGTTTTATTAAGGAAATCACGCCTTTCAAGAACCGGCGCTTTGCTCCAGCATCCGCTGTCGAAAGCTTTCCGCGCTTCTTTGACGGCTCTGCGCACATCTTCCGCGGAGCCCTCGGCCACCTTTGCTATTATCCTGCCGTCTGACGGGCATATTATCTCCCTTGTCTCGCCTGAAATGCTTCCGGTCCACTTGCCGCCGATATACATTTGCCCTGTCGTCATAAGTATCTTCCTCCCGTCATTTTGTAAAGTCTGTCCACATATCGTCGTACTTTTATACCGCCGAGCCTATATCTTTGACGTATTCGCTTTTTTCAACTACGCCCTTAGGCACGTTGGAAGCCTTGTTGTTTCTGTAACTTTCAGGCATAAGCGCTATTGCGGCCTTGTTTGGGCTTAAGTACGGAAATTCGCCCAATATCGCCTTTTCCGTTTTTGCCTCCAAAATGTAATTTATAAATTTCATGGCGCTGCCGTAATTTTCGGCGCCTTTAAGCACGCACATATTGTCAAGGAAAATGTAACATCCCTCGCTTGGGAAAACCACATCAAAGTCATCGCTTTCCTGCATGCAGAGCGCTATCTCGCCGTTCCACATAAACCCTATGCTTGTTTCGCCGTTTATCATTGAAGTTTTAGGCGAGTCGCTGTCAAGTGCTTTAATGTTGGGTTTCAGTTTTGCGAGCTGCTCCTTTACTTTGGCAAGCTGGCCGTCGTCCGTCGTACTCAAAGAATAACCGAGGCTCTTTGCCGTCATGCCTATGACCGCCCTGAAATCGTCGAGCGCGACGACGGAGTCGCTGTACTTGGGGTCAAGCACTTGCTTAAAAGATGTTATCTTCTCCTTTACCTCGGATTTGTTGATGCACAGCGCCGCAACGCCGCCGAGGTACGGGACCGAATAATTATTGCCTTTATCGAAATCTTTGTCCATATAGGCCGTATCTATGTTTGACAGGTTTGTAAGCTTGCTTTTGTCGAGCTTCTGCAGCAGGCCTTGGTCCGCCATCATTTTTACCATGTAGTCGCTTGGGACGACTATGTCGTATATGCCGCTGTTGCTCGCCTTGACTTTCGCAAGCATATCCTCGTTTGTCGAGTATGTTGAAACGTTAACCTCAATGCCTGTCTGTTTGGTAAAGTCGTCAATTACGCTCTGCGGTATGTATTCCGTCCAAATAAACAGGTTCAGTTCGCCGGAAGATTTTTGAGTTCTGGATGCAGACTGCGCACTTTTGCCGGCTCCGGAGCACGCGGCGAGCGTAAGCAGGCACAGCGCAGATGAAACAGCTACCGCCGCCGCTTTTTTAAATATTTTCATCTTTACCCTCCTATGATTCGTTAAGCTTTTTATTCTTTTTATAAAGTACCGTCTGCACTGTAAGCACTACCGAAAAAGTCACTGTGATAACTATGGTGGAAAGGGCATAAACGTCAGGCGTTATGCCGGTCCTTACAAGTTCCATTGCTTTAAGCGGAAAAGTCGTGCTTTTGGGGCCGGTTGTAAAAAAGCTTATGATTATATCGTCTACGGAAAGCGTAAACGCAAGCGCAGCGCCTGAAATGATGCCCGGAGATATAACAGGTACGGTTATCCTGAAAAAGACCTGCCTTCTGTTGGCCCCAAGGTCCATTGCCGCTTCTTCAATAGAGTTGTCATAACCTGAAAGCCTCGCGCGCACGGTAAAAACGACGAACGGTATGCAGAACGTGACGTGAGCCGCCACAAGGCTTGCAAGGCCGAGTGAAACGTGGCAGAGCGAAAACATTGAAAGCAGTGAAATGCCGAGGACTATTTCCGGTATTACAACCGGTATGTAAAGCAGCATATCTATAAGGTTTCTGCCGTGGAACCTGTAGCGGTACATCCCAACGGCCGCCAGCGTGCCTATAGCCGCGGAGATAAGCGTACTCCAAAAGCCCACCGTGAGCGTATTTTTGAACGCGTAAAGCAGTGCGGAGTTCTGTACCATTATCCCGTACCATTTTGTAGTGAAGCCTTCGAAAACGACGTTGCGCTCCGAAGTATTGAACGAAAACAGAATTATTATCATAATCGGCATATACAGGAATATGAATACCAGCGCGGTGTAAACAGTACCCGCACGTTTTTTAAGCTTTTGCTTACTTTTCCTTTTAAGCTTCATCTCACACTCCCCCAAGCTCTTCAAGGCTGCCGCCGGTTTTCATGTACGCTTTGACAAGCAGCAGCGTAATTAAAATCAGAAGTATTGAAAGCGCCGCCCCAAACGGCCAGTTAAACGCTTCCTTAAACTGGCGCTCTATAACGTTGCCTATAAGCTGGTTTTTGCCGCCGCCCAATATATCCGAAACAAAAAAGTACGCGAGCGACGGTATGAATACCATTATCGTACCGGCAAAAATGCCCGGCATGGTCAAAGGGAGCGTTATGTGCAGAAAACTTTTTACCGGCTTTGCTCCAAGGTCGCTTGCCGCCTCAAGGTAGCTCCTGTCAAGTTTGTCTATGACTGTGTGTATGGGCAGTATCATAAAAGGGAGCAGCGTGTACACCATGCCGAGCACCACCGCTCCGCGTGTGTAAAGCATGGTAAACGGAGATGAAATGACGCCGAGTTTTTCCAGTGCCAGGTTTATGTACCCGTTCCGGCCTATGATGGTCCGCCAGCCGTAAAGTCTTATTATGGAGTTGGTCCAGAAAGGTAGGAGAAGGAAAACCATCATCATGGATTTTTTAAACGGACTGCTGAAGGCCATTATGTAAGCGAACGGGTAGCCTACGAGTATGCAAAAAACCGTCGTAAGCACTGATATGGCAAGGGAATTAGCGTAAATAGTCAAAAGCGACGGATCAAACATCTTAGCGTAATTTGCAAGTGAAAATGAAAAGACGATGTTGTGCTCGGCGTCGGTCGAGCAGAAACTGATAATGAAAATATACAGCAAAGGCACGGCGATAAGGAGGACGAGCCAAACGGCTACCGGTGAAACCGTCACCGCAACGGGAATTATTTTATTTCTCAGGTTATATTTTTTTTGTATCGACATAAATTATCCCACCTCTCACTAACCTGCCCTGCTGCCCGCTTTTTTTACAAAGCTGCCTAAATCAACGTTTTCTATCATGGAATGTATTTCCTGGGAAACGGTTTTCATTATGACCGCATCGTTTGGGTCCCAGTACACAAAAACATTTTTGCCTTTTTCGGGGTACTTCTCCCCCGAAAGTGTTGAAATCTTTATTTCATGGCCGTTTTGCAGCACAATTATGCTTTTTATGAGCGTGCCTATGTTTATGTTTTCCCTTACAACGCCGCAAAGCCCGAAGCCCTCAACAGGCGACGGTGAAAACTTCGTTTTTTCCGGCCTGACGCAGGCACACACAAGCTCCCTAATGCAGAAGTCTCCCCCCGCTCCCAAAAGCGCGCCTGTTTCGGCTTCCATAGTGTAAATGCCTCCGTTGACTCCCGAGACGACGGCGTCGAAAAGGTTGGACTCGCCTATGAAGTCCGCCACGAACTTTGACTCCGGTTCGGCGTAAATTTCATCCGGACGGCCGAGCTGCTCAAGAACGCCCGCGTTCATAACGGCAATCCTGTCGCTCATGGTCATCGCTTCTTCCTGGTCATGCGTTACATAAATAAAAGTTATGCCGAGTTTTTTCTGCAGGCGCTTTAACTCAAGCTGCATCTGCTTGCGCAGTTTAAGGTCAAGCGCGCCGAGCGGTTCGTCGAGCAGCAGCACGCGCGGCCTGTTCACTATGGCGCGGGCTATGGCTACCCTTTGCTTCTGCCCGCCTGAGAGCTGCGACGGGTAGCGTTTTTCAAAGCCTTCAAGCTGTACAAGCGTCAAAATGTCGCTCACTTTTTTCTTTATTTCGCTTTTCGGCAGTTTTTTCATTTTAAGCCCGAACGCCACATTGTTGTAAACGTCCATGTGTGGAAAAAGCGCGTAGCTCTGGAAAACCGTATTGACGTTGCGGTCAAACGGCTCCTTTTCTTCCACTCTTTCGCCTTCTACCGTTATCTCGCCGTCGGACTGCTGCTCAAAACCCGCAATCATCCTGAGTGTCGTAGTCTTGCCGCATCCGGAAGGCCCGAGTATGGAAAGGAACTCACCCTCTTTTATCTCCATGTTCAGGTCTTTTATAACGTGGTTTTTACCAAAATATTTGTTTACATGCCTTACTTCGACGATATTTTTTACAGTCGGCAATAAAATCACTTCCTAAAACAAAACGCGGGCAGGCAAAGAGCCAGTCCAAACTGACGCCTTTGCCTGTCCGGTAATATAAAAATAAATATTAAACTGACGGGAATTATATCAGACGGCCGACGTACCGCGTTCCCCCGTGCGTATCCTCATTGCCTCCCGCACTTCGCAGACGAAGACTTTGCCGTCGCCGACCTTGCCGCTCGAAAGCTTTTCTTGTATCTCCACAAGGATATCGTCCACTATCTCGTCTTTTACAACTACTATCGCCATTATTTTCGGGATAAGGTTCATGTTGAGCCTCATGCCCTTGTACTCGTTTATGTCGCCTTTCTGGTTCCCGCAGCCCATCACGCTCATTACGGTCATGCCTCCGGCATTGTGCCTGTTGAGTATTTCCTTAAGTTTTTCGAGCATATCGGGCCTTATGATTATCTCAAGCTTTTGCATTGTATTACCCCCTTTTTGATTATATCGGCAGTAAAGCCGAAACTGTTAAAATTATTACTTCGTAAAGTCAGTCCACATGTCGTTATAAGTGTCCACCGTTTTGCCTATGTCAAGCGGCGACTTGCCTTTTGATATGACGGAAGTAGGTACGTTCCTTACTGGGTCGTCTATATAGTCCTTGCCCATAAGCTTTACCGCGGCGCTGTTAGGCGAAATGTATGGGAAAGAACTTGAGATCATCTTACCTATGTCATCCCTCATTATAAAGTTGAGGAATTTTTCCGCCTTGTCTTTATTATTGCTCCCCTTGGTAACACAGAGGCAGTCCATGCCGAAATATTCCCCTTCTTCAGGAAAAACCGCTTCTATGTCGGGGTTCTCTTTCTGCGCAAGCGCTATTTCACCGGTATATATAAGCCCCGCGCCGCATTCCCCGCTTATAAGCTCGCTTTTAGGCGAATCGCTGTCAAGGACTTTCACGTTTGGTTTCAGTTCCATTAACTTTGCCTTTGTCTTTTCAAGTTTAGCCTGATCCGTTTCGTTGAAATCATACCCCAGCATAAGGTTTACGGTACCTATAATAGCCCTCGGGTCGTTAAGTGTAGCGCGACACGATTTTTGAGAAATTCAGACAACATAAATGAGAAAAATTAAGCTGTTTCTTAGAAGCATTTCCGAGGCTCGCCTCTTTGTATCGCCCGCCCCACTTAAGGGAGTAGGTCATGCAAGGAGGCGAGCTTTTTATAGCTCCGGGGAGAGGCGCTTGAGACGCCTTTTCCCGGCCTTCTTGTCTCCTTGCCTTGCCTTACTTAGTAGTGTCCTTGCTGTTCTTCTGAGTGCTCTCGTCGGGAGCTTTGGTTCCTTCCGACTGAGTGCCTTCCTCCTGAGCGGCAAGATATTCAGCGACCGGGACAACATACGGTTCCGGGAGGCTCTCAACCTCTCTCTTTCCGGCCTTAACCAAAACAGCATAAACGGGAATCATGTACGACTTTACTTTCATTTATTTTGTCCTCCTTCTAACGTAGTAACGCGCTTTTCAAGAGCTGCGTTTTGTTGTGTAAGGTCTGATATTGTCTCATAGAGTCCGGCGACTGCCTCATAAAGGTCAATGTTCTGTGCCTCTGTCTGGTCTGCCCGTTCCCGGGCAATCTCTGAAACGCCTTTCTTAGGAGTAAGGTATTTGACGTTGCTCATTCGTAAGCGCCTCCAAACCCGGATATAGAAACCTCGCCCTCGTATCCGTCATTTTTTGTGATAGTGAAGCGGACGTTTACGCCCCACTTATCCGCCGTTTTTGTTCCGTTGGTAAAATTGAAAACCCGGTTAATGGCTACCATTGCCGTAATGTCTTCCCAGGTCGGGGCGGCGTCGAAAGCGTTGTTACAAGCCTCAATTTTTGCGGTAGCCCCTTCAATCGACCATGTCGGAGTAATAAGGATTTTGGTCGCCTGGGCGTCTGTTTCTTCCGGAGCTGAAAACTGGAAGGCGATGACAGACTCACTTTTCTCAAAGTTCCAGACCCTCACGGAAGTCGCAAAGTTTCCGTCAACGGCTTCGACACGGAGCTGATGGCTTCCATTTGCCAGAACAAGCCAGTTGTTTCGAGACAATTCAATAGTGGATTCCTGCCCGAGCGTTGCCTGATAGCTTCTGATTTCTTTGTCGTCGACGTATTCCGTAACAACCACGTTGTCGCCCTCAACGTCGCTGACCGTGTAGTTTTCCGCAAAGCTGCCCGTCTGTTTGCCGAGATCGACATCCTGCCCGGAAATAGTTGGCGCGGAGTTTGTACGCTTAAAAGTAAGCTGTCTGTACGCCGTGCCGCCCTTACCGTCTGAAACCGTAATTGTAAGTGTATTAACCGAATTAAGGCTAAGGCTGTAGAGCTTTTCCGCCGTAATCGTTAAAGAAAGTGTCTCGTTTTTGGGCGCGTTGTTGATGGTGCGAAGCACTTCATCATTGAGCTTTTCTGAGACCGTGAGTGTATCGTTATCCGCGTCGTTTACTGTATAGTCATAGGTGAAACCGAGGTTTTTGTCTCCGAGGTTGGAATCCGTCCCGCTGATTGTCGGAGTGCTGTTGACGCGGGTAAACGTCCATGTTCTTGCTGCTGTTCCGCCTTGCCCGTCATCAACCGTTACGCTGACCGTATGCGTTCCGAGTGACAAAGAGGAAGCCGGAACGGAAATACTGTAAATCGTGTTTCGCGTCGGATTAAATGACTTTGTTGTTTGACCATCGAGCGATTCGGTCGCCGTCAAGATGTCGCCGGAATCGGTGTCATTAACGGAATATTGAATCACGAAGTCGGAAGTCTTATCCCCTAAGTTGCGGTCTTCGTCAGAAATCAGTGGAGCAGTATTCAGTATTTCAAGGACGGGGCGGAACCCGACGCGCACGTTCCGATACGAGGACGTGTCGTAACCCCAGTAGCGGGCCGAATAGCACCCACGGGTCGCCCGGCCCGACGTATTTGCGGAGTATGTCTCTTGACACCACGAATAGCAGCCGAACCAATTCCAAAACTGATTATGAGTGCTGCTCTTATCTGACGAAGTAAGCGAGCTGTCAAGGTCGGAGCTGATCGGGGCCGGGAGACCCGTAATAACTTCCTCTCGAGTAACGAACCTATCCCATTCGTTGTTGGTCGGCGTTCCTCCCGAGTACCAGTCTCCGGAGCTTCTGGGCCCCGTGCCGCCTGTCAGGAGGCGGCATTTGTATTTTGCGCCGTCAATGGTGATTGTCTTACCCGTTACATAGCCGAGGGTGTTGAGGTCGTCCCAGGAGACCGAAACGAGGATGTTGCGGTCGCATACAAGGAGCGTCTTGTCGCCGTCGACAATCTTGACCCATTGAAGTTTATTAGCATCCGACGAAGGTGTGTTTCCGATGCTGTAGTTTGACATGGAGCCGGACATCTGAGGGATGTTTCCGGCACCGATGCCGCTAACCGGCTCCGTATCCGGCCTCCATGGTTTAGTAGGCCGGGGTAGGATTGTACCGTTGTTGTAAAAGCCGCCGAGCTTGACGACTCCGAGATACTGAGCCAAATTGCATTTCTCCTTCCACTTTGATATAAGGGTACGGGGCGAAAATCTTCCGGCATAGGTTAAAGGCGCTTGCCCATCGAGCGAAACCGAGCCATGACTGGACAGTCTGGATAGCTTCTTCCTTTGAGAGCTCCCCGGCCTTTAGCTTTTCGTCCATCTTCTTAATACGTTTCTTTGCCCGCTGCTTTGATTCGGTGCGGAGCTCAAGATGCGTTGTTCTAATTTTGAAGCCATAAGCATTGACGCCCTGCCTCAAAGGGTAAATCTTAGTCTTTTCATTGGTGTTGAGATGAAGGCGCTCATTAAGGAAATTGACAACCTTCAAAAGCCACTCTCGCGCCTTTTCACGAGTTGGTGCGATAAAGACAATGTCATCCATATACCGGGTGTAGTATTTAATTCCGAGATAGCGGATGCAGAACTGATCGACTTCATTAAGATAAATATTTGCGAAGTCCTGCGAACTCACATTCCCGAGCGGTATTCCGCGCTCTCCCTCGGGGCTTGAATCAATGACGATGTCGAGTAACGCGAGAAACTGGTCGAAGTCTTTCCGGAGCTCCGGGTGCTTTTTCTTGAGCTTGTTTATGCGTTTGCGAAGGAGTTGCTTGAGAATCGCTCGGTCAATATTATAGAAGAACTTCTTCACGTCTATTTTGACGACGAACGCTTTTTCGCCCCATTTCCACTGAGCGACGCGCATGTCATGATATACGCTAAACGCGGCCCGGATGGTGCCTTTGCCATATTGACAAGCGAATGATCGATCAACGAATACCGGGCGGAAAAGATTCTGCAACTCTTGATGAATGACAAGCTGCACGATTTTGTCCCTGAGCTTTGGAATGTGTAAAAGCCTTTCTTTTGGCTCCCGGATTATGGTGCTGTGATATGGGTGCGGTCTGTAATTAATCTCCCGTGTCCGCTTGTTTGGCCTGAGCTCACGCCAGAGATAGACATTGTTGCGCTCTCGGCACATGTCATAGAGAACGGCTTCTTTTTTGAATTTTCGCTTTCCGCGAAGGGCCTTTTTATATCCTGCTTCTATTCTATCGTAGCCGACGACATCCTCATACTTGGACGGAGGAGCGATCGGCGGTACGGGCTTGTTAGGAAAAAGCGTCATAATGGCATCCTTTCAATGCGAAACGGCTTGGCATTGCTGACTTGTTCATGTGTTTGCACCCGTTTTAGCATGGTGGAGGATTACCTCTCCCTTGAAGTATAACAAGGACTCGCACTCAAAGCCGTAGCCGTGAATGACGAAATGACCTACAAGGCGGGGCGGAACCCGACGTTCACGTTCCGATTCGAGGACGTGTTGTAATTCCAGTTGCGGGCCGAATTGTACCCACGGTTCGCCCGGTTCGACGCCAAACAGAGATAACCCTATAAGTAGGTTACTTTTTCGGCGGGCTGTAGAATGCCTTCATAAGCCCGCCGCAAATACGTCCGAGTTCTGAAATGTTTTCCTGTAACTCGAGAGCTTTCTTCTTTGTAATGTATTTTTGGTCTCGTGCTATTCCAAACAAGATAAGGAGTAGCTTGAGATCGGCGTCGACCGCTCTCAAATAATTAATCCGGCTCGGTGCCTTCATGGAAGAATACATCATTGTGTTTCGGATAGCCCTGTAAGTCGCCTGTTTTATTTCTTGGCATAAGCAAAACTTCTCAGATACGGGGAAGTTTTTTAGCAAGGGGTAAATCTCGGCGAGAAATATTTCAGCCTTCTTTTGAAGTATGGACGGTTCCATAATAGAGGCACCTCGCTTTCCGGATTTGAGTAACCTCCTCGATGTTGCCTTCAAACTCGAACCCGTACTCGGTGAGTTTGACTCGTTCGCGCTTGCCGGAAAAGGCGCTTGTACCTTCAATAGTGAGTTCCTTTCCCAAAAGGAAAAGCCCGTTTTCTGTCATGAGTGTAACCTTATCATCCGGCATATCGGCGCAATGCTCACATAGGGGCTCAAGCTCTCCGAACAAGTGTCCAATAATGCAGCTTGCTTCTTTGCATGTGCAAGCTACTCTATACATAGATTTTGCGGGCCACGGGGTCATAAATGCCGCTCGTGATTGCAACACTGTCCACGGTATCAAAGTTCTTGAGAAACACATTATTAACCATGTTGTTCAGCGTAGCGTCTTTCAAGACTTTGATTTCTTTTTGCGCGTCGGCAATCTGGGCCTCTTGGTCAATGGTGGTCTGCGTTACCTCAAAAATCCCATTGTCCATTTTCCCGAGGTTTGTCTGACTGAGTGGCGTTCCTTTCTGGATAACCTCTCCCGTGTCGTTGTCGACGACATGGTCGAGCCATCCGACTTTTTCATAGGCTTTCAACGCTTTCAACCTCCGTTTCTGTAATGTTGTATTTAAAGGCTACATATAGCCCCTTGCCCGTTGTTTTGGTGAAGGCGCGGTCTGTGCTCGCCACGACGTCGCCGTCACTGTCGATAAGCTTCACGTCTTTTACTTGCCCGACGACGGTGTCGTCAAAGTAAATATAAACCTTTGCGGCGCTGCCGTCCGCGATTCTGCGGAACGGTGCGATGGTCTGTGGCTGTCCGTTGAGGGTGTAGGCCGCATGGTCGATAGAGTCGACAAAACGCTGCCCGATCTTTTGGATGCCTTTATCTGATAATGTCTTAGCCATTAGCTGCCCTCGCTTTCTAAGTAGGTTTTCTCAGAACAAATGAGATAATGATTAACTCCGCCGTCCACACTGGAACCGAGTTTAGCGTTGGTATCCAGTTCCGCATATGAGGCAAAAGCGTAAGCCTGATAAAATTTATTTGAAGCCGCGACCGTGCCGACTTCCGGGAAGCTGACGTCTCCCGGCCCGCTTGATGAGTTTGCTTTAAGTGCCGAGCCGAGGAGGTATCCGGTGTTTGCAGTGTTGGGAAAGACGCCGCAAGCAATTTCTCCGCAACGCGGATATGCGGACATTCCCGCCTCGAATTTTGAAGCAATGTTAATTGTGTTTCCAGCGTCCAGACCGTATGATGGAAGGCTGCTTCCTTCCTTGACCTTCATAACCTCAGAGTCAATGACCGCGAGATTATTGACGCCGCTCTGCTTGGAGCCTTTGAGAAAGACAATAAACTCGGCCCATCGTTCCGGGTCTTGCAGAGCAAACGGCTCAATATAGCTCTGGTCGTATCCGAGGGCGGTGAGCGCATATAGGATGCCTTTCTTTGTTCCGCCCCACTCGGAAATAAGTCCTTTCATTGAGAGCCGTGTTCTATAGGCTTCGGCGTCTTCGCCCTCAAGCCTCGGCATGTCGCAGTCTTGCCCATGGACGGGGAGCATAGCCGGGCTTGCGCTTGCGACGTTAGACTCGTCACGCACTCGGAAAACATCTTGTTTCATGCTGTCGAAAAGCCTTCCGATAACCCGAAAGAAAATTCGGAACTGATTGACCGACTGCTTTCCACGTTTTAGAGGGCCGAGCAGAAGGTCAAACATATACTCGCCGAAAGTGTCAAACCGTTTCATCCGCTCACTCCCTCTGTACTGTCACGCTGACGGCCCCGAGAGTGATAACCTTGTCTTTGCTGAGTGCTACGTCTGCGGCGGGCGTTGTAATCTGGACATTTGACGAAGCCGGAAGGCCAGTTCTGATAGTGTGGTTGATGTCCGAGAGCGTAAGTTCATAGAGCTTGCGGCCCTTCCGAACGGCAAGGAGCTCGGTGAGAATTGCTGTTACTTTATCTTTGGCCTCGTCGTCTGTAAGGCCCGCGTCGTCTATTGTGACTGTGGCATCGATGTCCTGCTCCACGGTAACGGAGCTTTTTACAAGTATGTTATCGTATGGCCCGGCAATGGAGCCGACCGCCGTCCGTACTTCCGAAAGCAGTCCCTCCGTAGCTTCTCCCGCCGTACCCGTTACAATGACATCGACGGTGCCCTGCCCGCGCGGGTGTTGGCAATCCGCTTGTGCGAATAATACTCCCGTGACGCTCTCCGCCGCATTGATAAAGCTGTCTTCCGTTGCTCGCTGCGCCCGCTCCGACCATGCTCGAAGGCATCGAGCTCGAAAGCTGTCGTCGTCTTCCTTGTCGCTGCCCTCTCGTGTTATCCAGTTTTTGCCGTTGTCGATTGTGTCTATCCCGGCAATGTAGGTAAGGCTTCGGGTAATCTGTCCGGTTGGAACGTTATACTGTGAGCCTTCGGCTTCTGCTTCGATTGGAACGTCGACCGAGAGGGCTCCTTTTTGTAGGACGGATGCCTCAACGGTAAAGAAGCGGAGCTCCTCGCCGTTGACGTCTTTAACGGTCTTGAACACTTGCCCCTTTGCTATCTTGACCGCCTCGCCCGGAGTTTCTCGGGATAAGGTAACGAGTCCCTGGGTCTTCTGAGCTTTCTTGCGTTTCTGTGCATAGTCCGCCGCCTTCACGTCAAGCCACGTTTTCGTAGCGTGAGATATAAACATACTGTTTAATACGCTTCTAAGCAACTCGGTAAACTCAATTTTGATGCGGAGAACAATCATAAGAAGCGTGTAGAAGATGCCGCCCGAATGAAAGCCCGTAATAACGAAGCCTTCTTCTTCCAGCTCCGCGATTTTCTCCTCCTTCAGTTCGTCAAGGTCGGGGACGGGGAGAATCTCGTCGAGTATTGCCTTGTCAATCATCGTTTACCACCTCCACGCTGACCGCGTCAATAACGATGTTAAGTTCCTGTGTGTTACTATTGCCCTCAAACTGCCAGGAGCAATATAGCCGGAAGGCTCCGTCGTCATAACTGACGCTGATCTTGATAGTTTCCGGGAGGACAATTTCTCTTTTTTCCAGTCCGAGCCTCGCTCGCTGCTCAATTTCAAGCCGAACGAGGTCGTCGTCCTCGCTTTGAATGAAGTCGTATAGACTCCATCCGAAGTCGTCGTCATAGAATAGATCGCCCTTTTGTGTGACCGCCTCAAGCGCGATATTTTGATAGACGCAATCAAGACCGGAACATAAGGGAGCGTCTCCGTCCGCCGCCCGGGTAAGCTGCCATGTGTCGGTGAGGCGGATGTCGGTGTCGTTAAGCCCCATCATTGTCATAGAACCGCCTCCCCGAGAATAATCGGCTCGTCTCCAAAAGCAAGGCCAACGGCGACGGTTGCCCCTTTCATGATTTGTTGCTTTGACCGTACTCCCGGATATTCCGGAAAAGTGCTGTCGATATTTCCGAAGCGGTCGAGGACTTTGAGCGTGTATTCATACCAATAGGCCGAGCAATGAGCCTTGAAGGTGTGTTCTCCTTCCTCGTCCGTTATCTCAAGATCGCCGACTTGATAAGTGTCGGTGAGTTGCTTTGCTTCTGCGACGGTCGCATAAATAATGGCAGGGAGCTTGAGGTGCGGATAGCTTTCCGAGAAGACTTTTTCAATGACATTCTTTGTAAACTGTTCAAGGCTCCCCATGGTTTTCCCTCCTTTTTAGAATGTGATATAGGTACGGATGAAGCCGTCGTCGTTGGTGGTGAAGACAACCTTTTTAACTTCAAAAGTTCCGCTTACTTTCGGATGGTTGACAACAATCTCGTGTGAGTGTTTTACAAACGGGGCGGAGATAGTTTCGAGTTCCCACTCGCCCCCGACTCTATCGAGGTTTAGAATGTTCACCCCATACTCGAAGGTATAGACCTTTTTTTGCTGTGGTTTCTTTCCCCAATAGAACACGCCTCCCGAGAAGAAAAACCGTTGCTTAATGTTCCATGCCGCATGTACGGCGTTGATTGCTTGAACTGCCGACATTTCCCGAATTGGTACTCTTTTTTTTTCCGGGTAATTCCGAGAGGAAAGAACCATTTTAGAGATGCCCGCTTGTGCCAGAAAATAGGAAATCATTTCCTGCGGCGTCGTATCAAGAAACGTGTTGTTAATCTTGGTCTCCTCGAGGAGCAGCATGTCATCCTTGAGGGTAATTTCGTCGGCGTTGTCTCCCGAATTGTAAGGGCGGGACACATAGCCCGTGAAGGCTTCGTCATACACGCCGTTGTAGCCGAGTTCAATCGAGGCCGTGTCCTTTCGGGTAAGCGCGATTTTTTGCTGATATTCTTCGGTAAAGCGGATTTTTGCCCAATCAAAATATGAATCCTGAGAGGAATGAATCTCGGCCTGGACGCCCTGGTCGAATGAATAAGAGCCCGCTCTTGCTATAATCTGCGGGTAAAACAATTCCGTCGTTTCTATGTTGCTGACCTCCTTTAGTAAGGCATTTGTGAAACGCGGTTATAGGCAGTCGAGGAGCTCGCGTCATCCACGGCGGGTGACTTGCCCCGGTTCTTTGAAAGGTAGCTGCTATAGCTTGAGGTGATTGTTCCGCCCGATTTGCCGCTGCTTGTATTTTTTTTCTTCTTTGAACTGCTGCTTTTTTTAGAGCTGCTGCTTTTTTTAGTGGTCTTAATCGTCTGCGGAACGTATTCCCAAAATTCAAGGGTAACGGGGAGCTGCCCGCTTTTGCTTTCCGCCTTGTGGGAGATTCCCTTAAACAAAACCTTATCGACGCCGTGAATTGCCGTGTCCTCACTGACGATCGGTATAGGCTGCGGGACGCTTTGACCGGGCTTTCGGAAAAGAGCCCGGACGGTGGCGAGCCGCTGATACTTGTTTTGTGTTGGGGTATCGTCAATGATGAGTTCAATATTGACTTTGGCGTCTTCATAGCCTGTTGCCTGTTTTGGTTTGGACGCGCTGCCTTCGACGCTCTGCTCGTCGATTGACGCCGACTCCTTGACCTCGATACTTTTAACGAGGCCGGGGAGAACGACCCCGTTGAGCTTGATTGTCTGATCTTCGACGTATATCATGATCGTCCTCCCTCCTTTATGCCGGTTCCGGCGCGGCGGTGAGGTCTCCGTCTGAGTCGTCGTCTTCCTCGTCGCCGTTGCCGTTGGTGTAATCCTCAACCTCGCCGAGGAGTTTGAGAAGTTTCTGCAAGTCCTTAATCTGTTTTAGATCGACCTGCATGAGCAGCTTTTTGATGATAACGTTCTTTGCGCCGTTCGAGCTGCTGCTCTTGTCCTCGTCCTCGTCTTCTTCCTTTTTGCTGCCGCTGAGTTTAATTTTCTTGGTTGGCTCGCGAGTGAGTGCCGCTTTTGATTTGCCGAGTCCCTTTCCAATCGCTTCGGCGGGTGCATCCTCTGCCAATTTGACGCCATGTGCATATGTTGTCATGGTCTTTCGACCGGATTGTGTCAGAGTGGAAAGTGGCCCCTCTTTGGCGTCTGAGTGTGGAAACAAGTTTCCAATCTTACCGAATATTCCTTTGACTGCGTTAATTGGTGCCGTAGCAACCGATTTAATGCCATTAACAAATGTGCTGATTAGCCGCTTGCCAGCTTCCCCGAACCATGCAATTTTCCCATTTATCCAGTCGATGATGCCCTGGAAAAACTGACGGATATTATCGAGCCCGCCTTTTATGCCCGTGCCTATGTTGCGGAAGAAAGTAAGGAACGATTGAAACCCATTTGACAACCACTGTATCCCTGCTGAGACGGCACTGCAAGTTGCGTTCCATGCGGTATTAAGGAATGCCGTTACGGTTCCCCAGTTCTGTCGGAGCAGAATGATTGCCGCAATAAGGGCCGCGATTCCTACGACAATCCACGTAATCGGGTTTGCGAGAAGTGCGGAGGTAAACGACCAAACCGACGCAATAAGTCCCGGCATTGCTGTTACTGCCGTAGTGATTGCTTGCCGTGCCATACTTACAAGGCCGAGAGCCATATTTTTAAGGGCCGTGGCGCCGCTGATTGCTGCGGTTTTTGCCATGCTTGCAATGCTGAGAGCAACATTTTTTATGCCAGATATTGCCCCGCTTCCTGCCGCCTTGATGACGGAAAACCCCTTTTTGACACCGTCTCCCGCATAAAGGCCCATGATTTGTATTGTTTCAAGTGCAGACGGTATGCCCTTGATAACTCCGACAAACCCTTTTATCATCCCCGCCGTCTTGGTGAAGACCAGCCCCACGCCTCCAACTACGGCAATCGTTGTTCCCCCAACGGTCAAAAACCCACCGATTGCAAGGACAACGAGCATAATAACCCGGACGAGGTCTTGGTTCTTACTTATCCATCCGCTGACTTTTGTCAGCGGATGGTCGCCTTTACTGAGAAATTGGTTGATAGTGGGAAGTAAGCCGTTTCCTATAGTCTCCGCTACATTGTGAATGCGTTGCTTTAATACCTCAAAGCGTTCCGGTTCGGTCTTATTCATTGCCGATGCCATCTCTTTTGTGACCTTTGTACCTTGCCCCAGTGCGCCATACATGCCGACAATGTTCTTTTGAAGGTCGCCGGTTTTGTTATACATGAGGTCAATGAGGGAGACTGCGTCAGTATCGCCGAACGCCTTTTGAAGCTGCATTTTTTCGGCGGCATCCATAGTAGTTCCAAATTTGCCACGGAGCTTGTCGAGTATCTCGGGCATACTGAGAAGTTGGTTATTTGCGTCTGTGAACTTGAGTCCGAGTTCCTCGCCGCCCTTAGCTGCCGACCTCAGAAAAGCCTTATACTTGGTGCCCGCCTCGGAGCCGCTCATGGTGCTTTGCAGCATTCCGAGAATGGAGAGCTGTTCTTCCAGTGGAACATTGGAATTTGTTGCCGAAGCTCCGAGGTTTTCGATGGCCTGGGCCATGCCCGAACCTGTCGTCTTGAATTGTTTGACCGATTGAGAGATACCCGCCGAGAACATCTCGCCGAACTGTAGATCGCTCATGTCGCTGTAATAATCTTTGTAAATGCCGTAGCCCGTCGAAAAAAGGGACGTCATTTCTCCGATTGTTGATTTTGTCGCCTTCGCTGTCAGACCTGAGAGCTCGGTCATTTGTGCGACGCCCTCGTCAGAAAGTGAGGCGATGCCGCTTTTAATGTCATAGGCGGCGCTGATAAAGTCGGACTTAGTCGTTCCGGCCCATTGATCGCTAAAGCTCTTTGCCGCGCCTTCAATCGCCCCGAGGTCTTTAACACCCAGGGAGGAAAGTTCGCCGAGAGCTTCGCGCGTTGCAAAGGTTGCTTTTACTGGTGAGAGCGCCGCGTCTGTGATTTGCGCTCCGATTCCCGCCATTGCAGCGCCCGTTTTAGTCATGCTTCCGAGGGTTTGGTTCATGCCCTGTAACTTTGAAACAGAGCCGCCAACGTTGGACGAGACGCTTGCCATCGGGCCTGTGAGGTGGTCGACCATGTTCATAATGAGGGATAGTTTAAATACGGACTCTAAGCTCATGCTTGCCTTTCACCTCCCATTGTGATATTCTAAAAAGAAGGAGGCGGAGATATTGGTTTTTATACTGACTGTATTGCATGTTCTCTTGTTTGGATTATGTGCCGGAGCAATTATTTCCGTCATCGTTTTTGTTCCGCTTGGCATTTATGTTATTCCTTACGCATTGTGGGTAGGAAGCCAAAATACAAAAGGGAAACATCCCGAGCTAAAAAACGAAAAATTTTTCCGAACAGTGCGGAATGCAACAAGACTCTACAAAGCAAAACTTTCCGGGCACGAGCCGATCTTCAAATGATCGGCTCTTTTTTATTCCTCAAACGCATTTGCAAGGGCACGGGTGATAATACTTTCCTCGAGTTCCTGAACGTACCGGGCCTTTGCCACATAGTCGAGGAACGTGTCCATGTCGCTAATTTGTTCCGGGTCAAAATTCTCTAAGAGGGACGGAGGGAGGAAACGGTAAATTTCCAGGAGTCCGCTTTCAACTGCGTTTTCTCTGATCTCCGCGACCTTGGCTCTTAGAGCTTCGTCAAATTTGCCGTATTGGTAAGTCCGAGAATCTCGGTAAGCTTGTTTCCGATTGTAATGGCGATCCCGGGGTTTTCCTCCATGTCGTGGGAAAGGCGTTCCTTGTCTTCGCTGACGACCGCATCAAGCATGAAGGTCTTGCTTGCTTTTGTAATTCCGATTTGCGCGGCTGTCTTGAGGTAGCGGTCATAGCTTGGTACGGACGGACGCTTGAAGTAATAAGAATAGTCTTTTTCCTGTTCGTCGTCGATTGGGACAGTCATGCCAACGCGGTAAACATCGCCGTATTTTGCCTTGAGGGTGGACGCTGTGTCGGCCTTTGCTTCGGTGTTTGTACTTTGGGCCTGTGTCTCAGCTTTCTTTGTGTCTTCCATGAGTTGAATCCTCCTTCTTGAGATAAAAATAAGACTACAAGCATTAGCTTGTAGTCTTATTTCAGCCTGAAGACAAAACGCC
>DHNP01000010.1:17323-99755 GCA_002409585.1 Ruminococcaceae bacterium UBA5413 | reverse complement strand
CCCCAACTTTTATTATAGAGCCTAAATTTTTAAGCTGGTAAAAACGCGCCATGGGGTTTTAAATGCCCCTCGGGCGCGTTTTTGCGTTCAATTATCCGTTGTTTGCGCGCTGCTGCCCTCACCGCCGTTTTCATAGTTATAAATACCGTCTGCTATAGCCTTGAATGCCGGCCCGCATTTTGACCCTCCGCTCACGCCGTCCTCCGAAAAGACCGTAATGACATACTGCGGATTTTCATACGGAAAAAAGCCTGTTATCCATGAATTGTTTATTTCTACCCCGTCATCGTATTTTCCGGTCTGCGCCGTCGCCGTCTTAGCGCCTGCCCCGCCTTTCTCCGGCTTTGCCTTTACACTTGTGCCATGTTCTACCGAAGCCTTCATAAACTTCATAAGCAGTTTTGCCGTCTTTTCGCTTATGGCTTTTGTCCCCTCCTTTTTTTCTGCCGTTTCCGTATACTTGAGTTTGTCGTTAACAAAGCCCTCGTAAAGGCTCGGTTCGTAAAACTGCCCGCCGGAGGCAATAGCGTTTACCATTGCCGTCACCTGCAGCGGCGTAGCCGTTAAGTTGCCCTGCCCGAAAGAAAAATTGGCAAGCGCGCGTGCTGAAGCTGAAAGCTCACCCGCGGACGGCAGTTCTCCACCGTCGGAGTTCATATTCGGCGCAAGCTCAAAAGTCCTGCCGAAACCAAGCGATTTCGCAGTTTTAAGAAGCACGGATATTTCAATATGCTGTGCAAGGTTTATAAAGTATGTGTTGCACGAGTTTGCTATGGCTTCTTCCATATTTTCTTTACCGTGCGACTCGCCGTTGTAGCAGTGGAAGTCCCTGCCGTCCACGTTTTCAGAACCAGTGCATGTATACTCAAAGTCAGGTGAAACACCGCTCTCCAGCGCTGACGCGGCTGTTACAAGCTTAAAAACCGAGCCAACGCTGTAAGCTGAAAAAGCGCGGTTCAAAAGCGGCGCGTCACTGCTGCTTAAAACACCGGCAACATTATCAGGAGAAAAATCAGGCCTGCTCACAACCGCGCGCAGTTCACATGTGGGCACCCTTGCAACTATGACGGCGCCTTTCGTCAAATATTTGTCGGCGGCATCTTCCGCAATCCCCTGTATAGTTTTGTCAAGCGTAAGGACTACTCCGCTTTTAGAAAGGTAAGACGTGTCGTTTATCTTCCTTTCTTCGCCCTTAAGCAGGTTGTTTACGGCATCAACGTTGTATTCAACCGATATTTTTCCCTGGTTGTCCGTAAGCCGGCTGTCAAATGCCCTCTCAACGCCTGCGGCGCCCTCACCGTTAGAATTAAGGTACCCGATAACGTGCGCCGCCTGCTGCTTTTCAGCATAGCGCTTTTTCACAGTAAAAACATCTATGCCTTCCGCCGTAATTTTTCTCGGCAGTTTTACAGCGAACGGACTCCCCTGCTCAAGCATTTTACATATGCCGTCCATCTTTTCACCTGAAAAAACCGTGCTGAGCGCAGCCGCGCTCCTTGCCCCGGGCGTTACCGCGGCATAGTACTCGTCCGCTCCGTTGCTTACCAGCGCGTCAAGCTTGCAGTCGTAGACAGTGCCCCTCGTCGAAGCGAGGGTGATTTTCATATTGTGCTGCTCCTTAGCCGTTTCGGCAAGCCCGGTGCTTGTGGTAACGTCAAAAATGCGCAGCACTGTAACAAACATGAACACCATAAATATGCAGAAAAAGACGGAAACGCGTTTCGCCATTCTATTCGTATCCCCCGTAAAATCAGTTGTTATTAATTTCTCCCTAAACGGGGATTTTAAACATAAATATGCGCCGCATTCTCCGCCTGCGAAAAACACAGGCGCGCGGGTTTTATATGGTAATTAATTTGTCCAATTTTTCATATAAATACAATGGCGTTTAACACAAAGCGGCCTTAAGCAGCGAAACCACAAAATTATTGGAGGATATTTTACAATGGCCGACAGATACGTAAATAACGGAAAACAGCACGGAAAAAACAAACCTTCCGGCAATGAAAGCGTGCACCTGCTGACTGTAATCCAGATCACGGCCTGCGCCATAATACTTGCCGCGGCATTGCTGCTTAAATCGTACGGCGGCAGCATCTACACCAAAGCGAAGGAATGGTACATAAACGCGTACAACGACACTGTCTTAGCCGACGAGCAGGCTAAAAACATAAAGCATACCGTCACGGACTTATGGTCGTCAGCAGCGGGCGGCAGTTCCGCGGCTTCAGAGGAAGCAAGCTCCAGCAGGCAGACGCCCGCGTCAAAAGCGCTTGGCACATGACCTTTACGCTCGGCGGATGTACGGTTTCCGTAAGCTTCTTCTTTTTGGCCGTGCTTGCCGTACTGCTTTTAAACGACAAAAGCGGCATGGCATCGGCAGGGGCGGCGGCGGCCTTACTTCACGAGTGCGCGCATCTCGCGGTAATGCGCGCACTTAACTGCATGCCGACTGAGATACGCTTTACGGCATTTGGCATAGATATACAAAAGCCGTGTACGGTAGGCCGTACTTACGGCAGGGATGCCATCATCTCCCTCGCAGGCCCTGCGGCTAACCTTGCCGCGGCAGTAATAACCTATATAACGGGCGGATGTAACGCGCGTTATTTTTTTGCGGCCAATGTGCTGTTTTTCGTTTTTAATATATTGCCCATAGAGCCTCTTGACGGCGGGCAGGCGCTCTATGCGTTTCTTTGCATAAAAGCAAAACCGTACACCGCGCAAAAGATTGTTGCGGTGATATCCTTCTTTGTCCTCGTACCGCTTGCGGCATATTCATTCTTAATTCTCTTAAGGTCAGGGTGGAATTTTTCACTCTTTCTTGTGTGCTGTTACCTCATGGCCGTACTCCTGCTCAAAAAAGGGGCTTACTATTAGTAAAACATGCCGTATCCTTTCGGAAGCGCGGTTTGAGTTTAAAAGCTTAAGGTAGTATAATTACCTAAAGCGGATTTACAGAGCATAATTTATATTAATCGGATGCTTTTTAATAATAAATATACGTTAAAAACAGCCTTTCGTATTTTAGAACCTATAAATCCGCTTTAAAATTATATATTTTTATTGAAAGTACGCCCGCTTAATGGTAAACTAATAACATAATTGTTAAAATGGCGGCGTATGCGATTGAATAAACTGAAAAGGCTCTGGCGTTATTTTACTTCACCTGAGATGATACTTTATATCGTTTTCGGCATAGGGACTACCGTTATAAATATCGCCGCGTTTGCAGTCTGCCTGCACTTGCTGCGCTGGACATGGCCCGCTTCAAATGCCGCGGCATGGATATTATCCGTGCTTTTTGCTTTCATAACAAACAAGCTTTACGTTTTTAAAAGCAAAAGCTTTAACGCCTGTATCCTTTGGCGTGAACTTGCGGGTTTTATCGGCGCACGGCTTTTGTCGCTCGGCGTTGACTACCTGTGCCTTTACTTTATGATTACATTAGCAGGATTGAACGAGCTTTTGGCTAAAATACTCGACAACGTCATAGTAGTCATAATAAACTATGCGCTTAGTAAATTTATAATTTTCAGAAAAAAATAGAATGCGGCGTTTGGCCGCGAATACGGAGGAAACGTAATGACAGCGAATGAAAAAACTATGGACAAGGTCGTATCTCTCTGCAAAAGCCGCGGGTTTGTGTACTCTGGCTCCGAAATTTACGGCGGGCTTTCAAATACATGGGACTACGGTCCGCTCGGCGTCGAATTTAAAAATAACGTAAAAAGCGCCTGGCGCAAAAAATTCATACAGGAAAGCCCTTACAACGTCGGTCTTGACGCGGCTATACTTATGAACCCAGAGGTTTGGGTCGCTTCAGGCCACGTAGGGGGCTTTTCAGACCCGCTGATGGACTGCAGGGCGTGCAAGGCAAGGCATCGCGCCGACGACCTTATAGAAAATAACGGCGGCAACCCCAACGGTATGTCGTTCGAGCAGATGTCGGCCTACATTAAAGAGCACGGCATAAAGTGCCCCGTATGCGGGGCATCCGACTTTACGGACATACGTAAGTTCAACCTGATGTTCAAGACATTTCAGGGCGTAACGGAAGATGCAAAGAGTGAAATATATCTCCGCCCTGAAACAGCCCAGGGCATCTTTGTAAATTTTGCCAATGTGCAGCGCACGACAAGGCGTAAAATCCCCTTCGGCATAGGGCAGATAGGCAAAAGCTTCCGCAACGAAATAACTCCTGGCAACTTCACTTTCCGCACGCGTGAGTTTGAGCAGATGGAGCTTGAATTTTTCTGCAAGCCGGACACAGACCTCGAGTGGTTCTACTACTGGAAGGATTTCTGCAAGAAATGGCTCCTTGACCTTGGCATGGACGAACATAACATACGCCTGCGTGACCATGACAAAAAAGAACTTTCATTCTACTCAAAGGCAACGACAGATATAGAGTACCTCTTCCCGTTTGGCTGGGGGGAACTTTGGGGCATAGCCGACAGGACCGACTACGACCTTTCAAAGCATCAGGAACACTCCGGCAAAAGCCTTGAGTACTTCGACCAAGATACAAAAGAACACTACCTGCCTTACGTAATTGAGCCGTCGCTCGGCGCAGACCGCGTTGCTCTTGCGTTCCTCTGCGATGCGTACGATGAGGAAACGCTCGACAAAGGCGACACGCGCTTAGTCATGCATCTCCATCCTGCGCTCGCCCCGTACAAGGCAGCCGTACTGCCGCTCAGCAAAAAACTTAACGAAGGCGCCCAGGAGGTTTATACGCGCATTGCGAAGCATTTTATGGCAACGTACGACGACGCCGGTTCCATAGGCAAGCGCTACCGCAGGCAGGACGAAATAGGCACCCCGTTCTGCATTACTTACGACTTTGACAGTGAGGCGGACGGCTGCTGCACGGTGCGTGACCGCGACAGCATGAAGCAGGAGCGCATGCCTGTTTCAGACATAGTCGCCTACCTTGAAAAGCGCATGGACTTTTAAGTTGCAGCTAATACTGAAAGCCGTGGCATACGTAAGCTTTTAGCCTACGTATGCCACGGTTTTTACTCTGTGTGAACCTTTTTTATAGGTTATATTTTAATGCCAGCATGCACGGCGGCTTTTGCGCGCACAGGTTCTCCAGTGTCGTCGTCAAACTCCCCTACCAGCTGCTCAAGCAGATCATTCATTGTAATTATGCCGCTTGTGCCTCCGTACTCGTCAATTAAAACGGCAAAATGGTTGCGGCTCTGTTTCATTTTATGGAAAAGGGCATCGGCCCGTATGGTTTCAGGTACAAACACAGCAGGATGTACGGCCTTAGACATTACTTCTTTACGGTTCCTAACGCCAAGGCGGAAATAGTCTTTTGTATAAAGCACGCCTATCACGTCGTCAGGCCCTTCTGTACAGACAGGGTATATCGAATGCTTGCTCTCGCTTATGGTATGCGCCCACTGTTCGTCTGTTTCGTCAAGGCGCAGGAAGTAGACTTCCGTCCTGTGCGTCATTATTTTTTCGGCGGAAATATCGTCAAACTCAAAGATATTTTGTATCATGTCTTTTTCTTCCGGCTGTATGGTGCCTTTGCTTTTGTCAGAGTCTAAAATCATACGGATTTCCTCTTCCGCGTTTTCATCTTTTTCAGTATCGGGGTCTATGCCGATTAAGCGCAGTATGCCGTTTGCCGACACTGTAAAAAGCCAAACGACAGGAGCAAAAATTTTCGACAGTACGTAAATTAATTTGGACATACCGAGCGCTATGCGCTCAGGGTTTGAAGTAGCTATACGTTTAGGCACCAGCTCGCCTAACAGCACGGTAAAATAAGTAAGTAAAATTGTAATTATGGCAATAGCCAAAACGTGGGCTAACGAAGGCGGTACTTTCATGCCTGTAAACCATGCCGCCAGTTTGTCTGAGAAGCTTTCCGACGCTACGGCGCTGCTCAGCAGGTTTACAAGTGTAATGCCGACCTGTATGGTCGCAAAAAACCGCGAAGGCTGCTCAGTCAGTTTCTGCAGCTTTAAAGCGCGCCTGTCGCCGGCATCTATGAGCTGCGAGAGCCTGTTGTCGTTCATGGCGACAACCGCTATCTCCGCACACGCAAATACCGCATTGAGTAAGATGAAGAAAAGCTGCCATAAAAGCAGCCCGAATAAGTGACCGTCAGACAAAAAAATGACCTCCTAAAAATCATTGGACTATACTAACATTTTTGTTTAATTCTTCCGTTTTAAATGGAATGTCCGCATCCGCAGGGATGCTATGGCAATAAAAAAGCACACAGCAAAACAGGCAACGTAATATTGCCTTTTGCTGCGTGGTAACAGTAAGTAAAACGAGCCGCAGGCTCGTTAAAGTTTATATATCGTCGTTCAGGGCCGGGAGCGTCGTCCAAGCAGGTTCATATCCTTTCCAAGTATAAAAATCAATATTATTGTATTATATTATATACAAATAGCATTTTATTGTCAAGTGAACTTATTTCCAATACCCAAAGGTTTCCGCTCTTTATTTGTTGCTGTCTACTTTGAACTTCAGGCTTATATCGAGTGCAGGCGCGGAGTGTGTAAGTGCCCCTATTGAAATTATGTCCACTCCGGTTTTTGCTGCCGCCAAAAGGCTTTTTTCATCAATGCAGCCGGAAGCCTCTGTAACAGCACGCCTGCCGATTATCTTTACGGCTTCATACATCCGTGTCGCAGTCATATTATCTAACATTATAATATCCGCCCCGGCTTCAAGCGCTTCCTCCACCTCTTTGATACATGATGTTTCTACTTCTATTTTCAGTGTGTGGGGAGCGCGGCGCTTCGCAGCTTTTACAGCGGGAATGATTCCCCCTGCCGCAGCTATGTGGTTATCTTTTATAAGTATTCCGTCAGAAAGACCAAAGCGGTGATTTATGCCTCCGCCTGTAGTCACGGCATATTTTTCGAGCATGCGCATACCAGGGACAGTTTTCCGCGTATCGGCAATGCTCACTCCAAAACCTTTAACACTTTCCACGGCCTTAAACGTCTTAGTTGCTATACCGGACAAATGCTGGAGAAAATTAAGCGCGGTGCGTTCACCAGCAAGGACAGCGCGCGCAGAGCCTGAAATTTCCGCGATAGCCTCTCCTTTTCGTATTTTTTCTCCATCTTTCACGTTTAACGATACAGTTACCGAACTGTCTATTATATTAAAAGTACGGCATAATATCTCAGTCCCGCACAATATGCCGCTTTCGTTTGCGATAAAACAGCCGTCTGCGTGTTTTTTCTCTGCAACACAGATTTCACTCGTGATATCACCGTACGGCATATCTTCACAAAGAGCTGTCTTTATCATTTTTTCAGTATTAAAATCCAATGCTTTCAATCCTTTCTGCAATGAGCACCAATACTTTCCCTTCGCTTAAACGCCGAACCTACTATCTCACAAGAAACTGCCGCCATGTTATACGCTTCCATCCAATCCTTATCCGGCAGGCACACATTTTCCAAAGTGTTCTTTATTTTTAACAGCTCTGATAATCCTTGACGCATGCTGTCTGAGTTTCGTACTACACCACAGCTGCTGCCCATTACTGCATTTATGCGGGATTTGATATTCTGCGCAGAAACACCGTCAGGCACCGGCTCCACGCCACAGCCTTTCTGTTTAAGCTTAAAGTATGTATCAAATGGTGCGCCCACGTCCGCGAATGCCCTATTGCCATTTATGCTGCACGCTGTACGCCTACTAAAAACAAGGCATTCCAACATTGAATTGGACGCGAGCCTGTTCGCACCATGCACACCCGTGCATGCCGCCTCACCGCACGCATACAGCCCTTTCACGTCAGTCGTACCGTTAATGCCGGCTGCTATGCCTCCCATCATATAATGCTGTACAGGGCATACCGGTATGTACTGCTTAGAAATTTCAATGCCCCGTCGTCTGCATTCGGCATAAATCGTAGGAAAACGCTCAGAAAGCTCTTCTGCTTTTTTACATGTTATGTCAAGCGAAACATAGCTGCATCCGGTCTTTTCCATTTCATCTGTTATACCCCTTGCAACTATGTCCCTCGGCGCAAGCTCCGCCATTGGGTGGATTTTTGTCATAAATCGTTTCCCGTCTGTCCCGCGCAACACGCCTCCCGCACCGCGTACTGCTTCTGAAATTAAAAAAATACGTTTTTCAACGTCTTGGCTGTAAAGCCCCGTAGGATGGAACTGCACAAATTCCATATCCTTAAGGCGCGCTCCGGCGCGCAGCGCCGCAGCATGCCCGTCACAGGTAGACACCTCTGCGTTTGTAGTTCTGGTGTAAAGCCTGCCTATGCCACCTGTGCATATGATTATGCTGCGACACAATAGTAAATGGAATCCGTTTTTATAAACTACTGCCCCACATACGCCCTTCGCATCATTAAGTATGTCAACAAAAAACGTGCCGAACATAAACGTGATATTATCCTGACAAGCTGCCTTTTCATAAAGCGCATTTACTATCTCCCTTCCTGTCGCATCTCCTTTCGCATGCAATATCCGCCTGCGGTGGTGGCCGCCCTCAAGCCCAGCCTCTAAAAGGCCGCTGCTCTTCCTGTCGAACGGCACTCCGAGCGACAATAAATTTTGTATATCTGTTATTCCCTCTTTTACCAACACGCGCACGGCCTCTTCATTACATAGGCCTGCCCCTGCCTCCAAAGTATCCTGGAAATGTAGGCAGGGAGTATCGTCCGCAGAAAGCGCCGCCGCTACCCCGCCTTGGGCAAGGTACGAGTCGGAATCTTTTATTCCTTCTTTGGCAAGAACAGTACACTTAAGTTTTCCGTCAAGGCATAGTGCCGCGTAAAGTCCCGCTATTCCACTGCCTACGATTAGCACGTCCGTTGTAATAGTTGAATTAAACTTAACATCTCCGCTAAATAAATATCTTCGCATTTTTACTCCTTCATCCGCAGGCTACCATCATCTTTTCAAGGCTTGCGCGGGAACGCAAAAGTATATCCTCAGGCAGGTTAATTTCAAATGTTCCTGTTTCGAGGGTGTACACTATATCCTGGAGTCCTGTTTTTTTCATGTCTGCGCACACCATATCATTTGAAACTTGGTATATTGATTTTTCCGGATATATTTCACGAAGCCTTTCGTAAACACCTGCTTCTGTGCCGATTATGTACCCGCCTTTATTATTTGAACTGGAAATACGGCTTATTATTTCAGATGTGCTACCAACGAAATCAGCCATCTTCTGCACGCCCTCAGTACACTCAGGATGCACGAGGACCTCAGCTTCTGGATGTCTGTTTTTCGCATTGGTAAAATCCTTTTCAGTTACAGAGTTATGCACTGGGCAACAGCCGTCCCAAAGTATAAACTCTTTTTCAGGCACCTTTCCCCTTATATATCCACCCAAATTTTTATCAGGCAAAAAAATTATCTGCCTTTGTTTAAGAGATTCCGCCGCCTTAACTGCTGAAGATGAAGTGCAGCAAATATCACACTCCGCTTTGACAGCCGCTGATGTGTTCACGTAGCACATTACGGCGGCTTTAGGGAAAAACTGCCTCAGTTTTCTGACGTCTGCCGGCGTCACCATATCAGCCATGCTGCATCCGGCATCCGGCTTAGGAAGCAGTACCGTTTTTTCAGGGCTGAGAATTTTCGCCGTTTCTGCCATAAACCGTACTCCGCACATAACTATAACTTCATTTTCCACTTCTTCAGCGTATTTAGCGAGCTGGAAAGAATCCCCCACTATATCAGCAGCCTTCTGCACTTCACACGGCTGGTAATAATGCGCGAATATGACTGCGTTTCTTTTATTTTTCAGGCTGGCTATTCTGCCGTATATATCCGTACTGCTCACGCAAATCATTCCTTTTCAAAAATAAATGTAATAATTATAATTTGATATTACAATTAAGAAATATTTTGCCTATACAAGCTCTTTTTTAATTATATACACCTTTTCCTGTTCTTGTCAATATCAAAAGCAGTAGTTGTTAAACCTTTTTTGGCACAATGAAAGTACACACATATCACGCCTAAACATTTCGCAGACAAACCGCAGCCTGTATACAATATCCTTATTGAAATCCGCGCCTGTTTTTGTTATAATATGTCCGACTTGAAAATCATTGCATATGAAAAGGCAGGCGTTTATAATAAAAGTTGTTTTACTCGCGCATACACCTGAGCCTGAAAAAATTATAGCGGCATCCGCCAAGCTCTGCTACTCCGCGTCAGGCATAGAAAACATTATGGATGGCCTTACCGATGCGGAAACCGCCCGCTTTACAGCGATGCTCGAAAGCATGGGGCATGAAAGCCCCGTGGAACACGCTGTTTTCACCTTTGGCATAGAGGGTGTTTCGCGGTCGTTTTTAGCGCAGATAACACGCCACCGCATAGCATCCTACAGTGTGAAAAGCCAGCGCTACGTGTCGGAATCCGATTTTGAGTACGTAATCCCGCCTGAAATAGAAGAAATACCAGAGGCAAAAGCCGAGTTTACCGCGGCCATGGAAGAAGACGCGCGCCATTACAAAAAGCTTAGGGCGCTGCTCCTTGAACACCGCAGGGAAAAGTTTACAGCCGAAGGCAAAAGCGAAAAAGCGGCACTCAGCAGCGCCGAAAAGGCAGCTAACGAAGATGCCCGTTTTGTTTTGCCAAACGCATGCGAAACGAAACTCATCTGCACATTTGACGCCCGTTCCCTCATGCACTTCTTTTCACTGCGCTGCTGTATGCGCGCGCAGTGGGAAATACGCGCCGTGGCAGACGAAATGCTGCGCCTTGTTAAGGAGGCTGCGCCGGATATCTTCAAAACAGCCGGCCCTCCGTGCCTGCGCGGAGCATGCCCTGAGGGGAAAATGTCGTGCGGAAAAGCGGATGAAGTAAGGAAACGTTTTCTCGGGTACGGAGCGCAAACATGAACCGCCTTATAACTATCGACGGGCTCGACGGAAGCGGCAAGGCGACGCAGACTTCCATGCTGTTTGACGAGCTGCAGCGCCGCGGCGTGAAGTCTCGCCTTGTGTCTTTTCCCGACTACGCTTCACCGTCGTCGGCGCCGGTAAAGATGTACCTTGAAGGCGCGTTCGGCAAAAAGCCCGGCGATGTAAACGCCTATGCGGCGTCTTCTTTTTTTGCCGTGGACAGATACGCAAGCTACGTCCGCCGCTGGCGCAGCGACTACAAAAACGGCACTCTTATAATTGCAGACAGGTACACAACTTCAAACATGATATACCAGCTCGCAAAACTGCCTAAAGGCGAGTGGGACGGGTTTATCTCATGGCTGTGCGACTTCGAGTACAAAAAGCTCGGCCTGCCCGAGCCCGGCCTTACCCTCTACCTCGACGTTGACCCCGGAATCTCGCAGGGACTGTTAAATAAACGTTATAACGGTGATAATAATAAAAAAGATATCCATGAAAGCGACGTCGCCTACCTCTGCGCATGCCGCGAGAGCGCATCCTACGCAGCACAACGCCTTGGCTGGCAGTCCATAGACTGTGTTTCGTCAGGCAAAATGCGCGATGCCGCAGCAATACATGCGGAAATAATAAAAATCATCTTAGGGGAATGTAAATGATTGACTTTAAGCCGCCTGTCCTTGAAGATATCGGGTGGTTACGTCCCATCCTCAGGAAAACAGGCACAATAGCAAGCGAGTTCACTTTCGGCACGCTGTTCATTTGGAAAGATACCTTTGCTACTAAAATAGCTAAATACAACGACTTTGTTTTTGCCTGTGTAAATAAAAACGCTTTCTCATACAAAATGCCTTTCGGCGGCGGTGAAATAACAAAAGATATTATAGAAACGCTCATACATGATGCCGGCGAAAGAGAAGTGCCTTTCAGGATGTACGGCGTTTCGGAGGATGACAAAAACAGGCTTGAAGATATGTTTCCCGGCAGGTTTGACTTTGTCTTTGACCGCAGCGACAGCGACTATGTTTATAACGCTGCCGACCTTGCGGCCCTGTCAGGCAGAAAATATCACGGCAAACGCAACCACGCGGCGCAGTTTAGGCGCAAATACGACTGGGAATATGAGGATTTATATGACGGCAACCTTGACTCCTGCCGCGTTATAGCGCGCGAATGGTGCAAAAAGCACGGCTGTAAGGATGAAAACGGCTTTGAAAGCGAAACCTGCGCGCTGCGCAAAGCACTGCAAAACTTCCAAAAGCTCGGCCTTGCCGGAGGCTTGATAAAGGTTGACGGGCAGCCTGCGGCTTTCACCATAGGCGAAGAAATAAACAGCGGCGCATACCTTATACACTTTGAAAAGGGCCTTGACGGCTATGACGGCATATACGCCGTCATAAACAACGAATTTGTTCTGAGACACCTTACAGGGTACAAGTATATTAACCGCGAGGAAGACCTCGGGCTTGAGGGCCTGCGGCGTTCAAAGCTTTCGTACCATCCTGCCTTTTTAATTAAAAAGTACTCCGTTTACATTAAACAAAGCGGATGTGAGCATAAAAATGATTGAGTTTGCAAAGTGGGACATGCGCCGTGAGCTTGCACATATCTGGCAGATATGTTTTGACGAGCCTAAACGCTTTCCAAATTACTTCCTTAACAACTGTTTCAGACCCGAAAACTGCCTTGTATACACAGTCGGCGGCCATGCCGCGGCATGTCTGTACATGCTCCCCGCAATGCTTGCTTCAGGCGGCGGCGACCTTCAGGCACACTATATTTTTGCCGCCGGCACACTTCCCGAAATGCGCGGGCGCGGGTACATGTCCGAACTGCTCGCCGCCGCCGCCTCTGCCGGCGCGGAACGCGGCGACATGTACTCGGCAGTGCTTCCCTCACAGAAAAGCCTCTACCGTTTTTACGAAAAATCAGGATACAAATCATTCTTTAAAGTAAGGACGCTTACAGTCCGCCGTGATAAAATGGAACAAACAGCCTGCCACGCGCAAGGAAAAATGTTTAATGTAATTTGCGGCAGCCACAGCTTAAATAGCCTCAGGCGCTTGTGCCTTGTGCCAAACACCGGCTCCCTCATGTGGAGCGACGCCATGTTCAGCTTTTGCACCGGTATGGGGAAAATCTACGGTGAAAAGCTTATCTGCGTAAAATCAGGTGATAATACCGCATATGCTGTCTGTTCGGCGGCAGGCGGCGGCAGCTGCCTTATAAGCGAAGCCATGGCAGACAGCACGGAAGCCGCCTCCCTTTTGTGGGCGGCCGTTCTTAACAAAACCAATGCTGAAAATTATATGTTTAGGCTTCCGGCGGACAGCATGATCTTCCCCGGGAACGGTGAATTGTCCGTTTTCGGCATGATAAAGCCCCTTTGCGGCATAAACAGTTTTAAATTTACGCCTAACAGGCCGTATTTAGGCCTTGGCCTTGATTAACCTAAAACTTTGATACGCTCCGTAAAAGATTTTACACGGCGTATAAATTCATTTTCAGGAGGTTTTTTATGATTTATATTTTTCTTGCAGAAGGATTTGAAGAACTTGAAGCCGCAGCTCCGGCGGATATTTTGAGGAGGGCCAGATTTGACGTTAAGACCGTCGGCATAGGCGGGCAAACCGTAGCAGGCTCACACGGCATAAAAGTCAGCGCCGACATAACAGACGTACAGATAAGCGTCGACGACATGGACATGGTCATCCTCCCCGGCGGTACCGCCGGTACCAAAAACCTTGAGCGCTCCCCCATCGTCCGCGCAAGCATAAATTACTGCGCGCAAAACGGAAAGTACGTGGCAGCCATATGCGCGGCCCCGTCCGTTTTAGGCCATATGGGGCTTTTAAACGGCCAGACGGCCATATGCTACCCAGGTTACGAAAGCAGCCTCGAGGGCGCTGTTATCTCTAAAGACCCGGTATGCGTAAGCGGCAAATATATAACGGGAAAAGGGGCCGGAGTGGCCGTTGACTTTGCGCTTAAAATAGTGGAAGTCCTCGGCGGAAAAGAAAAATCGCAAAAAATCAGGAAAGAAATTCAATGTATGTAAAAAATATAAAGCAGTATAAATGCGACCTCCGCCTGCAGATACGCGGAACAAGAAAGGCAATACCCTATGATGCTAAAGCCTTTATGGACAGCGAGATAAAGAGGCGCTTCTTCCAAACGGACGAATACAGGGACGCTGAAATAATTTTCACTTATGTAAGCAAACCCAACGAGATAGATACCCTAAGCATTATTAGGGAAATGCTCAAAAGCGCCAGGCGGGTTGCCGTGCCGAAATGTATCCCTGAAATATGCAAAATGGATTTTTATGAAATTAATTCTTTAAACCAGCTGAAAAGCGGCTGCTACGGCGTCCTTGAGCCTGACCCAAAGGCCTGCAGAAAAGTACCGGGGCGGCCCGCTTCGTGCGTCTGCCTCGTGCCCGGGCTGAGCTTTGACACGCACGGGTACCGTCTCGGCTACGGCAAAGGTTATTACGACAGGTTCCTGTCTGACTTCGGCGGCAGCACCATAGGCCTGTGTTACTGTTCGTGCATGCGTGAAGAATTACCGCGCGGGCATTTCGACAGGCCTGTAAATATAATCATTACTGAAAAGTATGTAAAAAGAATAAACTGCAGCCTTTAGCCTTACACCGGAAAAAACAGGAGGACTCGCATGTACGACGATATGAGAGAAAACGGGCGTTTTTCACCGGATGACAATCCGCCGCAGGAACGCAGAACATTTTCCCCTGACGAAATCAAGCGCATAAAAGCGGCGCATAAAATACGCAGCGAAGAAAAAGGCCGCAAAAACAAATGCCTTTTCCGTTTCGTATGGTTTTCTATGGTTTTGCTTGTGGCGCTGCTGCTGTCGCGCTTCCTCCTTTCAGGTATAACCGACATGCTTGCCGTCGGGCGTGAAAGTACCAGCGTGACGGTGGATATCCCTGAAAACTCAAATATTGACCAGGTCGCGCAGGCCCTAAATAAAAAGGGACTTATCAAGGACGTACAGTTTTTTAAACTTTACTCCAAGCTTACAAAAGCCCCTTCAACTTTTGCCGGCGGCAACTACCAGATTTCGCTTGACATGGATTATATGGCTATTATAAATACTATAAAATCTTCGAAGAACAGTATAGTTACCGTAAAGCTTACTTTCCGTGAAGGGTTAACCGCCATTGAGATAGCTGATTTATTTGAAAAAAACGGCGTCTGTTCCGCAAAAGACGTCTTATCTGCCCTTAACAGCAGCGACTTTGACAAAAAATACGATATGATAAAAAACATAAGCAACGCTTCCGAACGGTACTATAAGCTTGAAGGGTACCTTTTCCCCGATACATACGAGTTTTATAAAGGCGAGAAGCCAGAGCAGGCCATCGATAAGCTTTTGGATAACTGCAATAAAAAGCTTACAAAGCAGATACGCGAAGAAACAGAGAGCAGCGGGATGACCGTTGACCAAATGATGACTTTAGCGTCCATGATTCAGTCAGAAGCCGCCGACAAAACCGACATGATGAATGTTTCTTCGGTTTTCCGCAACCGCCTTGCAAGCAACGACAGCGTACTTGTGCACCTTTCCTCGGACCCAACGATTTATTACCCGTACAAGGCGCTTGCGCTTGTGCCAAAAAGTATCCGCAGCTCATTTAAAAGCAGATACAACACCTACAACATAAAAGGGCTTCCTCCTGGGCCTATATGCAGCCCAGGGCTTGAAGCGATAAGCGCGGCCATCCACCCGGCCGATACCGATTACTACTACTTTTGCCATGATAAAGACGGGAAGGCTTACTATGCCTCAACGGTTGTGCAGCATAATGCCAACCTTAAAAAAGCCGGATTGCGGTGATATGCAATGAAAAACTCAGGACATAAAAATAGCTGTGCCCTGCCGGAGCTGCTTTCTCCGGCAGGCGATGCCGAACGGCTCGAAGCCGCCGTAAGGTTCGGCGCCAACGCCGTATACCTCGCCGGCAAAGAATTCGGCATGAGGTCGGCATCGCCGAACTTCAGCCGCGAAGGCCTTGCGCAGGCGGTTGAGTACGCACATAAAAACGGCGTAAAGGTACACCTTACCTGCAACACCCTGGCGCACAACGGTGAGCTTCAGCGCCTGCCGGACTTTTTTACATACGCGCAGTCCGTAGGTACGGATGCGTTTATAATAGCGGACGTTGGCATTATGCGCATGGCCCAAAAGTACGCGCCGAAAGTAAAAATACACGTTTCGACGCAGGCAGGCGTGGTAAATTATGAAACGGCAAAAGCCTTTTACGAGCTTGGTGCTTCACGCGTCGTACTCGCGCGCGAGCTTCGCCTCGACGAGATAGCCGAGATACGAGCTAAAACGCCTAAGCAGCTCGAACTTGAAGCCTTTGTACACGGGTCGATGTGCGTTTCATTTTCAGGCCGCTGCCTCCTCTCGAGCTACCTTACCGGCCGAGACGCAAACCGCGGCGAATGCGCGCAGCCCTGCAGGTGGAAATACGCGCTCATGGAAGAAACACGCCCCGGGCAGTACATGCCCATATATGAAAACGAAACTGGTTCTTATATCCTTAACTCAAAAGATTTATGCATGGTTAACCATTTGCCTGAGCTTGCGCGCGCTGGCATAACCAGCTTTAAGATTGAAGGGCGCGCAAAGTCGTCTTATTACACCGCGGTAACGGCAAACGCGTACAGGCACGCAATAGATGCCATTCCCCTTGCCCCTTCCCCGCTGCCTTCATGGATACCAGAGGAACTTGAGAAAATCAGTCACAGGGAGTACAGCACCGGGTTTTACTTTGGCGGCGAACCGGGGCAGGTGTACGGCACCGGCGGTTACGTGCGCAAGTACGAGGTTATAGCCGTATGCACGCACTGCGCTGACGGAACCGCCGTTTTATCGCAGCGCAACCGTTTTTACGACGGCGACACCGCAGACGTGCTTGAACCCGGTAAAAAACCGTATATGCTGCGCCTGTCAGGCATAACAGATGAAAACGGGGAGCCTGTGGCGTCGGCTAACCACGCGCAAATGAACATCTGCCTGAAAACCGAACGGCCTGTCGCGGAAGGCGCAATTTTCAGAAAAAAATTAGAATGATAAATTTAAAACTTTTTTATATTTTCTATTGACATATGCTGCATTGTAATCTATAATACGGATTAAACAGCAAAGACGTTGTTGATTGGTTTCAGCGTCTTTGCTGTTTTTTGTGCCTATGTAAAGTTTCGTTCGCTTTTTCCATAAAAAATTCAATAATTAAGCATAATATATATTGACATTGCCTTGCTTAACTGTTATAATGCATTTGTTTGATTTAGTTACAGCGTTTTTTATGAGTGTGGTATAGACAGCATAACATATAGATAGCATACCAATAGCCTTAGCGCTATATATCTATCATGCCATTCATTTCCATACTTCTCTTTGCACAAAAAATACATAAAATAATTAGCGCGGCAGCGGCGGCCTTTACGGCGTTCCATCTGGAAATACTTCAGCGGCATAAGGTTACGGCAGGCTGCCGATAATAAAATGAAAGGTTGGTGACCACAAACGAAGAAAAAAACTCTCACGCTTTTCGGAAGCGGGTTCATCGGCAAAGTCCACATCGCCGGCTACAACGCCCTCCCCCTGTGCTACCCTGACAGCGACCGTATGGTCGTATTGCAAAACCTCATTACAAGCCGTCCGGACACCCCCGCCGCACATCTTTTTAAAAATTCGGCGAACGACTTGGACCGCGTAGAAAACACCGATTTTGCCGACATATGCACGCCTAACTACGTACATGAGGATGAGATTAAAAAACTTATAGGCCGTGGGTACAAAAACATTTACTGTGAAAAGCCGTTAACAGGGTCATACGAAAGCGAATCCTCCATGTCAAAGCTGATGTCTGAAAAGCGTATAACAAACCAGGTTGCCCTCGTTTACCGTTTCCTGCCAGCGATAATAAGGGGCAAAAGAATCTTCGACGAAGGTATCATCGGCAGCCTTACCCACTTTGACTGCAACCTCTACCACGGCAGCTACCTTAACGCCTTAAAGCCTATGTCATGGAAACTGAGAAAATCCACGAGCGGCGGCGGAGTTCTTGTAGACCTCGGTTTGTCAAAGCCTGTCATAGCCGGATTTTTCGCAGGCCTTATAATGGGCAACGTTACACTCGGCCTTGCTGTCGGCGCAACGCTCCAGTTAATGATCTTAGGCGTAGGTACTTACGGAGGCGCTTCGATCCCCGACTACATGACCGCCGCCCTCATAGGCACGGTGTTCGGCGTCCTTTCGGGCAAAGGCCTCGAGTTTGCCATCGGCCTTGCTGTCCCTATAGGGCTGCTCATGGTTCAGCTGGACGTTTTGGCACGTTTTTCAAACACATATTTCCAGCATCGCGCGGACAAATACGCTGACGAAGGAAATATAAAAGGCATTGAGCTTATGAACATCCTCGGCATGCTGCCCTGGGGGCTCTCGCGTGCAATCCCGACGTTTTTGGCCTGTATCTTCGGTTCGACAATAGTTTCTTCCATAGTAAATTATTTTCCGGACTGGCTTATGGGCGGGCTTAAAACAGCCGGCGGCATACTTCCGGTCGTAGGTATTGCCATACTGCTCCGTTTCCTTCCCACAAAAAAATACATCGCATATCTGCTCATAGGGTTCGTGCTTGCCTCTTACCTCAAAGTTTCAATGGTTGGCGTATCCATCATAGGCCTTGCGCTCGCTATGATTGAGTACAGTAAAATCTCCAAGGAAAAAGCACCCGCGGTTTCTACCTCCAGCTCGCTGGAAAATAAAGAAAACGGCGACAATACGAATATGGTGTTGGGAGATGAATAATATGGAAAATACTAAGATGGATTACAGCCCTGAGAAAATAACCAAAAAAGACTTGCGGTCCGTATTTATCCGCTGGCTCTTAGGCGGACAGTTAGGCTGGAACTACGAAAGGATGCAGGGTCTCCCGTACTGTTTTTCAATGATTCCGGTACTTAAAAAACTGTATAAAAAACCTGAAGACATGAAAAAAGCCCTCAAAGTCCACAACCAGTTTTTTAACACCAACCCGTACCTTGCGCCGCTCATTTTAGGTGTTGACATAGCCGTTGAGGAAAAAGAAGGCATTAAAAGCGAAGAAGCCATAACCGGCATAAAGACCGGCCTGATGGGCCCGTTTGCCGGCGTAGGCGACACTATCTTCGGAGTTATAGCCGGTACCGTTTTCGGTTCCATAGCAGCTTACATGGGGCAGGACGGCGTCTCCGCAGGCGTGTTCATTTGGATGATTTACAACGTACTGCGCATATTCCTGACTTACTGGTTTATAGGCGTCGGCTACAGGCAGGGCGTCAAAGTCGTAAGCAATATAGGCGGTACACTCAGGAACCTTACCGCAGCCGCCAACATCCTCGGCCTTACGGTCGTCGGCGCTTTGATAACTTCAGTCGTAAGCGCGAGCGTGCCGGTTGTCTTCCAAATGGGAAAAGTCAAGATGTCGCTGCAGACAGATATACTCGACAAAATAATGCCCGGACTTGTTCCTGTAGGCCTCGTAGCGCTTGTTTACTGGCTTTTAGGCCTGAAGAAAATGACATCCGTAAAGGTTATCTGGATAGTCATGCTCATGGCCATTGTCCTTTACAACCTTAAGATACTCGCATAGTTTTTTAGAGGGATATGCACTGTGCAGCTTACCGCCGCCTGCGTTTGTACAGTGCATAATTCCTATATATTTTAAATAGTCAAAAGGAGCTGATTTCTATGGGAGGCATAGTGCATGTAAGGATCGACGACAGGCTTATCCATGGTCAGGTAGCCGCAAACTGGAGCAACGCTCTGCGCATAGACCGCATTATGGTAGCTAACGACGAAGTTGCCGCGAACGATATGCAAAAGGCGGTACTCAGAATGGCCGCGCCGGCCGGAGTCCACACATCACTCATTACAAAAGAAAAGGCCGCTGCAAATATCAACGCAGGAAGGTACAACACCGAAAGGGTTCTGCTTATACTGAAAACTCCGAAGGATGCGCTTGACCTCATAAAACTCGGCGTCGATATAAAGCATATAAACGTTGGGAATATGGCTTATAAGGAAGGTAAAATTTCGGTGAAACATTCAGTCAATGTAACGCCGGAGGATATTGAAAACTTCAGGGAGCTTGACAGTATGGGAGTTGAACTCACATCGATGATGGTGCCGGACGAGCGTTCAAACAACCTTATGCCTCATATAGAAAAAGCGTTGGAAAAATATAAGTCAGGAAAATAAATATGCTAAAGAAGTAAAATCGGCATCAATATTAATGTTGAAAGGGATATTATAATGAGCAGTGATATATTTTTTAACAAAGTAGACGAACTTATAGCCGACATAAAAGCAACACAGAGAAAAAATATTTCAGATGCCGCCGCCGTTATAGCGGACTCCATTATGTCAGGCGGCATCATACAGGCGTTCGGCAGCGGGCACTCATACGCGGCAGCCATTGAAATCGCCGGACGCGCCGGCGGCCTCATCCCTGCCAAAGTGATAGAAGATAAGGCAAAAGGCCAGTACGAAGTCATAGAGGGCGTCGGCAAAAAGCTTATGGAAACAGCCGACATAAACCCGCACGACTGCTTCGTAATCATCTCAAACTCGGGCCGCAACCCGCTGCCCATTGAGATCGCCCAGTGCGCCAAGGAGCACGGATGCAAAATTATAGTCGTCACGTCATACGATGTATCCAAAAAACTGACTTCACGCCACTCAAGCGGCAAAAAGCTTTACGACTTTGCTGACGTAATCCTCGACAACCGCGGCACTGAAGGAGACTCCGCCATAGAACTGCCCGGCCTGCCTGTAAAGGTGTGCGCCACGTCATCCATAGCTGCGGCGCTGCTCCTTAACTGCGCTGTCTTGGAGGCAATAGAAATCATGCTTTCAAAAGGTTATACCCCTCCTGTATACATGAGCGAAAACGTTGACGGAGGGCATGAGTTTAACTACAGGATTAAGATGAAGTATGCCGACAGGATCTACCGCAAGCCGTAAAAACGCATTTTATTTTAATAGTTTTAAGAATCACTATAATTCCTCGGTACCCCGCCTGTAACGACGGGGTTATTGGGGTAAAATGCACGAACTAAATAAAGAAAGCAATATGATATTATGTTAACTTTTATAAACGGCAGCTATGTTTCTGACGATTTTCTCATAAAAAAGGGCAACGTAACCATTAACGGTGAAAACATTATCTCTGCGGGGAGCGGTGAAGTTTCAGGTAAAACAGTCGACCTTAACGGAAATCTGCTGTCGCCGGGATTTATAGACATACACATACACGGCGCGAAAAAAACCGATATAATGGACGGGAACGCCGACAGTATAAACCGGCTTGCCGTTTTTTTAGCCTCAACCGGCACGACGTCCTTCTTCCCCACCACTGTTGCCGCGGACACTGAAAGCATATTGGACGCAATACAGCGTGTACGTAAGGCATCCCAAAAACCGCAGGGCGCTTCCATAGACGGCGTACATATCGAAGGGCCGTTTGTAAGCAGCAGGCGCAAAGGTGTTTTTGACCCTTCTTTTTTAAGGCGGCCGAGCACAAGTGAGTACGACCTTTTCCATGACGCCGCTGGCAGCCTTAAGGTAAGGATAACAGCCGCGCCAGAGCTTGAAGGTTCCGCCCGGTTTTTCAGGCACGTCCTCATGCGCGGCGGCTGCGTATCCATAGGCCACTCCGACGGCCTGGAAAAAGACGCCATACGCGGCCTTGAAAACGGCGCAAACTGTTTTACGCATCTTTTTAACGCAATGCGCGGCATACACCACCGCGAACCGGGCATTGCGGGAGCCGCCATAGACAGCAGTGCTTACACGGAACTTATCTGTGACGGCATGCACGTTGTGCCAACTATAGTGAGAATGGTTTTCAGGGCGCGGGATCCTAACCTCATTGCCCTTATAACGGATGCTATGCCCGCCATGGGCTGCGGCGACGGTGACTACAGTTTCTGCGGCAGCAGTGTCCACGTTAAAAACGGTAAAGTAACCGAAGACGACGGCACCATGGCCGGCAGTACCCTCACAATGGTAAACGCCGTTAAAAACGCCGAACGTTTTGCAGACATAAGCCTGGCGCAGGCCATACGCTGCGCTTCACTTGTACCGGCAAAAGCCGCGGGCATAGCGGACAGGACCGGCAGCATAACGCCGGGAAAGCGCGCGGACCTCATAGTTATGGACTACGGCGCAGATATAAAAGAAGTTTATTGCCGCGGCAAAAAAATATATGATGTACAAAATGGAAATAACGAAAATGATACAGATAAAAAGGGAGTATAATTATGTTAAGCAAAAGCGTAAAAGTTTTAAATAAAGTAGGCATCCATGCCCGTCCTGCTTCATTGTTCGTATCCGAAGCATCAAAATACGCGTGCGGCATAAATATTAAAAAAGGCGGCAGCGCGGCTTCGGCGAAATCAGTTACGCGGATCCTCAGGCTTCGTATCCAGATGGGCGACACCGTCACCATAGAGTGCGACGGACCGGACGAAGACAAGGCCATGTCTGCCCTTGTCGGCCTTATAGAAAGCAAGTTCGGCGAAGAATAATCAGATTTCCCTTGAAAGGAGGCGCTGATATGATAAATGGTATTCCGGCTTCTTCCGGATATGCTGTCGGTCGTGCAGTGCTGAAAAAAGAACCGGATTTAAAAAATGCCGAAACAAATTTTGGCGTGGAAGTAGAAAAAAAGCGCTTTTTAGCAGCTATTGAAAAAACAAGCCATGATATAGGTGAACTTATAAAGTCCGCAGAAAGTTCCGGAAAAAAAGATGCCGCCGGGATTATCGGCAGCCAGCTCGCCTTTTTGAAAGACCCTGAAATACTGGAGCCTGCGCTCGACAGGATAAGTAAAGGCACAGCAGCACAAAAAGCGATAACAGACGTTACAAACGAAATGGCGGATGAGTTCGACTCCTTTGATGACAGTTATATAAAAGAACGTTCGGCCGATATAAGGGACGTAGGCGAACGCATAGCAAAAAACATAGCCGGTGTAAAGGAGCTTAACCTGTCAAACCTGCCGTATGGAACAATACTTGTCGCGCATGAGCTTAAACCGTCAGACACAGCACAGATAGACAAAAATAACGTGCTCGCTTTTGTCACTGAAAACGGCGGCCGCACATGCCATACGGCGATAATGGCGCGTTCAATGGGCCTTGCCGCGGTAGTAGGCGCAGACGGCGCTACAGAAAAAATCAAAGACGGCGACACGGTAATAATTGACGGAACCGAAGGGTTGGTCTTTGTAAACCCCGGCAAAGCAGTACTTGACGAGTATAACCTTAAAATTGATAATGATAAAAAGCAAAAACTTCTGTACGCTTCCGTAAAAGACAAGCACTGTGTCGACGCCTCGGGGCACAGGATAAACATATTCGCTAATATAGGCTCCCCTGCCGAAGCCGAGGCTGCGCTTGAAAACGGCGCGGAAGGCATAGGGCTTTTCCGCACGGAATTCCTTTTTTTAGACAAAACTTCCATGCCGTCAGAAGACGGGCAATTTGAAGTTTATAAAAAGACGGCGCAGGCAATGGGCGGGCGTCCTGTTATTATACGCACCGCCGATATAGGCGGAGACAAAAACGTCCCGTTCCTCAGGCTGCCTAAGGAAGATAACCCGTTCCTGGGCTGCAGGGCCATACGGCTCTGCTTTAAATATCCTGAGATGTTCAAAACCCAGCTCCGCGCAATCCTCAGGGCTTCCGCTTTCGGTGATTTGCGGATAATGTTCCCCATGATAAGCGGAACTGAAGAACTTAAAGCTGCTAAAAAGATACTGCGCGAATGTATGGATGAGCTTAAAGCAAAAAACATTAAATTTAATGAAAAAATACCAACCGGAATTATGGTAGAAATTCCGTCAGCGGCCATAACAGCCGGCGAGCTTGCGAAAGAGTCGGATTTTTTCAGCATAGGCACAAACGACCTTACCCAGTACACCCTTGCCGCCGACCGTATGAACCAAAGCGTTTCATATATTTACGACCCTATGAACAATGCTGTAATGGAACTGATACGTATGACTATTGCCGCCGCCCACGAAAACGGCATAACATGCGGCATGTGCGGCGAGCTTGCCTCAAAACCCGAGGCCATGAGCCGGCTGCTCGCTTTCGGCCTTGATGAATTTTCAATGAGCGCAGGCTCTATCCCAAAGGCAAAGCTTACCATACTCGGCATGTACAACGGTAAGCCCCAGGGGAAGGTTCCGCAATGAATGTTGAGTCGGTATTTATAGATATAGACGGAACGCTGATGGACTCGCACGGCAAGATTACGGATACCTCAGTCCGTCTTATAAAAGAATTAATGCAAAGCAATGTAAAAATAGTTATAAATTCCGGACGTATTTTCCCCGAAATAAAGGCCGTATTAAAAAAGGCGGGCTTGGTTCTTCCAGTCATAGGCTGCAACGGCGGTTTCATAACAGATGACAAATGTGAAAAATTCAAAGTCTTAAACCTGATGCCGAAGGATTCACTTACGGAGTGTATAGAAATATGCCGTAACCAAAACGCAATAAAGTGCTGCTCTACACCAAACCACTTCTATGCCGACGAAGCATTAAAGCCTTTTATGGAAAGAACAAAAAAAACGCACGCCGAGCTTGCCGCAGAAAACCTTATGGATGAACCGGTCTATGTAAAAGACAGCGACTGGCCGGAGCTTGTAGCCCAAAAAAAATACGTTAAGTTCAATGCGTATGCCGGCACCCGCCGGTTACAGTCACAGCTTGAAAAAAAGCTGTCAAACGTCCCGGGGGTATTTTTGGCGCTGCGCGGCAGGCATTTCCTCGAATACAGTGCCTCGGGGATAAACAAAGGCACGAGCATGATAACGTATTTACATATGCACGGTTTGCACCGTGAAAACGCCGCCGCCATAGGCGACGATGTCAACGATATCCAAATGGTTCAAACCGCCGGAATTGGCGTCGCAATGGGAAATGCCGATGAAGCACTGAAAAAGCAGGCCGACGTAATAACCGGAGCAATAGATAAAAACGGCCTTTCACAAGCTTTGTCAATGCTTATGTAAAACCGGCCTTACAAGTTTTTCCGGTCGTCTTATACAAAATGCAAACATTCATTGACACTGGCTTTTTTCTGATATATAATAAACAGGTTTATGTTTATATATTTTTTAATATGTGTAAGCAGTCGGAAAGGATGCATCATCTGTGGCCGGTAACGGAGAAAAAATAAACAAAGACAGTATAATCCCAATATATTATCAGCTGACACAGTATATAAAGCAGCAGATAGCCGGCAATGTCTGGCGTACCGGTGATAAAATCCCGTCTGAGCGGGAGTTCTGCAGCCAGTTCCAAATAAGCAGGATGACGGTACGCGGAGCCATCGAGTCGCTTAAAAACGAAGGGCTTATTTACAGTAAAAAAGGGCTGGGCAATTTTGTCTGTACGCCTAAATTAGACCAAAAGCTAAACAAGCTCACAAGCTTTACGGACGACATGTTCGCCCGCGGCCTTAAGCCCGGCAGCAAAACGCTGCTTTTAAAACTTACGCCGGCGCCGCTTGATATAGCCGAAATCCTGCACATTAACGCAGGCGACCAGGTAATAAACCTGAAGCGTCTGAGGCTTGCAAACGACGAGCCAATGGCGCTTGAGGACACTTACATCAACGAAAGCCTTGTCCCGAATTTACTGCAGAAATATGAGAGCGGAGATTCCCTTTACACAACAATAAAAGAAAAATGCGGCGTTGAACTTTCAGATGCCACCGAGTCCATAGAAGTAGGGCTGTGCAGCAAAAAATTTGCCAAACTCCTTGAAGTTGCGCCCGGAGCGCCTGTTTTTTCTATACACCGCGTTACGTTAACAAAAAAACGTCAGCCCATTGAAACAGTCATCTCGATTTACCGCGGTGACCGTTACTCGTTTTCAATGCAGCTTGAGGTTTAGACATACACAAAACATTTACCGCGCCAATAAGGAGGCTTTTATGGAAAACGTTAAACTCTCTCCAGAAGATTTAGCCGGCATGATTGACCACACCCTGCTTAAGCCCGATGCGCTTCCGGAAGACTTTGAAAAACTTTGCAGGGAAAGCATGGAATACCACTTTAAAATGGTAGCCATAAACGGTGCCCAGGCAGTGAGATGCTCGCAGCTTTTAAAAGGTTCGGGAGTCCATGTCGGCGTTGCGGTCGGCTTTCCTCTCGGCCAAACTACGGTAGAGTCCAAGGTGTTTGAAACAGCGGACGCACTTAAAAACGGCGCTGATGAAATAGACTACGTTATAAACATTACAGAACTTAAAAGCGGCAACCTGCCCTACTTAGAAAATGAAATGCGGCAAATCGTTTCGGTCTGCCGTGAAAAAGGTGCCATAGTCAAAGTTATTTTTGAAAACTGCTTCCTTACCGACGATGAAAAAAAGGCCATGTGCGGCATAGCCTGCAGGGTAAAACCCGACTTTATCAAGACTTCAACGGGTTTCGGGTCCGGCGGGGCAACTGTAGAAGACGTCCGCCTTATGAAAGCCGCGGTTGGAAATGAAGTTAAGATTAAAGCCGCCGGAGGCATACGCGATGTCGGCACGGCGCTTGCCCTTATAAACGCCGGCGCGCGGCGTATAGGTACAAGCTCAGGGGTTAAAATAGTCAATGGGTACAAGGCGCTTTTAAATAAATAATTACCGCCGCTGGTATTACGCAATCGGGTATTATTTCATAACTGGTATAGACAATATAATATATAGATAGCGGCTCCACAGCACCCATATCCGGAATTTTGTTTGCATTTGTCAGTAAAATCGTCGGATATTTAATTAAAGAAGGTAAAGGCCCTTATGTGCTGCAAAGCGCAAACGTATATGGGAACGACAATTACAGCGATGAAAAGCGCAAAGAGCTCTTAGGGCTTTACCCTGAACTTAAAACCGTTTTGGCATGATTATTGCTACTATATGGAATATAAAATGTAAACCGTAAAGCTGTAAAAGGAGAACTGACAATGGAAGGTTATTTTATAAAAAACGTAAAAATAATCACAAGAAATTCTATAATCGCCGGCCGGGGGGTTATCGTAAAAAACGGTAAAATAGCTTCCATATGCGATGAAAACCGTGCGGAAACATCATGCAGTGTCATAGACGGAAACGGCATGTACCTTTCGCCCGGCTTCATAGACCTGCATAACCACGGTAACAACGGCGCGGACGCTATGGATGCTACTTACGAAGCGCTCGACACAATGTCAAAATTCCACATTAAAAACGGCGTGACCGGTTTTTTGGCAACTACGTTAACGTCGTCGCGTGAAAACACTTTAAAGGCGATAACAAACGCCGTCGATTTTATGGGCGGCAAATACAACGGCGCCTCGCAGGTTCTGGGGCTGTACCTTGAAGGGCCTTATTTTTCACAGATAAAAAAAGGCGCGCAGCCTGCCGAATATATAGCCGACATTGACATTGATGAATTATCAGGTTATATTGAAGCGGGAAAAGGCTGCATAAAAATACTCGCTCTCGCGCCCGAACTCGAAAAAAGCGCAGACGCCGTCCGTTTTCTAACGGAAAAAGGGATTACCGTAGCGGCAGGCCATACAAACGCAACTTATGCAGAGGCAATGGACGGGATAAACAACGGCATAACAGAAGCTACGCATCTTTACAACGGCATGAGGGCTTTAAGCCACAAAGAGCCGGGCGTGCTTGCCGCGTGCCTTTTGGACCGGAGGGTATGCTGTGAGATGATTTGCGACGGCATACATGTACACCCTGCCACAATGAAAATAGCGGTGAAAATGAAAGGCCGCGACAATATAGCCCTCATAACCGACTCTCTGCGCGGCAACGGGCTGCCAGACGGTGAATATATGGACGACGGGCGCATGGTCATAGTCAAAAACAACCAGGTCCGCCTTGAGGACGGCACGCTGGCCGGCTCCACGCTCACGCTGAACCGCGCAGTAAAAAATATGGTTGAAAAAGTCGGCGTTTCACTCTGCGATGCCGTATACATGGCGAGCTACAACCCCGCCAAACAGATTGGCAAAGCAGATAAAAAAGGCAGTATAGACGTAGGAAAAGACGCCGACCTTGTTATTTTTGACGGCGGCGTTAACGTCAAGACCGTTTTAGTAGGCGGTAAAATCGTCTATAAATGTTAAATGGCGTTTTTTCACCGCGCGGAGTCAGAAAAATACTATCGAATATTGTATCTAATTTGATATAAAAGGGGTTATTAATAATGAAAATCATAAAAGCAGCGGATTATAACGATATGAGCAGGAAAGCGGCAAACATCATTTTTTCCCAGGTGAGCTTATTCCCCGGCTGCATCCTTGGGTTAGCCACCGGCTCCACCCCTTTGGGAACTTATAAAGAACTTGTAGCCAAGTACATCAGCGGCGACGCCGACTTCAGCTGCGTGCGCAGCTTCAACCTTGACGAGTACTGCGGTATGAGACCCGACAACCCACAGAGCTACCACTACTACATGCACGAAAACCTTTTCAGGCATATTAACATAAAACCTGAAAACGTACACGTCCCCGACGGCTTCACAAAAGAAGAAGACTGCCGCAAATACGACGAAATGATAGCCTCATTCGGCGGGATAGACCTTCAGCTTTTAGGTCTTGGCAAAACCGGCCACATAGGCTTTAACGAACCGGCCGGCAGCTTTCCAAAATACACACACAAAGTGGCTCTGAAAGAACAAACCATAAAAGACAATTCAAGGTTTTTCAGCAGCATAGACGATGTGCCGAAATTTGCAGTAACAATGGGGCTTATGTCTATAATGCAGTCAAAAAGGGTGCTTATGGTCGTAAACGGCATCGGTAAGGCCGAAACCCTGAAGCGGGCGCTGTTCGGCCCTGTAACGCCGCAAGTACCGGCTTCAATACTCCAGCTGCACCCAAACTTCACTGTGGTAGCGGACAAAGATGCCCTTTCAAAAATATGCGGTTAATCCGTCCCGCGTTAAGTATGCGGCTTTGCTCTCAGCACGCGAAAGCAAAGCTGCCGTTTATATAGGCTTATTGATTGAAAGGATGCTGTAAAAATGGTAACACCTGCCGCTGGATATGCAAAAGCGACCATTACTCCCCCGTTAGGCACTCTTCTTTCAGGTTATGCATGCGCAAGGCGCGCTGAAAGCATACACGATAACCTTTTTGCACGTGCGGCCGTTATAAAAGCTGATGAAACTTTCATCATAGTGCAGCTTGACCTTTTAATGGTAAGTGACAAGTTTATTGCTTCATTATGCGGCCGGCTCGAAAAAAAATACAGCATTAAAAGTAAAAATGTTTTTGTAAGCTGTATCCACACGCACTCTGGCCCTATGGACGAAACGGACGGCGGCGGCTATTTCGATATGTCAGTCAGTGACGGGCCTATAGCAGACGGCGTCTTAAAGCAAATAATCTGGTGTGCCGGAAAAGCACTTTCAAATATGTGCGGCTTTTCAATTTCAACACAAAAGTCACATCTGCGCGGAATAGGGCTTAACAGGCGCGACCCGTCGTACCCCATAGACGACAGCTTTTCCATACTTTCGCTTGACCGTACTGACGGTAAAAAAATAGTTATGTACAATTACGCGTGCCACCCAACTATAATGGATGCCGGCAACAGGTCTGTTACGGCAGATTATCCCGGGCAGGCGGCAAACATATTAGAGTCACAGGATAATATCGCCTGTGCCCTCTTTTTAAATGGAGCCTGCGGTGACGTAAGCACGCGTTTCACACGAAAGGAAGCTTCCTTTTCGGAAGTAAGGCGCATCGGCAGCATATTGGGCGGCGAAGCATTAAAACTATTAAATTTAGGTGATTCACCTGCGCCGCTCACAGATATCAAAGCGTCATCCGCCGCGCTTGACGTGAAAGTTAAAGAACTTCCGTCCCTTGAGAAGGCAAAGTCGGAGCTTTCAAAAGCGCTTGAAGCTAAAGTGAAGGCCGAAAAAGCGCATATTGAAAAAGGGTGCCTGAGGCTTGTGCAGTCGGCTTACGAGGGCGCGCTTATGAACCTCGAGATAGTTAAAAACATCGGTTCAAAAAAGTCAATACATTTTCAGATAAAAGCGCTTAAGATAAACAGCGTGTTCTTTGTATATATACCCGGTGAACTGTTTACACCGCTCGCTTTAAAGCTGAAAGGTAATTTCCCCGACATAAACCTCAGCATAGTCTGCTACGGAAACGGCAATTACAGCTACATTCCGGACAAAAAATCATATGGCGAGGGCGGCTATGAAACCATGACGGCCCTTTTCGCGCCCGGTGAAGGCGAACGGATAATAGATGCTGCTTCGTCCCTTGTAAAATCAATGCTTGGAGAACCTGATAAATATTAATCAGGTTGTCATAATCTTATAGGACCGGCCTGCCTTTCTTTCGTTTAAAGGCGGGCCGGTCATTTTTTGTATTTTACACCTAAAGGCCATGACGTGCATATTGCCATACATAATTTTTTTAGTTGTGAATAGTAATGAAGTATAAAAGCATTAGTACAATTATGTAAACAAGGCGTTTGTCTTCCCTGCGGCATACTACAAAAAATAATTTACGTATGAATTTTAGACAGTGTATAAATAATGTATATATACAAATTAGACATAAATGGTATTATATTGTCATGGAATAATAGTTTGGCGGATATTTCTATATTTTTTCCCGCTTTTTATATTAAAACAGCATATTTGATTTATATGAAAGGATTGGTCTAAAATGGCAAGTGTGAAAGAAAAGCTGGAAATATACGGCATTAAGAAGGCGCTCGGCTACCTTGAAAACAATCCCCAGGAAAATGTGCCCAAAGTACTTAACTGGCTTCGTAAATTTGACAAGGACGAAGGCCATAACAAGTCATACGACATGATAGAAGGATCTATGACCGACCCAAAAAATAACTGGAACAGGCTCATATCAAGCCTTTATACCGATATAGACGAAAGTTACCGCAAAAAAGCATTTGAAAATATGGTCGTTAATTTCATCTACAGCAAACGCATCGGTCAGTACTCAGAAAAATACAACTGCAATATTCCCTGGGCAATACTTATGGACCCGACGTCAGCGTGCAACCTTAAATGCACCGGCTGCTGGGCCGCCGAATACGGCCACAAGTTAAGCTTAACCCTTGGGCAAATGGACGATATCATACGGCAGGGCAAAGAATTCGGCTGTTACATGTACATACTCTCCGGAGGAGAACCGCTCGTAAGGAAAGATGATATACTTAAGCTATGTGACAAGCATAACGACTGCACGTTCCTCGCATTTACAAACGGTACCCTCATAGATGAGGAATTTGCGGACAATGTCCTAAAGGTAAACAATTTCGTTCCGGCCATAAGTATAGAAGGCTATGAAGAAGAAACGGATTCGCGCCGCGGCAAAGGTACGTACAAGGCCGTCTTGAACGCGATGCGCATTTTAAGGGAAAAAAAGCTTCCCTTTGGGACTTCGCTCTGCTATACAAGCAAAAATGCCGAAACGATAGGCAGCAGCGAGTACTTTGACTTTCTCATAGAGCAGGGCTGCAAATTCGCGTGGCTTTTCACATACATACCCGTAGGTGCCGATGCATCCCTTGACCTCATCGCAACAGCACAGCAGCGAAAGTATATGTATGACCAAATAAGAAAATTCAGGGAGACAAAACCGATTTTCACCATGGATTTTTGGAATGACGGCGAATATGTGAACGGCTGTGTCGCCGGCGGGCGTTCTTACCTGCATATAAACGCGAACGGAGATATAGAGCCGTGCGCTTTCATACATTACTCCGACTCCAATATAAAGGATAAAACGATTTTGCAGGCATGCATGTCCCCGCTTTTTATGGAATACCGCCGCAACCAGCCTTTTAACCACAACCAGCTGCGCCCGTGCCCGCTTTTGGATAATCCGGCAAGGCTCGTACAGATGGTAAAAAATTCAGGCGCTAAGTCAACCGACATGCTTCACCCTGAAAAAGCTGAAGACCTGACCGCAAAATGCCTTGATGCCGCCAAAGACTGGGCGGAAACTTCAAAAGATATTTGGGACTCAAGCGCTGCAAAAGAGCGCTGCGCAGTACGCGAGCAGTCTGATGCCGAGTACAAGCGCAGAGTCGCCGACGACTATAAAAAGAAACACAAAAATGCCTAGATATACATGCCAAGCTTAGCGCGCGCCAGCATCTACATCTAAAATAAAAACGCGTACAGCCGCCCCCATCATACATGAAGCGTATAGATGGGTGCGGCTGTAATGTTGTAATTTTTCACTTTTAATAGACTGCGTCCATGAAAACACTGCTACGCTTTTTTATACAACGGGATTTTCACTTCAGCCTGTGCCTTTTCCGCCCAATCAAGTAAAGTATTTACACCGCTGCGGGTAATAGCCGCATCTTCCTGCAGTAAACCAATTTTAACATTGATTTCTTTTTGGCCCTTTTCCAAAGTATCAACCTTTTTTTCCAATGTATTAACCTTATTATCTAATGTGCCTACCTTACTGTCCAAGTTATTTACTTTACTGTCCAGTGTATCGGCTTTGCCGTCTAAGGCATTTACCTTATTACCCAGTGTATCGACCTTATTTTCTAAATCATTTACCTTGTTGTCTAAATCATTTACCTTATCGCCTAAGATATTAAATTTATCGTCTAAAGAATTAAACCCATTTCCTAAATCATCGACCTTGCCGTCTAAATTGCCTAATCCGTCCAAAATTAATTGCAAGACCTGCGAATCGTCCATGTGTAAACACCCCTTAGTTTAAATTATAATTGATGCTTTTGAAATTTGCAATATGGCGTTTAATTTAAAAGGAATATTTCCACGGCGCAGATATTGCCTTTACGGTTTCAATATTAAGTTTCCTTTTTGAAAGCATGGTTTAATATCCTCCGCGATTGCATCTTTTAGCCGTGTAAGGCTTGGGTTGGGCGTATATTTTAAGCAGCCCGTAAAATAATATGGATACAAACTTAAAAAGGGGTGTTTAAATTGGCGCTTACAGAAAAAGAGCTTACGGCCATTGAAGACCAGCTCGGAAGTGAAGAAATGCTCGTAACAAAGTTCCAGTCATACTCACAGATGTGTTCCGACCCTGAGCTAAAACAAAAATGCAGCGACATAGCCCAAAAGCATCAGTGCCACTTCGACAGGCTTATAAGCTTTTTAAATTAAAGGAGCAGGTGAAAATGAATCTTAACATTAATCAGAATCAGATGGGCGGCAGCCAGCAGGGCTGCAGCATGCCGGAAAAGGAAATTATGACGGATGCGCTTTCATCCGAAAAATTTGTCACCGACACTTACAACACGTTTACAAACGAATGCGCTACACAAAACATCAGGGACGAATTTATGAAGATACTAAACGAGGAACACCAGATACAGGCAGACGTTTTTGATACTATGAAAAAACGCGGCTGGTATGAAACCCCGTCGGCGCAGCAGCAGAAAATACAGCAGACAAAGCAAAAGTTCCAGGGCCAGGCAGGCAAGGCATAAAACCAACGGCGCCGCAGGTTGTTTTCCTGCAGCGCCGTTAATAATTAAAGCTTACATATTGTTTTATTATCTGCCCGTTCTACGCTTACTGCCAAGGTATGTTAAAATACGTCCCCTCATGTCGCCCGCAAGGTAAAGCGAACCGCAGACAACGACAGCTCCGCCCGGAGGCAGCATGGAAAACGCCTCCGAAACCGCCGAGTCAAAATCCTCAGCCGGAACGGCATGCTTGCCGTGGCGCTGCCAGCACGCCGCAAGCGACTGTGCGTCCATCGCACGTTCAGAAGAAGGGGCGACGGTTATAACTTCTGAAAATACACCCGAAAGTTCACTCACTACAGACTCGGTATCTTTGTCAGCAAGCATACCCATTACCGCCAATATATCACGGCCGCCAAGGTACCTGCGCACTGCCGCAGCCAAAGCCGAAGCCGCCGACGGGTTATGCCCGCCGTCCACAACAACGGCTGGTGAAAGCGAAAGCACTTCAAGCCTGCCGGGAAGTTTCGCGGAGGCAAACCCTTTTTTAAGCGCATTCACATCAATTTTATTATAATTGTAGCGCAGTACATCAAGAGCGGCGACGGCCGTTTTTGCGTTGCATACCTGATGCATCCCTATAAAAGGCAGTTTAAGCGCCGCGCCGCGGCAGCTCAGCACCGTACCTGATAAGTCCTCGTACACTACGCTTGCGTTAACCGTTTCGCCTGCCTCTATAAGTCCGGCGCTGCGGCCGGATGCGGCAGCCTTTATGACTTCAAGCGCCTCCGCCGGCTGATCAGGCGAAACAACGACGGTACCGCCCTGCTTTATTATCCCGCTTTTTTCAAAAGCTATCTTTTCTACAGTATCACCTAAAATTGCAGTGTGGTCGAGCGAAACAGGCGTTATAACAGAAACAAGCGGCTTTTTCACAATATTTGTCGCGTCAAAGCGCCCGCCAAGCCCTACCTCAAGCACGACGATATCGCAGCTTTCCTCTGCAAACCAAAGCAGCGCCATGGCGGTCACAGCGGCAAACTTCGTTATTTGGACGTTCTCTCCGGAAAGCCTCCCTATCGCTTTAAAGACTTTTTCCGCAGCCGCAGTAAGCTTCTCCCTGCTTATCATTTCACCGTTTACCTGCATGCGCTCGCGAAAATCCGAAACGTGCGGTGACAAGTACAGCCCCGTCTTATAGCCCGCGCACGAAAGTACCGAAGCTATAAGCTCGCACGTAGTGCCTTTGCCGTTAGTTCCGGCGACGTGTACAGTCTTAAGGCCGTCCTGCGGGTTTTCAAGGGCCGCCATAAGCTTTTCCATGCCTTTTAAACCCGGGCTTACGCCGAACGGGTTTATTTTTTCAATATCATGCAGTACTTCTTCATAAGTCAAGCTGTTCACCGATGTCCTCGTAAATAACGATGTCAATGGGGGCACTTATTTCCCCAAAGCCTCAATTCCAGACTTAAGGAGCGCTATATGCTCCGAAAGCTTCTGCGCATTTTGTTTAACGCCGTCTACCACTTTTTCAGGAGCTTTTGAAAGGAATTTTTCATTTTTCAGTTTGGCATTTGCAGTACAAAGCTGCTTTTGCGCGGACTCAAGCTCCTTATTAAGCCGCTTAAGTTCCGCTTCCCTGTCAACAAGGTCGTCCGTCGGGATGAAAATCTTAGCGTCCGGCGTAACAACCGTCACAGCGCCGTCCAAATCAATTTCGGAGCTTATAACTATATTTTCTGCATACGCAAGGCGTTTCATAATGTCAATGCCTTTGGCAAAAGTTTCCTTAGAAGCTGTTTCAATATACATATGGGTCTTTCTTGAAGGCGGCACGTTCATTTCAGACCGCCTGTTGCGCACAGCGCGCACAGCGTCCATTATCTTTCCCATTTCTTCCGAAGCCTGCGCAAACGAGAGCTTTCCGTCGTACTCCGGCCATCCCGCCATCATTATGGTTTTGCCGTCGTGCGGAAGCGCCTGCCATATTTCCTCAGTGATAAACGGCATAAACGGGTGCAGCAGCTTCACGGTGCCTGACATAACCCACACAAGCACCTGCCGTGCGTTCTGAGCTGCGGCTTCGTCGTCCGAGTTAAGGCGTATCTTTGATATCTCTATATACCAGTCGCAGAATTCATTCCACAGGAAGTCGTATAGCTTCTGCACGGCTATGCCAAGTTCAAAGCGTTCAAGGTTAGCCGTTACTTCCTTAGCAGTATTGTTAAATAAATCCACTATCCATTTATCTTCAAGCGCGAGTTTATCAGGAAGCGCGTTCTTTACGTCACGGCCGTCTATATTCATTTGTATAAAACGTGAAGCATTCCATATCTTATTTGCGAAGTTGCGGCTTGCCTGTACTTTGTCGGGTGAAAAGCGCATATCGTTGCCGGGGCTGTTTCCGGCTGCAAGCATAAACCTCAGCGCATCGGCGCCGTACTCGCCGATAATCTTAAGCGGGTCTATGCCGTTGCCGAGGGACTTGCTCATTTTCCTGCCCTGCTCGTCGCGTACAAGCCCGTGTATAAGCACGGTCTTAAAAGGCACCTCACCCGTCTGCTCTATGGCTGAAAATATCATGCGCGAAACCCAGAAGAAAATTATATCATACCCTGTAACGAGAGTATCAGTAGGATAAAAATACTTGAAATCAGGCGTTTCGTCAGGCCACCCAAGAGTGGAAAAAGGCCACAGCGCAGAAGAAAACCACGTGTCGAGCGTGTCCTCGTCCTGTTTAAGGTTTGCGGAGCCGCACTTCGGGCATTTGTGCGGCGTTTCCCTTGAAACTACAATTTCACCGCAGTCACGGCAGTACCACGCTGGTATCCTGTGCCCCCACCAAAGCTGCCGTGAAATGCACCAGTCTTTTATATTTTCCATCCAGTGGTAATATATCTTTGTAAAACGTTCCGGAATAAAGCGTACTTTTCCTTCGCGTACGGCCTCAAGCGCCGGCTTTGCAAGCGGCTCCATCTTTACGAACCATTGTGTGGAAACGCGCGGCTCAACAACCGTGCCGCAGCGGTAGCAGGAGCCGACGTTGTGCTTTATAGGTTCGACCTTTACAAGGAATCCCTGCTCCTTAAGGTCCTCAACGATTTTTTTACGGGCTTCAAGACCCGTCATGCCGGCATATTTGCCGCCGTTTTCATTTATGCTGCCGCTGTCGTCCATAACGTTGATAACCTCAAGGTTATGCCTCAGCCCTACCTCAAAGTCATTTGGGTCATGCGCAGGGGTTATCTTAACGACGCCTGTCCCGAAGTCACGCTCAACATACCTGTCAGCTATAAGCGGTATCTCACGGCCTACAAGCGGCAGTATGAGCGTTTTGCCAACTAAGGCTTTGTACCTTTCGTCGTCGGGGTGTACTGCCACGGCAGTATCGCCGAGCATGGTTTCAGGGCGCGTAGTCGCAAGCTCTATATATCCGCTCCCGTCCTTGAACGGGTAACGCACATGCCAAAAGTAACCGTCACGCTCCGAAAACTCCACCTCTGCATCTGAAATGGACGTCCTGCAGTGGGGGCACCAGTTTATTATGCGTTTGCCGCGGTAAATAAGGCCTTTTTCATAAAGGCGCACAAACACCTCGCGCACGGCTTTAGAGCAGCCTTCGTCAAGCGTGAAGCGCTCGCGCTGCCAGTCGCATGAAGAACCAAGCTTTTTCAGCTGCTCGACTATACGCCCGCCGTACTTTGCCTTCCAGTCCCATGCGCGCTCCAAAAAAGCCTCGCGGCCTATATCCTCTTTCTTAATGCCTTCCTTACGCATTGCCTCGACTATTTTAGCTTCAGTCGCAATGGACGCGTGGTCCGTACCCGGCAGCCAAAGCGTACAGTAACCCTGCATCCTCCTGAAACGCACCAATATATCCTGCAAGGTTTCATCAAGGGCATGTCCCATATGGAGCTGGCCTGTAATGTTCGGCGGCGGTATAACTATGGTGTACGGCTTTTTAGCCGGGTCCGCCTCGGCATGGAAATATCCGCCGTCAAGCCATGACTTATAGATTCTGTCCTCAACTTCACGCGGGTCGTAAGTTTTAGCAAGTTTACTTCCCATTTATTTACCCTCCAATATCAAATCAAAGCCTCCTTTCTTAGCGGAAAAGAAGCAATTTTTACTTAATTACTAATAAAATTATTAAAAAAATTTACAATACATTATGTCATTGCGGATGCCGTTTGTAAATCAGTCAGCCGGTAGGTATGGGCGACGCTACGCGGCCGGGGTCGGTGCAGTCAACCGCTATGGCTATGCCGAGGCACAGTTCGGTGTCAGCGCACACGTCGCTTTGTATGTCCACGGCATAACAGACCCCGTTCATGTTCCAGCAGCGGCCGTGTGTCATAATAACCTTGCCGGACTCGTCAGTCATGTCAAAGGCGCGCGTTATAACATCCCCGCGGAACTTCCATTTTACGCCCTTCAACTTTACAGGCTGTTTGCTTGAGTTCGTGTCAACGGTAACGAGCACGTGCTTTTTGTCTGCAAACACTGTGTACTGAAAAACAGAAGAAATGCGTATGCACATTATTTTGGCAGCAACCGCGCCGCTGCCGTCAACCAGCAAAAAAATCCTTCTTAATGCTGAAGCTTCCGCCCTGACAGTGTACGCTGGGCAGCCATCCGGATTTAAAACCGTAAAAACCGTTTCTGCGCCGCCGTACGGTTCCAAATAATATTTCATAGCGGCCGGTCCCCCTCTAAAATACATTGAATTGAGCAGATATGCTTTTATTTTACCATTGTTTCCCCGACATAGCAAGGAGTAACTTTGCCATGTCAAACATAAAGTAAGCGACGTATACAATGCAAAAAAGCCGGTTCTTCCGGCTTTTTATAATCTTTAAGCTGTAAATTTATTTTGGCTGCTGTCCGCCAATGACGGCACCTTTTGAAACGGTTTCGGATGTTTTCATCCGCAGGTTCTGTGCAGCAACGCTTTTGTGATGAAAAAACCAAATTGATATTAACAAAACCGGAACGGAAGTCCCGAGTGTCAGTAAAAGATTTGCGTTTGTAAAACCTGCCACTAAATAGCCAACAGCGCAGCATCCTGCCACAAGCGAAGCATACGGCAGTTGTGTTGACACATGCTCTATATGCTGGCAGGAAGCCCCTGTGGATGAAAGGATGGTAGTGTCAGAAATAGGCGAGCAATGGTCCCCAAATATGCTGCCTGCGAGCGTGGCAGAAAGTGACACTATCGTGAGGTTAGGCGCTACTGCCTCAGCAACCGGAACAACAATAGGTATGAGTATTCCAAAAGTGCCCCACGCCGTACCAGTTGAAAAGCTAAGCAATGCTGATATAATAAAGATAAGTAGCGGAAGCAAAGCCCCGGGCACCGAGCTTGCTGCAACAAAGTTTTTAATAAATACAGCCGTTTCAAGCAGGTCGCGGCACACTCCGCTTATAGTCCATGCAAGCAGTAAAATCACGCACGCCGGAACCATGGACTTTATTCCTTCAACAACTCCGTCCATAAACTGCTTGAAGGTCATCAGCCTGCGCGGCACAAACATTATAAATGCAACAATAAGTGCCCCGAAGCAGCTCCACGCAAGCGCCGACTCGGCATCGCAGTTGCCAAAGGCCGCGGTAAAACTATGGTATGCCGGATCCGTCCCCCAAAAGCCGCCGTTATAGAGCATGCCGAGAACTGCAAACAGTATGAGCATCCCCACAGGCACAAGCATGTCTGATACCCTGCCCCTGTCAGAAACGCTGAATTTTTTATCTACACGGGTTTCAATAGCACCAACGTCACCGTTTTTTGCCTTTTCCTCACGCAGAGCCATCGGGCCAAAGTCAATGTCGTTAAGGCATATAACAAGCAGCATGATAAGTGTCAATATAGCATAAAGGTTAAAGGGAATTGTAGCTATAAACGTCGACAAGCCGCTTTTAAAGCGTCCTGTCGATTGAAGGCTGCTGCCTACAGCTGCCGCCCATGATGAAACAGGTGCTATTATGCAGACCGGTGCAGCCGTAGAGTCAATTATATATGCGAGTTTCGCCCTTGAGATTTTATACTTGTCCGTTACAGGCTTCATCACGGTTCCCACGGTGAGGCAGTTAAAATAGTCGTCTATAAATATTAAGACACCAAGCAGGCTTGTAGATATAAGCGCTGACTTTTTTGAGCGTATCTTAGAAGTAGCCCCCCTGCCGTAAGCTTTGCTTCCCCCTGCCATAGATACGACAAACACTAATGCGCCCAAAAGGCAGCAAAATATGATTATGTACAAATCGGTCTTTTTCACCATCATGGCAAACGCCGACTGAACCGTACCTACAACCGGATTAAGCCCCATACCAATAGAATATATAAGCGTTCCAGTTAAAATGCCCGCCATAAGCGATGTAATAACTTCTTTTGTCAGCAGTGCCAAAACAATCGCAATGACCGGCGGCAAAAGCGACAGCCATCCCGCATAAAAAGGGTGCACGTTTCATTTCCCCCTTGTTTTCCTGTTTTTTTAGTTTCCTGTTCACACGGGCAACTGAAAATAAAGCGCCCGGCCGGCAAAATTAAAACAAAGAGATGAAAAAGCCCGCCTATGCTACATTTTTCAGCATATGCCGCGTTAAGTTTTTTTGTACCTTGTTATTACGGCTTAACATAGCTTTGTTTTATATGGTTGCCTAACTAAAATATTATAAGCCACGGTTTTACGAATTTCAACATAATAGCATAAATTTAAGGTTAAAATCGCACTCATCCAAGTGAAAACAAGTGAAAAATTTTCAAAAAAGCAAGGGATTTAAGGATGCCCTTCTAACTTAAATTAACAAATCGTTTGCTTGTCTTTTAATATCCAATGTATTATAATAAAATGAAATAAAGGAGAGTGCTTTATGCTGTACGAAATCCTGAGGGGCGAATCGTTTACTCTGACGCGGGCAATCGTTGAGATACTCACCATGCTCTTCATCATATTTTTCATTCTACCGCTGCATGAATTTGCCCACGCGCTTGCCGCGCACAAGCTTGGCGACGACACCGCAAAAAACAGCGGCCGCCTTACGCTAAACCCCATAGTAAGTTTCGATATGGTAGGCTCAATCCTTTTGCTGCTAATAGGTTTCGGCTGGGCAAAGCCTGTGCCGATAAACCCGAGAAACTTCAGAAAGCCTAAGCGCGACACAGCGCTTACGGCTTTTGCCGGCCCTCTTTCAAACCTTATTGCCGCGCTGGTGGGTATGATTATATATTACGCCATATATGCCGCGCTGCACTATGAGCCGCTCATACCGTCCATTTTCTTCGGTTATTACGTTGAGATAAACATCGCGCTCGCCGTTTTTAACCTTATTCCGCTCCCTCCGCTTGACGGCTCAAAGATTTTAGGCGCTTTTCTTACCGACAGGGCCATTTCTAATTACTACCGTTACCAAAATATAATTATACTCATAGTACTCGTCATCCTTTTTACCGGCGCCCTCAACACTCCGATAAATTTTCTCGTGAACTGGTGCTATGCCGGGATAAACTTCCTCGCGCAGCTGCCGTTCAGACTGTTCGGCGTACTGTGAATTAAATGAAAAATTATGGGAAAAATATGTTATAAATTAGATGCCTTCGAAGGGCCGCTCGATTTACTCCTTTACCTTATCTCAAAAAATAAGCTTGACATACTTGATATCAACATTTTTGAGCTTATAGGCCAGTACTCGGCGCACATAGACGCAATGCGCGGGCAGAACATGGAAATAGCGAGCGAGTTTTTGGAAATGGCGTCACGCCTTGTTTATATAAAAAGCGTTTCGCTCCTCCCAAAGCATGAGGAAGCGGAAGAACTCAAACGTGAGCTTAGCGGCCAGCTGCTGGAGTACCAGGAGTGCAAACGCATTGCCGGCATACTCGGCTCAAAGGTAAGCTTTGACAGTTATACGCGCATACCTCAGAAAATAGAGTCAGACCCGGCGTACTGCCGCCGCCTTTCCCCTGTGGCAATAATGTCTGCTTACGGCAGCGCCGTCGGCCACGGCAGCAGGTTTAAGCCACCCTCACCCGAAGATTTCTCGGCCATAGTGACGCATAAGGTCGTTTCCGTAAAATCAAAAATAATTTCCGTGCTTAAAAAGCTCCGTAAAACCGGCAGGTCTGCGTACGTGTCGCTTTTTTCAGACAGCAGCGGCCGCTCCGAGCTTATAGCGACGTTTCTCGCGGTGCTTGAGCTTATAAAAGGTCGGCGTATAAGGCTCGAGGGTGAAAAGGGCTCTGAAGTGGTGCTTATGAACGGCGGTGACAGGAACTGAAAATAAAAGAAATGGAAAGCGCTATGGAAGCCATCCTTTTCGCGAGCGGCGAAGCTGTAAACATCGACAGGTTTTCACAGGCGCTCGGCATAGACAACGCTACGTCCGAAAAGCTGCTTGCCGACCTTGCGGCAAAATACGCCGCCGAAAAGCGGGGAATAAAAATAGCGAAGCTCGAAAACAGCTACCAGATGTGCACCGAGCCTAAGTATGCGGATTATGTGCGCGCAGTGCTTGAGATACGGCGCAATATGCCGCTTTCACAGGCGGCCATGGAAGTTTTGGCCGTTATAGCCTACAACCAGCCCGTGACCAAGGCTTTCATAGAGCAGGTGCGCGGGGTCGACTGTTCGGGTGTACTGAGCGGCCTTGTGTCAAAGCAGCTTGTGGAAGAACGCGGCAGGCTTGAACTGCCCGGGCATCCGCTTGTTTACGGCACAACCGAAAGCTTTCTGCGCTGCCTTAATATATCCTCCCTTAGCGAACTTCCGCCTGTTAAAAGCGAAGCCGAAAGTACCAGCCGGCCGGAGGCCGCCGGCAGCAAAGGCTGAATTTTTACGGAGGGCCTATGAAATTTCTATATTTAATGCTCTTTTTCACCGTGCTTAACACAGTGCTTTCGCTTTGCCCCATAACGGTTGACTTAGAGTTCCGTCAGGAGTTCTCAGCCAAAATCCGCTACCTTTTCTTTCACTACACCCTTGCCCCGCGCCCACCGAAAAAAGACAAAAAAGCAGCGGAAGAAAAGCCTAAGGAATCAAAAATCAAAACAATGCTCCAAAAAAAAGGGCTTGCCGGATTTTTGGAATTTATAAAAGAGCTTGCCTCCGTTGCAGCCGGAACCGCAAAAAAGATTTTCGCACATCTGACAATACGTGATTTTTTAATAAATATATGCGTTTCATCAGGCGATGCGGCAAAAACCGCTATAGCGTACGGTTATGTCTGCTCAGCCGTTTACCCGGCAGTGTCGGTGCTTTTTTCAAACACAAATTACAATGAATACAGCGTTAACATTTCGCCCGACTTCAGCAAAGGCGAAAGCTCCGTCGAGTTTAACTGCAAAGCTAAGATAAAAGTTATATTCCTTATGTCGGCGGCCCTCTACGCTTTTAAAGGCTTTATAAAGATGAAAAAAAAGCAGGCCGCTTAAAGCTTTAACGCGGCGGCGAAAACCAGTATTTTTTAGTTCAGTTTAGTAAAACCGGCTTTACGGCTAATAATATAAATATCTAAAATTATAAAAGGCGGTGTAGAAAATGCCCGAACATCCAATAGAAGGCATGATGGATACGACCCTTGAAAAAATCAAGCAGATGGCGGACGTCAACTCCATTATAGGCGACCCGATAACTTCGCCTGACGGCAGTACCGTCATCATCCCGGTTTCGACGGTTAAGTACGGCTTCGTCTCAGGCGGCTCAGACCTGCCCAATAAAAGCGACAAGCAGATTTTCGGCGGCGGCACCGGCGCCAGCGTCACTATCTCCCCTACCGCTTTCCTTACCATTTGCAGCGGAAACGTAAAAATGCTGCGCATAGACCCAGGCAGCACTTCCATAGACAGGATTATAGACCTTACCCCCGACCTTATTGAAAAAATAAGCGGTATGATAAAAAATAAAAACGGCAAGGGGCAGGACAAAGCCAAAAGTACCGAAACCAAGGGCTGCGAAGACAAAGACAAATAAGAACCCAAAAATTATAATTAACGGCTCTGACGCCCGCATATAAATTATAAAAACGGTAACAAACATGCCGGTCCGGTATTTTAATTTATTTTGCGGGTGATTTCTTGTGTTTAAAAAGGCCTTTTCAATTTTCTCTGCTTTACTGATAATAATTTCAGCATACCCATTAAGCGCCCGCGCCGAAAACGGGCCTGCCGTTTCGGCAAAGTCCGCCATTGTGATGGATCAAGGCGGCCATACGGTGCTTTACGCCAAAAACATCCACGGCAAAATGCCCATAGCAAGCACTACGAAAATAATGACAGCCCTCCTTACGCTCGAAGCAGCCTGTAAAAACAATAAGACCGTAACCATAACCGACGGTATGGTAAAGGTCGAGGGCTCCTCCATGGGCCTGCGCGCAGGCAACAGGATAAAGCTAAGGTCACTTGCCGAGGGCATGCTCGCCGTCTCCGGCAACGACGCCGCAAACTCCGCCGCGACAGCAGTAGGCGGTTCGCTTGATGCTTTCGCCGGCATGATGAACGAAAAGGCGCGTGCCCTTGGCATGAACGACACGCATTACGTAACCCCGTCGGGCCTTGACGACAAAAACCACTATTCGTCGGCATATGACTTGGCGCTGCTTGCTTCATATGCCATGGAAAATAAGGACTTTGCCGATATTGTAGGCAAGAAAACAATAAAAGTACATTTTGAATCCCCTGACGAAACACGTACTTATAAAAACCATAACAAGCTTTTAAGTATGTACGGCGGGTGCAGCGGGGTAAAAACTGGTTTTACAAAAAAGTCCGGCCGCTGCCTTGTTTCTTCCGCTGAAAAAGACGGCATAAGCGTTATTGCCGTAACCTTGTCGGACCCGTGCGACTGGGACGACCACAAAAAACTCCTCGACTACGGTTTCTCAAAACTTGAAAGCGTAAAAACAGACGACACATCCTTTTCTGCTTCTGTTCCGGTGGCAGGCGGCCTTAAAAACACTGTGCGCGTTTCAGGGACGGAAGGTGAAAATATTGTCGTTGTCCGCGAAAACAGACAAAATTTAAAACGTTCTGTCCAGCTCCCGCGCTTTGTTTACGCCCCGGTAAAAAAGGGGGAAGTCTTAGGGAGCGTGCGTTACGCGTTAAACGGCAAAGTTGTTGCCGAAAATGAACTGACGGCTAATGAAAATATAGATTATAAGCATCTTCAGAAAAATTTTTTCGCAAAAATGAAGGATAAGATAAAATTCGGCTTATTCAGCCGGTAAAAATTTATATGCAAAAGAGTGTTTGCCTTGGAAAAAATACGGATCCAAAAAATATTGTCGGAGCTTGGCATAGCCTCGCGACGCAAAGCGGAAGAAATGCTTTCCGCCGGACGCATTACGGTAAACGGTGAAACGGCCTCTGTCGGCTGCAAAGCCGACCCTTTGAAAGATAACATACTCATAGACGGCAGGCCCGTACCCCGCGGCGCAAAACATGAAAAAATATATGTAATGCTGTACAAGCCCCGCGGCTACATAACTACCATGCACGACCAGCTGGGGCGCAAGTGTACGGCAGACCTCGTTAAAGGGCTCGGCCGTGTTTTCCCCGTAGGCAGGCTTGACCGCGGTTCCGAGGGGCTTCTCCTGCTTACTAACGACGGCGAATTTGCCAACAGCGTGATGCATCCGGCAAACCATATACCCAAAACATACAGAGTCACCGTACGGCCTGCGGCTACAGGCGCTCAAATAAACGAAATGGCCGCCGGTATTGAAATCGACGGCAGAAAAACAGCCCCGGCTGAAGTAGCGCCCGTTAAAACCGAAGACGGCAAAGAAGTCCTCGAAATCACCCTGCACGAAGGACGCAACCGTGAAATAAGGAAAATGTGCGAAAAGCTCGGCCTTGAGGTTGCAAGGCTTAAACGCATTTCCATAGGCGAGCTGCGCTTAGGCGGGCTTGCGCCCGGAAAGTGGCGCCGCCTTACCGAAGCTGAAGCGGCCGGACTTACCGGCAGAAAAGCGCGGTAAAAAGCGCCCACCGGTAAGGCGCTTTTCCCCGCAGCCGCATTTTATCATTTTACAGGTTTAAAGAGAAGCTTCTGCGGAACGAACGACTTTTCAGCCGCAACAACCAGCGCGGCGTCTGCTAAGGCCACGGCGAGAGATGCTATTAGCAGGGTGCGCGCTCCGGCTACGAAAAGGCCGGTAAACTGCAGCAGGAAAAGCAGTATAAGCGGTGTAGCTATATACCCCGACATCTGCATTGATTTAAAGCATCCCTTACCCCTGCACATGGCAGCTGCCGTAAGCGCAGTGCAAAAAAGCAGAATCGCAGGCGTGAGAATGAAAAAAATTATCAGCCAGTTCCAATCAATAAAAAACGGCATTGAAAGCAGTATGTCGCCTATGGAAACCGTTATGGAAAACGCCGCGAACGAAAGGGCCGTAACAATGGCCGCAAACGAAATGCAGCCTAAGAATTTTGCCTTGAAAATCCTTTTAGGCTTAAGCGGCGTAAGAAAAAGCGTTTCAAGGGTGCCGCGCTCGTTTTCCCCGGCAAAACAGCACGCCGAAACAGCGGATGCAACCATAATCGGCACTAATAAAAAAAATATAGGGAAAATAAAATTAACAGTACAATAAAATATTTTCTGCTTAACGCCAAAAGCTGCCGCGCTTTCAGGCAAAAGTTTTGTTATCTGCCTAAAGGCCGCCGTATCCGTATCAGAAATATTGTATATTATAATAAAAAATATTATTGGCAGCACGACCGCCGTAAAGGCAGGCAGCACAGTAGAAAAAACGCGTACCGTCATAGAGCTCCACGCTTCGTTATAATCTTTTTTAACGACAGCGTTTTCGGAAGGTGTAAGGAATTTCATTTTTTTCCGCCTCCGTTCCCGACATATTGTTTATAGATGTCACGCACGGCGGGTTTTTCAAGCTTTGCTTCAAAAATTTTATGCCCGCCGGCAACCAGCTTTGAGATGGCCGCCGGCATCTCTTTTTCGTCTGCTATACCGGTGCGCCACCATCCGCCGCTGCAGCGCTCAAAGCCCTCTGCCGTATCATTTTCCGCAAGCCTTACGGCAGCCCCTATCTTCATGCCGGCGCTTACCCTTAAACTTTCAGTATCCCCGTCAGCTAAAAGCGTACCCTTGTTTAGTATCCCGAACGAACCGCAAAGGCTTTCGGCGCACTCGGGCTGGTGCGTACATATAAGCACGGCTGTACCTTCATTGCGCATAAGCGACGACAGCGTCTCGTCAACCACCGACTCAGACTCGGCGTCAAGCCCCGAGTAAGGCTCATCGAGCAGCAAAACTTTCGGGCAGTGCATTAATGCCCTCGCAAGAGAGAGCCGCTTAGCCATACCTGTTGAATAAGCGCCCAGCTTAACGCCCCGGGCGTCCCACAGGTCAAGCCTTTTAAGGAGCAGCGCAGCCCTTTCGCGGCACTGCTCCTGCCCCATGCCGAAAGCCTGCCCGAAAAAAACAAGGTTCTGCATACCCGTCATATGGCCGTACATCCTTGCGGATTCCGTAACGGTGCCGCAAAGCCTGTGCGCCTTTGCAGGTTCGTCCGGCGAAGATACGCCGCATACGCGGCATGAGCCTTTAGTAGGGCGCAAAAGCCCCGAAAGCATCATCACTACCGTCGTCTTCCCTGCCCCAGCCGGCCCTAAAAGTCCATAAGCCGAACCTGCCTTAACTTCAAAAGAAACGCCGTTTACGGCAACGTCCTGCCCTTTGTAAGTTTTAACAAGGCCGGCCGTGCAAATAAGGCTGTCCAATATATATCACCGCCGAGCGTGGTAAAACCGCGCAAATAAATTTTTACGCAATATTTAATATATCTATTTTATAATTATATCACGCATATTTAGTTATATATAAATAAAGTATAAATTATTTTGTGCTTTTTACACGGTAAAATATAATTTTATTTAAAGGGGCTTAAAAATGTTAAACTTAGACATGGAAAAGTACCGCCTGCAAATGATAAAAGGCCTTTCAGAACTTGTCGCCATACCGTCGGTCTGTTCATCGTCAGAGCAGGGGATGCCGTTCGGCCGCGATTGTGCAAACGCGCTCCGTTTTGCCCTGAAGCGAGCTTCCGAAATGGGACTTGCAGTAATGAACGCAGGCAACTACGCCGGACATGCCGAGTACGGCGCCGGCAGCGGCATTGCGGCCGCCGTAGTACACGTTGACGTAGTCCCCGCCGGAAGCGGCTGGCATACTCCGCCCTTTGAACTGACGCAAAAGGGCAGCATACTTTACGGGCGCGGCACAGCGGACGACAAAGGCGCCGCCATCGCCGCGCTGTACGCGCTGAAAGCTCTGAAGGATGCCGGCATAGCCGGCCGGCGCCGCCTTAGGGTTATATTCGGCGCCGGTGAGGAGCTGTCTTCCAACGACCTCAAAAAATATTTTGAAAAGGAACCATTGCCCGACATGTGCTTTACCCCCGACGCTGAATACGGCATATGCAACCGTGAAAAAGGTATACTGCATGTAAAGTTAACCGATACATGCGGCGAAACACCTGCTGTGACTCGCTTTAACGCAGGCACCGTTGTAAACGCCGTCCCTTCCGCGGCAGAAGCGCAGGTGCGCTGCACGCCGGGGCAGTACGAAAAGCTGAAGTCCCTTGCGGATAAAAAGGGTGGCTTCAGCGTCGAAGCCGCGTGCGGCGGCGCCAAGGTTACATCGCGCGGCAAAGCCGCGCACGCGATGATGCCACACGAAGGCATAAACGCGGCGTCGCGCCTTATACTGCTGCTCAGCCAGGTATTCACGAAAAATGAACTTGGAAGTTTCTTTACTTTCTTAGCCGAACGCATAGGCATGGAAACGGACGGCCGTTCTGCGGGCATAGCGCAAAGCGACAAAGAGTCCGGCGGGCTGACCCTTAACCTCGGCCTTGTGTCTGCCGCGGACGGTTCGCGCAGCGCCGGCCTTGACATCCGCTACCCAGTAACTTCAGACGGTGAGAGCACCCTGCGCACATTGCAGTCAGCCGCCGGGGATTACGGCCTTAAGACGGAAGTACAGCTTGACAACAAACCGCTTTACATGCCCGAAGGCTGCGGGCTTGTTAAAATCCTTAAGGATGCTTACCGCAGCGTTACGGGAAAGGACGCCGCCCTTTATGCTACGGGCGGCGGTACGTACGCGCGCGAAATGCACGGCCGCGCCGTCGCTTTCGGCCCTTTTTTCCCCGAAGAACCGGACAGGCGCCTGCACAACTCCGACGAAAATATAGATATAAATTATTATATGCTCCACGCGCAGGTATGCCTTGAGGCCATGTACCGCATGTTTACGGCAGAATAAACAACCGGCATGGAACCCTTATTAACTGCCGCTTTTAAAATTTAAAACCGGCGCGTCAATACCCAGTGGCTTTTCCGGCAGATATCTTTCAGCTTTGTTAATATCTTTACATTTTTGTATTTTGCCTTGCGGCCGCGTCTCAAATATTATACACTCTATATAAAGGCTGCGTAACACGCATCGTTAACGCAAGTATTGAACGGAGGTCTGTACAATGAAAAAAGGAATTGCCTTTGCAGCGGCAGCTGTAGTTATAGTCGCTGCCGTAATAATTTTCGCTAACCCGGGTACTTTTAAAAACAACGCCGCCGGCAGCTCCAAGCAGCCGGCAACTTCGTCCCAGGCAGGCTCGGGACTGCCTTCATCAAGCGGCGGCAGCAATGTTTCGTCAAATGAGAGCGAAAGCACAGACGAAAATGCAAATAAAATCAAAGCTGCCGTAAACGTAGACTGGAGCAAATACAGGCTCAATAAAGAGGAGAAAAAAACAATCGGCGGCACAACGTACCTTGCCTACACCATGTGGAAGGACGACTACCAGGAAGGCCCCCTTCTTTTAGTTAACCCCGACACCGGAAAAGTCTACTCATGGTCAAGCTCAGACAAAACGCCCGTTCCGGCGGATGAGGACGAAGCCTTTGACAAAACCGTCCACACGGTGACGGTAACTCTTACTGACGGCGCAATGATGAGCTACATCGGCAAAACCGAGGGCGGCAGCAGCCTTACCCTGCCAAGGTACGGCGTTGACCTTGTAAACTTTGACAATGTAAACATGGGCGATAAAGTAAAAGTCTACTATACAGGCGTCATAAACGGTGAAGATATGTCAAGGGCCTTTGTAACAAAACTCGAAAAAATATAACGCGGCCGCTAAACAAAAACAGCTTTAACATCCCTTCTGCGGTTTACGATTGACAAAATGTCCGCACTGTGCTATAAAGTAGTCCGAACGTCAAAACAGTTGATACAACAATGAAAATAAAAACAAACAGGCAAGGGGCTGAGTTAAATGGCAAAAAAAGCGGTAAACGGAACAGACGACGGGAAAATCGAAGGCTTTGACATCAAACTTACACAGGAACACCTTCAAAGGATTGACAGGCTCGTTGACAATTACGAGAGCAGCATAGCCGCCCGCCTTGACAGCGAATATGACAACCAGACAAAAAAGTCAGACCGGATTGCCGATAAAATCGCGATTTTCGGCGGCAGCTGGAAATTTATACTTATCTTTGCCGTTTTCCTTTTAACATGGATGCTTTGGAACTCCATCTCGTTTACCGTCTTCCATTTCGACTCGCCCCCGTTTATCCTGCTTAACCTTATACTCTCGTTCATAGCCGCTTTTCAGGCCCCGGTAATTATGATGAGCCAAAACCGGCAGGCCGCGCGCGACAAGCACGAGTCCGTCATAGACTTCGCTATAAACTATAAAGCGGAACAGGAAATAGACGATATCCAAAAACACCTTCACGATATGCAGTCCGAGCTTGACGATATAAAAGAAATGATAGCGAAGTCGGAACATAAGCCAGTCAATGCTTCGGACAAACATGAAATGCCGTGACGTCACCTGCAGCTCAGGTATCCTTTAATGGCAGCCGCGTTAATTTCCATAGAGTTTAATGGTATTGCGTAAAATAAACAGATGTAAAGCATGGGATTAACGTAAAATTTGCACGCATAAAATTCGTCCAACAAAAAATAATAGAAAGGGAGGTATACACATGACGGAAAAAACATCAATAGAAACCATAAAGGCACGTGAGATACTTGACTCAAGGGGTAACCCTACGGTTGAAGCCGAGGTAACCCTCGCAGACGGTACATGCGGAACCGCGGCGGTTCCTTCCGGCGCGTCCACAGGCGAGTTCGAGGCAGTGGAGCTGCGTGACGGGGACACATCAAGGTACTCAGGGAAAGGCGTCCTTAATGCCGTAAATAACGTGAATACGGAGATTTACAAGGCGCTTAAGGGGATAGACGCCTCGTGCCAAAGAAGCATAGACGAAAGGCTGATAGAAACCGACGGCACTGAAAACAAGTCAAGGCTTGGCGCCAACGCCATACTCTCCGTGTCCTTGGCATGCGCTAAAGCCGCGGCGGGTTCTTTCGGCATGCCGCTCTACAAGTACATCGGCGGATGCGGCGCGCACACTCTCCCCGTACCAATGATGAACATTATGAACGGCGGGGCGCACGCCTCAAACAACGTCGACATACAGGAGTTCATGGTTATGCCGGTAGGCGCCCCAAACTTTAGGGAAGCCCTGCGCTGGTGCGCCGAAGTGTTCCACAGCCTTAAAAAAGTCCTTGCGGGCGCCGGCTACTCCACGGCCGTTGGGGATGAAGGAGGCTTCGCGCCTAACCTCGGTACGGACGAAGACGCCTTAAAGGCAATAATGGAGGCAATAAGCAAGGCAGGCTACGAGGCCGGCAGCCAGTTTATGATAGCAATGGACCCTGCTTCAAGCGAATGGTACCAAAAAGACGGAAGTTACCTGCTGCCCAAAAAGCAGAAGCGTATGTCGTCAGACGATTTAATCGAATTTTGGGGCGGGCTTGTGGAAAAGTACCCGATAATTTCACTTGAAGACGGCCTATCCGAAGAAGACTGGGGCGGCTGGAAAAAGCTTACCTCAGCCCTCGGTAAAAAAATACAGCTTGTCGGCGACGATTTGTTTGTAACAAACACAAAGCGCCTCAAAAAAGGCATACAAATCGGCGCTTCAAACTCAATACTCATCAAGCTTAACCAGATAGGCAGCCTGACTGAGACGCTTGAAGCTATAAAGACGGCGCAAAGGGCCGGGTATACGGCGGTCATATCGCACCGCTCCGGTGAAACCGCCGACACTACCATTGCGGACCTTGCAGTCGCCGTTAACGCCGGCCAGATAAAAACCGGTGCCCCATCAAGGAGCGAGCGTGTTTCAAAGTACAACAGGCTCCTGTGCATAGAAGAAGAACTGGGGGCTGCAGCTTCCTTCGACGGTATATCGGCGTTCTATAATATAAAAAAGTAATTGGCAAATTTAACTGCTGTGATAAAATCATGCTGCCCGTCCGCCCGCAGCGGCGGCGGCAGCTTTTATTTTTATAAGGCAAAGGTATAAGTCCCATGATTATAAGTGCAAGCCGCAGGACGGATATTCCGGCGTATTATTCCAAATGGTTCGCAAACAGGCTGAAAGAAAAATATGTACTCGCACCTAACCCGTACAACAAAAAACGCCTCAGTTATATAAGCCTCTCACCGGATATAGTTGACTGTATAGTGTTTTGGACTAAAAACCCTTCACCTATTATAGCTGAACTTGACCGCATAACCGAAGCGGGCTACAGCTTTTACTTTCAATTTACGCTTACGCCTTACGGCAGAGATATGGAGCCTGCCCTTCCGTCTAAGCATAGACTCGTTGAAACTTTCCTTAAGTTAAGCGCTAAAATAGGCCCAGAACGTGTAGTATGGCGGTACGACCCTGTCATAATAAATGAAAATCTTACACCGGGGTACCATTTTGAGCAGTTCGGCAGAATGTGCGGTATGCTCAGCGGCGCAACTAAACGGTGCATTATAAGTTTTATAGACACATACCGAACTGGTTTCCGCGATATGGGCGAAAGTGAAATCCTTGCAATAGCTGACGGATTTTCAAAAACAGCCTCGCAGTACGGTATAAAGCTTTTCACATGCGCTGAAAAAATAGACCTTTCGCGGTTTGGCATAGGCCATGCATCATGCATAGATAAAGGCCTTATAGAGCACATCATAGGCTGCCGCATAAACGCTGAAAAAGATTCCGGCCAGCGCCCCGCATGCGGCTGCATAGAAAGCATCGACATAGGCTCATACGGCACATGCCCGTGCGGCTGTAGGTACTGCTACGCCGTACGCAGCAGAAACGCCGCTTTAATTAACAATAAAAAGCACAACCCGCACTCGCCAGTCCTGTCAGGTACTTTAATGGGTAATGAAATAATTAAAAAGCGTGTCTGCATATCGCAAAAAACAGGACAGCTTTCTTTATATTAAAGTGTCCGCAGCTCATACGCCGCGGACTGTAACAAGGAGAAAAATATGTTTAAAATAGGATGCCATCTGTCATCGTCAAAGGGATACCTCGAAATGGGAAAAACCGCCCTTAAAATTAACGCTAACACGTTCCAGTTTTTTTCGCGCAACCCGCGCGGCGGCGCCATAAAGGCGCTCGATAAAGAAGATGTAGAGGCGTTTAAAAAATTTGCCGCGGAAAATAACTTTGCGCCGATACTCGCACACGCCCCTTACACTTACAACGCCTGTTCCGCAAACCCAAAGCTGCGCGCATTTGCGCGTGCCTCCATGTCGGAGGACCTCGCAAGGTTCGAATACCTGCCCGGAACCATGTACAACTTCCACCCAGGCAGCCACGTCGGGCAGGGAACAGAAACAGGCATAAAATATATAACCGAAACACTAAACGCCATACTGAAGCCTGAACAGTCTACAACTGTGCTGCTCGAAACCATGGCCGGCAAGGGCAGCGAAGTCGGGCGTACTTTTGAAGAGCTTAAACAGATAATAGACAATACCGAGCAAAACCAGCTTTTAGGCGTATGCCTTGACACGTGCCATATTTTTGACGGCGGATACGACATAATAAACGGCCTTGACGGCGTGCTTGAGCGTTTCGACAATATAATAGGCATTAAAAGGCTCAGGGCGGTACATTTAAACGACAGTAAAAACGAAATGGGCAGCCATAAAGACAGGCACGAGAAAATCGGTGAAGGCCACATCGGCATAGAAGCAATCACAAGGATAATAAACCACCCGTCGCTGCGCGAGCTTCCCTTTTACCTTGAAACCCCTAACGACACAGACGGCTACGCAAAGGAAATATCTATGCTGCGCGGCCTGTATGAAGGGTGACTAATCTTTTGTACAAGCCGCCGTTACCGCACGCCGGACTGCGTAAACTTCATTGCCCGTAGATACCCTGTACGCACACTTCACCCGAGAAGACCGTTACAAGGCCGCCGCCGTCAAGCTTTACTATAAGTTCGCCTTTTGGCGAAATATTGACGGCAGTACCTGTAAACTGCTTGCCTTCACGTGTGAAGCTTACCCTGCGTCCAAGCGAAACACAATATTTTTTGTATTCGCCTAAAAATTCCATATTCCCTGCCGCCGTACTTTTAAGGAATACTTCGAACTTTTTCAATATTTCCTTTAAAAGCCCTATCCTGCGGAATTTTTCGCCGCTCTCAAGGTACAGTGAAGTCGCCTTTGCCTCAAGTTCCTTTGCAAATTCCGTGTTGTTTACGTTGACGCCTATGCCTACAACTAAAAATTCTATCCGTTCGACTTCGGCACTCATCTCGGTAAGTATGCCGCAGACTTTTCTGCTGCCTATGACAACGTCGTTCGGCCACTTTATCACGGCGTTCAGTCCAGTATACCCACGTATTGCCTCACAAACAGCAAGCCCCGCTATAAGCGTGAGCGACCCCACGTTTACAGCGGCGTCCTCAGGGCGGAGCAATATGCTGAAATAAAGGCTTACGCCGCCAGGCGAAGAAAAAGAACGCCCGAGCCTGCCCTTGCCGCCCGTCTGCTGCTCAGCCACAAACAGGCTGCCGTTAGGCGCGCCGCGCAGCGCGCTCCTTTTAGCCTCATTATTAGTTGAGTCTATACTATCGAAGCAGTAAATATCTTTAGCAATGAAGTCAGTTTCAAGCCCAAACTTTATTTCTTCTTCAGAGTACCTGTCGGGCGAAAAGCCGAGCTTGTAGCCGCGGTTCGTTACAGAGTCGATTTTATAGCCCGCGCTCCGCAGGCTTTCTATGCTCTTCCAAACGGCTGTCCTCGAAACGTTCAGCTTTACGCTCAGTTCTTCGCCCGAAACAAACCCGTCGCTTTCTTTAAGATACTTTAAAACATTGTCTTTAGTAGGCATTGCCACACTTCCATTCAGAAAAAATATTCCCGGTAATTATAAAAATAAACCTGAAAAAACGCTTAGACGCTTTTCAGGCTTTTTAATATAATATAATTCTGCGGCTGCAAAACCTGACGGTTTATGCGGCATCCTGCACGGCAACAGCCTGCTTTCCAAGCGCGCCGTACCGTTCAGCCACCAAACCCTTTTCAAACGGTATTATCCCGTTAGAGGCGTAAGGGTCATTGAAATAATAATTGTTCTTATCATAGCCTACAAGCACAAGGCAGTGTTCGCCGGAAATCCACTGGAAAGTCCCTCCCGTGTTTTTTAAGATCCACGTATCGCCCTTTTTAGGTTCTTTCATATTGCTTGTCGCCCAAATCAAAACAGGATTGTCCTTTTCAATATATAAACTTATTAATTCATCGATGCCGCAGCCTGTAAGGTCAACTGCCTTTTTGGACTTTTGCCCTTCAAAAAAAGAGTTCATAACAGAAACGACAACAGGCGCGTAGCAGCCGAAACCATGTGAAGAACGCGGGTCGCCGATAAAATATTCAGACGGCGAATCCCCCACAAGCCCGTTTTGTGTTTGTGTAAGGCCTGAAGCGGGCGTGCGGTTTATAACATCTTCCACCGAAGCATCGCACCCGTAGTAATCCAGCACCATGGCGGTGCTGACAAGCTCACATCCCGTAGCGGCCGAACCCTCCTGGCTTATGTACGGGACATCTATAAGATACTTGTAATTTATTACATAATCAAAAACATATTTTGCGCCTGCGACGGCAATCACGCACGCAAACGCGGCAAAATATCTTTTTTTGTGTTTATTTCCAGCGGCCAATTCTATCACCTTACATAAAACATACTTGCCGCAGCATTAAAATATTACGTAAAGCGAAAATAATTTAAGATTTCCTGTTGAAAATCTCCATTATGTCCGTAAAGTCATCGTCCTCAGCGCCGGTGCCGCCCGTCTGCTTACCCTCAGAGCCTGAGGAGCTTTCTTTAGCGGAGGCGTCTGCAGACGACGAAAGCGGCACAGCATCAGCTTCACTGCCGTCGCTCGTCGGGAAACCTGTAGCTATGACGGTTACGCTCATCTCGTCGTCCATATTTTCATCAAAAGCCGCGCCCCAAATGATATTAGCATCCTCATGTGCCTGCTTCGCAATCATGGACGATGCCGTTTCTATTTCGTCAAGGCCTATGTCAGGCGACGACGTTATATTTATTATGACGCCCTTGGCGCCGTCAATGGTTGTTTCAAGCAGCGGGCTAGAAATAGCCATGTTTGCGGCAGTTTCGGCTTTGTCTTTTCCTGATGCCCTTCCTACGCCCATATGCGCGTAGCCCGCGTCCTTCATTATGGCCGTAACATCAGCAAAGTCAAGGTTTACAAGGCCCGGCAATTTTATAAGGTCAGATATGCTCTGCACGCCCTGCCTGAGCACGTCGTCGGCTACTGAAAAAGCGTTCAGCAGCGTTATGCGCTGCTCGCTGACAAGCTTCAGGCGTTCGTTAGGTATGACTACGAGCGAATCAACCTGTTCTTTTAAGGAGGCAATGCCGGTTTCAGCCTGTTCCATACGGCGGCGTCCCTCAAAAGCAAAAGGTTTAGTAACTATACCCACGGTAAGCACGCCCATCTCATGCGCTATCTCGGCCACTATGGGAGCGGCTCCGGTTCCGGTACCTCCGCCCATGCCGGCGGTTATGAAAACCATGTCGCTGCCCCTTATGGAGGCGGCTATGGCCTCGCGGCTTTCATCGGCCGCTTTCTGGCCCATGTCAGGGTTAGAACCGGCCCCTTTGCCGTGGGTTACTTTTTCACCTATCTGTATTTTCTGTGTAGCTTTGGAGCGGTACAGTGCCTGCTTGTCCGTATTAACGCTGATGAATTCGACTCCCTGCACACCGTTTGACACCATGCGGTCAACGGCATTTCCACCGCCGCCACCGACTCCAATCACTTTTATCTGCACAATGTTGTCAAAATCGTTATCAATCTCAAAAGGCATGTACGAATCCCCTTTCCGAAGTATTCAAAAAATATGAATAGCTTCATATCAATTAATTATACACTTTTTATAATGTTTTTCAATGTGTTAACTTAAATATTTACTTTAACCCGATGAAGCCGGCGAGGCGTAGTCCGGGTCAAAGTATGCGCGGTCGTTTTCCGCCGCCGTGGACATGTCCAGCGTGCCTTTTTCATTGCTCTGTATTTTATTTTCGAGTATGTTTTTAGCGAACCTTATTTTATAATCAATGTCAGACGGAACGCCAAGGTTTATAGTAACGCGGCTGTCGTATACAATGCATATTTTATCTGTCTTAGAAAAATCCAAAGACGTGATTTTTGTTAATTTCTGCTCGTCTAAGACTTTAAGGATATTTTTAAGTATCTCCAGCTTTGAGGCATCCTTTATACCCACCTTTTCGCCTGCTTTAGCCGACATCACGTCTATGCCTTTTATCAGCGCGGAGTTAGCTGGGAGCTTGCCCGACACTTCAAGCACCTTGCCGTCCGCCGAAACGAGTATGTATTTTCCGCCGCTCTGTATGGCGCCGCGGGCTACCGCCGCCGTAACTTTTATTACTATTTCTTCCGGAAAACGGCGGCTCACTTTAACAGTGCCTATATACGGCAGCTTTTTGCATATGTCGGTTTCGGCTTTGCGCGTGTCGGCTAAAATAAGGTTTTCCCCTGTTTTAAGCCCGCTGCTTTTTTTTATCTGTTCAATAGTATAGCATGAAGTACCTTCCACTTTAATACTGTTTACTTTAAAAAAGACTTTAAGAGCTAAAAATGCTCCCGCCGACAACACAAGCAAAAACGTCACTATGTAAAATATGCAGAGGCGGCGGCGCCGGCGTTTTGCCCTTGCCTGTGCCCTCTTTGCGGCGCCGTCCGCAGCCGGCTCGGCCCGCGTCGCCGTGCCGAGGTCAGGCGCCCGCCTGTACCCGCCGCTTTTGGGGTCGTAGAACCGTTCAGGGTCGCCTATGCCGTTTTCCGTATATCTGCGCATTGCGATTTCTCCAGTCAGATACTTTATTACACTCTTTTTATATCAGCGCCGAGCGATGTGAAATTACCCTCAATATTTTCATATCCCCTGTCAAGGTGGTGCAGGCCTGTCACGCATGTCGTCCCTTCCGCAGCCAGGCCGGCCACTACAAGGGCCGCGCCGCCGCGCAGGTCAGTTGCCTCAACGGAGGCGCCGGAAAGTTTTTTTACTCCTTCGACGATTGCGACACGTCCCTCGACCTTTATATTTGCCCCGAGCCTTAAAAGCTCGCCAACGTGCTTATAGCGGCTTTCAAAGATATTTTCCACAAATACGCTCGTTCCCTCCGCAAGCGCGGCCATAGCCATGACAGGCGGCTGAGCATCCGTAGGAAAGCCCGGGTACGGCATTGTCCTTATGCTCTTTATTCTCTTAAGGCGTTCCGGAGCCTCTACCCTGACTTCATTACCGCAAAATTCAATAACACATCCGCTTTCCTCGAGCGGGGATACCACCGGCGCCAGATGATCCGGCACTATGCTGCCCACTGTAAGCGTGCTTCCGGTTGCCGCTGCCGCCGCAAGGTACGTTGCCGCCGCTATGCGGTCAGGGATAACCGTATGTTCGCAGCCTGTAAGGCGTTTAACGCCTTCTATGATGACGGTACTGCTGCCGGCGCCGTATACTTTTGCCCCGCATGAATTTAAAAAATCCGCCAAATCACATATTTCAGGTTCCATCGCCGCGTTGCTTATTACCGTACTCCCCTTTGAGACAGCCGCCGCTATGATTATATTTTCAGTAGCGCCTACGCTTGGAAACAAAAGGTTTATTTCCGCTCCTTTTATCCCGTCCGGAACGGAGCAGTTAAGGCATCCGTGGTTTTCTTCTATGTCAACACCTAATTTGCGCAGGGCCGACAAATGCAGGTCTATGGGCCTGGGGCCAAGTTCGCAGCCGCCCGGCAGCGAAAGAACCCCTTTGCCGAAAAGGCTTACTATAGCGCCTAAAAAAATAATTGACGAGCGCATTTCCCTCATCAAATTGTCAGGAATATCGTAGTATTTTGCGGTAAGCGGATTTATGATAACGTCGGAGCCTTCACGTTTCACACTGCAGCCAATGTGCCGCAGTATTTTAATAGCCGTGTCTACGTCGGACAAGCCCGGACAGTTATGCAGTACGCATTCCCCCCTACAGATAAGGGAAGCCGCCATCAGCGGCAGTGTGCTGTTTTTGGCCCCGTGCATTTGAATTTTGCCGCAAAGCTTTTTGGCCCCGTTTATTATTAATTCCGGCATAGCAATACCCCCAAAACAATTCTGTTATATATTATGCCGTAACGGATATTGCGTGACGCGACTTAAAGCATAAATAATTACGCTTGTCCCATATCATTCCAAACGGGTAAAAAGGGTTTGCCAACGTATCATATGAAATTTATTCGTTTAAAACCTCCTTTATTATTTTATATATCCTTTCGTTTGCATCCAATATAGCGGTTTTGCGCGCGTTTGCTGAAACGGAAGCTATTTTGCCAGGTGTGTTGAACATCATGTCCACCTTGCCGCAAAGCGACTTGCCTGACAAATCTTTCTCCTCTATTATCTCTGCCGCGCCGCGGCTTACGAGCGACATAGCGTTGTGGTACTGGTGGTTTTCAGCAACGTTCGGCGAAGGTATCAGTATAGACGCCTTGCCCTGTGCCTGGACCTCGCTTAGGGTTATGGCTCCCGCGCGGCATATGACAAGGTCTGCCGCGGCAAGGCAGTCAGGCATGTTGTCTATGTACTCGCGCACATCTATTTCTTTGTGCTTTTTAAGGTCCACGCCCTTTTCTTTAAGTAAGTCTGGAAACCATTTTCCCCATTTGCCGTAACCGTGTATATGCTGGAACTTTCCCGCTGAGGTGCTTTCCGCTATAAGGTCGGCAACGGCCTCATTTATTTTACGCGCGCCGAGGCTTCCGCCGAATGAAAGTATCATAGGGCGGCTGTCAAGCCCGAGCTTTTTGCGCGACTCCTCTTTTTTAGCCCTTATAACCTCCTGGCGCACCGGGTTGCCGGTAAGCACGCACCTTGCTGAATCGCTCAGGCATTTCTGCGCGTCCATAACGGCGAGCATGGTCCTGTCGGCGCGCTTTGAAAGCATCTTGTTGGTTACGCCGGGGAAGGCGTTCTGCTCATGTATGACAGAAGGTATTTTCATCTTTATGGCTTCACGTATTACAGGCCCTGAAACGTACCCGCCCGTGCCTACGCATATATCGGGTTTAAATGATTTAATGATTTTTTTTGCCTGCGAACTCGACGTAAAAACATAAACGGCGGTTTTTAAGTTGCGGGCTATATTCTTTAAAGTCAGCTTTCGCTGGAACCCAGAAATGGTTATGCTTTTAAATGCATAGCCGGCGTCGGGCACGAGCTTTTCTTCCATGCCGCCTTTAGCGCCTATATAAAGTATTTCCGTTTCCGGTTCACGCTCGCGCAGGTACCCCGCTATGGCAAGAGCCGGATTTATATGCCCGGCGGTCCCGCCGCCTGCAAACAGTACTCTCATCTTACCCTCCGTAAAAAGCTAAATTTTTTCTATAGCCGACGTGCGCGATATGGAAAGCACTATACCCATCTCGGCCAGCAATATAACGAGCGATGACCCGCCGTAGCTGAAAAACGGCATGCTTATGCCGGTATTGGGTATTGTGTTAGTTGCGACGGCTATGTTCAGTATAACCTGCAGGCCTATCTGAATAACAAGCCCCGTTCCCAAAAGCATACCGAACTTATCCTTTGCCTTAAGTGATATGGTTACGCCGCGCCAAACAAGCATGGCGAAAAGGATGATTATTATAAGCGCGCCTATAAATCCAAGTTCCTCGCAGACTATGGCAAATATTGAGTCGTTAGCAGGCTCCGGTATATAAAGGTACTTCTGCCTTGACTGGCCGAAACCAAGCCCAAAAAGCCCGCCCGAGCCTATGGCGTACAGCGACTGCCTTGTCTGCCAGCTTGCCTTGATAAGCTCTTTGCTTTCATTTGAAAACGGGTTTAGCCATGCGGCTATGCGCATATTGGCGTAAGTAAATTCTTTTGTAAATTTAACAAGGTATAAAATGCCCGCTCCGGCAGCGCCGAACGCCATGGCGAACCACCTTAGCTTTACTCCGCCTATAAAAAGCATGACAGCGCCGAGCACAACCGTTATGACAGTGGCGGAAACGTGCGGTTCCCAAAGCAGGAGTACGGCGGTAACGCCTAAAATGATAACGTACGGCAGCACCCCGTAGCGGAACGTGCCCATCCTGTCGAAATTTATTGAAATAAGATGCGCAAAAATAAGTATAACCGCGAACTTAGCTATTTCCGACGGCTGGAACTGGCCGAGGGGGCCTAACGTTATCCACCTGTGCACGCCTTTGACAGCGGGCATGAAACGCACCAAAACAAGCAGCGCGTATGACAGGAGCAGTATAGGTACGGCAAATGCATGAAACCTGTGATAATCGAAATAGGAAAGAAATATCATAACGGCAATGCCGAAAACAGCAAAGACAAGCTGTCTTTTTATGAAAAAATAGCTGTCTCCATACCTGTAAAGGGCATATGCATACCCTGCGGAAAACATCATAATAAGGCCTATTACGAGAAGTACGAGCACTAAAAAGAAAAACGGCAGATCCATCCCCGAACGTACGGAAAACGCCTTGAATTTTTTCCTTACTTTTTTAACCGCGGCTGGTGGCGTACGCCCTTCACGCATTGCCTGCCCGTTCGGATGCGCCACCGGTCCCGAAGTGTTTCCGTACATTCCTGCCACAAAGTTCACTCTCCTTTCCCCAACATATCATTAAAGGCAGCGCGGGCCATATCTACTATTTAAGCAAATGCGGCGCATTAATTTTGTCGGTTCCTGTGCCGGCACGGTATTAAAACTTAATCCGGCACAATAATTTACAGGCCGTACGACACAAGCAGTATAGCGCCGAGGCCGGCCAAAACAGTCACAAGGCTGAAAACAAAACAAATTTTAACTTCACTCCAGCCGCACATCTCAAAATGGTGGTGTATAGGGCTCATTTTAAAAAGGCGCTTGCCGTGCGTCGCTTTAAAATAAGCCACCTGTATAACTACCGACAGTATTTCCACTATATATATTATTCCTATAAGCAAAATCAAAATAGGGATATCAAGCGAAAAGCCGAGCGCGCATACAAGCCCCCCTAAAAACAGGGAGCCGGTGTCCCCCATAAAAACTTTTGCGGGGTAAAAATTCCAAACAATGAACCCAAGGCATCCGCCGGCGGCAGCGGCGGCAAGTATACCGGCCGGAGTAACGTTCATCATACCCGCTATGACTATAAAAACAAGTGAAACGAAAAATGTAACGGAAGCATTAAGCCCGTCAATGCCGTCCGTGAAATTCACAGCGTTTGCGACGCCGACTATGCCGAGCAGCGCCACTATCCAGTACCATATGCCGAAGTCGGCCTTGCCCGCGAAAGGTATGAGCGTTACGGACCTTCCTCCTGCAAGGTATATCGAGCAGAGATATGCCCCCGCGGCAAGGAACTGCAAAACAAGCTTTTGCCCCGCGGTAAGGCCGAGGTTGCGCTTTTTGACTACTTTGATATAGTCGTCAAGGAACCCTATGAACCCGAAGCCTATGGCCATAATGAGGCCGCCGACTATCTTTGTGCGCATAAGAGCGTTGAGCGGGCTGGAGCCTTTAACCCCGTAGTATATGGCGGCGCATACAGCGCAGGACAAAACAATACCGATTATAAACATGAAGCCGCCCATTGTCGGTGTGCCGTTTTTCTTTTTGTGCCACTTGGGGCCTGACTCCCTTATTGTCTGGCCGAAATTTATCCTGTGAAGAAACGGTATGACCGATTTGCCGAGCAAAGCCGTTACCGTAAAAGAAATCATAGCGGCCGACATTATCAAAATATAATCCATCCTGTTTTATCCACCCTTATTCTGCATAATCTTTAAATTATCATACCTGTATTTTATAATTTTGCAAGAAATTCATAGGCACAAGCGCCCAAGTTCAGCGCTGTTAAGTGCTTTCAGCACATCGGCAAACGGTATGCCGGTTTCGACGGCGGCGGCGGCGGCGCCCAAAACGTCGTCAATAACGCCGCTTCTTTGTGTGTTAAGCCTGACGCGCCCTATTATACCTACACCTACTATTTCGAAAGCCGTAAACCCGTCAGGCGTAACGCGTATATTCCTCGCTGTGAAATCGGCCGCGTCAGTTTTTGAGGAATACGTTCTCAGCGTTTTAGGATTACAGTTTTTTATATTACGCGCAAGCGAGTACTCCGACACTACGCACTGGCATTCCCCGGCAGTTATACCGCCGCAGTCCTGACACAGCAGAAGTACAGTAGGCTCATGTATTTCCGGAAACTGCGCCCCCTTTACTACTTCTATGCACCCCTCACGGCCGCAAAGCTTTAAAATGCCAACAACGATATCGGCTGCGCAGCCTATTTTCTCGGCGACGCAAACTACTTTTTTCTCTGTCCCTGACATAGCGTTTCCTCCTAACTGCGGCAAGGTACGTCATACCTGGTTTTTCGCAGCGAACGTAACAGTAACGACCGTACCCGGCTTAACCTTGGTTCCTCCCGCAATGCTCTGCGAGTTGGCAATGGCGTTCGTACCGGTAAGCGCCGCGCCGGTGATGCTTATGTTTATACCAGCGTCAGACGCGCGGCTGTTTGCCTGAGAAAGCGTCATTCCGGTGAAGTCCGGCACAACCGACGAGGCAGAACTGCCGCTGTCCTTATCCGTAAACAGCACTACCGTGCCGCCTCTCGGTATTGACTTGCCGGCCTCGGGAATCTGTGAAACGACTTTATCGCCGCTGCCGTACACTTTAACTTTAAGCTCTTCCTTTGATATTTTATTTTTAGCATCAGCAAGCTTATTATTTACCACATCAGGCGACTTTACGTCAAGCTTGCCAAGCTCATCGTCCGTATATTTTGGTTCAACGCCTAAATACGGGAGTATTTCGCTCATTGTCTTGTTAAAGGTAGGTCCTGCCACAGGGCTGCCGTAATAACTGCTGCCGTGCGGTTCGTCATAAAACACGAGCATGGCTACCTGCGGGTCGTCCGCGGGCGCAAAGCCGCAGTATGAGGCAATGTACTCGCTGCTTGTTTTTATCTCGGTTTTTTGTGAAGTCCCTGTTTTGCCGGCAACCCTGTAGCCGGGTATATACCCGGTGGAGGCGGTGCCGGACTTGGCATCCTCCTCAAGAATTTTGCACATGCGCTGCGACGTCGTTTTTGAAATGACCTGGCGCTTAGGCGACGTATCGGACGTCTTTACTATATTGCCTTTGCTGTCAACTATCTGGCTTACTATATGCGGCTGGACGAGGTAGCCGCCGTTAGCTACGGCGCATGTCGCGGTTATCATCTGTATAGGCGTTATCTTGTTTGTCTGGCCGAACGAAGCGCAGGCGAGGTCAAGCGCCGTCATATTTCCCTGCTGCACGTAGATGCTGCGTGATTCGCCGGGCAGGTCTATGCCCGTTTTCTGAGTAAAACCGAACGCGTCGAAATACTTGCAGAAAAGGTTTACACCGAGCATCTGCCCTACCTGCATGAAAACGACGTTGCTCGACTCGCACACTCCCTGGGCAAAAGTCAAGTGCCCGAACGTCTTCCAGTCATGCACCTGCCTGCCCTGTATGGTAAGGTAACTGGGGCAGTTAAACGGCGTGTTTTCAGTAACAAGGTTTTCTTCCATTGCAGATGCCCCGGTAACCATTTTAAAAACAGAGCCAGGGTAATACGTGTCGCTTATGCATTTGTTGCGCCATTGCTCCTGAAGGGCCGCGTCAGTCGCCTTTTTCTTTTCTTCACTGTCAGTTATGGCGTTTATTTGTTCAGCCTTGGTTTTGTCGGCAATTACGAACGGGTTGTTGGGGTCAAAGTCACCTTTTACCGCCATGCCGAGTATAGTGCCGGTTTTTACGTTTATGACTATAGCGCAGCCGCGGTTTTGCACTTTATTGTCCGCGAGGCCCTCCTCAAGGTTTTTTTCAAGCGCATGCTGTACCACCTCGTCTATCGTAAGCACGAGGCTGTTGCCGTCCTGAGCTTTTACCTCCTGCTCATAGTCGACGGGCATATCCGCCCCAACAGCGTTGCGCGCGGTGACAAGCTTGCCGTTTACGCCCGTAAGGTACTTGTCGTACTGTGCCTCTATGCCGGAAAGGCCCTGGCTGTCAGTCCCTGTAAAGCCGAGCACCGTGGATGCGAACGCGCCGTAAGGATAATACCTCTTGTAGTCCTCTACGAGGCGGATACCGTTTTTTATACCGTTTTTATTTTCAAACTGCAGTATTTCGTCGCGCGTGTCGGCTTCAATTTTCTTTTTTATGACTTCATAGTAGGAACTTTTCTTTTGGCACTTTTTAAGCAGGTCGTCGTTGTCAAGGCCGAGGATTTTTGAAAGTCCCTCAGATATTGTTTTGCGGTCCTTGTCGTTCGTTATGCAGGCAGGTTCTAAAATAACGTCCCAAACGTTCGCGCTTTCAGCAAGTTTTTTCATGTTGCAGTCATATATTGTGCCGCGCTGCGCTGTTAAAGGCGTGCTTTGCAGCTGGTTGTCGAAAGCTTTCGTTTTGAGCTCCGCCCCCTGGGCAAGCTGCAGCTTGGCAAGGCTGGAAACGACGGTGCCGAAACCTAAAATTATGATAAGCAGCAGTATAAATACCGTCCTGTGCCACATTCGTATGGTAGTGCCTTTAGCCATTTTCACACCTCTTCCGGCAGTGGGAAACCGCACCCTGACATCTGATAGAGAAAATGAGAGCCAAGATTTCTCTTTAGCTCCCCCCTTGTTAATTATAAAACCTAAAAATCAACATATATAACGCCGACGTCCCATTTAATTTTACTTAATGCGGCAAAGCTTTATGACAGCAAATTTTTAACGGAGTCAAGAACGTTTTGCAGCCAGCCCTTATCGCCGTCTTTTATGACGACCTTCGCCTTGTCCCCGTTCGCGAGCTTTACCGTTTCAATCTGGCTGTTGTCGATTTTTTTCATTCCTAAATTCTGCTCGGCGTATGACTGTACCGCTTCCACCGAGTATTTTGTATCCGACTTCATTTGAAGCTGCGTGTAGACGTTCTGCTGCTCGCTCTCTGCTTTAAGGGCTGAGCTTAGCGAGTTTGTAAGCTCCGTAAGCTGTATCTGCCCATAAATGAAAGCGCCCGCGGCCCCCACGGCAACGGCAAAAACCAAAACGGTCAGAGCCATCCTTACGGGACTCAGCTTTACGCGCCGGTTTTTTTCAAGCTCTTCCTGCGGTAGCCTTATTACGTTTGACTTTTTTTCTCGGCTTCTTTCCTCTTCTTTGCGCCTGGGTTCGAAAAGCTCAAAATCATATGCCGCGCTGCCGTTACGGTATGCCATTCTCCACAACTCCAATCTTTATATAATTTTATAATTTAATGCACGTCCGCAGCCTTGCGCTGCGGCTGCGCGGGTTTTCATCAATTTCCTTTTCCGAAGGCACAACGCCGCGCTTATATAAAAGCTCCGCCCTCGGTTTTTTGCCGCACACGCATACGGGGAAGTCCGGCGGGCACGTACAGCCCCTGCACCACCCTGCCATGCTCTGCTTAACTATCCTGTCTTCAAGCGAGTGGAAAGTGATAACTGAAAGCCGCCCTCCCGGCCTTAATATATCAAACGCTGCTTCAAGCCCGGCTGAAAGCCCGTCAAGCTCGCCGTTAACAGCTATCCTCAAAGCCTGAAAAGTCTTGCGCGCAGGATGCCCGTGCGAGCGCCGTACCGCCGCCGGAACGGAGTCCTTCACTATCCCGGCAAGCTGGAGTGTTGTTTCAACCGGCTCTTTTGCGCGCGCTGCAATTATACCGTCCGCTATGCGCCTGGCATTTTTATCTTCACCGTATTTCCATATGATATCAGCAAGGCGCTCGGCTGAAAGGCCGTTAACCAAGTCGCGCGCAGAAACGCCTTCCTTGCTCATGCGCATGTCGAGCGGCGCATCGCTGTGGTAAGAAAAGCCTCGCGCCGGATTGTCGAGCTGGTAAGATGAAACTCCCAAGTCAAACAGTACGCCGTCGGCCGGAACCATCTCGTTCTCTTCGGCAATATCTTTTAAATCACCGTAGTTAGCCCTTACAACGGCTGCGCAGCGGAAGTCCCTCAGCCTGTCAGAAACAGTACGCACGGCATCAGGGTCACGGTCAATGGAAAGCAGGCGGCCCGAAACGAGCTTTTCGGCAACAGCCTGCGAATGGCCGCCGCCGCCCGCCGTGCAGTCGATATAAAAACCGTCAGGCTTGATGTTAAGGCTTTCGATTGCTTCACTAAGCATTACAGGCTTGTGATAAAATTCCATAGCGTACCGCCTATATTCCCATTATTTTCAAAAGCAAGCATATTAACAAGCATATTTATGATTAACATTTGTTAAAAGCCGCCCGCCGCGCATAAAATCACAGTTCAAGCGAATCCATTGCTTCCGCAATGCTGTCCTCCGTAAGGGACGAATTAAACTGAATCCATTTTTGGGCATCCCAAATTTCCGCCCTGCTCGAAGCGCCTATAAACGCAACGTCTTTTTTAAGGCCGGCATAGTCCCGCAGAACCTGCGGTATAAGTATTCTGCCCTGCTTGTCCGGCTGTACTTCAGCCGCACCCGAAAAGAAGAACCTCTGCAGCCCGCGCGTCTTTGAAACAGGCATAGAGCCTATCTTCTGCTGCAGCCTTTCCCACTCGCACGGCGGAAAAACGAAAAGGCACCCGTCAAGCCCTTTTGTAACATAAAAGCAGTCGCCAAGGCTCTCGCGGAACTTAGCGGGAACTATGACACGGCCTTTTGCGTCCGTATTATGACGGTACTCACCAATCAACATAATAATCATTCAAAGGGACAGGAGCTGAGGGTCGACCCACTTTATACTACTTGTCCCCACATTTCACCACTTGACTTGTATTATACTATATTCAGTGATGAGATGCAACTTCTTTTCATTGAATGTTAATATAAAAAGTTATTTATTCCATATTTTGTTAGTGAATTGGCTGTAAAAAAATATACCACAACATATTGTCATGGTATATTTAGTATATCCGCCATAAAAAATAATGGGAATAAATTAATTGGAACTGCCCGTGTGCTGCGTTGCCTTGATACTCTGCCTTGTCTGGCGCAGTTCCGAAAGGCAGCCGGCAAGCCCCTCGTCAGCGCGTTTCATAAGGTCGTCTATGTATTCGTTTGAAGCCCTCTTCATTTCACGCGACTTTGCCTGCGACTGTGAGAGCATGTCGGCGGCTTTTTTCTGCGCTTCGCGGGTTATCTCGTCGCCTGCCACCATGGCCTTTGCCTTAGTCTGTGCCCCGCGGATTATATTTTCGGCTTCGCGCTTAGCGTCGTCAATGATTTTCGACCTGTCGGCCACTATTGCGCGCGCCTGCTCAAGTTCTTTTGGAAATTCCGCACGCAGCTCGTCGAGTATTTCCTTTACTTCGGCGCCGTCCAAAGCCACACGTCCGCGGCTCAGCGGAAAACTCCATGCTTTTTCTACCATATCATAAAGCTCGCCTACAAGTTCGTCAACCCTCATCGTGTTTTTCCTCCGTATAAAGCCGCTGCTTTATCTCATCCAAAATACAGGCCGGCACAAAATTAGATATATCACCGCCAAAGCTTGCCACCTGCTTCACCCCGCTTGAACTAAGGAACATATTTTCAGCTGTAGTAGTGAAAAACACCGTTTCCACATATGGGTTAAGCTTTTTATTTATAAGCGCCATTTGGAACTCGTACTCGAAGTCCGACATCGCCCGCAGCCCCTTTACTATGACCTGCGCGCCTGAAATTTTGGCAAAATCGGCAATCAGCCCGTCAAAGCCGGCCACTTCCACGTTGTCAATATTCGCAGTGCAGCGCCTAAGCATTTCTATACGCTCCTGCACGGTAAATGCAGTATGTTTTTCCGGGTTTACAAGTACTGCCACTATAACGCGGTCGAAAATTTTGCACGCCCTGTTTATTATGTCCAAGTGGCCGAGCGTCACCGGGTCAAAGCTGCCCGGGCAAATGGCTGTTTTCATCTTTCCAACACGTCCTTATGCTCGTATAAAGTCAGTATTATCTTGCCGTAGCGGTACGAGCGCCTGAGTATAAAGTCCCCCGCTGACGGCGGCATGGCCTCGCCGGACGGATTTTCGCATATAATGACGCCGCCGCGCGCCATATGGGCCGCGGCAAGCGGCAGCGCCTCCTGCAAAATGCCCGTCCTGTACGGCGGGTCAAGAAACGCTATATCAAAAGGCTCGTCCTCATTTGCCAAAAAAGACGCGTAGTCCATGCACTTGACTTTTGCGGCCCGTTCAAACCCGCAGTTCTGCAGATTTTCCGTTACAAGCAGCGCCGACTGTTTGCTGGAGTCAACAAAAACGGCCTCGCGCGCGCCCCGGCTAAGCGCCTCTATGCCAAGCTGGCCTGAACCGGCGAAAAGGTCAAGCACGCGGCGCCCCTCTATGCGGAACTGTATAATGCTGAAAAGCGCTTCCTTCACCCTTTCGGGAGTAGGGCGCACTTCCCTGCCCTCAGCCGTTTTAAGCCGTTTTCCCCGCGCGGCGCCTGTAATTACTCTCATATATCTTCAGCCCTGCCCTGTTGTTAAAATATCAAGCTTTTTAATGATAAGCTCCATTATCCCGGTAATTCTAAAATATTATCCCATTATAACAGCCGTATGTCAACATAATTATTGCGGCGCGGTAAAGCAGGCGGGCATCTTATTCCCTTATGAGCGCCTTTTCAATGCTTCCTATAAATTCCTTATGGTAATCTTTTGATGCATAGCATTTTGCATCTATTGTCTTATCGGCAAGGCACGACGGCTCAAGCTGCTGCCCGTAAAGCTTGCGGCAGATAAGCACGAGCCTTGCTTCTTTAAAATACGGCGCGGCCTCGTCATACGCCGGCGTAAGGCCCGCTGCCTTAAACTTGTCGCCGTCTCTGCCGGAGTGGCTGCCGCAGTAGTTAAGCGCGCTTCGCTTTGATTCGTCAAAAAAGCAAAGCGAGTAGTAATTTTCTTTTTCTATAAACCCAAGCGTGTACCTCTGCGGGCGTATGAATATCATGGAAACATAGCTGTTCCACAGCTCGCCCAAAGCGCCCCAGCTCGCAGTCATGGTATTGCACTTTTCGCTGTTTCCGGCAGTCACGAGCATCCAGCCTTTGTTTATAACGGTGAAAGCGTTAAACTTGAGTTCCTCTACGCTTATTTCTTTAAACCCCGACATAAAATTATCCTCCTTTGCCTTATGCGGCACAGCATCATTTATAGTTTTATATACTAATATGTTACGCCTGAAATTGCAACACCACAATGGAATTTTATTCGTGCCGGTTCCACCTTATGCTGAAAGGCATTAGAAAAAATATGAATATTTATGCAAAAAGTACTTGATTTTCTGCATAACCGGTGTATAATAATAAAACAACGAAATGAATTGCATTATTTTCTTAAAAAGGTGGCTTACATAAAATGAAAAAAAATATTAAAAAGGTAGTACTTGCATACTCCGGCGGACTTGACACTTCTATTATTATCCCATGGCTTAAAGAAAATTACGATGACTGTGAAGTCATAGCTGTAGCGGCCGACGTCGGCCAGGGGGCGGAGCTTTCGGGCCTTGAGGAAAAAGCTAAAAAGACCGGTGCCTCCAAGCTTTACATTGCTGACCTTAAAAAGCAGTTCGTCGAAGACTACATATTCCCCACCGTCAAAGCAGGGGCTGTTTATGAGAACAAATACCTGCTCGGAACGTCTTTTGCAAGGCCGCTCATAGCAAAGCGCCTTGTTGAAATAGCCAAAGCCGAAGGCGCCGACGCCATAGCGCACGGCTGCACGGGCAAAGGCAACGACCAGGTGCGCTTTGAGCTTGCGATAAAGGCGTTTGCCCCCGACATGGAGATTATCGCCCCGTGGCGTATATGGGACATAAAGTCGCGCGATGAAGAAATCGACTATGCGCAGGCGCATAACGTCCCGCTTAACATAACACGTGAAACGAATTATTCCAAAGACAAAAACCTGTGGCATCTCTCTCACGAAGGGCTTGACCTTGAAAACCCAGCAAACGAGCCTGACTTTGATAAAATACTCGAACTCGGCGTATCCCCTAAAAAAGCTCCGGATAAGCCCACATATATCACTATCTCATTTGAAAAAGGCGTTCCCGTTAAAATAAACGGTGAAAAGATGTGCGCTGTTGACATGATGGCACAGCTAAACAAGGCCGGCGGTGAAAACGGCATCGGCATAGTTGACCTGCTCGAAAACCGCCTTGTGGGCATGAAGTCGCGCGGTGTGTACGAAACGCCCGGCGGCACCATACTGTACCACGCACACGAAAAGCTCGAGGAGCTGTGCCTTGACAGGGACACTTTCCACTTCAAGCAGCAGCTGGCACTAAAGTTTGCCGACCTCGTTTACGACGGCAAATGGTTTACCCCCTTGCGCGAAGCGCTCTCCGCGTTTGTTGACAGCACGCAGGGCAGTGTAACGGGCGACGTAAAACTAAAACTTTATAAAGGAAATATTATTGACGCGGGCGCGACATCACATTACTCGCTTTACGATGAGGAAATCGCGACTTTCAGCGCGGACGACGTCTACGACCAAAAAGATGCCGGCGGGTTTATAAACCTTTTCGGTCTGCCTATAACGGTCCAGGCTATGAAAAAGCTCAATAAGAAAAAATAAACAGTATAAATTCCCCGTTCCGCGCGGCGGCCTTAAAGCCGCCCCCGGAGACGGATTAAATATGGCACCGTACAGGAGGCGCAGCGTTGAAACTTTGGACAGGGCGGTTTAAAAAAGAACTCGACAAAAAAACAAACGATTTCAATTCTTCAATACACTTTGACAGCCGCATGGTAAAAGAAGATATTGAAGGGAGCATTGCCCACGCCGCCATGCTTGGCGAGTGCGGCATTATAGGCAGCGATGAGTCCGGCAGGATATGCGGCGGGCTAAAGGAAATCCTTTCAGATATTGAAAGCGGAAAACTTGCCATAGACGAAAATGCGGAGGACATCCACTCATTTGTCGAGGGTGAACTTACAGCAAGGCTCGGCGACGCCGGCAAGCGCCTGCACACGGCAAGGAGCAGGAACGACCAGGTGGCCGTTGACTTAAGGCTTTACATGAAAAAGCGATGCGCAGAACTTATAAGCCTGCTTGACGGGCTTACCGCGGTACTCTGCCGCAGGGCAGTGGAATGTAAAGACATGGTCATGCCGGGCTACACGCACATGCAGCGCGCACAGCCTATAACCTTCGGCCACCACCTGCTCGCATACGCCGAAATGCTGCTGCGCGACACAGGGCGGTTTAAAGACAGCCTGAAGCGGATGGATTACTGCCCGCTCGGCTCATGCGCCTTAGCCGGTACAACCTACCCCATAAAGCGCGAGCGCACCGCCGGGCTACTTGGTTTTGCCGGTGTAACGCAAAACAGCCTCGACGGCGTTTCCGACAGGGACTTCTGCCTTGAAACAGCCTCCGCTATAGCTATAGCCATGGTGCATCTTTCGCGTTTTTCCGAAGAAATAGTACTGTGGTCGTCATGGGAATTTAAGTTCATCGAACTTGACGATGCATTTTCCACCGGCTCGAGCATCATGCCGCAGAAAAAGAATCCTGATATAGCCGAGCTTGTGCGCGGAAAAAGCGGCCGCGCCATCGGCGATATGGTGACGCTTTTCACTATGATGAAGGGTCTGCCCCTTGCTTATAATAAAGATATGCAGGAGGATAAAGAAGCCGTTTTCGACGCGCTTGACACGCTTTCGGCCTGCCTGACGGCTTTTACCCCAATGGTTGAAACAATGAAAGTCCTGCCGGAAAATATGAGGTCTGCGGCTGCCAAAGGCTTCATAAACGCTACCGACTGCGCCGACTACCTTGTCGGGCAGGGCCTGCCGTTCAGGACTGCGTACAAAATTACCGGGCAGATAGTCGCTTACTGCATAGACAGCAGCCTGACGCTTGAAACCCTTCCGTTAGAAAAGTATAGGGAATTTGACCCGCACTTTGAAGACGGCGTTTACAGCGCCATATCGCTCGAGCACTGCGTTAAAGGCCGCAAAGCAACAGGCGGCCCGGCGCCCGAAAACGTCGAGGCGCAGGCAGAACGAATTTTAAAAAGCCTTGGTGAGGAATTATGATAAAAGCAGGTATAGTAGGTGCTACGGGATATGCCGGCGCCGAGCTCGTACGCCTTCTTTGCGGCCACCCTCAGGTTGAGCTTGCGGCCGTAAGCTCCGTAACATTTGAGGGCAGGCCGGTAAGCGATGTTTACCCCGCTTACTACCGCCTGTGCGACATGGTTTGCGGCACGCAGGAACAGGCTGTAAAAAAAAGCGACGTCGTTTTCGCCGCTTTGCCGCACGGGCTCTCACAGGAACTCGCAGCGGAGTGTTACAGTAAAGGTAAAATATTTATAGACCTCGGCGCGGACTTCCGCCTTAAGGATGAACGCACGTACAAAGAATGGTACGGCGGAACGTTCATCGACAGGGAGCTGCATGAAAAAGCCGTTTACGGCCTGCCGGAATTTTTCCGCGATAAAATAAGGAGCGCGAAAGTCATAGCAAACCCTGGCTGCTACACTACCGCCGTGCCTCTTGCCTTAGCCCCCGCCCTTAAAAACGGGCTTATAGAAAAAAGCGGCATAATCGCCGACTGCAAATCAGGCGTCACAGGTTCAGGCCGCAAGCCGTCGCAAAACACCCACTACCCCGAACTTAACGAGAGCATGACGGCTTATAAAGTCGGGTGCCACAGGCATACGCCGGAGATTGAGCAGACGCTCAGCATAATTTCAGGTGACGATATAAAGCTGACCTTTGTTCCCCACCTTCTCCCTGTAAACCGCGGCATCTTAGCTACATGTTATGCTAAACTGAAAAGCGGCGCAGCAGGAAGCGATATTGCAAAAGCTTACAAAGATATGTACGGCGGGGAAACATTTATACGGCTTTTGCCGCACGGGCGCACAGCTGATATCAAAAACGTGCGCATGTCAAATTTCTGCGATATATCACTCCACACGGATAAAAGAACGAATACTTTTATTGCCGTTTCAGCAATAGACAATATGGTTAAGGGCGCTGCGGGGCAGGCAATCCAAAATATGAACATAATTTTCGGGCTGGATGAAACGGCAGGGCTTACGGCTATGCCTCCGGCATTTTAAAAGATGCCGTATAAACCTGAGGGCTGTATTATATATCCTCGGCAGCGGCAGGAAGTATACGTGACGGATTCATGGAATAAATTTGATAAAATACGTGATATACTGTCCGAAAACAAGATAAAGTACGATTTTAAAATAAAAAGCAGAAGCCCGCTTTTCAGAGGCGATGCCCCGCTCGCAGGGCGGTATGGGGCGGTGCCTGACGAAAAGAACATGTATTATATTTACGTCAATAAAAAAGATTACGGATATGCAAGAGAAATTCTTCAAAAACATTCCGTAGCAGCGGAGGGTAAAGATGGATTATAAATTTATAAAAGGCGGCGTTACCGCTCCGGAAGGCTTCAAGGCGGCAGGGGTTCACTGCGGCATAAGAAAAAGCCGCAGCAAGCCCGACCTTGCCATGATATACAGTGAGGTGCCATGTTCGGCTGCGGCTGTTTACACTAAAAACCTCGTCCAGGGCGCGCACATACCTGTAACGAAAAAGAACCTCGCGGACGGTTACGCAAGGGCTGTCATCTGCAACAGCGGCAACGCCAACACCTGCAACGCCGACGGCATTGAAAAAGCTGAGGAGATGTGCTCCTTAGCCGCCGGTGAACTCGGCATAAACGCCAATGACGTTATAGTCGCCTCAACAGGCGTCATAGGTCAGGTGCTGCCGATAGAGCCAATACAAAGCGCCATGCCTGCGCTTGTAATGTCGCTTTCAAAAGACGGTTCCGAAAACGCCGCCAAAGCCATAATGACGACCGACACAGCCGTCAAAAACCTTGCGGTCGAATATACCTCATTAGGTAAAACAGTAAAAATAGGCGGCATAGCAAAGGGTTCGGGCATGATACACCCAAACATGGGCACGCTTTTGTGCTTTATTACGACCGATGCCGCGGTTTCACCAGCGGCGCTCGGTTCGGCACTTAAGGCGGCCGTCGGAGAAAGCTTTAATATGGTGAGCATAGACGGCGACACGTCCACAAACGACACATGTACGGTAATGGCCTCAGGCTTTGCGGGGAATGGCAAGATAGAGTCGGAAAACTCAAACGGTTACAGCGACTTTACATGTGCCTTGAAAGCACTATGCATTGCCCTTGCGCGCATGATAGCAAAGGACGGCGAGGGCGCGTCAAAGCTTGTCGTATGCAGCGTTTCAGGCGCAAAAGACATGAAAAACGCGCGCATGCTTGCAAAGGCGGTCATCCATTCAAACCTTTTGAAGGCTGCCATGTTCGGTGCGGATGCAAACTGGGGGCGCGTTTTGTGCGCCATAGGGTACTCAGGCGCTGAAACCGATATAAATAACGCCGGCGTTTCTTTCTCATCAAAAGCCGGTAAAGTAGAGGTGTGCAAAAACGGCGCTGGCATAAGTTTTGACGAGGCCGCGGCTAAAAAAGTACTCTCTGAAGACGAAATAAATATATTCATAACGCTTTGCGACGGCTCCGCCTCTGCAACTGCTTACGGCTGCGACCTTACTTACGATTACGTTAAAATAAACGGTGAATACCGTTCGTAGCGTATTCCTTTTACAGGCAGCATATAAAAAAAACAGCCTTTAAAAGCTTTTCTGCCTGCATACGTTCCGGGAGGCAAAAATGAAGATATCAAACAGTGACAGGGCGAAAGTCCTTGTGCAGGCCCTGCCTTATATACAGTCGCTTGCGGGTAAAACAATCGTTGTAAAGTACGGCGGAAGCGCAATGGCAGACGACAAGCTTAAAGACGCCGTCATGTGCGACATCGTGCTTATGCGCCTTGTAGGCATGAACGTCGTGCTTGTACACGGCGGCGGCAAAGAAATAAGCGCTATGCTTAAAAAGCTCGGCAAAGAAAGCCGCTTTATAAACGGCATGAGATATACCGACGGGGAAACCATAGACATAGTACAGATGGTCCTTGCCGGCAAGGTAAACAAGGCGCTTGTACAGCTTTTGGAGGGGCACAGCGGCAAAGCGGTGGGTCTTTGCGGGCTTGACGACGGCATGCTTACGGCTGAAAAGCTGCCGGCAACTGAAGACCTCGGTTATGTAGGCAAAATAACCGGCGTCAATACTTCCGTTATAGAGAATGCTACAAAAAGCGGCTACGTGCCTATTATTTCCACTATTGCCGGAGGAAGCGGCGGTAAGGTGTATAATATAAACGCCGATATCGCCGCGGCGCGCATTGCGGCCGCGCTGAAAGCCGAGAAGCTTATCCTGCTGACCGACGTGAGGGGCCTCCTGCGCGACAAGGACGACGAAAGCACCCTTATACCGGTTGTTAACGTCAGCGACGTGCCGAAGCTTAAAAAAGAAGGTATTATAAGCGGCGGCATGATACCGAAAATAGACTGCTGCGTAGACGCCGTGCGGCGCGGCGTCGGAAAAGCGCACATAATCGACGGGCGTATCCCGCACTCTATTCTCATTGAACTTTTAACAGACGAGGGCATTGGAACCATGTTTTATTAAACGGGGTGAAACAAATGACATTTGATACTATAAAAAACAACGAAAAAAAATTCATCATGCCTACCTACTCACGGTTCGACACAGCGCTCGTCTCCGGCAAGGGCGCTACGGCCATGGACTGCGGCGGCAAAGAGTACATCGACTTTACCGCCGGCATAGGCGTCAACTCACTCGGTTACTGTGACAGCAAGTGGGCGCAGGCTGTGGCCATGCAGGCAAAAACGCTGCAGCATACGTCTAACCTTTATTACAGCCCGCTGCAGGCAGAGCTTGCTTCAAAGCTCTGCGGCCTGAGCGGCATGTCTAAAGTGTTTTTCGGCAATTCAGGCGCGGAGGCAAACGAGTGCGCCATAAAACTCGCGCGCAAATACGGCACTGAAAACTTCGGAGATGGGCACACCGAAATTATAACGCTTAAAAATTCATTTCACGGCCGTACCGTCACAACGCTTGCCGCAACCGGCCAAAATGAATTCCACGAATACTTCACCCCGCTTACTGGCGGCTTTAAATATGCTTCGCCAAATATGGAAAGCATCAAAAAAAACGCCGGTGAAAACACCTGCGCCGTAATGGTCGAACTCATACAGGGCGAAGGCGGAGTAATACCGCTCGGCAAAGAATTTGTAAAGGAGCTGCGCGGTTTCTGCACAAAAAATAAACTCCTGCTCATAGTTGATGAAGTCCAGACCGGAGTAGGCCGCACCGGCGCCTTTTACTGCTACCAAAACTACGGCATAACCCCTGACATAGTCACAAGCGCAAAAGGGCTCGGCGGCGGGCTGCCAATAGGCGCATGCCTGTGCTGCGGAGCGCTTGGCGATGTAATGGGCAAAGGCAGCCACGGCTCCACTTTCGGCGGCAACCCCGTAGTGTGCGCCGGCGCACTTGAGGTGCTGAAGCGCGTTGGCAGCAAGCCTTTCCTTGACAGTGTCAACGAAAAGGGCGCGTATATGTCTGAAAAACTCCAGGGCATGGCGGGCATAGCCTCCGTACGCGGCATGGGGCTTATGCTCGGCGCAAAGCCAGCGAGCGGCTCACCGGCACAGATTGCCGCCAAATGCGCCGCAAACGGCCTTTTGGTGCTTACGGCAAAGGACGTTCTGAGGTTTCTCCCTCCGCTCGTGATAACTAAAGATGAGATTGACAAGGGCCTGCAAATACTTGAGCAAACGCTTAGCAGCATATAAAAGCGCGAAAGCTTTAATTATTCTTTTATAAGTTATATAAAACAGCCAAGGAGGCATAATATGAAACACCTTTTAAAAATGATGGACCTTACAAACGGCGATATAACCGAAATACTTAACCTCGCCGACCAGCTCAAGTATGAGCAGAAGCACGGCATAGAGCATAAAGTCCTTTCGGGTAAAACGCTCGGGCTTATCTTTGAAAAGTCCTCTACGCGCACGCGCGTATCCTTTGAAGTAGGCATGTACCAGCTTGGCGGGCTTCCGATTTTCCTTTCGGCAAACGATTTGCAGATAGGCCGCGGCGAACCCGTGCAGGACACCGCGCGCGTACTTTCCCGCTACCTTAACGGCATAATGATACGCACTTTCAAGCAGTCTGAAGTGGACGCGCTCGCCCAAAACGGTTCCATCCCGATAATAAACGGCCTGACAGATTACGCGCATCCGTGCCAGGTGCTTGCCGACCTTATGACCATACGCGAGTACAAAGGCTCGCTCGAAGGGCTTAAGCTCTGCTTCATAGGCGACGGCAACAACATGATGAATTCCCTTATAGTCGGCGGCCTTAAAATGAAAATGGAAGTTGCTGTTGCCTGCCCTCCGGCGTACAAACCGGCAGCCTCAGTACTCGACTTCGCCGTAACGCACCCTGCGTTCAGCATAACGTCCAACCCGGTGGAAGCCGCAGAAGGCGCCGACGTAGTCATCACCGACGTTTGGGCTTCTATGGGTGAGGAAGCAGAAGCAGAAAAGCGCCGCAAAGACTTTGAAGGTTACCAGATTAACGCTGAAGTACTGTCGGCGGCAAAGCCTGACGCCATTGTACAGCACTGCCTGCCCGCGCACCGCGGCGAAGAAATAACCGCCGAAGTTTTTGAAAAGCACTCGAAAGAAATATTTGACGAGGCCGAAAACCGCCTGCACGCGCAGAAAGCCGTGCTCGTAAAGCTGCTGAGCTGACAAAAGCAGATTAAGCATAAGCTTAAAGTAATTGCCATATTATGCCGGGAGCCTCCCGAAACAGTCCGCTTTCAGGACTGCCTCGGGAGGCTCCGTTTTGCCGTATAACATTTAAAAGCAACGAATTATTTTTCAGAAATACTGTTTAAAAGCCCGCCTTTTGCGATTATATTTTGCAGAAACGGCGGGTACGGCTGCGCTTTGTAGGTTTTTCCCGTTGTCTTGTCGGTTATGTCGCCGGTGTTAAAGTCAGCTTCCACTTCGTCTCCGTTTTTTATTTCAAGCGCCGCTTTTTCACATTCAAGTATAGGGAGGCCTATATTAATGCTGTTGCGGTAAAAAATGCGGGCAAAAGAGCAGGCTATAACGCACGATACCCCGCTTGCCTTTATCGCTATGGGTGCGTGCTCGCGCGAGGAACCGCAGCCGAAGTTTTTTTCCGCAACGATTATATCGCCCTTTTTAACATTATTTACAAAGTCCCTGTCTATGTCTTCCATACAGTGCTGTGCAAGCTCTGCGTGTGAAGATGTGTTTAAATACCTTGCCGGTATGATAACGTCAGTGTCGACGTTGTCGCCGTATTTGTGTACGCGTCCGCAAACTTTCATTTCTTTCCCTCCTTAAATCCTGTCGGGGTCGGTTATATACCCCGTAACAGCGCTCGCAGCTGCCACAGCCGGGCTTGCAAGGTAAACCTCTGACTCCTTGTGCCCCATGCGGCCCACAAAGTTCCTGTTTGTAGTTGAAACAGCGCGCTCGCCTTTGCCCAAAACTCCCATGTGCCCTCCGAGGCACGGCCCGCAGGTAGGCGTGCTGAAAACAGCTCCTGCCTCAATAAATATCTCGACAAGCCCTTCACGTACAGCCTGAAGGTATATCTTCTGCGTACCGGGTATGATGATGCATCTTACTCCGTCCGCGACTTTCCTGCCTTTTAATATGGAGGCCGCTATGCGCAGGTCTTCTATGCGGCCGTTTGTGCAGGAGCCTATAACGCTTTGGTCAATTTTTATTTTCCCGACATCGTCTATTGTTTTTGTATTTTCCGGCAAATGCGGAAAAGATACCACGGGTCTAAGCGCCGAGAGGTCTATTTCAACCGTACTTTCGTAAACTGCGTCCACGTCAGCCTTGTAAACGGCCGGCCTGCGCAGGAAACGGCCATTTTCGTATTCTTCCGTTACTTCGTCCACAGGGAATATTCCGTTTTTCGCTCCTGCCTCAATGGCCATATTGGCTATGGTAAGCCTGTCTGACATACCGAGGTACTTAAGGCCGCTGCCTGTAAATTCGAGTGAGCGGTACAACGCCCCGTCAACGCCTATTTTGCCTATAAGATGTAAAATGACGTCCTTGCCGCACACCCATTTACCCGGTTTCCCAGTAAGCACAACTTTTATGGCGGACGGCACTTTAAACCACGCCCTGCCGGTTATCATGCCTGCGGCCATATCGGTGGAACCCACCCCTGTCGAAAAGGCGCCCAGCGCCCCGTAAGTGCATGTGTGCGAGTCCGCGCCTATGACACAGTCGCCAGGGCCTACAAGGCCGGCTTCCGGCAGCAGGGCATGCTCTATGCCCATACAGCCTACGTCGAAAAAGTTTTTAATGCTGTATTTCCTTGCGAATCCCCTTACCTGCCTGCTTTGCTCGGCCGACTTTATATCCTTATTAGGAGTAAAATGGTCGAGGACGAGGGCGATTTTTTCACGGTCAAAAACCGAATCAGCGCCGCACTTTTCAAACTCGTTTATAGCTACGGGCGTCGTTATGTCATTGCCAAGGACCAGATCAAGCTTCGCTTCTATAAGCTGCCCCGCCTCGACGCTTTCCAGCCCGGCATGAGCCGCAAGGATTTTCTGCGTCATTGTCATTCCCATTTCAAGGCCTCCCATTAATTTTTTAAATCAGTATGTTGTTATTATCTCATATGTATTGCCTTAAGAATATATCATGTGATACAATCTAAGCGCTGTTTTATCAATAAATATCAAAACGGAGGTGGCCGCTATGGGCGTCCTGCGTCCGAGGGACGGCCTGTGGGACATACTCGCAAAGTCCTTCACGCCTAAATTGTACCCGCGCGGAAGCATGATATACAGGCAGGGGTTCCACGCGGAAGAATTTTACTACTTGGAAAAAGGTAAAATAAAAATATTTATAACTTCCGAAAACGGTACGGAAAAAACCCTCACGGTTAAAGAAGGCGGCGGCGTCTTCGGTGAAGCCGCGTTTTTCGACGGGCTGCCGAGGGTATCCTCCGCTAAAACCATTGCCGACTCCGCAATCATCACTATAACACGTGAAAAAATGATGTCATGCATAAAAAAAGAACCGCAGTTCGCCATGGACCTGATGGCTTACCTCGCGCAGACAGTGCGTATGCTTTCGGCGCAGCTTGACAACATGACTTTCCATAACGCCGGAGAGCGCATAGCGGGCATGCTGCTGACCCTTTCAGGCGACGGCGGCACGGTTAACGCAACGCAGGACGATATGGCGGCGCTGGCCGGCGTTTCACGCATTACGGTAAGCCGCGTGCTTTCAGGCTTTACAAAAAAAGGCTGGGTAAAAACGAGTTACCGCTCCGTAACAATCACCGACAAAGCCGCCGTGAGGGAATTTGCGTCTAAAAGTTCCTTATAGCCGTCACGCAAACCTCGCGCCGATAAATTTCCAAATGGCCTGCGCGGAATTTTTCTGGCCGTCCGTATGCATTAGCATGCGGCGCAGCTCCTCCATATTTTTACGGTACGAGGCATCGTGCGCCACCGTTTCCACAGCATCGGCTATCTTGTCGGCCTCCCACTTTTTACTCGGCAGGCGTATCCCGGCGCCGCGCTCGGAGATATGCTCAAGGTTTATCTGCTGTTCAGGCTGTACGGCAAAGCCTACCAAGGGCGTGCCGCTGTAGACTGCCGTCTGAACCGTACCCTGCCCTCCGTGGCAGACAACTACGTCAGCCATAGAGTTGACTTTTGCCGCCGGTACAAACTTATCGGTTATAAAAATATTATCATACCTGAAAATCATGTCGCGTGCTTCTTCAAGCCCGCATACGGACGGCGGGCACAGCACAACCGCGCAGTATTCGTTTTTAGAGAGCATGCGCAGCGCGGCTACGGCTTCCAAAAGGTTCCTGCGCCTGCCGGACGAGCCGAGCGTGCAAAAAATTTTTATTTTTCCCGCTCCGCAATTAAACAATTCGTTTATTTCACCTGGTACAGGCATATCTTCTTTAGGCTGCGCGAACAAAGGGCCTGTAACCGTAAAACCGCCCGGGATGTCGTTCCCTTCATAAAAAGCGGGCAGGTCGTTTACAACTGTAAGGTCTGCTTTCATCATGTCGAAGATATCGTTTATATTTTGCGTACCAAGCTTTTTAGCCGCGGCGCAGAGAGTCTGCTGCCTGACCCACGGTGACTTAAGCTTCAGCTTTTTAGGTACGAGCGACATTATTTTTTTGCGCAGCGAATCAGGCAGGTATGCTGTGGCCTTGATAAAATCAGGCAGGTCTTTCATTAAAAAAGTAGAAAACGGCCCTTTTGCAAACGGCAGCGGCATGTACGCTATTTCTACCGGCGCGTGAGTGCACTTGGCCGCTATGCCCGCGGTAGGCCAAAAGCCGTGTAGGACGACGTCAGGCTTAATGGCTTTGAAAGCCTTTATTTCGCCCTGCGCTATTGTGTACGCAAGTTTTTCATCACCTATGAACTGGAAATCCTTCGTTTTCATGTCTTTCCAAAAGTCAGCGCATGACATTTTAGGCGATGCCCGCTCAATGCGGTAGCCTTCGTCCGCAATCATTTTTTCATACTGCCCGCCGTGGCTCAGAAATGTTATGTCGGCTTTAAAACCAGGCGGGCAGTTTGCCGTTAATCCGTCAGCGATTTCAAGCCCGCGCGTAGCCT
>DHNP01000010.1:0-17134 GCA_002409585.1 Ruminococcaceae bacterium UBA5413 | reverse complement strand
ATTTTACGTTTCATTATGGATTTGCCTTCTTAGGTTTAAGTTTTTTTGATGAACTCGGTCCCGCACACCGGGCATTTTATGGATATCCTGCCCTTGCCCCTAGGCACGCGCAGCCTGTTCCTGCATTTAGGGCATTTGTAATATTTATATATTGCCTTGTCCTTGGCAGCCAATGTTTTTTGTTTCTGCAGAGATGAAAATTTATGTGCAATACGCCTGAACCATGAGGAAATACGGTTCCAGTGCCTTAAAAACCAGTCGTTTTCGCGCGTGCGGCGCAAAATGTTTTTTGAAAACACCCTGTATATGCCCCATATAAGCAGTGCAAGCGCAAGGAGCGACAGCACCGGAAGCTTTGCTATATTAGCTATAAATACCAAAACGCAGTACAAAATAATTATTGCGAACGAAAGCATATCCCCGCCGTACCTTCCGTACATGAAGCGGTTTATACCCATAGCGGCCTTTGTGAACCAGTTCATACGCTGCTCCTTTACAGGTTAAGTTTAAGCCTGATATTATTTTATAACTAATATACTACCATAACCGCACGTCAAATTGATTAAATTTTTATTAAAACGGCGAACGGTTTGCCCTGTTATATAAAAAAGGCAAAGTACCGTTAACCTGATACTTTGCCTGCATGCTGAAACCGCTTCGGCGGTTTATTCCATCGGGGCGATTTTTACGTTTGCCTCGATATTCTTTTTTCTGTAATCAAACTTAAATTTTTTGATTATACGGTTTATTATACCCTTTACGTGCTCGTAGGAGGCCATTGAAACCATTACAATAAACTGGCCTACGCTGTAAGGGGCGATGATGTCTCCCCTTCTAAGCGACGTAATGATTATTTCCCTGAGTTTGTTCGAGGCGTTTTCAAGCTCGGCCGGCAGCGGCCTGCTGCCTTCTTTGTCGCTTAAAGTAAAGAGCAGCAGAAAAACGGGCTGCCCCGTCCTCGCGATTATGCGCGACTGCGCCCTGTAGATGCACTTAAAAATGTCATAATCGCAAAAGTAAGCTCCCCTGACATTGGCATCTTCTTTAAGGTCCTTTTTTATCACGTCTATTCCACCCGCCATAGCAAAGCTGCTGTTTGTAAGCTTGCCGTAGTACGGGCCGAAACTTGAGCTCATGTCTATGCCGTATTCGTCGTAATAAAGCTTAAGCGTGTCGTTATACTGTCTGAACGCGTTGTCGCGCTGCCCCGTGTTTACGTAAGCGGCAATGAGCAGTTTGCGCAAAGACTCGTCAAACGGGAATTTATTAAGCGCGGACTTGCATATGCTAATGACTTCCCTGTTCTTTTTCAGCCTCATAAGAATGCCGCACAGCCTTTTGGCGCTTTCGACGTACTCCTCGTCATAACGCGCGGCGCGCGCTACCACCCACTTGCTGTACGATGACTTAGGCAAAAAGCCGCTCCTGTAAAGCTCCAAAGTTCGTTGGTAATAATATATCCTTTTTTCTATGGAATTGTTCCTGTTGTTGGCCTCGTTAAATGTTCGGTCAAAAAGTTCAAAATCCGCCGTAAAATCATAACGGTTGTTCCAAGCGTAAGTGCCGTTCATAAACAAGATGAACTGCACGTTGTTCTTACCGGAAAGTGTCTTTAGTATTATACGGGCGCGGTAAATAAGGTTTTTAAGCGCGTTTTCGGGGTCTCCGCACGGCTGGCCGTCCCATATATCCCTGACTATCTGCTCTATATTAACGGTATTGTTCCTGTTTAATATAAGGTACTGTATAAGAAGCCAGACGCGTTTAGTCCGGCCTTTTAAGTCCGTTATTGTTTTTCCGTTTATGGATATGGAAAATTCACCGAACATTTTTACATCTATAGCCGCTATGGTATCTTTATTATTTGGCATAATTTCGCTTCCCGCAAATATTATTATCATCTCTTGTAATTATATCAACAGTTAAACATAGTTACAAGGCAATTTTTATTATTTTTCCATAAAAAATATCTATTCCGCCAGATTTTAAGGTACATAAACCCGTTTTGCAAAATTATCCAAAATAAAAGCGCAGTTATATGGCGAGTTCATTTTCGGCCCACTCAGATAAAAGCTTTATGGCCGGTATAAGTTTTTCACCCCTGCCGGTTATTTTGTACTCTACCTTAGGCGGTATCTCACGGAACTGCCTGCGCTCCAAAAGCCCGCACTCCGTAAGCTCGCGCAGGCTTTGGCTTAACATCATATCCGTAACCTCAGGCACAAGCTGCTTTATTTCACGGTAGCGCAGCGGATTTCCGTCTTTGGCTGCCCAAAGGATACGCACTTTCCACTTTCCGCCTATAACGGAAACAGCATACTTAAGCGGGTCTTCCACATTAGCAAAGTTACCGGCAGCTTTGCTTTTTTTAGCCACTGCTTTTCCGCCGCCAATCCTCACGCGATTCTTTTCCTTTTTCATCGGTTTGCCTCCGCGAAATAAAAGTCAATACGGTAAAACCGCCAAAACGCCTGCCGCACAGTTCCGTCCCCAGGCCATTTAAAGCGGCGCGGCCGTACCCGCGCGCAGTTGCGCCGCCGCCCTTTCCATTTGTGAAAAAACACACCCGCAGTAGTTCTGCCTGTACAGCCCGTACTCATGTGAAAGGCTTATAGACTTAAGGTAGCCGTCCTTTTTCTTAAAATCGGAATATAAATAATTAACTCCGTATTCACGCGCCACTGCCCCGCCTATACTGTTTAACCGCTGCGCATTTTTGTACGGGCTTACGGAAAGCGTCGTTGTAAAGTACTCAAAGCCGTTTTCTTTCGCATACGACGCCGTTTCCCGCAGACGCATTTCATAGCACAGCATGCAGTGTGCGCCGCCCTCGGTATCGTCTTCCCTGCCTTTTACCGTTTCGAAAAAACGCTGCGGGTCGTAACGGCCCTCGCTGTAGCATACGGCGTTTTTCACCGGCATTTGCGCAATCAGGCGTTTAAGCTCGGCCGCGCGCTTTTTATACTCTGCCTCAGGGGAAATATTTGGGTTATAGTAAAACGCCGTTATGTTAAAAAACTCCGAAAGGTAATTTATCACATAGCTGCCGCAGGGCGCGCAGCATACGTGGAGCAGAAGCTTCGGGGTACGCCCGCAAAGCTTTTCAATGGACTTTTCCATTTCTTTTTGGTAATTCATTTTCTGCACAACCTTCACCCCCGCGCGGACTTAAGTTACATGCCGTGGCAAAAGCTTACAGGCCGCTTTTCTGCGGCAGAGTGAGCTTAAGCTCGTCAAGCTGTTTTTTATCTATCTCAGCGGGCGCGCCGCTCATCAGTTCGGCAGAGCTTGCGACCTTTGGGAAAGCTATAACGTCGCGTATGCTGTCACAGCCAAGCATGAGCATGACGAGCCTGTCAAGGCCGAAAGCCATGCCGCCGTGCGGCGGGGCGCCGAAACGGAACGCGTCTGTCAAAAAGCCGAAACGGGCATGCGCGTCTTCCTCTGAAAAGCCAAGGGCCTTAAAAATTCTCTGCTGCAGCTCGCAGTCATTAATCCTTATCGACCCGCCGCCAACCTCGTTGCCGTTAAGAACCATGTCATAAGCGAGAGCGAGAACTTTTTCAGGCTCGCTTTCAAGCTTATCTATATCTTCTTCACGCGGCATTGTAAACGGGTGGTGCATGGCTACAAGACGGTTTTCTTCCTTGCTGAACTCAAACATGGGGAAATTCGTCACCCAAAGCAGGCACGGCTTAGATTTATCAATAAGGCCGAACTTTTCAGCCAATTCGCAGCGCAGTGCTCCAAGTGAGTCAAGGACGACTTTGTCCTGCTCATCGGCTACTATGAACAGCACGTCGCCTGTTTTTGCCTCAGTCTTTCTGCGTACTGCAAGCGTTTCTTCCTCCGACAGGAACTTTTCATACGACGATGTTTCGGCATCCGGCGCGAGCTTTGTCCATGCAAGGCCTTTGGCGCCGTAGTCCTTCACAAACGCCGCGAGCTTGTCAATCGACTTGCGGCTCATTTTGTCAGCCATGCCGGAAAGCTTCACGGCGCGCACGCTCCCGCCGGCGGCAAGCGCCCCTGAAAAGGCGCGGAAAGACGTACCCTTAAGTACCGCACTGAGGTCGGTTATCTCCATGCCGAACCTAAGGTCAGGTTTATCAGAGCCAAAGCGGCGGCGCGCCTCAAGCCACGGCATGCGCATTAGAGGCAGGCTTATGTCGGTGCCAAGCACTTCTTTATAGACGTAACGTATAAAGCCCTCGGCTGTCGACATCACATCGTCAGGCGTTACAAAAGACATCTCGAAGTCTATCTGCGTAAACTCCGGCTGCCTGTCGGCGCGCAGGTCTTCGTCGCGGAAACAGCGCGCTATCTGCATATAACGGTCAAAACCCGAGAGCATCAAAAGCTGCTTGTAAAGCTGCGGAGACTGCGGAAGGGCAAAGAATTTGCCCGGGAACACACGCGACGGCACAACATAGTCGCGCGCTCCTTCCGGCGTTGACTTTATGAGGTAAGGCGTTTCTATCTCCAAAAATCCGTTGTCGTCAAAATAATCATGCGCTGCTTTTACTATCTTGTGGCGGCCGATTATCTTTTCCTGTACGTCAGGCCTGCGCAGGTCAATGTACCTGTACTTAAAGCGCAGGTCTTCTTTTACATTGGAGTCGTTTTCAACAGCAAAAGGAGGTGTTTCGCTTTTGGCAAGGACCCGCAGGTCCCGAACTTCTATTTCGATATTTCCCGTAGGTATTTCCGCATTTTTAGACGAGCGCTCGCGTACTTTACCGCTCGCGGCAAGCACGTACTCGGCCCGCACGGCAAATGCCTTGTCGAAGACCTGCCTGTCGGTCGAGTCGTCAAAAGCAAGCTGTACAACGCCCGCCCTGTCACGCAGGTCTATAAAAATAATCCCGCCGAGGTCACGCTGGCGCTGCACCCAGCCGCACACCGTAACGTCCCTGCCTATGTCAGAGTCCTTAAGGTCACCGCAGTAGCATGTCCTCTTCATGCCTTTCATTGTTTCAGACATTAAAAATATGCCTCCAAAATTTTAATTTAATAGTATTTAATATTTTAATTAAAAATCCAATACGGTATCTTCGTCCTCGGTAATGATTTGTATACAATCGTCCGCAAAGCCGCCGCCTAGATCTATTTTTCTTCTTTCGCCTGTATCCATATTTTTTATAAAAGCTTTTCCGTTTTCGAGTTCGTCGTCGCCTATGACGAGCGTATATCCGGCTTTTATCTTATTTGCGTACTTCATTTGCGCGTTAAGGCTGCGCCCGTTCAGGTCACACATAGCGACAAAGTCGCTGTCCCTTAAAGTACAGGCAAGGCTGAAAGCTTTTTCCTGTGCTTTCTCACCGATAGAAGCTATGAAAACTTCACACCTGTCGTCCGCAGGAGGCGTGACGCGCTGCTTTTTCATAACAAGCATCACACGCTCTATGCCGAACGCAAAGCCGAGCGCCGGCATAGGCCTGCCGCCCATCTGCTCTACAAGGCCGTCGTACCTTCCGCCGCCGCATAGGGTGCTCTGCGCCCCCAGATCGCCGGAAACAAATTCGAAAACCGTCCTTGTGTAATAGTCAAGCCCCCTGACGATAGACGGGTTCACGGTATACTCCACGGAACCGCCGTCCAAATACGACAGTACTTTTTTAAAATGGCTGCGGCAGTCATCGCAAAGATAATCTGTAATCTTAGGCGCGCCGGCGGCAACTTCGGCGCACGAAGGGTTTTTACAGTCCAAAATGCGCATAGGGTTCCTGTCAAGGCGTGAAATACACGTTTCACAGAGCCTGCCTTTGTTCTTTTCAAAGTAAGCCTTTAAAGCGCGCGTATATTCGGCGCGGCAGTCGGGGCAGCCTATAGAGTTTACCTCCAGTTTCAGGCCGCGTATGCCAAGGCTGTCGCATATATTCTTTGCTAAAATTATCATCTCGGCATCCGCCGCCGGAGAAGCGGAGCCGAACATCTCCGCCCCGAACTGGTGGAACTCACGCAAACGTCCCGCCTGTGTATTTTCATACCTGTAGCACGGCGTAAAGTAATACAGCTTTGACGGCAGCGGTTCGTTATACAGGCCGTGTTCTATAAAAGCGCGCACAACGCCGGCGGTGCCTTCGGGTTTAAGCGTTATGGAACGGCCGCCCTTGTCTTCAAACGTGTACATTTCTTTCTGCACGACATCAGTCGTGTCACCCACCGAGCGCTGGAAAAGGCGCGTATCTTCAAACACAGGCGTGCGTATCTCCCCAAAGCCGTGCAGGACCGCCTCGTATGACATAACGTTTTCAACGTACCTGCGTTTGTAAGCCTGCTCAGGCAGCAGATCCTGCGTACCCTTTTGTGCTTTTATCAATTCCATCTCATATACTCCTTTAAAAATATAAAATCCCCGCCCCAAATAAAGGGGCGGGGGAAAAATTCTCTCGCTGTGCCACCCTTTTTCGGGGACTGACTCCCCCTTTGCCCCCGTTGACGCGGAGGAAAGCGTTTCGGCTCGCAGATGTCTTCTCCGAAAAAAACATATGCGGGTGCGTTCTCAGTTAAGCGCACCTTCCCTGTGCGAATTTTCCGGATACTCTTTCCGTTCAAAGCCGGATTGAAATCCTATATTAACAGCTTAATACTTTGATTTCGGGTTTAAGATGTTGCGCCAGTCAAGGTCGCCGCGTTCCAAGCCGTGTATAAGGACCTCGGCCGTAGCTATGTTGGTAGCTACAGGTATATTGTGCATGTCGCACAGGCGCAAAAGGTTCATATCGTTCGGCTCATGCGGCTTAGGGTTAAGCGGGTCACGGAAAAACAGCAGAAGGTCTACCTCGTTGCACGCTATGCGCGCGGCTATCTGCTGGTCGCCCCCCTGCGAACCGCTCAGAAAGGTCTGTACCTCAAGGCCGGTAGCTTCAGAAACCATCTTGCCCGTAGTTCCCGTAGCACATAAAAAATGCCTGCTCAGTACACCGCAGTATGCTATGCAAAACTGTACCATCAATTCTTTTTTAGCGTCATGCGCAATTAATGCAATATTCATAAATTTCTCCTCCGTACCGGTGCAGCACCGGTTTTATGCGATGTTAATTAAGCCTGTGGGCAAGTCAAAAATTACGCAGCGGCGGCAAAGGCACCTGCCTGCCGAGCAGCCTGGCCGCCAAACGCTCAATGGCGAGCATTCCCGGCGAGCGCTGCGCCGGGCAGACCGCGTTTACCGTAGCGGAAGCTAACGCCGGATCCTCCGGTACTACGGCAATAAGCCGTACTCCCGCATCATCTATTACGGAGTCAAGGTCTCCGTAATATCCTTCATTCCGGAAGGCACTGCTGCTGAACCTGTTTATAATAAGGCGCTGCTGGCATCCTCCAGCGGCGGAAAGCCTTTTGTGCGCGCGGTTCGCTCCGTGAACGGAAACAGGATCCGGAGTAGCCACTATGAGCGCTTTTCCCGCCGCCGCGGAGGCGCTCTCAAAGCTCCGTCCCACGCCGGCAGGGCTGTCTATAAAAACATAATCATAAAAACGGGCGAATATCGATACGAGCTGCTTCATTATTTCCGGGTTTATTATGTCCTCTTCAGCCGACGGAGCCGGAAGGAGAAAAAGGTTAGGCTCAAAAGCACACGTGTACACGGCCTTTGAAGGCTCCGCGGTCCCCGACACTACGTCGGATATATCAAAAACCTTATGCTCTGAAATGCCGAGCATATGGTCAAGGCAGCCTATTTCGGCGTCGCCGTCTATGAGCAGCACGCGCTTGCCCAATTTACTTAAAACCAATCCCAGCCCGAACGTAACGGTGGACTTACCAACGCCGCCCTTTCCGGAGGTTACAACTGTAACGTTATTCATATATAAAACCCCATTGTTATTATATTACCATAATATTTTAAGATAGTAAAGTACCAATTATATAACATAATACAAACGGGCAGACGCGCGGCATTTTCAGTCACCCGATGAGGAAGACTGCGCAGAGGACGCCTGGCCCGACTGTGTGGAAGAAGCCGACGGTATGACAAGGTTTCCGGACGAATCAACGGTCTTTCCGTAAAAATACGCGTCAAAAACATCCTTTGCGACCTGCATTGAGTATTTGCCGGTAGCGCCATGGTCGAGTACGACCGCGACGGCTATCTGTGGATCTTCGTAAGGGGCAAAACCGACAAATGTCACGTTATCAGAGCCTGTGTCCCTTTCGGCCGTGCCCGTCTTGCCCGCGATGGGAATTGAATAGGAAGAAAACATCGACCCCGCCGTGCCTCCGGACTGTGTGACGGAGTGCATCGCCGCCTTGACATAGTCAAGGTAATTTTGCGAGATACCTATATTATCCTCAACGACAGGCGAGGAAGAATATATTGTTTTGCTGTGCGAATAATCCGTAACCTTGTCTACTATATGTGTCTTAAGGCGCACTCCGTTGTTTGCGACAGTGGCAACGTAGGCGGCAAGCTGCAAAGGTGTAAATTTGTTGTCGTCCTGCCCAACGGCCGCTTCAACCGTGTTGCCGTCCCACCATGAGCCTCCGGCGGCCTCTTTTTCAGCCGGGCCGGCAAGCGTGCCGGCGCTTTCGGTAAGCTCAAGGCCGGTTTTTACGCCAAGGCCGAAATGCTTTGCGTAAAGGTTGAGGTCTGTTATGCCAAGGCGGTAACCGACTTCATAGAAAAAAGAGTTGCTCGACTTTTTAATAGCGGTGTTAAGCGTTATCATGCCGTAGTTTCCTATACTTTTCGGGGTGAAATTTGACGAGGCAAACCGCGTGTAGACACTGTTGCCTAAAATGCGCGTCGAAGTGGTTATGGCTCCCTCCTGAAGCGCCGCAAGCGCCACGTACGGTTTTACAACCGACCCCGGTGTAAAAACCCCGTTAAAAGCCCTGTTTATAAGCGGCTTGCTGTTTGTTTCTTTTAAGAGGGAATTATAGTAATTAGAATCGTCAATATATTTGTTCAGGTCATACGACGGGTAAGTGGAAGCCGCGAGCACGGCGAAATCCTTTACGCGCAGTACGACGGCCGCGCCCGATATGCAGTCTTCGCCGTGGCCGCTGGAACTGCCTTTGTACCGCTGCGCGCACAGCTGCCTGCCGTAAGACTGGGCGCCCTGCACGTTTTGCGCAAGGGAAGCGTTCAGGACTTTTTGCAGGTTGCTGTTTATAGTAAGGTAAACAGTTTTTCCGGACGAAGGTTCCTTAGTCACTTTTTCGGAAGCGACGGCGCCGCTGCTCGTAAGTTCGACGGTCTTTTCTCCAGCGGTACCGCGGAGATTGTCTTCATACGCCCCTTCTATGCCGCTTTTTCCTATGCGGTCATTTAAAGCGTAGCCTTTACTTTCATGCAGCTCGTCATACTCCTCTTGCGATATGGCGCCTATGGTCCCTAAAATATGAGGCAGGAGCGTCCCGTCCGGGTACAGGCGCTTAGTCGTTATTTTCACAGAGATACCCTGAAGCTTGTTTGAGTTTTCGCTTACTATAAGCACGGTATCCTTGTCAACATCCTCAGCAAACGTGTAAGGGGTTGAGTTGGAAAAACCGTCCTTAGTCATATTGTAGCGGACAGAAACTATGTCGCGCGTATCTTTTGCAGAATATCCATTGCAGTCATACTGGTCAGCAAGGTACTTCATGCACTCCGCGGCTGTGGCGTAAGAGTTAACGTCGAGGAAGTCCTTGGACTTAAGTTTCTTTATCTCTTTTTCTTCCCCTGACTTAAACTGGTACCCGCCTTTTTCGTTTATTTCTATAGGCAGCGTGTCCTCCCATTTTTCGCCGCGCTTGTCCAAAAGGCGTATCAGCCTGATTATCGTTTTGTTTTCGCTGCCAGAGTCCATGTATATTTTATTAAAAACCAACGCATACCCGGTCTTGTTAACGGCGAGGCCGTTGCCGTCGGAGTCAAGTATCTCACCGCGGGCCGCGTCCATCGATATGGTGACTACGCTTGTATGGTTTGAAAGTTCAAGGAATTTGCTCCCGTTTATTATCTGCCAGTCGACAAGCCTGTAAACGCACGCGGCGAAAGCTGCGAAAATAATAAATCCGGCAAAGAGGTACCTGCAAAAGCCGTTGTTGGACGGTTCGTTCTCTTCCAAATTTATTCCTCCTTAGACCTTATCTGCAGCGCAAGCGCCCTGTTGAAGTAGTAGGCTATCGGCATTAAAAGCATTGTGTACGCAAAAATCGGAAGATAGTGGTATACCAAAGCGTAAAGTACGCTCCCGTACCCGTAAAGCACATAGAAAAAAAGCCACTGCAGCACTGTTACCGCCGCAATGCAGACTAAAGATATCAGCATGGTGGTTATGAAATTTGTCTGCAGCAGGTTCGTTGCTATTAAAGAAACCACGTAGCAGCACACGGCAAGCAGCATGCCGTGGTAGCCTAAAATGCCGCTGAAGCCGAAGTCCATGAGCAGCCCGCCGAAAAGGCCGAAAAGCATTGCCGGTATCTCATTTTCAAACATAGCTATGGCTATAACCGCCGGCACCACCAAAACAGGCCTTGCGCCAAAAACAGCCGGTATAAATCCCGGCGTTTCCTGTAAGACAAAAAAGACAAGCAGTTCGACGGTATATCCTATATAACGTATTATCTTATACTTAAGAGTACTGCCCATATGTTATTTTCCTCCGGACGACGAAGACGTTCCGGTACCGCTTACTTCACTCAGCGCCTGCCCCTGCCCTACAAATGAAGTTATAACCATGACGTCGCGTACATTTTTCACGTCTACGAGCGGCGAAACTTCCGCGTACAGTGAAACGTCGTACTTGCTGTTTTCGACGCTTTTTACGTTGCCTATCGGAAGGTTTGCCGGATAAATCCCGCCGAGGCCGCTCGTTACTATGATATCCCCCGCTTTTACAGACGTGCCCGAAGAAAGGTAGTCCAGCTTTAAGAGGCTGCTGTCGGCAGAGCGTATGTCACAGCTTATGACTCCGGTTTCCCTGTTTGCCTTGTCTATAGCGCTGATTTTAGTATCGGGCGATAAAATCGTTGTCACCCTGCCGTAATTCTTATTAACCGACGATATCCATCCGACAACGCCGCTCTCTGTTATTACCGGGTCGTTTACGGCTATGCCGGACTGTGTCCCCTGGTCTATGGTAAATCCGCCGTACAGGTCGTTCGGGTCCCTTCCTATGACAGTGGCAGGCACAGGCTTATAGTCCGGATTCTCGTTTTTGATGCCAAGGTATTTTTTAAGCTGTGCGTTTTCCTGCTTATAATCGTAATAATTTATAAGTTTTTTATTTAAACTGTCGACTTGTTTTTTTAATTTTTCATTTTCTTCTATAAGTTCCTCTTTAGACGCTGAAACAGGCCTTGCGGCGTTTTCCGCGTTAACTGTTACGGCCGTGCTGATTTTTTCCATAGGAGTAGTGAAAAAGCCAAGCAGGCCCGACGTTAGGGACCCACCGGCAGCCGTAGTGTAAAGCATAAGGCAAAGCATAAAAAATACCAATGAGACAAGTATTTTAAAGCCGGTGGAATTAAAAGCGTTTTTCATCTGCAGTGTTCCTCCCGCGCGGGAATATGCCATGGGCCTTAAAAATAAAGGCAGGCATATATACGGTTTTTATCCGCTTATTGTGTTTAATTATAACATGCTTTATAAATGCGTACAAGGCTGTAAATGTATATTAAATATTAACAATACACTTATTGTTCCCATGTACGGCGGGCATTTAACCGGAGCAAACGTCAAAAACAAAATACCCGTTCCGCATTTAAGCCAGAACGGGTACTCCGGAAACACACACCCTGTAATTGTCACATAATGCTCTCGTCGTAGCAGGCGCGCTCGCCGCCTATGAATTTCGGCCTGGTCCTTGCACAGACAAGATTTGCTTCCCCTACTTTTTTAACAGTTATGCGCACCGGAACCGCTACAGGGGCTAAATGCATGCCTATGAGAGTGTCGCCTATGTCTATCCCGGCCGCCGCGGATATACGCTCGACCGCCGCAGGATGCGAAAAGGCGCGGTAAGCCGCCGTCGCGAAGGAACCGCCGGCTTTAGGCTGAGGCACAACGTTAACTATGGGGTACCCGTACTTTTCGGCAGCTTCCCGCTCTATAATCAAAGCGCGGTTAAGATGTTCGCAGCACTGTGCTGCCAAAAACAGCTTATTTTCCTTAATCACAGGATAAATCGCGTTGAAAACAGCGTTCGCGGCATCAACATTTGAAGCTGTTCCTATATTGTTCCCGCATATCTCGCTTGATGAACAGCCAACAACAAATATATCGCCTTCTTTGAGCTTAGCGGCTTTCAATAATTCTTCCACAGCGGTTTTTGCCTGTTCTGCGATTTCATCGTACATGAATAAGACCTCGATTCAAAAATTTAGTTTTACCCGAAAATACTCCTGTTTTATTGCCGCGGTATAGCGTCAATTTTTTGCTCACCCTCTAAGCTCAGTGCCACGGGTTTGCCCGCACCTTTATGACAGACTGTATCAAAGCCGTAAGCACCTGCGCCCTTGTCTGTGGGTCAAGGTCCGGTACAGGCTGCCCTTTGTTTAATACCGTATATTTTGGCGGCAATTTATTAAGCGCCAAAGCGACGATGTCCTTTTGGCATCTGTCGCAGCGGCAGCACTTAAAGCGCGTAAGCACGTCGCCCAGCTTTTCGAGCACGGCCATTTCCATGACGTTAACAACCGACGTCTGCGGGGCGTTCACCTCCGGCATGCTTACTGCGTGCGGCTTAGGCGTGTGTTTTTCCTGCAGAAGAGCATCACCCGCGTCCACGGAAACGGCGGCCTGTTCGATCTGCTCCCGTTGTGCGCTTGTACCGTTTTCAGCGCTTTCTATGGAAGTCTTTACCTGCTCCAGGCCGGATGGCATAAGTTTTTTATACATAAGTTCTTTGTCTATTTCTTTTTTAGCTTTTATGCTTTTGGCCACGCAGTTACACTCCCCTTGCCATAAGCTCGCCTATAAGGCTTTTGTAGTCTTTAGCTATATTGTTGCGCGGCGCGTAATCAAAAATACTCTTCTGCACCGACTGGGCTTCGCTTGCCGCCACGCTGCTGCGTATACAAGTATCAAAAATATGTATATGCAGGTCGTTGGCAATAAGTTCGGCCGTGCCGCGGATTTCGCGTCCCAAAACGGTGCGTTTGTTAAACTTTGTCAGCACTATGCCTGCAATGGCTATGTTAGGGTTGGAGTATTTTTTTACGCGGATTACCGTTTCATAAAGCTGTGCGATACCCTGCAGGCTGAAAATATCTGAAAGCATCGGCACTATGATAAAATTTGAAGCTGTAAAAGCATTTATGGTAAGTATGCCAAGTGCCGGCGGCGTATCGATTATAATGTAATCATACAGCGGCATAAGCGGCCTGAGGGCTTCTTTCATTAAAAACTCACGGCCTATGCCGGTAAATTCAATTTCTATTCCGCTTAAAAGTATACTTGAAATAATTATATCCATAGCCGGCAGTTTCTGCACCGCATACTGTATTTTTACCTCGCCTTTGAGCACATCGTAAATAGTTGCGCTTGTTTCGGTATCGGCGCCTATGCTAAAGCCAAGATTGCCCTGTGGGTCCAAGTCAACGGCAAGCACGCGGAAACCTTTCTTTTTCAGCCCTGCCGCGATGGAGCATGCGGTAGTCGTTTTTCCCACGCCGCCCTTTTGGTTAGAAACCGATATTACAGTTGCCATTAGCATTCCTCCAAATATACCCGCAGGTCTACTCTCGCGTTTCCGGCGGCAATATCGACAATACTATATATTCTATTATACATTATGACAAAAATTTTACAAGTACAAGCCTGCCGGTAAATCGCCGTAAATGTGCATACGGCAGATATTTACCCGCAGCTTCCCAAAAATGCGCACAGCGTCAGCGCCGCCGATATATACGGAAAACAGCCGCAGGGTATGCTGCACCCGCCCTGAAGGCAGAATATGTAAAATTATTTATGCTTGATTTTGCAGCTTCCATGTGCTATAATACAAACATAATTTAATTACGGATGTTTAGCTCAGCTGGCTAGAGCGTTCGCTTGACGTGCGAAAGGTCATAGGTTCGAGTCCTATAACGTCCACCAAAAAAGCCGCATGGATACTTGTTTTCAGTACCTGTGCGGTTTATTGTTAGGTTACGTGCCAAAAGTTTGTGCAGCTTCGAGCCTATGTGCCTATACATGCGGGTATGACGGAATTGGCAGACGTGCAGGATTTAGGTTCCTGTGGAGAAATCCGTGTGGGTTCGACCCCCACTACCCGTACCAGAAGATTAGGTCAAAATAGATGCAGGGCTGAAAAAGCCAGTGTTTATGCGGCCTGACGAGGGTTTTGAATGAAAAATTCAAGACCCCCGTTTTTCATAGATGCGCCTCGCTTTTTAACAAGAAAGCGGGGTGTTTCTCGATTTTGTCCGGAATCAGTCCGGTAAACAATTTCATAAAGCCAATACCCTACAGGGATAGTCAAAGCCGGAGGTTTTGACCATCCAACCGGTTTTTTACTTTCAGGTTCCCTGCCAGCCAATGCTGCGGGTTACGTCTACCGCGTCTCACCGCGGAGCATCCTTTTGCATTTGCCGCTCATGGTTTCGCTGTTGGCAGTGCCGAGATAGACGGTTTTTTCCCTTTGACTGTTCAGTCGAAAAAGACACCCGACGCATTAAGCGGAAGACTGGCTCTTTCAGTAAAGGATAATTCGCATTGTGCAGGCACTTTATAATATGTTTAGCCCGGTTTTCAAAACGGCCTTAAACAGGCTTGGATCTTTATATATTTTTAACTTAAAGTGCAAAAAATCTTTAAATACACTTAACACTGCGTACACAATGTTTTCCTATACTTATATCAGTTCCGATGGAAAAGAAATTAATTGAGATGAAAATATAAAAACTGCGTAAGGGCTGCGGTGTGGACGGAATACCGGGCCACGGCCCGGCAGACAAAATGCAAGTGCCTCGAGAGAGGTTTTATATATCCATTTTTTCATAATTCTCCTCCCCTTTTAATACCGCCTTATCCGGGCGGTATTTTTTTTGGCTCAATATAGTACAACAATGCCATTTGGTGCGTTAATAATGCAAACACGATAAGCACCAAATGGCAAAAATTTAATATTTAAATGTCAGCATACCTAAAATAAGTATGTTTATTAAAACCACGTTCTTTGTTAACGGTATTCCCTTATGCCCGGTTATTGGAGCCTAACAGACATATCTTTTTTCTGACGACTTCTTTCATTGCCTCTATAGGACGTTTGTTCGCTGTACTTACCCATATAGCTGTATTTTCAGTCTCATTGAGTTCTTGTTTCATAGCAGAGTAGAAAGCCGACAAAAGTTCTGAATAAATGTTCAATTTGCAAATGCCCAGTGCAACGGCTTTGCGTATTTGATCATCCGGAGTGCCTGAACCGCCATGCATTACCATCGGAATTGGAGAAATATCGTTCAGCTCTTTCAAGCGTTCAAAATGGAGCTTTGGCGGATGTACATATACGCCATGCGAAGTACCAACAGCAACAGCTAAGGTATCTACTCCGGTCTCACGTATAAAGTGTGCCATATCTGCCGGATTAGTCAGAAAGTCATCTGGATTGTCAAAATCGGCAGATGATTTATCTTTTTTTACACTTGCCTCTGAATCACCAACAATACCGTTACCTACATGGCCAAGCTCTGCCTCAACTGAAACCCCAAAGCGGTGAGCATAATCAACTACGCGCTTTGTGTTTTTAATATTATCTTCTATTGGAAGTGTCGAACCGTCATACATAACGGAAGGGAAACCGCAGTCTATACATTCTTTTATGAAGGCAAGGTCTGTAGCATGATCTAAATGCGCACAAACTGGGACAGTCGATTTCTCAGCCATATCCTTTATGCTGTCAATCCAATACTTTAGCCTATTTCCCTGCAGATCACCTGTTAGTCCCATAAGGATCACTGGCGATTTTAACTCCTGGGCAACTTCAAGGACAGAAATTGCCATCTCGATATTGCTTACATCAAATGCGCCCACTCCGTATTTGTTTTTTCTTGCATCATGAAGAATACCATTTAAATTTACAAAAGACATAATATAAAAACCTCCTAAATAATTTATTTACCGCATTAGCATACCGCCAGAAACGTCAATCGTGGCCCCTGTAATGTAATCAGATTTATCAGACACAAGAAACAATACAGCAGAGGCAACTTCGTCAGGCTGGGCAATTCGCCCCAATGGAATTCTGGATTTGTAATATTCTCTTTGCTTAACGGAAGACATGACATCTGCCATCATAGGCGTCATCATAATTCCGGGAGCTATGCAGTTACAGTTGATGCCATATTGTGCTGCTTCCCGTGCCAATGAAATTGTAAAACTGACAAGCCCGCCTTTAGCTGCAGCATAATGTGCATGGCCGGTGGTTGACCCACAAAAGGCTGCCTGCGATGTGACATTTAAGATTTTGCCTTTGCTTTTCCGTAAAATCAAATGATTAATCATTTTTTTACAAAGCAGAAACGGAGCTTCCAAATCTATAGCTATTGTTTTTTCAAAATCTTTTTCCTGCATGTCTTTTACGTAGGAAGAAGGCCAAATGCCAGCATTGTTTATTAAAATATCAATTTTTCCGAGCTGCTTGCATGAAACGTCAAACAGATGATTTAAGTCATTTTTATTTTGCAGGTCTGCTTTTACAGCAACACACTTTGTGCCAAGACGAATGTTTAAGCTTTCAATAAACTGTTTGGCTTCTTTTTCTTTTAAGTTATAACTTGCCGCTACACAAGCGCCTTCTTCAGCGAGACGTTTCGTAATAGCCATACCTAAGCCGCTGCTTCCACCTGTCACAAGCGCACATTTGCCACTCAGATTAAGGTCCAATTTTAGCCCCTCCTATTTGGAAATTAAATTACGCTTTTGGTATATGCGCGCAAAATAATTTGTGATAAATTTCAGGGTTTAAAATATAGCTTGACTCCTTTCCGTCTAACAGTTTTATCATTTCTGCTGCAAGCAAACAGGGAGAACTTGTAAAGGCATCCCGTGTCCCACCTGCAAGATGCGGCGTCACTGTAATGTTGTCCAGCGTAATCAACGGATAATTTTTGCATGGCGGTTCTTCATTAAAAACATCAACAGCGGCACCCATAATTTTTTTAGTTCTCAATGCTTCATAAAGAGCATTCTCTTCAACCAGACCCG
>DHNP01000003.1 GCA_002409585.1 Ruminococcaceae bacterium UBA5413 | reverse complement strand
AAAATGTATTTCCGGCGATATTCTCATCGGCGTTTGGGTCAAATTTCGTCCGGCGTTTTCATCATTTCCTTTCCGGCGTTGACAGTAATAGTATTATCAATAATTTGGCTTATTATTGCATTAGTATTAAAATTTAAATGCAACAAGAAAATAATATTTTATTCTTTACTGTTTTAAGGAAAAACAAAACGGGCGTTAAATCGATTTTTTTAATCGGGCTTATTTTCAGCTGCACTATAGAATCCATACAGTTTTTAGAGATATTACTAACGAGGATTATGATAAGAGCTGCAGACATAAACGATGTTATCTTTAACGTTATAGGTGCATTATCAGGTTTTTACATTTATAAAGCATTTATATTTATTCTAAATAAGTCCGATTAAGTTATCTTCATAAATAAACGGGGTGTTGAAAAATCCATTCATCACCCCGTTTTTATTTCTTTAATTTTTGCTTTACTTAAAACTATATTTTAACGTATCTCAATATACGCGCAATACGCGCAAATCATTTCCGTTTTTTATCTTTTAAAAGCATTTTAGTGTAATTCCTGTAAAATGTATAAACAATCAATGCGTTCCTGCTCCTTAATACCCTCAAAATTATCCTGTCCGCCTTGGAACCTTTTTTAAGGTAATCAGATTTTACAGCCTCACGCAGTATCGGATTTTTAAGTATGCCCGAAACTTCACCGTACCTGCTTTTAAATCCCTTTTCATTCATAGGGCTGAAGCAGTTAACGAGCGACGAGTGCGCCGCGTAACGAAGGAACCACGCCAAGTGCCTTTCGCGGTAAGCGTCATAAAGGTTACGCTTTATTAAAAATCCTTTTACGCAGTCAAAACAGCGCGAAAGCATTTCCATTTTTTTAGGGCGGTACCGTGTGCTCAGAGAGTCTGGGTTGTACCTGTAATGGTAGTAAGTTCCCCCTACAAGCAGGATTTTTTCCGCAAGGCAGTGCGACTTAATAGCCGCGGGAAGGTCTTCAAGCATTATTTTCTGCTCGTTGCCGTACCTGATGTTATTTTCAACAAACCAGCTCCGCAGGTACATGCGCCTCCACGCGCAGCCGAGCATTTCAACATGGCGCCATGCATTTTCTTCGCCGTCCGGGCCTATGAGCTTCTGCAGCATGACGTCGTGCGCCGCCCTGCCGGCCTCAGGATAATTAACAGGCAGAGTGCATTCACGGCTTTCACCGTCCGACAGGTTCTCACGGATAAAGTTAAAGACTACCATTTCGGCGCCGAAGCTCTCGGCGGCCGCATACAGGTTCTCAAACATATCCGGTTCGACCCAGTCGTCCGAATCTATAAACAAAATGTACTTACCGTATGCGTGCGCCACACCGTAATTCCTTGTGTCGCCAAGGCCGCCGTGCGGCTTGTCCAGCACTTTTACGCGCTTGTCTCCGACGGCTAACCCTTCCGCCGCTGCAAGCGATGAATCGGTAGACGCATCATTTATAAGCAAAAGCTCAAAGTCTTTAAAACTTTGTGACAGTATGCTTTTTACACACTTGCCAAGATATTTTTCGACGTTATACACAGGGACTATCACGCTAATTTTAGGCAAAATCAAGCCTCCCGTCTTCCCGTCGCCGTAAATCCAAGTATATGTTTCATTATTACCCACCAGTCATATTTATCTTCCGCGTACCTGCGCTCAGCCTGCGCAAGGCGGCTGTCAAGCCTGCAGCGGAGTACGAAGCTTTGTAGCACGTCGGCGCTCACCGGCGAACTGTTGTTGGCCACATTAAGCGCAAACCGGACGCTCCTGTCAAGGCTTATGTCTTCATAAGCATAAATAAACGGAATCCCCGCGGCGCAGTACAGCTTCGCAATGCACGGGGAACTGTAAACAATATCCCTTTTATAGCAGCCGAGGTCAGAAACCGCAACCGAGTGCGTACCGCAGAGCTCCGCTATCTCACCGCATGTTTTTTCCCCAAGAAAATTTATGTTCACATAAGGCAAGAAGTCCGAAGCCATACGCTTAAGTTCGGCGGTATCTTCTTCCTTCCCCGCAATATCGAACGAATAATTATAATGTTTAGCAGACCTTCTGCTGTCTTTTAATCCTGTGAAAATCCTTTCATAACCGCATATACCGCCGTCAGTTACAACGCCGAGTATAGAGACAGGGGCTTCGGTGCCTTCCGCGGCGCGTGAAAAGTTTACGGCGCCGACGTCTATGCCGGCATACGCGGATATTGCCGGAACTGAGCACGCCTCGGTACACGGCACATCCATTACGGCAATGGTATCCACAGCCTGCGGCATGCGTGCGATGCTTTTCCTGTACCGTACCGCAGCCCGGTTAAAGCCCAAAAAGGTCCTCTGCCCTTTTGATTTTTTTACAAATTCACCGCAGAAATTGTTTATGGGAAAATACTCCGGCTCAAAGACAACCTTGGCCGAAAATTTCTTTTCTTTAGCGCACCTGGCTATCTTTATAACTTTAGAGTTCAGCATAGAGCCGTTTAAATATAAAAAATCGTAGCTGTTTTCTTTAATAATGCCGCACACGGCGGAGCATATGGTATCGTTTACTTCATAGCACGGATCGGGGACGGAAAAATGTTTTGTTTCGTCTTTTACAACATATACAAGTTCGTTTTGATTATAATAAATATAATCTGACCTGTATCCTAAGCGCCTTACCCCGGCCGCCCTGCCGGCAATGTTTTGTTTGAATTCGTCCGGTTTATCGTCAAGCGGGTCGAAACAAAAGTACAAAAAATCCATTGCACAGCATTGCTCCTTTCCACTGCATAATATTCCGTGTACAAGCTTTGCGGGATATTATATGCGCAAAAAGTATAATAGTTATTAGTCATTACTTATTATATCATTATCTATCTACAAAAACAAGGTTATTTTGCCGCAGCAAAAATTATTTTAATTACGCTATGTAATTATAGGCTGCGTGCTTTTAATTTTTATGGAGAATTTTTATGGGAAAATGCCTTATATTCTTAACAAAAAAATATCCGTTTGAAACAGGCGAGGAATTCATAGAGAATGAGATTCCCGTCATAGCAAAAGAGTTTGAAAAGGTAATCATCATATCTACTTCTGTCAGCGATTCTTCACGCATGACGCGCGCTGTGCCTAAAAACGCCGAGGTACGGCCTTTGGCGTCCGCCGATGTGAAAAAGGGCCTTTTGCGCTTGCTGCCTAAGTTGCTTCCTTTTTCAAACCTCAAAAAGCTGAGCGGTGAAAAAGAATATAACAGTATAAAGGCTTCTTTTTCAAAAAAGATGTTCCTTTTGTACTTTGCGGCAAAGTCGGAGGCTGTTTTTGAAAAATGCGCGGATATCCTGAAAGAATTTGACATCGGCCGGTACGGTGAAGCTGTTTTTTACAGTTACTGGTTCTACGACACGGCATACGCCGCCGTAAAGCTGCGCGATATATGTACTGTAAAAACAAAATACGCCGTATGCAGGGCGCACCGCTACGACCTTTACCACGACCAAAGCACCGTCGGTTATATACCGCTGCGCAGATATATCCTTAACTCAATAGACAAAGTTTACCCATGCTCCGGCAACGGCAGCAGTTACCTCGGCGGCCTGTACGGCGAGTATGCCGGGAAAATCGAAACGGCTTACCTCGGCACAAACGATTACGGTATCTCACCGGCCGTCGGCGGCGGAGCTTTCCACATAGTAAGCTGCTGCCATATTTCTCCCGTAAAGCGTGTTGACATGCTTGCCCGCGCGCTTTACGGGCTGAAAGGTTCGGGCTTTAAATTAAAATGGACGCATTTCGGGGGCGGAGACGGCCTTGAGGGCCTGAAAAAGTACGCTGATGAAAACCTCGCCTTTATGGAATGTGAATTTAAAGGTGAAATAAAGAACAGCGAATTGATGGCTTACTACAAGAAGAACCATGTGGACTGCTTTATAAACACGAGCAGTTCGGAGGGCCTGCCCGTAAGCATAATGGAGGCTTGCTCCTTTGGCATCCCAGTAATAGCAACAGACGTAGGCGGTACCTCAGAAATAGTCAAAAACAGCGTTAACGGGTTCCTCATCCGCTGTGACTTCAGTTCCGGAGAGCTTTCGGATAAAATAAAGGCTCTTTACGCCATGTCCGGTGAAGATATGCTTAAGCTGCGCGCCGCAGGCCGGGAAATCTGGCTTAAAGACTTTAGCTGCGTTAAAAATTACGGCGCATTTGCAAAAAAAATAAGCCGCCCTAACGGCAATTAAGGCAGCCGCTAAAAAATATTCTGCATGTTAGGCTCTTCAGATTCCATAAGGTATGAAAGCTGCTCGAGGCTTCTGTCGCAGTCAGCCATAAACTGGTCCTCCGCCCCGTACTTGCACAGCATTGGCAGCCCCGATATCGTTTCTTCTATGGACTCAAGCTTTGAGTGCGGCATGTACATGCACAGCACGCGGTGGCTCATATGCCAGCCTTTGACGGCCGTTTTACTGAGTTTGAGGGCTTTTTCGGCGTCGCCGTTTTCCTGCGCTGCCTTAGCGGCGGTTACGGCAGCGGACGTTTCATTGCATATTTTTCTTGTGGTCGACGTGCCTGCCGCGCTCACCGAAACCAGTATAACGAAAATGGCAAGCGCCGTCCATATCCTTTTCACAGTTTACCGCCCTTTCTCACTATAAAATAACCGCCTTTAGAGTCGGCAGTCATAAGGAAGATTTCGTTGAGCTTTAAAAACTTCGCGCTTAGCACCCCGTTAAGCCATTCCCTGCTTTTGCCGCAAAGGCCAAGTGAAAAGTCGGAGATTACGCCGTCGCTTACTACGACGGCTTCTATACCGGCATCAGGAAGCGCCACGCCCAGCATGCCGGCTGTAGGCTGCTCTTTCTCAGGTTTTTTTATAACGCTCATTTTACCGTTTGTTTCAACTATCGCATAGGCTACGTCCTGTATGCTGAAAACGTTTTTCTGCCTGAGCTGTTCGCTCAGGTCCTCCGTACTCATGCGAAGGCGGCGCATTTCACTTTCCTGCACCTTACCGTCATTTATAACTATTACAGGCCGGCCGCAAATCATGCGCCTGAATTTGCTGCTTTTAAGCATCAGGCCCGATATTGATATTTCGCACATAACGAGCACCGCTATGGGTATGAGGCCGCTCACGAGCGGCTGGCCCGTGTCCTGCATGGGTATGGAAGCGATATCCGAAACAAGCAGCATAACTACAAGCTCGCTCGTCTGCATTTCGCTTATTTCACGTTTGCCCATAATGCGCACGGCTACTATTATTACAACATAAAGGAGTATTGTCCTGATAAACGAAACAACCACTTTCAATCACCGGGCTTTATTATTGACAGAAAACATGCTATTATGTGCCCGTGGTGTTTTTAGCGTGCGGAGCGCGTTAAAAGCAGATGTAAAAAGCCGCTCCGGCATGTTCTGGATACGCATGCTGGAGCGGCTTTTTACATCTGAATTACAATATATTAACAATAAATACAAAAGTTAAGATAAGACATCCGCCATACCAAGGCGTGAAAGCCGTCCCTGGGCCATAGCTTTTATTCTTCCGCGTTTTCCCAGTTATGCCACACGTTCTGAATATCGTGGAGATTTAGATAAACAAGCCGCATATTATACTGGTCTAAGAAAACT
>DHNP01000047.1:1469-28532 GCA_002409585.1 Ruminococcaceae bacterium UBA5413 | reverse complement strand
AAAGGCGCTTCAGCGCTTTTCCGGAATTTCTGCATTTTGCCGTGCTTTCGAGGGCATGCCGGACTTCTTACGCACGTACGGTTTGGTTACGGCTGATTGCAGTATTGATGTTTTATAAATAGTTTGGTATAATAATTATGGAATAATGCTATGGATGCTGTCGCTATAATCAGCTTAGAGCAATCTGCACAGGGCTTTGCTGTACGGGAGGAAATATAATGACATACAAAGAAGTTTTGGCAAAGGCAAAGGAAAACATGGCTCCCAACTGCCGGGTATGCAGGGAATGCGATGGGGCCGCCTGCCGCGGCGAAATTCCAGGGACAGGCGGAAAAGGCAGCGGAAGTTCATTTACACGTAACTTTAAAGCACTGTCCAATGTGAAAATTAATATGGACCTTATTTATGAAGATAAAGGGCAGGACACTTCAGCCGAATTTTTTGGGCACAAATTTGCGGCTCCTGTTTTTGCTGCACCTATAAGCGGCTTGGGCTCCAATTACAATGGCTTTTTAAATGAAAAATCGTATGCCGAAATGCTTGTAAGCGGATGCTTAAAAGCAGGGTGCGCTGCTTTTACCGGCGACGGGGCGCCGGATAATTTTTTAACCGATTCGCTGTTGGCGGTCAAGGCATCCAGAGGTATGGCTGTGCCTACGGTCAAACCGTGGGACACGGAAACTCTGCGTGCGAAACTTGACCTTGTAAAAAACAGCGGCGCAATGGCCGTGGCGATGGATATAGATTCTGCGGGGCTTCCCCTTTTGGCGGCGGCAGGCAAACCTGTGTGCTCCAAAGGCCCCGGTGAGTTGCGCAAAACCGCCGAGTATGCCGGCTGTCCATTTATAGTCAAAGGGATTATGACGCCTTTGGCCGCGCTTAAGGCTGCTCGGAGCGGAGCGTATGGTATAGTGGTTTCAAACCATGGCGGACGGGTGTTAGACCATACTCCAGCTACCATTGAAGTACTTCCGGAGATAAAAAATGCAGTAGGGGATAAGGTGAAAATTTTCATAGACGGCGGTTTCCGTACGGGAGCTGACGTTTTCAAAGCGCTTGCGCTTGGAGCAGACGCTGTACTTGTAGGGCGGCCTTACGTAATCGCGGCCTGCGGCGGAGGGGAAGAAGGTGTTAAATTGTACACGGAGAAAATAATTTCCGAACTTCAGGACACTATGAAAATGACAGGCTGTGCAAAAATAAGCGATATAAATGAAAGCAGAGTTAGGGTGCTTTTTTGATATTGTATTGCTTCAGCCGATGCAAAAAGCTTGATAGCCTGCCGTTAAATTTTAATGACGCTAAAGGGGTTTAGTAAGTTGGATAAACAAGGCATATATTCCTTTTTGGATAAAAACAATATAGACTATAAGTCATATGAACACCCTGCGCTTTTTTCCGCCGGGCAGATGGACAGTATCAATATACCCGATAAAGATAAAATAGTTAAAAACCTTTTCCTGCGCGACGATAAAAAGAAAAATTATTATTTAGTTGTTGTCCCGATTGATAAAAGGGTTAACATTAAAAAATTAAGCGCAAACATAGGCAGCCGCAGGCTGAGCTTTGCCGATGAAGCGGCACTGTGGGATTTACTTAAATTAAAAGCCGGCAGCGTGACGCCGCTTGGCGTTCTTAATGATGAAGAAAAGAAAGTGACAGTTGTTTTTGACGCATGTATGCAGAACCGGCAGATAGGCATACACCCTATGGAAAACACGGCTACGGTTTTCATATCTTTTGAAGACGTACTGTCCATTGTACAAAGCCACGGCAATAAGACCATAGTCTGCAGCCTTGACGAATAAAGACGCATGCCGAAAGGTTACGGCTGCTGTACGTAATAATGGCCCATATGCACTGCGGTTTGGCGGTATGCATTGCCCCAATTTTAAACGCGGCATGATAAAATATACATACACGCCTTTGATAAATAGTGCGCTTTTGTTGCGGATTTTAATTGATTTTTCATGGCGTACGTGATATAATTTTTATATTGTGCATTATGCTTTTAATAAGCCGCTGTGGTGAAATTGGCAGACACAAGGGACTTAAAATCCCTCGGTAGCAATACCGTACCGGTTCAAGTCCGGTCAGCGGCACCAAGCAGTCGGAGCCTGCACGTAAAAACGCACTCACGTTTGTGGGTGCGTTTTTGTTTTATACCCGCGCTGCCGGCCGCTTTAAGTGACTGTCCGGTTTTAGCATCCGCAGTTGCCGCGGCTGCTTTTTACTATTTTAATAACATTGTTTGCATCAATGCTTTGTTTAAGCCGGAGGCCTTTTCCATGGGGCGTTTCCGGTATTCCATAAACCCTCAAGGTATTCCTTGTCTTTAACGGTGTCCATCGGCGACCAAAATCCTTTATGGAAATAGGCTCCCATTTGGCCGTCCTTTGCAAGCAATTCATAAGGCTTGTCTTCAAGCATTGAATTGCCGTCGCCGAGATAATTAAAAATTTCGGTAGAAAAAGCCGAAAATCCAATGTTCACCCACGATTGGTCTCCGCGGGCTTTTTCCCTGAAACACTCCACGAGTCCCGTATCCCTGCTTATCTGTACAGCGCCAAACCGCCCTTCAGGTTTTGTTAATGATATAGTCGCGAACTTACCGTTTGAATAGTACTGTTTTAAAAGTGACGGTATGTCTATGTTGCCCACACCGTCGCCGTAAGTCATCATAAATGTATCCCCGTCTATGTAACGCCGCACCCTCATTAAGCGCCCAGACGTTAGCGTGCCAAGCCCGGTGTTGACAAGCGTTACCTTCCATGGTTCTATATTTTGTGAAAGTATCCGCATGCCGCCGGTTTCCAGGTCAACTTTTATGTCTGAGTTTTTAGTGTAATAGTCCAAAAAGTATTGTTTTATCATCTGCCCTTTATAGCCGCAGCAAATAATAAATTCATTGTAGCCGAAAGAAGAGTACCAGTCCATTATGTGCCAAAGTATGGGCTTACCGCCTATCTCGATAAGCGGTTTGGGGCGGTAAACAGACTCTTCCGCTATGCGCGTTCCCTTCCCGCCTGCGAAAATGACTACTTTCATGTCTGGCTTTATACTCCCTTAATCGTTCCAAATTTTCCATGGCGCATGGCCGCTTTCCCATAACTGCTGCATATGGTTTCGGTCGCGTACTGTTTCTACAGGGCACCAAAAGCCGTCATGGTAAAAGGCCGAAACCTCATGTATTTGTGCAAGCCTGTTTAATACATCTGTTTCAAATGTTCCGCGCATATCTTCTAACTGTGCAAAAATGCGCTTGTTTACAACCATTGTGCATGCATTTACCCAAGCGTTATGTATGTCGGACGACGGAATGCAGCTTCCTTTTATGTCTCCTGGCTGTACTATATTCATTATAGTGTTTCTGCCGGTTGGTTTAGCAACCGCTGCCGTCATTATATGGCCATCCTTACTGTGCGAATCGATAAGGGAATTAATGTTTATATCCGACAGGCAGTCACCATAGCATACTATAAAATCGTCACCCTCTAAATAGGGCGCGGCTTGTTTAACGCGCTCAGCGGTGCTTGAGTTGACTCCTGTATCCAATATTGTCACTGCCCAAGGCTCAGTGACTTTGTTATGCACCGTAACCTTGTTTTTTGCGAGGTCGACAGTTATGTCAGATTTATAAACGTAATAATTTAAGAAATATTGCTTTATGACATAAGACCTATATCCGGCGCATATTATAAAATCCGTGAGGCCGTACTGCGAAAAGGACTTCATTATATGCCACAAAAGGGGCCTGCCGCCTATCTCCGCCATTGGCTTCGGTATGCCGTCAGGCTGCTCGCTTATGGAACTCGGCAGTCCGCCGGCCAAAATTACAACTTCCATCACGTTCACCACATCAGTTCGTTTTATTTTCAGCCAGCTTGTCTTTCATACCTAAAAAGTCAGCATCATTCGGGAGGACCGTTAAAAACTCATTCAGTTCTTTTTCCGCGGCTTCATTTTGTGAATTGTCAATCAAAAAAGATATCCACATCTTTTTGAAATATATGTACGCACTGGAGTTCTGCGCTGCAGCGGAAAGGTTTTGTCCAAACATAATATACTTTTCTGCATCATCATCGTTTATTTCCACACCGGTTACACTAAGGAACGAGTCCAGCGCTTTGCCGTAATCGCCCTCCATAATATGCTGGACAGGGCGTAAAAACAATGCCGCCAAGTCTGCGCTTAAACAGTTTAAAAGCGGATATTTCCCAATAACAGCATAAATTTCAGAATCAATATCTATTTTTCCAGAACATATACGGCGGTCTTTTTTTATATCACAAAATAAAGCGAATAATTCTGCGTCGGATTTATTAAGGACTTTATAAAGGTAAATTTCGAACTCTGCCAAAGCCGGTTCATCCTTGTCATGCCGCTTATAGTAAATTTGTATTCTTTCCAAAGCTTTTGCGTAATCTTTTTCTGCAAGAAAAGTTAACACCTCAGGCATTTTACGGATATAAAAACATAAGCTGCCTGGCTGGATAATCTGCTGCCATTCCCTATACATTGACAGGAGGATCTCAGAGGCTAACTCAGCGCCCTCCGACCGGCGGCAGATTTTTTGCGCCATGACCCAGCTAAAAACCGTGCCGCGCAGGCTTTCGAATACGGCACCGGAGCCATAACCGTTTTTAAACCTTCCTGCTGCAGTTTCATTTGTGAACATAGCACGCATGTTTTGCATCTTTTCAAGGGGCTCCATTTGCGCGCCGACTATTACATTAAAAGTATCTTTAAGGGCGTTGAAATAAACGTCTGATAAAAATCTTTCGTTTTGCTTACTTACGTATCCGCACTTGGAAATTAAAAAATCATATGTTTCGTTAAATAATATTTGGTCGGACGTGATCCGTTTACTGTCAAGTTTATAAGATAAAGACTTATTTGAAACATAATATTTATGGAGGGGTTCTGAAAGTATACCAATGCGTTGGGACAAGTGAATTGCCTCTAATAAGAATATTGTATCGCTGCCATAGCTTACACTGCGATTTGGCAAAAAAATTCCTTTTTGTAAAATTGATGTGGAAAATAATTTTGCCCACATTGTACGTATAAATTGGTGGTATATAGGGAAATATTTATCAAAATCCTGTTTCGATTCTAATATAATGTTACGTTTGGATGTCCGCACACTTAGACAATGTCCACTTATGCCGTCAATAAAATAATTACCACAGGCAGCAACATCAAGTTTATTTTCTTGTGCGAATTGGCTCATATGATTTAAAAAATTTGGATCATATTCGTCATCCGAGTCAAGCCAAGCAAAATAATTTCCCCAAGGCTTTTTTAAATATTCTTCAATAAAATGGTAAAAGCACAAAAAATCATTTAGAATGATATGTTTACAAATTATTCGTGAATCCATCTCAGCATACTTGTCAGCTATATTGCCAGTGCTGTCAGTGCTTCCATTGTCAACTAAATACAAAATCCAGTCCCGGTATGTTTGGTTAAGCATACTGTCCAATGCGCGTCGTAATGTACGTTCAGCATTATATGCCTGCATATATACAACTACTGTATCATTCATTTGCTACCTTCCAATGTAAACATTACTTCTTTTGTTCTGCGGCAGGGAAACGTTCAACATCATCGCCGAAACTTATACAGCTCCTGCACGAAACACGCGGGGCATCGTTAAAATGGCGTATCTTCTCTCGCTTTTCCTCATCGGTTTCAGACTTATCATATAAATCGACAAAGTCGCGCCCAGCTGGTGTGATTTTTCCGAGAGTGCTTGCCATAAGGGACCTTGCGCAGCCATGCATTTTCCCGCGGTACATATGGAAATTACGCATAGCAACCTGCCCGCAATGAGTAAACTGTTCCCACAGCTGATCTTTGCTTTTGCCTCTATCCTCAAAATGTGTATTGTCAACCCAACCACCGTAATGCTGTAAATCCCCATGGTATTTTTTAACTACAAAAGGGATATCATCTTTCCGCAGCAATTCGGTCATTGCATCAACCTGAGGAGAATATTTTCCGTAGTCACTTATCTGTATCTGCATATGCCGCCCATACTGTTTGAATACATAAATATCTTTTTCACACGGAAGCACCGTGGCGTTTGTTATAAGTATAAGTTTATCAAATCTGTTTTTATAATTAAGGCAATGCGCATATACATCGCTTAAATCATTGCGCATAAATATTTCTCCGCCGACAAACTGCAGCCATTCTGTGTAATCGACCAATTCAAACACACGGTCTATATCGCAAATTAATTCGTTTACAGGAATATGCTCCGGATGTTTAAACATTGTCATATAGTTGCTGCACAGTTTGCAGCGCAACGTACATTTTAGCGTCGGCATTATTGCCAGTCTTCTTAAATTTAATGGTTGTGACATATTTTCTCCTTATTTAGTAAGCATACAAAATAGTATCCCATGTATATGGGGAATAGTGGCGCAGTGCAAATCTATAATCGTTACGTATATTTAATATGGTTTGCGGCAGTTCATAAATATCTTGTGGTTTATGGTATGCGCAAATAGCGAGCTTCGGCTTAACAGCTTTAATGATATTTTTACTTCCAAGCAGAGCATTTTTTTCAGAACCTTCAATATCCATTTTTATAAATGTAGGAAGTTCTTCAACCTTTTTATTCGCAAAATATTCATCTAATGATATTACAGATATAGCGTCTTCTCCGGCATCATTAATTTGGGATTCAGCTAATAGCTCTAAACATGCATGCATTGAATCAGCTTTGTTCCACAATCCTTTTAAAATTATGTGGATGTTTTCATATCGTGACAGATTTATCTTGGCGATCTTGGCGTTATTTGGGTCAATATCAAATCCATAAACAGCCCTATACTTACCGTTTACCAACTTTATAAACTCTTCGGATGTATCTCCTGTATATAGGCCTCCATCGGCGAACACCTCATTATCCGAAAATTGAAAAAAATCTTTTGGGAAATAAGCAGGTTCTTCTTTTTCATAATCAAATGTGTCTTTAAAAAGGTAACTGTTAATGCGTTCTAAAATTATTTTTTTAGATGTGTTATCGCTGAAAAAGTTATAACTCCATTTATAGCCATCTAAATATGTTCTAAATTTATCATAAGTCAAACTTGTAATCTCAACTACAGAATTATTGAAAAATTTGAATGCACTGTCAAAAGTATATATCTGTTGGCTACTGAAACCAAGCTCAAGCAGTTGGTTATAAATACTTTCCTGATTTTTAGGATTAGCAACTGAAATGACAACATTAGAATTATAATATTTATTCTTAAGCTCCTCCGGAGAAATAATCCTTAATCCAGTTTTTTGCTCGCACCCGGTTTTTTTGCTGTCACAAAAGCATCGCGGATAAATTTCATGGGAAACAAAATTTTTATATATCGGTATACCATAAAAGCCCAAGCCAAAAAGTACAATCGGCCTGCTCAACAGGTTTTCTTTTAATTTTGATATTTTAATTGCATCCTGCCCAGAACGATAACGCTCTTCAATCTTTGCATATTCTTCTTCAAAACTACCTAACATATTTTTTTACCCATTCCTTTTCAAAATCTAATGCATATCCTCCGCTGAGGAAATCTTTTTCATGTACGTGAAGTTCACTTTCAATAAAGTCGAGCTGTTTGCCGCACCCCGCAATATTATAGCGGTTAATTTTTTCGACCATGGAAATCATAAACGACCATTCAAAATAATGCCACAGAGCTATATTGTCAGGAAAGTGTTCGGTTAGCCATATTGTGCGTTTACGGTACGCCCGCAAATATTCATTTAGCGTATCAGATGTAAGCAAACTGTAATCCGTTGTCCATGCTGAGTTATTTCCTGTATGCCTGTTAAACGTATACTTCGGCAGGCCGTGATAGGCTACGCGTCCCGCACAGGAAAGAAGTATGTGCATTTGTGATATATCGTCATATTTGTCGCTTTCCGGAAAACGTATTTTTTTTGCCAGCCCTCGCGTGAACATTTTTGTTGGGAAGGCCATACTGTAGCACTTGCGCCACATAAGTGTAATTACGGCCTCTTCACCTGTCATTATGCGTTTTTCTTCATACGCTTTGTCCTTAGACCCGCAAATGGAAACTTCCGCATCATTACTGATTAAAAGGTTATAAAGAAATTCGAGAAAATCCGGCTCTGCACAGTCGTCGTCATCGATAAAGGCTATACAGTCCCCGTATGCGGCATCAAGGCCGGTGTTGCGACCGCTGCCTATATTGCCGCGCTCTTTATGTATTACACGTATGCGGCTGTCTTTTTTGGCATATGTGTCGGCAATCTTTCCGCTGCTGTCTGTTGAACCGTTATCTACGATTATAAACTCAAAGTCTTTAAACGTTTGCTGCAGGATGCTTTCAATAGCACGGGCTACAAAGTTTTCACGGTTATATGTCAGCATTATGACCGATATTTTCAATTATTGCACATCCTTCTAACATATCTATATTATATTTCGACAGTTTTTGCAATAACTTTAGCCAGATATTGCCCGAAATAACTTATGTATCAAAAATAGGCCGATTGCTTCGGACAATATGAGCCGCCTTTAAGCCGTATAAAAAACAGAAGCCCGGTCCTATGGACTGAACTCCTGCTTTTTATACTATTCGCCTAATTTTAGATGCAGCCATCAGTGCCGGAATGTAAAGTGAAACAATAAAAAGGCCCCGATACGCAAAGTGCGTACCGGGACTTTTGACTGGTGCGCTCGGAGGGATTCGAACCCGCGACCTTCTGATTCGTAGTCAGACACTCTATCCAACTGAGCTACGGGCGCATATTACATATTGCAGTTAATTAAGTTGAACATATTATTTACAACAGCTTTATAATTATATTAGATTTCTGACGGAAAGTCAAGGCCTTTGGCGAATTTGTTTATATTAGCGTGTTTATATAGGCGTTTAGGGACTAAACCATATGCATGGCAATTTTTTTAAATTTAAAACGAAAATGCCTTGACAACTAAGGTTAGCGGTGGTAAACTATACACGAAATGATAGTTAGCGTTACCTAACCGGTACCGGACGACTATAGAGTTAGCTTTAGCTAACAAACAAAGGGGGAAAAGCTATGATGCCGCTTACTATGGCAAGCGCAGGCGAAACCGTGATGATTAAGAAAATCAACGGTAAAGATGAAACAAAGCAGCATTTGGCGGCCATGGGTTTTGTAGAGTCAGGCAACGTAACAATAATAAGCAAAATCGCCGGAAACGTGATTCTGCGTGTTAAAAACAGCCGCGTGGCGTTAGGCATGGGTATGGCAAACCGCATTATGATATAAAAAGGAGATCTGCATTATGAAAACTCTTAGAGAAGTAAGGCCGGGGCAGTCCTGCTCTGTTAAGTCACTTACGGCTACAGGCGCGCTGCGCCGCCGTATTATGGACATGGGCATTACAAAGGGCACATCTGTTTTAGTGCGCAAAGTTGCGCCGCTCGGCGACCCCATAGAAATAACCGTGCGCGGGTACGAGCTTTCCATCCGTAAAAACGAAGCGGATCATATTGAAATAGCCTGATTTTTTATATGCATAAGTTAGCTTTGACTAACTATTTTATTCAAGGAGGGTTTACTTAATGTCAATAAAAATAGCTCTCGCCGGCAACCCGAACTGCGGCAAAACCACCATGTTCAACGACCTTACGGGCAGCAGCCAGTACGTCGGTAACTGGCCGGGCGTAACGGTGGAAAAAAAGGAAGGCAGGCTTAAGGGGCACAAGGACGTCATTATAACCGACCTGCCGGGTATATACTCGCTCTCACCGTATACTTTGGAAGAAGTCGTCAGCCGCAACTACCTGCTCAATGAACAGCCCGATGCCATCATCAACCTTGTTGACGCTACAAACCTTGAGCGCAACCTTTACCTTACGACACAGGTGGTCGAGCTTGGCATACCGGTCGTAATAGCGTTAAACATGATGGACAACGTTAAGAAGTCCGGCGACCGCATAGACTCTGGAAAGCTCGCGGCCGCTTTAGGGTGTGAAGTCGTTGAAACTTCGGCCCTTAAAGGCACCGGCACGAAAAAAGTAGCGGAAAGGGCGATAGAACTCGCAAAATCCAAAAAGGCAGCGCCGGTACAGTACAAGTTCAGCGACAAGGCCGAAAAGGCCATCGCCGATATAACTGAAAAGTTCAGCGACGTATGCGGCCAGACCCGCGCACGCTGGTACGCGGTCAAGCTTTTTGAGCGCGACGAAAAGCTCCTTGGTGAACTTTCACTCACGGAAGACAGGCGCAAGGAACTCGAAAGCGTAGTAGCCCCGGTTGAAAAGGAGCTTGACGACGACAGTGAGACCATTATCACAAACGAACGCTACAACTACATCGCAAAGCTTACGTCAAACTGCCTGCGCAAAAAGCGCTCCGCCCTTTCGACTTCGGACAAAATAGACAGGATTGTCACAAACCGTTTTGCCGCAATACCTATTTTCCTTTTTGTTATATGGCTTATGTATTACATATCGGTAACCACCATAGGCGGCATGGCGGACGACTGGGTAAACGAAACGCTTTTCGGCGCGTGGATACCTGACGCGCTGACAGCCGGGCTTGAGTCCATAGGCGCTGCGCCGTGGGTGCAGAGCCTTGTCATAGACGGCATAGTCGGCGGCGTAGGCACGGTACTCGGCTTTGTGCCCCAAATGCTCCTCATTTTCTTCTTCCTCGCGATACTTGAGGACTCTGGGTACATGGCGCGCGTGGCATTCATAATGGACCGTGTATTCAGGCGGTTCGGCCTTTCTGGCAAATCGTTCATACCTATGCTCATAGGCACGGGATGCGGCGTTCCGGCGGTCATGGCTTCAAGGACGATAGAAAACGAAAAAGACAGGCGCATGACCATCATGCTCAGCACTTTCATGCCGTGTACCGCAAAGTACGTCATCATAGGCATGATAACATCTGTGTTCTTCCCGCACTCGGTGTTCATAGCCCCGGTAATGTACATACTTGCCATAGCGGTAATAGTATTTTCAGGCATTGCACTCAAAAAGACGAAGTATTTCGGAGGGGAGCCGGCTCCGTTCGTTATGGAGCTTCCCGCTTACCATATACCGTCGCTCAAGGGCGTGCTAATACACATGTGGGAACGTGCACGGGCATTCATAATAAAGGCCGGTACGATAATATTTACAGCGTGCGTCATTATCTGGTTCCTGTCGAAGTTCAGCTGGGGCATGCAGATGGTTGACATTGAAGAGAGCATGCTCGCGGATATAGGCAGGGCGTTTGCGTGGCTGTTTGTCCCGCTTGGTTTCGGTGACTGGAAAGGGGCCGTTTCCGTTATAAGCGCTGAAATGGCGAAAGAGCAGGCCATCGGCACGCTCGCAGTCTTAAACAAAGTCTCTGACCCAGACAACGAAGCCCTCGTCGCAAAAGGCATTGCCGCCATGTTCTCACCGATGGGCGCGTTCTCGTTCATGGTGCTTAACCTTTTCGATCCGCCGTGCGTAGTTGCCATGGCGACTACAATGCGTGAAATGGGCAGCAAGAAGTGGGGCTGGATAGCAATAGGCTACCAGGCGCTCATAGGGTACATCTTAGCGTTCCTGTGCTTCCAGTTCGGCAGCTTTTTCTTCTACGGTTCGGCGTTCGGCGTCGGCCAGGTTTTCGCGCTCATCGTAACAGCCGCGGTAATTTACTTTATTGCCCGTCCAGCGCGTAAGGATACCACACAGTACCTTGAAGAAAAAGTCCGCGCGTAATATACCGTTTAAGGTTTGATTTTATTTGGAGGTGCTTAATAATGAGTATCGGTACGTTTATTGTATTAGCAGCCATCCTTGCCATGCTGTTTTTAGCGGTACGGCACCTTGTGAAAAAAGGCTCCTGTGCCTGCAACTGCGGCGGCTCCGGCGGCTGCAGCGCGTGCTGCGGCAAGTGCAGCCAACAGCAGCAGCATGTTAAGGGACGCTGAACAATCTAATTTAAAAGGCGCAGGCAGGCTTTTCTGCCTGTGCCTTTTAAGGAGTATCTGAAATGGAGCTTTCCAGTACACATTTGCGTTATTTATACGCAATTTACGAGATTTTCCGGACATCACCGGAGATACGCTCGTCTATAATAGCGAGCCGTATGGAGGTGTCGCGCCCTTCGGTTGCAAAAATGCTCGGCGTGCTTATTGACAAAGGCCTTATCGAAAAAGAGAAGTACGGCAAAATACATATTACTGAAAAAGGCCTCATCATAGCGCGCGAATTTGACCGCAGGGTCTGCGTACTGACAGACCAGCTTAAAAACGCGGGCCTCGGCCTGACGGACGGCGAGCTGCACAAGGCCGTTTGTATTCTCGCGTCAGTCATTAATGAAAAGTCCCGTGTAGGTTCAGCAGCCGACGGTTTACCAACCGGCGCATGAAATAACAATAATTTAAGCCTAACGTATTTGCCCCGCTGTGCCTGACTTTACAAAAGGCACAGCGGGGCAAAGCCCTTTTACAGCGTCCGGCTGCTTGAAGGACGGCGTAAGTAAGCTTTGCCACTTGAAAAAGCCCGCCGGTCATTTGCATACGGCATAACCGAGCTTGAGTCGGCGGTACATCCGCAGGACGCGGAGCTTGTAAAAGACATCGCCGGCAGGGGACGGGCGGCCGCCCGAAAACGGTAAATGACCGGCAAATGCTCATGCGCGTGAAAACGGCAGGCAGCTTACTTTAAGTCTGCTACGACCTGCGGTACGGAACCTACTATGACGGTTTCTGCTACAAGCACATTCGTTTTGACGTCCGTAGACTCCCTAAAGCCTGGCAGAAATGAGTGTACGCTTGCCGTGACGTTAAGGTAGATTTGATGGCGCGTTTGGTTTATGCCGGCTGAAGAAAATGAGCTTTTGAAATCGGCGCTTACATTTCCGCTGAGCATTATTTTTAGCGGGACTTTCGGTCCCAGCCCGTAAAAAATGTCTCCGCCGAGAAACGTGCCGGATGGAATCCATACTTTTATGTAGCTGTTGTCCCCGAGCTTTTGCTGCACGTTTTTAATTATGTTGGATTTAAGCATGTTCATTTCAACAACATTTGTAGTTATGGACTGGACATTGCCGCTGCCGTCGCGGCTTACGGAGATGAGGTTTTCATAAGAAACCGCATTTTCTCCCAGATTTTCCAAAACCGCCTGGTTTATAACGTTTACGGCAAAAATTTCCGACTCGTTTGCAACTGCGGTTTCCACTACCGGTTTTACCTGCATATTGAAGATAAAGCAGACTGCCACCGTGCAGGCCAATATGATAAAAACCTTGCCGCGAACCGGCATGCCGCGCCTGTTACGACGTTTCATACGCACCACCCCGCATGTGCCCTGTTATTTTTTCGTCCCTGCCTATAATATTCGCCTGAAGCGGTAACGTGAATATTAAGCAAGGCCGACGCGCGGGTAATTTGCGTTTTAAAGCTTAAAGTGCAAAACAGCAGGGCCGTGTTTTTGAGCACGGCCCTGCTTTAAAAATTAAAGGATTTTCATACTATAAGCGCGTAAAGCTTATTTATTTCGTTTTCATTTGTAAGGCTGCTTTTGGCGAGCGCATCTGAAAAAGCCGCGCGGCGTTCGCCGTTAAGCATGAGATTTTCGAGGCCTTCCTCAAGCCCGTCGCTCGTCATGGGAACTATAAGCCCGTTTTTGCCGGAGTCTATCTGGTCTGCCGCTGTGGAAAAATCGCTCAGCAGTATCGGGCAGTGCATCACCATGGCTTCGTCAACGGCTATGGGTTTGCCCTCAAAACGTGAGGGCTGGAAGTAAATATCACATTCCTTAAGGAACGGGTACGGGTTCGCCTGCTCTCCCAAAAAACAGACGCAGTCCTCTATGCCGAGGCTTCTAACCATTTCCTTAAGGTTCTGCTCCTCAGGCCCTATGCCGATTATATACCAGCAGAACTTAAACCCTTTTTCCTTAAGTCCGGCTATGGCCGGCATGGCGATGTCAAGGCCCTTTTGGTGTGAAAGGCGGGCAATGGAAAGAACCTTTATGCCGGTGCGCCCGTCGTTAAAGCCCGTCCCTTTTGCGGCAAGTGAGTATATAAAGTCGGCCGAAATGATATTGTATATGAGGTGAAGTTTATTTTCAAACTCCGGAAAGGCTTTCTTAAGCGCCGCAAGGCACGACTCCGAAACGGTGCACAGCGCGTTAAGGCTGCTTAGGTAATCAAAGTCAAAGTCCCTGCAAAGCCCCATGGCGGCGTAATCGCCGTGTATAAAGCCTATTTTGTTTTTACTTTTTACTTTGGTGACGGCGTAGTAAATGGGCTGGCCTTCCATAAACGCTATTACAGCGTCGTACTCTTTTTCGGCAGGTTTTATGAACCGGCGCTCTATAAGCCACATCTTTTTGAGGCGCCCGCCCACCGTGCCTTTAAGGCCGGCAAAACTTACGAAAAGCCGGCAGAAAGCCAAGAGCGGATGGCCGCCGAAAAGCAGCGCAAAAAACGCTTTGCGTATGTTATCCTTATATGCGCTCGGAAAAAGCGGCTTAAGCAAGTTTACCTTCTGCGGCACGCGGCTTAAAAACATTCCCTCGTTTATAAAGAGCTGCAGGTCCACGTCGTAAGTGTCATAGTCGAAAAGCGAAAGTAAGGTGACGAGGCTTTTTTCAATTCCACCGCTGTGGAGGCTGTAATTTACAAAAAGGATTTTTTTCTTTTCTGCCATTGTATCATCTCTATCACAGTTAATATTTTAATATATATTGGTAATATAAACCTGTAAAGCAGCCTGAAGCCACACGCCAAGACACGCTTTGGCAGCCGTACAGGATAAAACAAAAAATCAGGCGCCGGCCTTAAAGCCTGCCAAACGTCCCTGACTTAAAATTACTCTGAAGTTTGTGAACTAAACTTCCATTAATTTTAGCAGAAATATATAATTATTAGTGCTTTTAAATCAAAATACTATCCGATTGTAAATTATAATTTCTTGTGTTACAATAATAATGTCAGTTTGGTAATTTATTGCCATGATAATTTACTTTACAGCACATCGGAGGAAAACAATGGACAGCTTTGACGAACAAATTATAAAGAGGCAGTTAAGTGCGAAAGACTATGCCATAGTAGCGGCTGCAGTCGTGTTAAGCCTTGTGGTGCTTATATCTACGCTGCTTGTAAACCCGCTGCTTTTGCCGATAGCCGCCATACTATTGTGCGTAGCGGTTTATTTTATAATAACGTCGCGCAACCTTGAGTTTGAGTACAGCGTTACAAACGGGAGCATAACGATAGATAAAATCATAAACAAGCAAAAGCGGAAAAGCGTCATTTCCATTGAAGCCCAGGAGATAGAGTCCATGGGCAGGTACGGGCCGGACGTAAACCGGAAAAACGCGGGCAAAGTGATTTTTGCTTCTGAAAAAGCAAATGCCGGAAGCTGGTACTTTACAGCGCACAGCCAAAAGTCAGGCAGTGTTTTTGTGGTTTTTGACCCGAATGATAAGATACTTAAGGACATAAAACCTTTTCTAAGGGGACAGGTGGCTGTTAATGCTTTTATTAGGCATTGATATATCAGAAACACAGCGGATAAAAAAATCAATGGGCAGCAGGCGTTTCCTAAAGGAAATACTCGGCAGTGAAGAATACGCCCAGCTCGAAAAGCGCGGCTTCCCCGCCGAAAGCGTTGCCGCGAGCTTCAGCGCCAAAGAAGCTTTTTCGAAGGCTGTAGGCACGGGGCTTGGCTCTTTTGCCTTTAGAGAAGTACAGCTCATAAGGGAAAAAAGCGGCAGGCCGCGGCTTAAGCTTTGCGGAAAAGCAGCCGAACTCGCGCGAGGCTTTTCGTTCTCGGTCAGCGCCACGCATTCCGGCGGCTTTGCGGCGGCGGCGGTTGTCGGCGAGGAGTGCCGCCGTGCCTTTGTGCCTGAGGAAAATAAAATACCGGAACTGCGGCGGATTATTAAAGAACGTCCCAAAGACTCCAACAAGGGGACGTTCGGCAGGCTTATGTGCGTATGCGGAAGCGAAGGCATGGCCGGCGCCGCTGTTATGAGCGCCGGTGCGGCACTGAGATGCGGCACCGGCCTTGTAGATGCCGCGCTTCCGCGCTGCATTTATCCCATTGTCGCGTCGCGGCTTGCCGAACCTGTCTTTACCATACTCGACACGGGTCATGACGGAAAGCTTTCAGAAAAATCCGAAGCTTTATTTTTAGAAGCGCTCGCAAAGTCAACCGCCTGCCTCATAGGATGCGGCCTTGGCAAAAGCGCGGCCGCCCGTGAAGAAACGGCCGCCGTACTCGCGAAATCGGAGGTGCCTCTTGTAATAGATGCCGACGGCATAAATATAATTTCCGAGAATATAAATATATTAAAAACAGCACGCGCCAAAGTTATACTGACGCCGCATCCCGGAGAAATGTCACGCCTGCTTAAGGTTCCTGTCAGCCTCATACAGTCTGACAGAAAAAAGTACGCGTCTGACTTTTCAGCCCGCCACAACGTGGTACTCGTGCTTAAAGGCGCGGGAACAGTAGTTGCCGCCCCGGACGGCAGACTGTATGAAAACACGACCGGCAACCCCGGCATGGCAAAGGGCGGCAGCGGAGACGTGCTCGCGGGCATGACCGCTTCCTTTGCCGCGCAGGGCGTCGACCCGTTCGAAGCTGCGGCGGCCGCCGTGTATATGCACGGCCTTGCCGGCGACATGTGCGCGGAAAAACTTTCGCAGAGCGCAATGCTGCCGACAGACATCATAGATATGCTTCCGTCTGTTTTTTCAATTATAGGGCGTTGACCGAACTGCTATAAATTTAAAGGGGGGCTTCTGTTGCGCCGTACAGCCATAGTGTCCGCCGCGATTTTAATGGCGTTACTCTGCGGCTGCGGCGGCCGTAATGAGGTTACTGCCAGAAGCATAAACTTTACGTTCAGCTGCAGTACTGACGTCAGCTCGCCGCAGGGCGCAGTATCGTACGCCGTTAACCGCAGCGGAGCGGCAGGAACGTCTTTAGAGGTTATGAGCGGCACTTCCAAGGGCCTGTGCTGGTATTGGGACGGAGAAGGCTTTTCCGCCACATATAAAGGCCTTGCGGTAAAAAGCGGCGAATGTGTACTGCCGCGCAGCTCTCCGGCCGCAGTGCTTGTAAGCGCGCTTTCGGCGGCTGAAAAAGACGGGGGGCTTACGCGGGACGGCAGCGGCGCCTTCTGCGGCAGCACGGAGAACGGCCTTGACTTTACCGTCACGGCGGATGCAGAAACATATAACATCAAAACCGTTTCGGTACCCGACTGCGGCATAAAAGCGGACTTCTACAATTATAAAACCCAAAGCTCCGCTTAAAGCTTTTGTGCTTTAAAAAGTTAGCATCGCCGTCATACAGGGATTCTTTCATGTAAAACCGGCCGTACGAAAATAAAATAATATTTTTTATATTACTGTATTTTAAATGCAGCATAAAACGCGGCAAAATTTTTTTAATATTCGGAGGTACAAGCTATGGAAAACATAAAAGAAAGGATAGAAAGCCTTAGGAAAGAAATGCGGAACGCCGGGGTGGCCGCTTACGTCATACCGTCGCAGGACCCGCATTTGAGCGAGTACACGCCGGAGCACTGGCAGGCGCGCAGCTGGTTTTCAGGTTTCAGCGGTTCTGCCGGCACGCTCGTGGTGACAATGGATGAAAGCGGCCTTTGGACGGACGGGCGCTATTTCATACAGGCTGAGCGTGAGCTTTCCGGCAGCGATATAAAACTTTTCCGCATGGGCGTTTCCGGTGTGCCTGGTGTCGGAGAATATTTATGCGGAAAATTAAAGCCGGGCGAATCGGCCGGCTTTGACGCACGCATGTTTCCGGCGGCGCGCCTGCGTATCATGCGCGGCATGTTTTCCGGCAAAGGCATAGGGACTGTTCCGTGCGACCTTGTAACGCCGCTTTGGAAGGACAGGCCACCTATGCCGCACACTGAGGTTTATGTACACGGCGCAAGGTACGCAGGGTACACGTGCGCCGAAAAAATAAATCAGGTGCGCGCAATGCTCGCAAAGCACGGCGCGGACGGCCAGATATACACGCGCCTTGACTGTACGGCGTGGCTTATGGACATACGCGCGGACGATATAGCGTATACGCCGCTTGCCGTAGCGTGGTCTGCGGTACTGCCGGACGGGGCGCACCTTTTTATAGACACTTCGCGCGTAAAGCCCGAAGCCATGCGCTGCCTTAAGGAAAACGGCGTAACTGTGCATGAGTACGGAGAATTTGAGGATTTTCTTAAGTCATATGACAGGGAAGTCCGCCTGCTTGTGGACATGACCTCTACAAACGGGCAGACTGTGGAGATACTCAAGGGCAACGCAAGTTTCAGCATACGCGGCGGCGCCGACATAGTTACAAGCCTTAAAGGCGTAAAAAACAGCACTGAGATAGAAAACATTAAAAAGGCGCATATTTTGGATGGCTGCGCCCTTGCTGCTTTCAAGTCGGCCTTTGAGGAAAAGATGGCCGCGGGCGAAAAGATGACTGAGTGGGACGTGTGCGTACTGCTGTCGGAGTGCCGCGCGCGCCTGCCGGAAAATAAAGGCGAAAGCTTTGCCACCATAGCGGCTTACGGCGCCAACGCCGCCATGATGCACTACTCGCCGAAGCCGGGCGCCTGCAGTACTATAGAAAACAAAGGGCTGCTTCTCATCGACTCGGGCGGGCAATACTTTGAGGGCACGACAGACATAACGCGCACGTTTGCCATGGGGCCGCTGAGCCGCGGCGAAATGGAGGACTACACTTACGTTTTGAAGGCCAACATAGCCCTTGCGAGGGCTGTCTTTATGGAAGGCGAAACGGGCGGCAACCTCGACATACTCTGCAGGAAAGAGCTGTGGAAGCACGGCATAGACTACCGCTGCGGCACTGGCCACGGCGTCGGCATGTTTTCGTCGGTACACGAAGGGCCGCAGAACATAAGCCCCAAAAACAGGACGGTTTTTAAAGCCGGCATGACAGTAACGGACGAACCGGGAGCATATATAGAGGGAAAGTACGGCATACGTACGGAAAACCTCCTTTTAGTGACGGAAGCATTTACAAACGAATACGGGCGCTTTTATAAATTTGAGCCTCTCACGTGCTTCCCCATAGACCTGCGGCCTGTTTTAACAGGGTTACTTTCCAAAGGTGAGGCTGAGTGGCTTAACGGTTACCATAGCTGGGTGTACAAAACACTTTCCCCTTACCTTTCGGGGAAAGCACTGTCGTGGCTCAGAAAAAATACACAGCCTGTTAAACTAAAGTAAGGTAAAGGAAATAAAGTTTTACCGCATTGCGTTTTTATTTTGACGCTTTGTTAAGTTTTCGTTATTCCAGCCGATATTATTTATAAATACGTATGATAAAGAAAGGGAGTAATAAGATGAGTATTTCTCCTGTCGGCAGCGGGCAGTACCTTTCATCGGACGGTTCCGACGAACAGTCAAGTATATCGAAGCTTGAAAAACAGAAAGAAGACCTCCAAAAAGAGCTTCAGGACCTTGAAAAGAGCGACTCCTCTAATAATGCGGATAAAATAAAACTGCTCAGGCAGGAAATCGTCAATATAAACGCAAAGATACAGCAGCTTAAAAATTCATCAAAAGGGCAGTCCGCAGGGCAGAGCCAGAGCGTTTCCGCTAATGAGGCCCTTGAATCCGATACGGAAAATTCCGGAAATCTCAACATGCTTGTATGACCTGAGCGCTGACTTGCACATTTTCAATTTCTTTTTCAGCGGCGCTTTGCGGCAAAAATGGGCATAAAAAGCCCGCATGAAATACTGGAACATCCAGCAATCATGCGGGCTTTGTTTGTGGTGACCTCGGGCGGATTTGAACCGCCGGCCTACCGCTTAGGAGGCGGTCGCTCTATCCAGCTGAGCTACGAAGTCATGTTCTGCTGTTTTAAAAAATTACACTCGCGGCCTTTCGCAATACGCCGCCGGCTGTTTACGGTGTACCAACACAGCACTTATAATTATAAGTTTGCAATCCGCTTTTGTCAAATGTTTTTTTCCTCGTCTTGTATTTTACCGTGTGTGCGCGGTAAATTATGCATGCCGCAAGCGCGGCGTTTTGCTTTTCAGGGCGGCATTATACAGCATTACCGTAAAAAATATCCGCACCGCTGATAAAAATGTCTTGACATTTGAAAGTAATCGTAATATTATAATACACATAAAACATATCTTATTACTATAAATTGAATTTGGAAAGGAAGGAAACGGCCATGAAAACTCAGACTTGGAACAACAGTAAAATGGATTACATGATGTGCTCGATGTGCATCATGTGCTGCGGCATGCCAAAAATGAAATATGGCCAGATCCTTTTTACTGTCAGAATAAGTCCGGATGTTTAACACGCCGGTGAAACCGACAAAAAAGCAGTCAGGCCGAAAAGCCTGACTGCTTTTTTTATACTTTTTCAGCGAAAACCGCGGGAGCTTACGTCAAGCGCCTATCTGACAGTAAATCCATATTCTGCTTGGAAGGGGATGCATAAACGATGCCTGCTTTTAGTAAAGAGCGCCTGAGGCTGTCTCTGAAGGCACTTACGGGAGGGGAAAAGTACAGGTATTCAAGGCCGGTGGAAGGTAACTTTAACTGCCTCGCGCCGGGTGAGTTCGACTGGTGGAAGTACAAGTATTACATACGCCAGATAGAAAAAGCTGAAAAGGGAAAGGGGATTGAAGCATTTTTTAAGGGGCAGGATTTATCCTTTGCCGGAGAAGAAGCGCATGGGGAAAGCAGGTTTGTCCTTACGGCAGGCGGAGACCTCCTGCCGGGGAGTGAAATTACGCCGGATATAACAGGGCATCTTTGGGACGACGTAAGCGGCTTTTACTTCAATGCCGACACGGTTTACGCCAACCTTGAAGCGCCGTTTGCATCTTCCCATCCGGCCGGCAACGCGCCGAAAAGCGGCATAAGGGGCGCGCCCTCGCTGAACGGCACGGCGGAGATGTTTGAGCGGTTTGTAAACGGCGGGAAAGGCATATCGTTCTTTTCAACTGCTAACAACCACTGCATGGACGCTGGCGAAGCGGGGCTGCGTGAAACGCTGGATTTCCTTGACGGCAGGGGGTATCCGCATGTGGGTACGGCGCGCACGCAAAAGGAGCGTGACGATATACCCATTTTGGAAAAGAACGGAGTAAAGGCTGCGTTCGTCGCTTACACGTTTTCATTAAACGGTAAAACAGTGCCTGAGGGTAAAGAGTACCTGACGAATTATATCAGGCTGAATAAGCCCGATGCCGACATTTCGCTTATCAAAAAACACGTCTTGTCCGCCCGCCGGCGCGGCGCCGACATAGTCGTTGCCTGCCTGCACTGGAGCCTTGAGTTTGAAGCTTACCCTACCGAAAACGTTATCCTTATGGGCCACCGCGTTTTGGAAGAAACGGGAGCGGACGTAATTTTGGGAAACCACGCCCATGTTATTCAGCCGTTGGAAAAATACCATTTTACCGACCCTGTGTCGGGAGAAGAAAAAGACGGCCTTATCGCGTATTCACTCGGCAACCTTGTTTCTGATTTTAATACGAAAGACTGCCGGATAAGCCTTTTGCTTAAGGCGGAGTTTGACAAAGGAATATGCGGCGGCCGTGAAAGAACCGTGATAGGCAGCCTGCGGCTCAAGCCTGTTTACACATATAAACAATACGGGGGAGGCCGCTGCACTGACTTCAGGCTGCTGGATTTTCTCAAGCTTACGGGGCAGCTTAGGGCCGGAGTTAACCGCTTCGGCATAGGGAAAAGCGAAAAGAAGGAAATTTTTCGCCTTGAAAAACTGTATAACAAGCTGCTGCCAGAAAAATATGACAATTTTACAGAAAAGGTGACCGCACAGTGATAAGCCTTAAAAACATCAGCAAGACATTCCACACTAAAGACAAAGAAGTTAAGGCGCTGGACAATATTAACCTTGAAGTGGCCGAAGGCGACATTTTCGGAGTAATCGGGTACAGCGGCGCCGGAAAAAGCACTCTGATACGCATTATAAACCTGCTGGAAAGGCCGGACTCTGGCACCGTTACTGTAAACGGCATAGACCTGCTCGGCATAGACGACCGGCAGCTGCGGGAAGTCCGCAGCCACATAGGCATGATTTTTCAGCAGTTTAACCTTATGAACAGCATTGACGTTTATAAAAACATTGCCGCTCCGCTGAAAAACAGGAAGCTTCACCCAAAAGAGATAAATCAGAAAGTGGAGGAGCTGCTTTCCCTCGTTGGGCTTTCTGACAAAAAGCACGCTTACCCAACGCAGCTGAGCGGCGGCCAGAAGCAGCGCGTAGCGATTGCGAGGGCCTTGAGCAGCGACCCGCGGATCCTTCTCTGCGACGAAGCGACATCCGCGCTTGACCCGAACACAACGCAGTCAATTCTGCGCCTTTTAAAAGAGATCCACGACAAGCTCGGCATAACGATTGTGATAATCACCCATCAGATGGAAGTAGTAAAAAGCATCTGCAACAGGGTAGCGGTAATGGAAAACGGCAAAATCGTCGAGCAGGGCGATATTGTGGATGTCTTTACAAACCCGCAGAGCGGCATAGGCAGGGAATTTGTTTCACAGGCAATCGGGAGCGAATCGGTTGAAAAGTACTTCGGTAAGTTCCGCGGCGCTATATACAAGCTAAGCTTTTTTGGTGAGGTTACCCACGAGCCTGTCCTTTCTTACATTGCGACGGAATATAAAATAACGGTCAACATTTTGTTCGGAAATATAGAAACGCTGCACGACACCGTTGTCGGGAGCCTTTTGGTTGAATTACTCGGGGCAGACGAAAATATTGCCGCGGCGCTTGATTATTACAAATCGTTAAATACAAAAGTAGAGGTGATAAAAAATGCTCAGCAGCCTTATTCCGAACGTCATTGAATACTTTCCCGAAATGCTCACGGCACTGCGCGAAACTTTGGTAATGGTCGCCGTTTCAGGGCTTTTTTCCGCAGTAATCGGCATCCCTATCGGCGTGGCGCTTGTGGTGACCTCTGAAGGCCACATTATGGCCAACAAGGCCGTCTACTCCGTGCTTTCCAAGATTATTAACATTCTCCGTTCGATTCCGTTTGTCATTCTCATAGCGGCCATACCGGGGTTTACAAGGATGATAGTCGGAACGACCATAGGCGTGAAAGGCGCCATAGTCCCCCTTGTCGTGGCCTGTATTCCGTACGTCGCGCGCCAGATTGAAATCGCGCTTGTCAAGGTAGACATGGGCGTTGTCGAAGCGTACCAGTCCATGGGTTTTTCACCTATGCAGATTATTTTCAAGGTAATTTTGGTAGAAGGCCGGAAGGATATCGTGCTTGCTGTCACAGTTTCTATCATAGGGCTCATAGGCTACTCCGCGATTACAGGGACGGTGGGCGGCGGCGGCCTCGGAGACTTCGCCATACGCTACGGCTATCAATATTTTAAAACAGATATCATGGTTGTGACAATTATCATCATCGTTGCCATTGTGTACATTATCCAGGGGATAGGGGACTTAATTTACCGTAAGCTCAGCCATTAATATATAAAATTTAAAAGGAGAGAATGAACATGAAAAAACTGTTATCAATTTTACTTGCCGTTGTTTTAGCGGCCGGCGCCGCTGCCTGCTCGTCTTCAGGGCAGTCAGCCCAAAGCAGCTCCGCGGCGCAAAGTTCCGCCAACGCCTCATCGGGGGACGGCGATTTTTCACAGCCCGTAACATTGAAGGTAGGCGTTAACGGAACGGATTTCCGACTGTGGGACAGCCTGAACCAGCGGCTGAAAAAATATAATATCACGCTGGAGCCTGTAAGCTTCGCCGACTATGTCAAACCGAACCAGGCGCTTGCCGACAAGGAAATAGACCTTAACGCGTTCCAAACGGAAATCTACTTCAAAACGTTTATAAAACAGCACGGGCTTAATTTAGTATCGCTTGGCTACACCTTTATCGCCCCGATGGGGATTTACTCCCAAAAGATAAAGGACATCTCAAAAACACCCGACAACGCGAAAGTCGCTATACCAAACGATGCGACTAACGGCGGCAGGGCGCTTATACTCCTGCAGACCGCGGGGCTTATTAAGCTGGACGGCAAAGACACCGTTACCCCTACGACGAAAAATATCACGGATAACCCCAAAAACCTTCAGTTCGTATCTATGGAGTCCGTACAGATACCCCGCTCGCTCGGCGACGTAGACATAGCATGCATCAACACAGGCGCGGCTACCGACGCCGGACTCAGCCCAGCAAAGGATGCCATAGTCCGCGAAAGCGCAAAGGGGGACTCCGCTAAAAACTACTACAATGTCATCGCCGTCCGTCCGGAAGACAAGGACAAACCCGTTTTTAAAAAAATCCTGGAAGTTTACCAGACGGATGAAACGAAAAAAGTTATTGATGAAATTTACAAAGGCGCGGCTGTCCCTGTGTGGTAAACCGCGGCTGTAAACAACATAAGTTAAAAAGGCTGAGCGCCGGCAGATGATTTTTAAAGGAATAGAGGGGCAGATATTATGTCTGAAATTACGGAAGAAACATTACGGTACATTGACGAGAACCAGCGTCTGTTTCAAGATGCTGCGAAACAGATACACGCGCATCCAGAGGTTTGTGACAACGAATTTTTTGCCTGCCGGCTGCTTACTGAGATCCTAAGCGGCCACGGCTTCAGCATTGAAAAAAACGCGGCCGGCCACAGGACGGGGTTTTCGGCTTCTTTTTCTTCGGGAAAGCCGGGGCCGGTGCTTGCCTTTCTGGCTGAGTACGATGCGCTGCCGAACCTGGGGCACGGCTGCGGGCACAACCTGATTGGAACCATCGCGGCGTTTTCCGCTATTGCGGTTTCACGGCATTTGGATGAAACGGGCGGTGAAGTGCGTGTTTACGGCACGCCGGGGGAAGAAGGCGGCGAACATGGCAGCGCGAAGGGCAGCTTTGTGCGGGAAGGATATTTTAAAGACGTTGACGCGGCGCTCGAAGTCCATCCCGCCGCTGTAAACACACTTACTCCCCGTACGCTGGCGCTCGACCCGATTGACATTGAGTTCAGGGGAAAAGCGGCCCATGCCAGCACCGCCCCCGAGCAGGGCATTAACGCCTTGGATGCGCTGATACTGACTTATAACGGCATTAATGCGCTCAGGCAGCACCTGCCAAAGGACGTGCAGATCCATGGGATTATTGCAAACGGCGGGAGCGCGCCCAACATCGTGCCGGACTACAGCAGGGGGCGTTTTTATATACGCGCCAAAACCCGCGCGCAAGTGGACGCGGCCCGCAAAAAAATCCAGAACATTGCGGCGGGCGCCGCTTCCATGACGGGGGCAACGTGGAAGGTATCGTTTTTCCAAAATAAAATCGACGATTTGATTCCGAACGCAAAGCTGGATTCAATCTATAAAAAGCACGCTGAGGAACTCGGCGAAGACCTTTCAGAGATCAGCCAGTTCCCAACGACGGATGCGGGAAACGTTTCACACGTTGTTCCGACGCTGCACGCGTCGCTGAAATCCATGGAGGAAAATGTGCCGGGGCACTCGCCTGCGTTCCGCGACGCCTGCGTCAAGGATTACGCGCTGAACTCCGTTACCCGCGGCGCGAAGCTGCTTTCCCTTACTGCGTTGGATCTGCTCAGCAATCCGGCAAAAACAGCGGAGATAAAGAAATACCACGGTGAACTGCTGCAAAGGCAGGAACCTGCCGCACGGTAGGATAATTTAGGAAATATCCGCACCGCGGGCGTCACCATTTGGCTTCATGGCCTTCAAGCTTTAAGAGAGCTTTCTTTATTTCCAGCCCGCCGCCGTAACCCACGAGCGAACCGTCCGCGCCTATTACCCTGTGGCATGGGATTATTATGGGGATGGGGTTTTTGTTGTTAGCCATGCCTACGGCGCGGCACGCTTTAGGGCTGCCGGCGGCCTCTGCTATTTCTTTATAACTACGTGTTTCACCGTATGGTATGGCTGTAAGCGCCTGCCATACGGATTTTTGGAATATGGTGCCTTCTGGCGCTAACGGTACGCTGAAAGAGCGCCGCTGGCCGCCGAAATATTCGGAAAGCTCGCTTTCTGTTTTACCGGCTAATTCAGTGCGGCGGCGACGCAGGCCTGCCGGAGGGCCTCCGAACAGTATCGCCTTTACCGCGTTTTGGCCTGATATTATGGTTAACATGCCGACAGGGGAGGCATATGTGATGTAAGATAAACCGACTGCATCGGCGTGGCTGTAAGCTTTCATGTTTAACGCCGCCTTTTACATTATTCCTGTGCGTAAAAATTTTAACTTCACGGGCTGTATTTTACAGTTTAAAGTATACCATATAATTACAAAGCTGAAAATGCTTTCAGCGGCGCGGGCATAAATTAAGGCGGCCGGAGTTTTTCCGGACCGCCTTGTGTGTTTATCCGCCGTTTGTTTTACGCGACCGTAGCCGTGGTGCATGGGGTTTTGCTGCCGTTGATATAAAAGCCCGCGCAGCTCCCCGCTTTGCCTACGGCCTTTGCTTTGAAGAAGTAGTCGCTGCCCTTTTGGCCGGCAAAGGTCACTGTAAAGACTGAACCGTTGCCGCAGACGAAGGACGGTTTGCTCTTAGCTGTAAGTTTAAAGGTGTAGTCTTTGCCTGCCTTTACTTTAAACGGCGCCGTCGTGTCGCTTTTAACGCCGCCGTCTGAGGCTTGGGCGCCTACCGTGGCAACGAGCAGCTTTTGGCCGTTTACGTAGATGCCTGCCTGCGCGCCCGGCGCGCCGATGGCAATGAGCTTAAAGTAGTAGTCGTTACCCGAGCTGCTTGCAAGCTCTACTTTGAACACGCCCGGTGTACCTACCGTGAAGACGGGGGATTTGCCGTCTTTGCTCGTTATTTTGAACTGGTAGCTGCCCTTAACGCTGAAGTCTCCGGTAGTGTCGCTCGAAAACGACGTGCTTGCGGCTCCGGAAGACGAAGGCGTGGAGCTTGAGGCCGAACTCTTGCCCGAACTGCTTGAGCTGCCGGAGCTATTATTGCTGTGGTGTGAACTTGAACCAGAGTTGCTGCCCGAGTTGCTTCCAGAGTCGCTGGTGGCATCACTGCTTTTTGTTTCTTCAGCTTTAATAGTGAAGTTAACGGTA
>DHNP01000047.1:946-1251 GCA_002409585.1 Ruminococcaceae bacterium UBA5413 | reverse complement strand
ACGGTATAAGTTTTTTCAGTTGTCCCGTCCTCAGCCGTTACAGTAATTGTGGCTGTGCCTTGACCGTCAGCTAAAGTTACGCCATCATTTTTTGTCACCTTAGCTTTGTCGGTATCGGTTACGGTACCTTCCAAAGTAATTTTTGCTGATTTGTCAGTACCGGAAGGAAGCTCAACATTGTATGTGTCAGTTGAGGAGTCGAAACCCGCAACACCGGTATCAGCACCGTCGTCACCGACTTTGTAAGTCAGTGCGGAAAGGGTGGCATCACTGCTTTTTGTTTCTTCAACTTTAATAGTGAAGTT
>DHNP01000047.1:0-754 GCA_002409585.1 Ruminococcaceae bacterium UBA5413 | reverse complement strand
TCACTGCTTTTTGTTTCTTCAGCCGCGAACGCCGGTATAGCTGTAAAAGTGCCTATCACAAGCATAAGTGACAGGAAAAAAGATAACGTCTTTTTATAAATTTTCATAAATTCACCCCATATTCATATTATTGTTTTGCCGTACAGCCCTTTAACAAATGGCCGCAATATCTGCCTGTGCGGATAAGTAAAAAGCCACTGCCCCTTTCCACAGCATTGCCGCCGCGCCGGGCGGTAATGCGTATTGCTCTGCAGATAATACGGCAGAGCCGTAATGGAACGGCCCTGCAGATGTATCCGCAAGGCAACAAAAAAGCGCCGTATACGGAATATTTTTCCATATACAACGCTTTTAAATAAAAGTGCGGCTACACAATTATAGCCCCCTGTACAAAAAACAAAAAGGGCGGTATAATTAGTCTGCAACGCACTGATTTTTCAGTTGTGTATGGAGGTCTTGGCTCCGTATGCAGGGCTGTTGGTATTGGCGTACCAGCAGCCCGCTTGCACTTTTTATTTGTGCCTTACAAACATATTATACCGCTTTTTACAGTTATGTCAAGAAAATGAGAAAATTAATGCCAGATTTTTAATACTTGTGGGTTAAATAGGCTTACAGTGGGCAAAACGGCGGCAAACGCACAAGTAAGCCCAAAAAGGGGGGAGCCGCGCTCCGCCCCGGCAGTGTACGCCGCAAAAAGCCCCCGGCTGCTAACCGGAGGCTGTACTTTACTGGAGGCGTCACCCAGATTCGG
>DHNP01000044.1:4351-4498 GCA_002409585.1 Ruminococcaceae bacterium UBA5413 | reverse complement strand
GGACTGCTCCACTCCGCGATATTAAATTGTTGCGTTAACACCTGTCTTTGCGGTGCTCTAATATAATAGCACCATTAGCACGGTATGTCAACATATTTTTTTGATTATGGCTGTGGATGAAGGATGCAAGTTTAATTGCCCAAGATT
>DHNP01000044.1:1771-4195 GCA_002409585.1 Ruminococcaceae bacterium UBA5413 | reverse complement strand
TTAATTGCCCAAGATTTTAAAAATTATCAGTAAAGGGCAGACTTATATCCGAAAATTCTGTAAAAGCTATGTGCCAATTAGGGCGCATTCTTGACATATGCTAAAAAGCTTCATATAATATATAGACTGGTTGTTATAATTTTGATGAGGTGACAGGCATGAATTCCAAAACTGATTCCCGCGAAAAAATTGTAGCGGCAGCCTCCAAACTTTTTCAGCTGAAGGGATATACGGCGACGGGGCTGAATGAGATTCTTAGGGAAAGCGGTGCCCCAAAAGGTTCCCTCTATTATTATTTTCCAAATGGAAAAGAAGAACTTGCGCTGGCCGCCGTTGATTTAACGTCCAAAACAATGCAGGCAAACGTCTTGGCCGGTCTGAACAGCGACAGCGACCCGGTCTGCGCCGTATCGAAAGTCATAAGCGACATGATTACCGCTCTGAAAGATGACGGCAGACTGCAAACCATGTCCCTTAGTATGCTCGCACTGGAGACATGCCAAACCAGCGATACCCTGCGGGAAGCCTGCGCACGTTCCTTTGAAAAAATGTCTTCCATTTATGCGCAAAAACTTTTAGACAGCGGCTTTTCATGTGAACGTTCGGCCGAACTTGGAACCGTGCTCCAGTCCATGATCGAAGGGGCAATCACGCTGTCACTGACCGCACGGGACGTAAAGCCTTTAGAAACAGTTTTGCACCAGCTTCCGCTTTTGCTGCGCCGGGATAGCGGCGTATGAAAAGGCGCATTGTTACAGTATAGTATAAATATATAGACCGGTCTAATTAACAGGAGGATACTAAAAATGCAAACCGCTTCAAAACCCGCCCATTTAAAAGCCGTTATGGCCCTATTATTATTCGGCGGCTTTCTTTCACTGTTTAACGAAACCATACTTAACGTGGCACTTTCCACCCTTATGGAGGAAATGCGGGTCTCGGCCACCACTGTACAGTGGCTGTCTACCGGTTATGTGCTGATAGTGGCCATCATGGTACCCACGTCCGCATTTCTGCTGCATACCTTTACCACAAAGCAGATTTATACAGGAGCCATGGGATTTTTTTTGGCTGGCACCGTTATTGCGTCTCTTTCGGGCAGTTTTCCTGTCCTTTTGTCTGGGCGCATGGTACAGGCCGTGGGGACAGGACTTTTGGCCCCGATTATGATTAATACGGCGCTGGCAATCTATCCCCGTGAAAAACAAGGGGTTGTCATGGGCATCTGCACCTGCGTAATTCTTGTCGGGCCGTCGGCAGGGCCGATCGTGTCAGGGCTGGTGCTGCAGTTTTTCAGCTGGCGCGCACTGTTCATCATACTGATTCCGCTGGCAGCGATCTGCGTAATAGGCGGCCTGCTTGTCATGGGCAGCACCATTGAAATCACGAAGCCCAAGATAGACGCGCGTTCCATCTTTCTCTCATCCTCCGGATTCGCGCTTATTGTATATGGCATGAGTACCGTTGGCTCAGGCGTCGGCGCGCTTGTGTCCGTCCTAATTTTCGCGGCGGGGATTGCAGCTTTGGGCTGGTTTGCCGTACGCCAGTTAAAGCTTCCGCAGCCAATGCTGGATATGGGGGCATTTAAAAAGCCGTATTTCACTTTGGGAGCTATTCTCGTCATAGTTATGCAGATGGTGCAGTTTTCATTAAATATCCTGCTTCCAATGCTGTTTGAAAGCGGACGAGGAATGTCCTCGCTGACGTCGGCGCTTACTTTGCTGCCGGCTGTATTGGTATGCAGCGTTATGACGGTGGTTTCCGGCAAACTGTACGACCGCATCGGCGGTAAGGTACTGATTCCAACAGGACTTATTATTATGTGTGTTTCACTTATCGCGATGTCACGGGTTCAGCCGTCCACGCCTGTTGCTGTGATTGCGTGTGTTAATACGCTGATCTATTTTGGCATTTCACTGGCGTGGTCACCGGACCAGTCCAACGCGCTGCGGCAGCTCCCCGCTGAGCTGCAGGCAGACGGCGTAGCTATTGTAAACACATTTATCCAGCTGGGTTCAGCGCTTGGGACGCCTCTTTTTGTCGGCCTTATGTCCGGCGCTGCCTGTCGTCAGCCGCGGCAGCGGATTCTTCCGTACAGATAAATGCGCTGTATGCCGGATTCAGCAGTTCCGTTACCGTTGCTGCGGCCATCATTGCAGCGGCGTTTATTTTTTCTCTTACGCTGATAAAAGACAAGGAATAATAAACTATGTAATAGACTAAAGAATTCCAAATCGTTTTTTGCCCATTGCATACCCGGTTAATAATTCATCTTATTTATGTATTATTAACGTAAATTGCAAAAAATCTTTAAAGTCGGTTAACAGTGCGTACATATTATTTCGTTATTATTATAACAGTTCAAACGGAAATAACAAAATTTAAAAAACTGCCGGGCTGAGGTGTGGACGGAATACCGGACCA
>DHNP01000044.1:431-1632 GCA_002409585.1 Ruminococcaceae bacterium UBA5413 | reverse complement strand
CGGACCACGGGCCGGCAGACAAACAGCAAGTGCCCCAAACGGGGTTTTATATATTACCTTTCATAATTCTCCTTCCTTTTTAAAAATACCGCCTTAGCCGGCGGTATTTTTTTGCCCAATGTCAAATAATTGGGGTAACCTGATCCGCAAAATTCTAACCTGCGGGATGTACAGCCTTTAATGTTACGGCCTATACATCCCGTTTTTTGGTGGGGCGGCCTTTTAAAAAATGCCGCCTGCGGATGCTTTATGTAAAATACGAATAAAGTGAAGAAATTCAATGTAAGTGTGAAGAATTTTATATGGATTTTACACAAAAGAAATATTATAATTGACCAATAAAGAGTTGGTTTTTAAATAATTTTGTTCAAAATAACAAGATATTTATGCTGACACTTTAAATTATTTTATTGGAGGAAGAGAATATGAAGAAATTTGTAGCCGCCGCGTTATCTGCACTGATGTTAGGCTGCACGATGTTCGGCTGTTCAAATTCGTCGTCGGAAGCAAGCTCCGCGGCCGCGGGGTCTGCGGATGGGCAGAGCGCTGAAAGCGAAGCGCAGGCATCGGACGTTTCCATCGGCGTTTGCATTTACAAATTTGACGATACGTTCATGACGAGCGTAAGAAACCAAATGCAGGAGGAAGCCGACAAAGAGGGCGTCAAGCTTGAAGTCGTGGACTCGCAGAACAAGCAGGCGACGCAGAACGAACAGGTAGATACATTTATAACAAAAGGCGTTTCCGCGCTTGTAGTCAACCCGGTTGACCGCACGGCCGCCGAATCCATGATGAGCAAGGCACAGGCTAAAAATATACCGATAGTCTTCATCAACCGTGAACCTGAAGAAGACGTTATGAAGAGTTATGACAAAACATGGTACGTAGGCGCAAAAGCCGAACAGTCCGGCACGATAGAAGGCCAGCTTATTATAGACTATTTCAAAAACAATAAGTCCGCCGACAGGAACGGCGACGGCACTATCCAGTATGTTATGATACAGGGCGAGCCTGGGCATCAGGACGCTACACTTCGCACTAAGTACTCCATTGAAGCCATTGAAGAAGCCGGCATGAAAACCGAAAAACTCGCTGCCGACACGGCTTACTGGGACAAAGCAAAAGCAACTGACCTTATGAACAACATAATTACCGCGCAGGGCATAGATAAAATCGAGGCCGTCCTTGCAAACAACGACGA
>DHNP01000044.1:0-302 GCA_002409585.1 Ruminococcaceae bacterium UBA5413 | reverse complement strand
GCCGTCCTTGCAAACAACGACGACATGGCTTTGGGCGCTATAGAGGCACTTAAGGCGCACGGTTACAACAAGGACGACAAGACGAAGTTTATCCCTGTCGTCGGCGTTGACGCCACTTCACCGGGACTTGCGGCTATAAAAGAAGGCACTATGTTCGGCACGGCCTACAACAACGGCGTTGACCAAGGCATAGCAGCGACAAAGATAGCGACTGCCGCCGCACAGGGCAAGAGCATAACCAAAGATACCATAGGCTATGACGTTACCGACGAAAAGTACGTATGGATACCGTATGAAAAAGT
>DHNP01000036.1 GCA_002409585.1 Ruminococcaceae bacterium UBA5413 | reverse complement strand
CGTCCCCATTCAAGGGGGCGTTTTTATTTCGCAGAATATATTTTGTTGCTGATTTTATATTAAGCATATGCTGAATATAAAATCAGCCTTGACAAAAGCGCCGCCCGTGATATAATTGCAGTGAAATAAAATAAAAACAGGGGAGCTTGGCGAACCAAGCTGAGAGGGAGCTTAACTTAGCTTCGACCCTTTAAACCTGATGTGGGTAATTCCAACGTAGGGAGCAACTTTATATTTGCTTTACATGGGAACACCGCATTAGGTGTTCCCATTTTTTTGCTGCAACTTTTAAAAAATGCCTGACGGAGGGACGGTATGAAAATAGACGGCGCTATCTTCGACATAGACGGAACCCTGCTTGACTCAATGCCCGTATGGCAGACGTTAGGTGAAGATTACCTCCTCTCGCGCGGCATAAAGCCGCACGAAAACTTAAAGGAAAAGTTTAAGGACATGAGCCTTTATGAGGCAGCGCTTTACTACAAAAGCGAGTACGGCATAAAAGACTGTACAGAAACCATAATGGCCGGTGTAAACGCGCTGCTCGCGGATTTTTACAAATACAAAGCGCCGCCAAAGGAAGGCGCGGCCGGTTTCCTCGCGGAACTCGAACGCAGGCACGTAAAAATGTGCGTTGCCACGGCTACCGATGCACCGCTTGTAAAAGCCGCGTTAAAACGCTGCGGCATGCTCCGTTTTTTTTCTAAAATTTTTACATGCACAGAAGTTGGCAGCGGCAAAGATAAACCGTGTATTTTTAACGCGGCGCTTTCTTTCCTCGGCACGCCTAAAAGCGGCACATGGGTGTTTGAAGACGCACTCTATGCCGTAGAAACAGCCAAAGCGGCCGGCTTCAACGTTGCGGGCATATACGACAGGTTTGAAAAAAACGCGGAAGCGGTCATTAAAAAATCCGACGTTTACATACGTTCATTTAAAGAAGCGGGGGATTTACTTGATTAAAAAAGTCCTTTCAATAGCAGGCTCGGACTGCAGCGGCGGCGCAGGCTCGGAAGCCGACCTGAAAACTTTCGCCGCCCACGGCGTTTACGGCATGTGCGTCATAGTGTCAGTAGTGGCTGAAAACACGGCGCGCGTCATATCCTCACAGGATATTGCCCCTGAGATGATAGAGCAGCAGATAGATGCCGTCTTTGAGGATATAAGGCCGGACGCGGTAAAGGTAGGCATGCTCTCAAGGCCTCCATGTATGCTCGCCGCCGCCAAAAAGCTGCGGCAGTACAAAGCGGAAAATATCGTAGTCGACCCTGTCATGGTCGCTAAAAACGGCTGCAGCTTAATGCAGCCCGAAGCGGTCGGGACCCTTATAGATGCCATACTGCCGCTCGCGGATGTCCTTACGCCAAATATACCGGAAGCCGAAAAAATAGCCGGAATGGAGATAAAGTCTCAGGCAGACATGGAAAAAGCCGCCGAAAAGATTTATGCTTTCGGCCCAAAAAGCGTGCTCGTAAAAGGCGGCCACGCTTCGGGCGATGCGCTCGACGTGCTTTTTGACGGCAAAAAATTCAGCTATTACAGTGAAAAACGTATAAATACAAAAAACACGCACGGAACCGGCTGTACATACTCCTCAGCCATCGCTTCAAACCTCGCCCTCGGCTTAAGCCTTTACGAAGCCGTAAGGCGGGCTAAAAAATACGTCACCGAAGCAATACGGCACTCGCTCGCCATAGGAAGCGGATGCGGCCCCACAAACCATTTTTATGATTTTTTCAGTAATAATAAGGAGGATAACGATGGAATATAAAACACAGATGGAAGCCGCCAGAAACGGCATTAAAACAAAAGAGCTTATACAGGTGGCAAAAGACGAGGACATGCCCGCGGATGAGCTCCTGGCCCTTGTAGCGTCAGGGCAGACCGTAATACCAGCAAACATAAACCACAAAGCGCTGCACCCGCACGGCATAGGCAAAGGCCTTAAGACAAAAATAAATGTGAACCTCGGTGTTTCAGGAGACTGTGCTGACTACTCACAGGAAATGGAAAAAGTCCGCCTCGCTGAAAAATACGGTGCTGAAGCGATAATGGACCTCAGCAATTATGGAAAAACAAGCGCTTTCAGAAAGAAACTTATAGCATCATCGCCCGCAGCCATAGGTACGGTACCAGTTTACGACGCCGTCGGATATTTTGAAAAGGACCTCAAAAACATAACTGCCGGCGATTTTCTCGAAATAGTACGTGCGCACGCAAGAGAAGGCGTTGACTTTATGACCATACATGCCGGCATAAACCGCCGCTGTGCCGAAATCTTAATGAGCGAAAAAAGGCAGATGAACATCGTTTCGCGCGGTGGTGCGCTCCTGTTTGCGTGGATGAGCCTGACCGGAAACGAAAATCCGTATTTTGAACATTATGATGAGCTTCTCGATATATTGCGCAGTTATGACGTGACCATAAGCCTCGGCGACGCTCTCCGCCCAGGCGCCATAAGCGACTCCACCGACGCTCCGCAGATATCGGAGCTTATAGAAATAGGCAGACTGACAAAACGCGCGTGGGAAAAGGGCGTGCAGGTCATGGTTGAAGGCCCCGGCCATATGGCCTTGGACGAGATAGCCGCCAACATGAAAATAGAAAAACGTATATGCCACGGTGCGCCGTTTTACGTTTTGGGGCCGCTGGTTACAGACACGGCTCCCGGGTACGACCACATAACCTCCGCCATAGGCGGCGCGGTGGCCGCGGCAAACGGGGCCGACTTTCTCTGTTACGTGACGCCCGCCGAGCACTTGCGCCTGCCTGATAAAAGCGACGTTAAAGAAGGCATTATAGCCGCGAAAATTGCCGCTCACGCCGCCGACATCGCAAAAGGCGTAAAGGGCGCCCGCGAAAAAGACTACAAGATGAGCGAAGCACGGAGAAACTTCGACTGGGAAACCATGTTCGGGCTTGCGATAGACGGCGGCAAAGCTAAAGAATATTATGAGAGCATTCCGCCTAAAGACAGGCGGCGCTGCACCATGTGCGGCAAGATGTGTGCCGTAAGGGTTACGGACAGCATTTTGAACGGTGAAAAAGTGACTTTCGAATAATTCTCTTAAAATATATAATTTACTAAATTAATAGGTGGGTTGTTAATCTTATGAAAGCTGACACAATACTCAGAGCAGCAAAACTTGTAAGGGAAAAAAAGCCGCTGGTACAGTGCATAACAAACGACGTAACAGTAAACGACTGTGCCAACATAGTCCTCGCTGCCGGTGCAAGCCCCATTATGGCGGACGAACAGCGTGAGGCGGCGGACGTTGCGCGCATAGCCGATGCTTTAGAAATAAACCTCGGCAAAAGCTCCGAAAGCTCTACCGCGGCCTCGCTTATTTCAGCCAAAATAGCCTCCGGACGCGGTATTCCGATAGTAATTGACCCTGTCGGCGCAGGCTGTATAAAACGCCGCCTCGACTTTGCGCTCTACCTCCTTTCGTCTTACCATATTGCCGCGGTCCGCGGGAATATGTCTGAGATAAAAGCACTCTGCGGCGCGGAAAGCCTTGAAAAAGGCGTAGACGCCTCGGCTTCTGATGCTGTTACCAAAACAAATGCCGCCGAAGCGGCGAAGGTTCCTGCGGCCCTTGCGCGGAAATACGGCTGCACCGTTGCCGCTACAGGCAAAACAGATATAGTTACCGATGGAAAAACCGTATACGCCCTCTCAAACGGCGACGGCATGATGGGCATGGTTACCGGCACAGGCTGTATGAGCTCCGCGCTCATGGGCGCGTACTGCGGCGCCGGCGATGATATCCTCCCAGCCTGTCTCGCTTCGACCGCTGTCATGGGCGTCTGCGGTGAACTTGCGGCCAAATACGCCAAAAGCCTCGGTAAAGGCACCGGCACGTTTAAAACCGCCCTTTTCGATGAAATTTCCACTCTTGCGGAAGATGCCCTGCAAGATACTTTAAAAGTAAGCGATATAACGGAATACGTTTTTAAGTAAAGTTTTCAACATACACGTCAAACAAAGTGGAAAGCCGGAGGGATTTATAATTGAAAAATATTGATTATACATTATACCTTGTAACAGACAGTTCCTGCGGCAGAGACAGGTTTTTCGGTATTGTCGAGGATGCGCTGAAAAACGGCGTCACCCTTTTGCAGCTGCGCGAAAAAAATATGGGCGGCGGGGAGTTCTACAATGAAGCGAAAAAACTCAAAGAGCTTGCCTCAAAGTACAAAGTGCCGCTTATAATCGACGACAGGGCCGACATCGCGCTGGCCTCCGGCGCCGACGGTGTCCACGTAGGGCAGAGCGACCTGCCTGTAAAAGAAGCAAGGCGGATTATGGGCAGCGGCAAAATTATCGGCGCAAGCGTGCAGACAGAAGATCAGGCAGTGAAAGCTATGGCAGACGGTGCCGATTACCTCGGCGCAGGCGCGGCTTTCCCCACGTCAACTAAGGAAAACGCCGGCTGCATAAGCATGGAGGCTCTTAAAGGGATATGCTCAAGCGTAAAAATTCCCGTCGTAGCCATAGGCGGTATAAATAAAGGGAATGCGGCCGCTTTAAGCGGCGTACCCATTGCCGGCATATCGGTTGTTTCAGCTATTATGGGCGCGCCCGCCCCCGGTGCGGCGGCGGCGGAACTGAAAAAGCGTTTTTTAAAGGCACGGCGCTTATAAATGTTATATAAAAAATATGCCTCCGGCACTGTTTTTCAGTCCGGAGGCATTCTTTTTATTATGTGCGGCTTTTTGGGACGTTTTTAAGCAACGATGTCAGCTTGTCCGCTTTTGCGCGTATTGTGTCAGCATCACCCGCGTTTCTGCTGTTTACAAGGCATGAGCCTATCCCAACGGCTGCCGCTCCGGCTTTGATATAATCCGCGGCGTTTTCCGCTGTCACGCCGCCGACAGGCAGCAGCTCAAGCTGCGGCAGAGGCCCTTTCATGCCCTTTATATACGACGGGCCTACGCTGCCTGCCGGAAATACCTTTATAAGGCGCGCGCCCGCCTGCCAGGCCGAAAGCGCCTCGGTCGGCGTAAAAACCCCCGGCACCGCAAGCACGTTGTACGTAAGGCACATCTTTATAAATTCAAACGAAAGCGTAGGCGAAAGGGCAAAGTCCGCCCCCGCTTCTATCGCAAGCCTTGCACCCGCGCCATCCAGGACCGTGCCCGCGCCTATGAGCATCCTTCCGCCGTAATCCTTTTTTGCTTTATCTATCATCTTAAGCGCGCCGTCAGAGTTGAGGGCTATCTCAACACAGCGCACGCCGCCGTCATAAAGGGCATCCATTACGCCGTGCAGCTGTTCCGCTCCGACACCGCGCAGGATTGAAATTACCTTTGTTTCACGTATTACATTTAACGCATCCATACTTTATCTCTCCCTTGTAACAGGCTACCTCTGTACCTCGGCTATATTGCCCATTGCCATGTCAAAGCGGCGCCTGTCGGGCAGGCTCTCCGTGTCGCCGTAAGACGATACGGCAAAAGTCCCCATAAGGCAGCCCATATCCCCGCATGCCTTTACGTCCCTGCCTTCGATTATACCTGTCAAAAAGCCGGCCGCGTAAGCGTCCCCTGCCCCCACGGTGTCAACTACGGGTATGTCTATCGGCTCTATCCTGTAACGCCCCGTACTGTCGGCGGCATAGGACCCGTCTTTCCCAAGCTTAACAGCTATTTTTTTAACGCCAAGTGAAAGCAGTTTATCTATTATCCCGTCCGGTTCCTTAATGCCAAAAAGTATTTCCGCTTCGTCTGTGCCGAGAAGGACTATATCGCACATACATAAAAGCGGAAGCATTACCTCCCTTGCTTTTTCCGCAGTACAAAGCTTAAGGCGTATATTAGGGTCAAAGCTCACAAGCGCGCCGGCTTTCCTTGCAGCGCCGAATGCCTTTACCGTCATGCCGTTGCAGCTTTGGCTTAGCACAGGCGTTATACCCGAAACGTGAAGCACCTTAGTACCGTTAAAAATGCCTTCAGGTATATCTTCAAACGTCATGCCGCACGCTGCGGAGTCTTTCCTGTAGTAAAACACCGACGACCCGCCTGCCGCCGCCAACTGCTTGAACATTACTCCCGTCGGGTGCTTAGCGTCACGCTTAACATGCGACACATCTACCCCCTCGCCGCGCAGTTCGCGCATGATATACTCCCCGAACTCGTCGTCACCGACGCGGCTGATCCACGCGCTTTTATGCCCCAGCTTTGCTATGCCTACCGCCACATTGCTTTCGGCGCCGGCGACAGCTTTCGCAAAACTGCCCACATACCTTAAGCTGCCGGTTTTTTGGGGCAGAAAAGCGGCCATTGTTTCACCTGCGGTGACGCAGTCGTATTTAGCCATATTTATCCCTTCCAACCTTCCGCACGGATATGTTATTACTTGCGTTAACGATAACATATAGATTATATTACGTATATACCCAAAAGTCAATCTTTCTTTCGCATTATATAAACTATTTTAATAAAAATGGCTATATATTTATATTAAATTATATTTATTATTCATTATTTTAATTGAAAATATAAAAATACATCGTATAATATGAATTGCGTTAACGTTAACAATATTATAAAATGGCAAGGAGGCACTTGCATGGAAAGGAAAACCGCGCTCGTAACAGGCTCGGCCAAGGGTATCGGCAGCGCTATAGCTGTCGAGCTTTCAATGCATGGTTACGACATAGGCGTAAACTATCTCAACGATAAGGAAAAGGCAGAAAAGACTGCCGCAAAGGTACGTGAAAACGGCGCAAAAGCCGTCTGCATACACGCGGATATTTCATCGGCCGACGGACGCAGGGAGCTGTTCGGCAGATTTTTTGAAGTTTTCGGGGGTATTGACCTTTTGGTGAACAATGCCGGCGTAAGCCGGTTCGCGCCATTTTTAGACGTTACGGAAGAAATGTGGGACAGCGTCTTTGCCACCGACTGCAAAGCCGCGTTTTTCTGCGCGCAGGCCGCGGCACGTAAAATGGCCGAGGAAAAAAAGCGCGGCCTTATAATAAATATATCTTCAAACCATGCCGACGGCTGCTGGCCAGACGCATCCGTTTACGGTTCCGCCAAGGCGGCGCTTACAAAGTTCGGCAGGAATGCCGCTATGGAGCTTGCAAAGTACGGTATAAGGATAATAACCGTGGAGCCAGGCTACACCGACGTAGGGTGGGACAAAAGCGGGCCTATCTTCGACGCCTGCCCGCGCATACCTCTGAAGCGTTTCGCAAAGCCCGAGGAAATAGCAAAGACCGTATGTTTCCTTGCTTCAGACGGCGCGGCATACATGACCGGCAGCTGCGTAACGGTTGACGGCGGGGCGCTTCTGCCCATAGTGCCTGAAAATTACCTTTACGGTACTGATGGAAACCTGTACGGTTCGGAGGGCTCAAAATGAAAATTAAAGCATGCGAGCTTTTTAAAGTACCGCCAAGGTGGCTGTTTCTGAGGCTTGAAACCGATGACGGATTCGTCGGCTGGGGCGAACCCATCGTTGAGGGGCGCGCTGATACCGTGGAGGCCGCCGTACATGAATTGGAGCCGTATTTTATGGGCAAAGACCCGCGCGATGTAGAAAGCATATGGCAGACTGTCTACCGCGGCGGGTTTTACAGGGGCGGGCCTGTACTTAACAGCGCGCTCTCAGGCATAGACCAGGCGCTCTGGGACATCAAAGGCAAAGACCTCGGAGTGCCGGTGTACCAGCTTATAGGCGGCAAAGTCCGCGACCGCATGCGCGTTTACAGCTGGATAAACTCCGACACGCCGGAGCAGGCCGCCGCGTGCGCCGCTGAAAAAAAAGCTGACGGCTTCAGTGCCGTAAAAATGATAGGCGTAGGCAAAACCGGCTTTATAACAAGCCACGACGAAATGGACAAACTGCTCGGAAAAATACAGGCCATAAGGGACAAAGTCGGCTTTAACCTTGAAATAGCCGTTGACTTCCACGGCAGGGTTCATAAAGCTATGGCGCGCGAACTTTTACGTGAGCTTGAGCCTTTCAAACTGCTATTTGTCGAGGAACCCGTACTTATAGAAAATGAAGAGGTCTTCGCGGAGCTGCACCGTTTTTCACCCATACCGCTTGCAACCGGCGAACGGTGCTTCAGCCGCTGGGACTTCAAGCGCCTTTTAACATCCGGTTCAGTCGATATAATCCAGCCGGACCTCTGCCACGCAGGCGGCATTTCAGAAGTGCGCAGGATAGCCTCCATGGCGGAAGCTTTTGACGTGGCGCTCGCGCCGCACTGCCCGTTAGGCCCCGTAGCCCTTGCCTCATGCCTGCAGGTTGACTTTGCCTCCATAAACGCGTGCATACAGGAGCAAAGCATCGGCATGGCCTACAACAAAGGTAAGGAAATCGGCGGATATATTAAAAATACCGACGTGTTCTTATATAAAGGCGGTTACGCTGACCTGTTTACTCTGCCCGGCCTCGGTGTAGAAGTCGACGAAGATAGCGTAAGGGAAGCCGCAAAAGCAAGCCATCACTGGAAAAATCCGGTGTTTACTCTCGACGACGGAAGTGTTGCGGAATGGTAAGCACAACGCTAAAACCAAAAAGTATAAAAAACGCAGCGTGTACGCTCGGTGAAAACCCGCTTTGGAACCGAAAGCTGCAAAGGCTTTTTTGGGCTGACATTGTCGGCGGCCGCATTTTTTCATATTCTCCCGAAGTTCAAGACATTCGAACGGAAATAGAAATAAAAAGCCAAATAGGGGCTTTCGCATTTTCAACCGGCGGTGCGCTGGTACTCTGCACTGAGGGCGAAGTGCTTGAAGTCCCTTTCAGCTGCGGCGGGTTCGACCCTTCACACATTAAAAAAGTATTCGCCGTACCTTACATTGCCGGCGAGCGCTTTAACGATGCGATATGCGGCCCGCGCGGCAGGCTTATCTCCGGAAGCAAGCGTGAAAACAACGCCGAAGGCGTCCTTTACAGCTTCTGCAAAGGCAGCAGCCCGGTAAAATTAAAAGAGCACCTCGGCATATCAAACGGCATGGCGTTTACGGACGGCGGCAGGCGTTTTTACCACGTTGACTCCGCAGCGAAAGAAATCAGCGCATACGATTACGACGTACAGAGCGGCGCTATATCAAACGGTAAAATATTTTTCCGTATGCCGCCGGATTCAGGCGAGCCTGACGGCATGACGGCAGACAGTGAAGGACACCTTTGGGTTGCCTGCTGGAACGGCGGCGCCGTGCTGCGCCTCAGCCCCGGCGGTGAAGTTGAAGAAAAAATCGACGTGCCCGCGAAGCAGGTTTCAAGCGTATGTTTCGGCGGCAGGGATTTTTCCACCCTTTTCATAACTACGGCATCTATGGGCGGAGATGAAAAAGGTTTTGGGAAAAACGGTGAATATATCGGCGGTGAAATTTTTTACGCTGCGACAGGATATGAGGGAATCTGTGAATATGAGGCAGATATTTAGGTATTTACTATACTAATTGTAATTATTATATATAAATATACAAAAACCGTACCGGAAAATTAAACCGGCGCGGTTTTTTATGTGTAAAACCAATACATAACACGCATAAAAAAATGCCCTCTTTATGCTGTTTCCACATGACGTGCCAAAACGCGGCATATAAATAATATCAGGCACATTTTTGGCAAACCTAATGCAAAAGGGAGGAGCGAGATGAGGATTTTACGCTTAGGCTCTGCGGGAAGCGACGTTATGGAGGTGCAGTCCGCACTTAAAAAGGCCGGTTACAGCGTCGGTGGAGTTGACGGGATTTTTGGGGAACAGACAAAAAAAGCCGTCACTGAGTTCCAGCGGAGGTTCGGCCTTGAGGCGGACGGGGTTATCGGCGGAAGCACATGGCGGCCGCTGCACAGCTTTTTGCTCGGCTACGATGTTTATACGGTGCGTATGGGCGACACAGTGTACAAAATAGCGCGTAAATATAAAACGGACCCTGCCGCCATTATAGCGGCAAACCCTACGGAAAGCCCGGAAAATCTGATGGTCGGCAGCAGAATAAAAGTCCCTTACGACTATGACGTTGTATCTACTGATGTGAATTATACATACAGTATAATGATGAGAAATATAAGCGGCCTTAAAGCGCGGTACCCTTTCCTTCAGATAGGCACCGCCGGTTACAGCGTGCTTGGCAAGACGCTTTTTTACATTAAAATGGGCGCCGGCCCGCACCATGTGTTTTACAACGCGGCGCATCACGCGCTTGAGTGGATAACTTCAACGGTCCTTATGAAATTTACCGAGGAATACCTTAGGGCGCGTGCCTTCGGTAAACAGTTAAAAGGTCAGGATTTAAGCGGATTATGGAGTAAAACAATCATTTACATAGTACCGATGGTAAACCCCGACGGGGTAGACCTCGTCATAGACGGCCTTTCCTCCTCCAACCCCTACTACAGCAGCCTTATACGGTGGAACAACGGCAGTACTGATTTTTCGCACAACTGGGAGGCAAACATACGCGGCGTAGATATAAACCACAACTACGATGCCGCATGGGAAGAGTCAAAAGAAGCAGCAGAGGCGCTCGGCATAACCGGGCCGGGGCCTACGCGGTACTCCGGGCCTTACCCGGTTTCCGAACCGGAAACAAAGGCGATGGTGCGCCTTACGCGCAATAGCGGCTGCAGTCTCGCGCTTGCCTACCATTCACAGGGCGAAGTCATTTACCGTGACTTTATGGATATGGCTCCGCCCCAGGCTAAAACTATCGGGCTGCGCCTTTCAGAAATAAGCGGTTATGCGCTCGAAAAGGCAAGCGGCATATCTTCATACGCCGGTTATAAGGACTGGTTTACTAAAGAATTTCGCCGGCCAGGATATACCGTAGAAGTAGGCCGCGGTGTAAATCCGCTGCCCATTTCACAGCTCGCGCACATCTATAATGACAATACGGGCATGCTCCTTTATGCGGCCCAGGCCAGTTTAAAGTAAAATTAATATTTTTCTCATCTGGCCCCATCTGCGTATACTATAAATCGCACATATATATCTTCAATAATGATATATGTGTGCGATTACTTAGAATTTTAAAGATATATTATTAGTCTAAATATGGTTTTAAATGTTCTATAAAATGTTTTACAAGTTTATCACTCGATTCATTCGGGCGCCACATAAAATAATTGTATTTATATTTATCAAACCAAAAGGCAATTTCCCTTACTCTTTTCGGGTCACGGGTAATATCGCCTTCAAACACAACCCAAAATGGTAATATTTCTGTGCTTATAATCCCACCGACTTTTCTTAAAGCTTTTATCAACCCAGGCGTAAATAGTTTACACAATCGTTCATGTGCATTACCTCTCCCAGCGCTAGGCTTTTTCCCTTCTACCCAGCCATCTTGACGTTTTATTTCCCCAAACAATATTTTACCTGTACGAAGATTTTTTATGGCGAAATCGGGGGAAATCCCCCACTGCGTATGTTTTAAATCAATCGGAGGATTATATATGTTTTCTAAAACTTCTTTCGGTAAAATGACACTTGCATAAAGATTTTTAAGATGCGTTGGTTTCTCATAAAGTTTATACGATGTTCCATTAAATGCTTTTTTAAATACACTATAGAAATTCTGTTCTGCCGTAGATGCTTTTAACCCACTAACATCTTGCCAAATACCCCTACCGCTTAACTCTGCCTTTCCCATAAAATACTCCTTATAATCCCTTAAAAAGTTCCCCTACACTTACTTCTAATCCATCCGCAATTTTCTTTATATTGTCTATAGAGACATTTCTTTTCCCGGATTCAACTGAAGCATAATACGTCCTGTCCATATTTATCAGTAATGCGAATTTCTCTTGACTCAGGCCTTTTTTCCTCCGCATTGATTTTATGCGCTCTCCAAATTTCTGTCTTATCATACGCCATCTGCCTTTCAAATTATAATATACAATTAAGTGCTTATAAGGCAACGGACTATAAGTAACAATTCTGTTGACTTCTTTTTCTGCGTATGATATTGTATAAGTACGATAAAAAAATTATAAGGTGATGCAGTAATGAGTTCCAATATCTCTGGTTATTCTATTTACAGCGTTGAAGCAAAAAAACGTACCAAAGTAAGCACTCTTGACGGACTTTACCCTTCTCTTCCTGCAGAAAAAAAATATGAAATTATTTATGCTGATCCGCCATGGGACTATGGTGGAAAAATGCAGTATGATAAATCCAGCATTAAGACAGAAAATATCGGATTTAGTAAAAATATATTTATTAGTGCCGCAACATTTAAGTATCCAACACTTAAACTTAAAGAGCTTATGTCGTTAAATGTTCAGTCCATTGCAGCAAATAACTGTTTACTTTTTATGTGGACAACCGGCCCGCAATTATCTAATTCTATGAAGTTAGGGAGCGCATGGGGCTTTGATTATAAAACTGTCGCTTTCGTCTGGGATAAAATGATGCATAATCCTGGCCGGTACACTTTATCGCAAACGGAATTTTGTTTAGTGTTTAAAAAAGGATGTATTCCTTCTCCACGCGGGGCTAGAAATATTCGGCAATTAGTAAGGACGCCGCGGAGTAAACATAGTGAAAAGCCAGAGGAAGTAATTGATGGCATTACAAAAATGTTCCCCTATCAAAATAAAATTGAGCTTTTTGCCAGAAAGAATTATCTCGGGTGGGATAACTGGGGTCTTGAAGTTCCGAAAGCTAAAATTAAGATTATGGACCATGTTGATTGTCATTCTAACGAAAATTCAAGTCAAATGCAACCGTTATCCTGCGAATAAAATATGTTTTAGAGCAGTATTCAAGCCAATGCGGCCTGGTTTTTTTTAGTAGCTGCAACTAAATTACCGAAACAATCACAGTGTCTCGTCACTATGATTGTTTCGGCTTTTTGGGGTTGCTTTGTCCCAGCAGCCATATTTGCTGTAGCCGAATTCTTTGTCAAGTGTCAACGCCGGAAAAGAAATG
>DHNP01000042.1:10111-37105 GCA_002409585.1 Ruminococcaceae bacterium UBA5413 | reverse complement strand
CCAACTTTTATTATAGAGCCGTTATTTTGTTGTTACCACCATTATAGCAAATGGAGCATAAATTACAACTATCTGATACGGACAAGAAGTTATCTGAATAGCGTATTTTTATCTGATTCAGATAGCAAATCAACACCGATAGTATTGAAAATAACACGAAAATTCTTTTTGGATTTTTCGGAAATTTTTAAGAAGGGACTTTCTACATCATTGGAATGGTACTGTTGGTACTTCACTGGTACTACTGCTGTGTGCCATTCAAAAGATTGTATCTTATCTTGATTGTGTTGCTCGGTAACAGATAGAAAGATAGATATTATATTATTTGTTTTTGGTACTAATGGTACTGTAAATTAAACTATACCCTCTCTCTAAAAACCTTTTATTGCTTGAGGGTATTTAGACTACTCCCTCGGCACTTTGAGCGGGGTATATATCCCCCTCCGGGGGGGTGTACCTGTTGCCGCTGGTGTGAGCTGTTCCCGGCTGGTGTTGGTGTGGTGGGAAAATCAACAGGAAATCAACACGCCCCAATATAAACCCATTCACACCCAGACGAGCCGGAACAGCAAGCCACAACAGGCGATTTACAGCCCAACATATAGAAAAGCCTTGTATTTGCTGTGTTTTCTCGTAACAGAATGAGCCGGAACAGCCCCAAACACCCCGGAATGAAAAAATACTATTGATAATTATAAATAAAAAACATAACAGGCACCGACGCGTTACGTTACGCGGCGGTGCCTGCTATACTATAATCTGCGGAATATGGATATATCCCGCATTAACGTTTGCGGCGGCTTTAAAATTATTTCCCCTTTTGTTTTTTTAACTTAAATGGAGCGGCAGCCGGCTTTAAAAGCGCGCCGTTTAATACTGCCGTCTTCAAAAACAGCGCTGAGAGGCGTTTTTCCTTGAAGATGGCGTTTTGCTATGCTATAATAAATTCGATTATAATTTTGGAGGTATATCCTTTTGGAAGAAGGTTCGTCCGCACTCAGCGGCACAGATATAAATATACGCAGCGGCAGCTTTTATACGGAGCGCGTAGCCGCTATAATGAAGGCGCGCGCCATGGGCGATAAGCCGCTTGCCGTGGTGCACACTTACGGCTGCCAGCAAAACGCCGCCGACGGGGAAAAGATAAAGGGAATGCTTTCGCAGATGGGTTTTTCTTTTACTGACGACAGGGAAAAGGCCGACTTTATCATTTTCAACACGTGCGCGGTGCGCGGACACGCCGAAGACAGGGTTTTCGGCAACGTGGGCGCGCTGAAAAATATAAAGGCAAAGCACCCCTCGCTTATCATAGCCTTGTGCGGCTGCATGATGGAGGAGGAGCAGTCTGCGGAACGGGTAAAAAAAGTTTACCCGTTTGTCAGCATAGTTTTCGGCACCCATGTTATGCACAGGCTCCCGGAGATGCTTTACAGCGCCCTGACGGAAGGCGGGCGTGTCTTTGAGCGCGGCGACGAGTCGCCCGACAAAAACATAGTCGAGGGCATGCCGGTGCTGCGCGACAGTAAATTTAAAGCATGGCTAAGCGTCATGTACGGCTGCGATAATTTCTGCTCATACTGCATAGTGCCGTATGTACGCGGCAGGGAAAGGAGCCGCACGCCTGAAGCGGTTCTTGATGAATTCAAAGGCCTTGTGGGGAAAGGCTATAAGGAGATAACCCTTTTAGGGCAGAACGTAAACTCATACGGTAAAAATTTAAACTGCGGCATGAATTTTTCACATCTCCTGCGCATGCTCGACAGCGTTGAGGGCGACTACCGCATACGCTTTATGACGTCGCACCCGAAAGACGCGACGCATGAGCTTATAGATACCATCGCTTCGGGAAAGCATATATGCCGCAGCCTGCACCTGCCTTTCCAGTCGGGGAACGACAGAGTGCTGAAAGAGATGAACCGCGGTTATACGCGCGAAAAATACCTGGGGCTTATAAACTACGCAAAAGAAAAAATACCGGACATATCGCTTACGTCCGACGTCATAGTGGGCTTTCCGGGGGAAACTTACGGGGAGTTTAAGGACACCGTAAGCCTTATAGGCGAAGTCGGCTTTACTTCGCTTTTCACTTTTATCTATTCGCCGCGCAATGGCACGCGCGCCGCAAAAATGCCCGACCCGGTGCCGGCGGATGAAAAAAAGAAATGGCTTAAAGAGCTTTGCGATGCCGAGGATGAGGCTTCGCTCAAAATCTGTTCCTCCTATATTGGAAAAACTGAGCGCGTTTTAGTCGAAAACAAAAATGCAAAGTCAGGGGAACTTACCGGCCGCACCGACGGCAACATAGCCGTCGCTTTTGACGGTGATGAAAGCCTTTCCGGCAGTTTTGTAAACGTAAAGATAACCTCGGCGCGCAGTTCGTTTTTAAGCGGAGAAATAGTAAAGTAATTTATTTGCCGTAAAAGGCGGATTTATTAAATATATTAATTTTATTAAGGAGAATTATATGGACATCATAGAGATGGCGAGAAATATAGGCAGGGAAATACAGAAGGACAGCCGTTACGCTGATATGCAGGAAGCTATAAAAAAAACGGACGCTGACGCCGCTTTGCAGGACCTTATAGGGAAATTTAATTTAAAGCGGATGTCTATAGAGGAAGAAGCAAAAAAGCAGGAACACGACAACGATAAAATGCAGGGATACCAAAATGAAATGAACGCCCTTTACGACAAAATAATTAAAAACGAAAATATGGCGGCTTACGGCATGGCAAAGTCGGAACTCGAAAAACTTGTGCAGAGGGTGAACGCCATCATAGTGCAGAGCGCCAACGGCGGCGACCCTGAAACCGCCGACTACACCCCGCCCTCATGCGGCGGCAACTGCTCCTCGTGCGGGGGCTGCCACTAAACGGCAGGACGGCAAAATTTAAGCAAGGCTAAAGTAATTAATGTGGAGGCGGTAAACTTTGGCAACCCTTTCCCCAATGATGGAACAGTATTTTGAAATGAAAAAAAAGTATCCGGATACGATTTTATTTTTCCGCCTCGGCGATTTTTACGAGATGTTCTACGACGACGCGAAGCTTGTGTCAAAGGAACTTGACCTTACGCTTACGGGGCGCGACTGCGGGCAGCCGGAGCGCGCCCCCATGTGCGGCGTGCCTTTTCACAGCTATGAAACGTACGTGGCAAAGCTTATAGCTAAAGGGCATAAAGTCGCCATATGCGAGCAGATGGAAGACCCCGCGCTTGCGAAGGGCCTTGTAAAGCGTGATATAATACGGGTAATCACGCCGGGCACAGTGCTTGAGAGCAGCATGCTCGACGAAACTAAAAACAATTTTATATGCTCACTCTTTGTTAATGAAGGCAAAGCCGGCATATGCTTTGCGGACGTTTCTACCGGCGAAATGCACGCCGCTTCCCTTTCGGCTGAAAGCGGAGCGGAGCTTGAAAGGCAGACTGAGGACGAGCTTGCGCGCTTTTCGCCGAGCGAAGTACTCATAAACCAAGGCGCCCTTGACTTAGGCGGCCTTGACGGGTTTATTAAAAACCGCCTTAGCGCAAGCGTCGAGCTTGCGGGTGACGACGAGTACGGCGGGGATAAATGCCGCGAATGCCTTTTAAACCAGTTCCATAAAAAGAACCTTGACGAGCTCGGCCTGTCCGGCAGGCAGGGCATAGTCTGTGCGGCGGGCGCGCTTTTCGGGTACCTTAAGTCAACCGAAAAAACCGGCCTTGAGCGCATTGGAAGCATAGATATATACAGCGGCAGGCAGTACATGAAGCTTAACCTCACTGCGCGGAGGAACCTCGAGCTGCTCGAAACAATGCGCGGAAAAGAGAAACGCGGCTCGCTCCTGTGGGTGCTTGACAGGACGCAGACGGCCATGGGCAAAAGGCTCATGCGCAGCTGCGTTGAAAGGCCGCTTTTAAGCCCCGCGAGGATAAGCCGCAGGCTCAACGCTGTGGAGGAGCTTTTCGGCGATGCCATCCTCCGCGACGGCATTTCGCACCAGCTTTCGGGCGTGCATGACCTTGAGCGGCTTATGTCGCGCATAGTTTACGGCTCGGCAAACGGCAGGGAGCTTAAAAGCCTTTCGGCTACTGCGGAAAAGCTCCCGCCCCTTAAGGCGGCGCTTAAAGACGCCAAGTCTGATTTGCTGCGGGAAATATATAACGGTATGGACACGTTAAGCGATATATATAAGCTTATAGAGAGCGCCATAGTCGACGAGCCGCCGTTTTCCGTAAGGGAAGGCGGCATAATAAAACAAGGCTACAGCGCTGAGCTGGACGCCTTAAAGGGCGACATGAGCGACGGCCGCGGGATTATTGCCAAAATAGAAGCCGGGGAGCGTGAAAAGACCGGCATCCCGAAGCTTAAAATAGGTTATAACCGCGTATTCGGTTATTACATAGAGATAAGCAATGCGTATAAGGATAAGGCGCCGGCCGAGTACATACGCAAGCAGACGCTTGTAAACTGCGAAAGGTTCATAACGCCTGAGTTAAAGGAGCTTGAAGGGCGCATACTCGGGGCGCATGAAAAGTCCGTGCAGCTTGAGTACAGGCTTTTTGACGATGTGCGCAGGCAGACGGCCGCTCAGATGGACAGGGTGCAGAAAACGGCGGGCGCTGTTGCAAAGCTCGACGTGCTGCTGTCGTTTGCGCAGGTCGCCGCAGACAGAAACTACGTAAGGCCGGAGATAAACTTAAGCGGAAGGATAGTTTTAAAGGGAAGCCGCCATCCTGTTGTGGAAGCGGTGACAAAGGAGCCTTTCGTACCGAACGACGTGCTTCTGGACAAAAATGAAAACAGGACGCTTATCATAACAGGCCCCAACATGGCGGGCAAATCGACGTATATGCGGCAGACGGCGCTTATAGTCATAATGGCGCAGACAGGCTGCTTTGTACCGGCGGAAAGCGCGGAGATAGGCATTACGGACGCCGTTTTTACGCGGGTGGGCGCTTCGGACGACCTTGTTGCGGGCCATTCGACGTTTATGGTGGAAATGTCGGAGGTAGCAGAGATAGTAAGGGAGGCTACTCCCGACAGCCTGCTTATACTTGACGAGATAGGCCGCGGTACATCCACTTACGACGGCATGAGCATAGCGCGCGCGGTCGTTGAGTATGTTTCTGACAAAAAGCAGCTCGGCGCAAAGACGCTTTTCGCTACGCATTACCACGAGATGACGGAACTTGAGGACTCCATCGACGGCGTTAAAAATTACAACATAGCGGTAAAAAAGCGCGGCGACGACATAACGTTTCTGCGGCGGATAGTCCGCGGCGGAGCCGACGACAGCTACGGCATAGAGGTAGCTAAGCTTGCCGGCGTGCCTGACAGGATAACTTCGCGCGCTAAGAAGATACTCGCGGGGCTGGAACGTGACGGCGTTGCGCCAAAGCTAAAGGGGCTCAGGAAAAAAGAAGATGCCGCAAACGGGCAGATGTCAATCCTGCCGCCGCAGTACTCGGAAATTATGAGCAGGCTTAAAAGTATAGACATAGACACTCTTACCCCTATAGAATGTATGAACGAGCTTTTCAGCCTTGTAAAAATAGCGAAAAGCTGAACTGCTGCCGCTGCCGGCGCAGAGGAGGCGCAAAATGGGAAAAATAAACGTTTTGGACAAGCACGTAGCTGAACTCATAGCCGCTGGGGAAGTTGTGGAACGCCCCGCGTCTGTAATAAAAGAGCTTGCCGAAAATTCCGTAGACGCGGGCGCGTCAGCCGTTACAGTAGAAATACAAAACGGCGGGAAGACCTTTATGCGCGTCAGCGACGACGGCTGCGGCATAGCGCGCGGAGACGTAAAAACAGCGTTTATGCGCCACGCGACGAGCAAGATATTAAAAAAAGACGACCTTGAAAATATCGGCACTTTAGGCTTCAGGGGCGAGGCGCTTGCGTCCGTTGCGGCGGTTTCTCATGTTGGGCTTATAACGCGTACGAAAGACGAGCTTGCCGGCACAAAGTTCAGCATAAGCGGCGGCGAAGCCGGAGAGCTGGGCGACGCGGGCTGCCCGGCTGGCACTACCATAGTTGTGCGCGACATCTTTTACAATACTCCGGCGAGGATGAAGTTCCTTAAAAAAGACGTTACCGAGAGCAACGCCGCCGCGGCGGTAGTAGACAAAACGGCCCTTTCGCACCCTGAGGTTTCGTTCCGGTTTCTGCGCGACGGCCGCGAAACGCTCCATACGCCGGGCGACGGTAAGGCAAAGTCGGCTGTTTTTGCCGTTTACGGCAGGGAATTTACGTCGGGGCTCATACCCGTTGATTACGAGCTTGACGGTGTTCGCGTTTCAGGCTTTGTGTGCAGGCCGTCTGCGGCGCGCCCGAACAGAAGCATGCAGAACTTTTTTATAAACGGGCGTTACGTAAAAAGCAGGACGGCCGCCGTCGCTTTGGAAGAAGCCTACAAGGGCTCGCTGATGGTTGGCAAGGTTCCGTCGTGCGTGCTTTACATAGGCATACCTTACGGTACGGTAGACGTAAACGTACACCCTTCAAAAATGGAAGTGAGGTTCATAAACGAAAGGCCGGTCTTCAGCGCGGTATACCATGCTGTAAGGACTGCGCTTAAAACCGACGAGGCGGAAAAAATGCCCGCCGCGGCGGTAAATAAACCCGTTTTTACGGATGACAGGCGCGATGGGGGCGGCTTTGCGTACAGGCCAAAGGGCATGCCCGACTGTGAAAAACAGCCGCACGTACGGCAGGCGCCGCGCTATGCCGTTTCGGACAGCGCTGCCGGGCCTTTCTTTAGGGAAGCTCCGGAGCGGGAAGAAATTATAAAGGCGGGCGCCTCAGAAACGTCTGCTTCGGAAAACACAAAGCCGCAGGAGGCGGAAGACATGCGGCCGCTCAGCGGGGAAGCGGCGGGCGATGGACCCAATGCCGAATGTATTATTGCCGGCCAAAACGCAAACAGCGTCCCGCAAAGGCTTATAGGTGAAGCGTTCGGCACGTACATTATCCTTGAGAGGGGCGACGAGCTTATACTTATAGACAAGCATGCCGCGCATGAGAGGATACTTTACGAAAAGCTCAAAAAAGAAAGCGGCCGCCAGTTTACCCAAATGCTTTTGGAGCCTGTTACGGTAACACTCGACAAAAACGAGTACTCAGCCGCTTTGGACTCGGCAGATATCTACGCGCAGGCCGGTTTCGAGATAGAGGACTTCGGCAGCGGCACGTTGCTCGTCAGGGGCGCGCCCATGATACTCGGCGGCAGCGACATCGGCGCCGCCGTAATGGAGATAGCGGGCTACCTTGCAGAGAACAAAAACGATGTAACAACGTCTAAAGTAGAGTGGATATACCATAATGTGGCTTGCCGCGCCGCCGTGAAAGCCGGTGACAAGCTGTCGCCGGAGGAACTTTCAGCCATAGCCGGCAGAGTGGAAGACGACGGCGTCAGGTACTGCCCGCACGGGCGCCCCGTGCGTCTTATTTTCCGCAGGAGCGACATAGAACGCCGTTTCGGGAGAGTGCAGTAATGGGCAGCATACCTGTTGCCGCGGTGGTAGGGCCGACTGCCTCGGGCAAAAGCAAGCTTGCCGCCGTGATAGCAAAAAACTTTGGCGGAGAGGTAGTCTCGGCAGACTCAATGCAGATATATAAAGGCATGGACATAGGCACGGCAAAGCCGTCAAAAGAAGAGATGCTCGGCGTGCCCCACCACCTTATAGGCTTTCTTGAGCCTGGGGAGCCTTTCAGCGCGGCTGATTATGTGGAAGCGGCGTCAAAAACCATAAGGGAGATTTGCGCGCGGGGGCATCTGCCGGTTATAGCGGGCGGCACAGGGCTGTATGTGCGCTCATTGCTTTATAATATATCTTTTCCGCCGGAAAGCCGTGACCCCGGGCTGCGTGCCGCACTTTACGAAAAAGCGGAGAAAGAGGGCGCTAAAGCCCTCTGGGACGAGCTGAGGTCTTTCGACCCGGAGGCCGCTGCGAAAATACATCCTAACAATTTGGGCAGGACCGTAAGGGCCATAGAAATTTACCGCGTTACCGGCGTCACTATGACGGAGCACGTAAGGCGCTCAAGGGAAGCGCCAACCCCTTACGATGTGTGCGCTATAGGCCTTACTTTTTCCGACAGGGCAGCGCTCTACGGGCGTATAAACGTGCGCGTGGACAAAATGGTGGCGGACGGCCTGCCTGAGGAAGCGCGGAAAATCGCCGGACTTAAAAACGCGCCTACCGCCATGCAGGCCATAGGGTACAAGGAATTTATACCATACTTTGAGGGCAGATGCACCCTTGGTGACTCGGTGGAACAGATAAAACGTGAAACCCGCAGGTACGCAAAACGGCAGCTGACATGGTTCAGGCGCGGCGCCGGAATACACTGGATAACCGTTGACGCATGCGCTGACTTCGCCGAAGAATACGGCAGGGCCGCCGAATTTATAGAAGCAAAGGGGTGGCCGCGATGGACAGCCGCAGATCAAAAAGACTGATGTCCGCCGTTATAGCTTTGCTGCTGCTCGTGTACGTAGGCTACCAGTTTTACAGGACGCACCATACGGACTATAAAACCGAAACGGCATCCTACTTTACGGCTTCCGACTCGCTGTCGGTTTCAGGCGTGGCAATAAGGAAGGAAACGTACGTTGACTACAGCGGAGGCGGTGTTGTTGACTATATGGTTTCGACGGGCGACCATATAGAAAAGGGCGGGCAGGTGGCGAGGGTGTACGCAACCGAGGCGCAGGCGACGGCGCAGCGAAACCTTGAAAGCACCGAAAGCGAAATCGAAAAGCTTAAGAGCCTCGAGTCTGCGGGCGTAGCCTATGCTTCGGACATAGACACGGTAACCGGCCGCATAAACGAAACGCTGACAGGCATACTTTCAAATACGCTGAGCGGCGACTTTACGGGCGCTTCGGAAAAACGCGACAATATCCTTTACCTTATTAATGAAAAACAGATGATAGCGGGTAAAGTAAACAACTTCGACCAGCGCATAAAAACGCTTGAGTCAAGGCGAGACACTTACAAAAGCGCCGCCGGCAGCCCTGAGAAAAAGCTGGTTTCGCCTGCGGCCGGCTACTTCGTTAAGGATACTGACGGGCTTGAAACCGCGGCTGACTATGCTGATGCGGCAAATATAACGGCTGCGCAGGTAAAGGCGCTGCAAAGTACGGCACATGCCGCCAAATCAAGTGCCGCTGGGAAAATATGCGGGGAGTATGACTGGTACTTCGTGTGCAATGTTTCAGCGGACAAAGGCGATACGCTCGGCCGCCTTATTTCAGGCAGCGGGGTCCAGCTTAATTTTCCGTTTGTCTCATCGGGTACGGTTCCGGCCTCCGCCGTCGCTGTAAACAAGAGCGGTTCCGAAAGCGCCGTTGTTTTAGAGTGCGACCGCATGGATAAGGCGCTTGTCTCCATCAGGAACGAAACGGCGCAGATAATACTCGGTAAATACAGCGGCATAAGGGTAAGCAAAGACGCTGTGCATTTTGCCGAAGTAACGGCGCCTGCTAAGGGAAAAGACGGAAAAACTAAGGAAGTTAAAAAAAATGTAATGGGCGTCTACGTCCTTAACGGCAGCAACATAGCATTTAGGCAGATATTACCGCTTTTCAGCACGGACAGTTACGTTATCTGCGAACAGAACCCGGGTAAAGATGAAGTGCTTACCGGCTCGACGGTGAGCCTTAACGATGAAGTCATAACGGAAGGGACTGATTTGTACGATGGAAAAGTCGTCAAGTGATTTTGAGGAACGTTTCAGGGACGTTGAGGAAAATTTCAAGGTAATAACGGGCAATATAGCAAAAGCGGCTGCCGAGTCGGGGCGGAGGCCTGAGGATATAACGCTTTTGGCGGCTACAAAGACCGTTCCGGCCGAGGTAATAAACCACAGCATAGCCCTTGGGGTAAAGTGCATAGGCGAAAACAAGGTACAGGAGCTTTCCGCCAAATACGACCGGTACGACCTTGCCGACTGCAGCCTGCATTTTATAGGGCATCTGCAGAAAAATAAGGTGAAGTACCTCATAGGGCGCGTCTCGATGATACAGTCCGTCGACAGCGAAAAGCTTGCTCAGGAGATTTCGCGCCTGAGTGTTAATAAAAATATTACAACCGATATCCTTATAGAAGTCAATATAGGCGAAGAGCCGAACAAGTCGGGCGTTTTGCCCCAAAACCTCTGCGGCCTCGCTGAAAAGGCCGCCGCCCTGCCGGCAGTGCGGGTGCGCGGGCTTATGGCCATACCGCCTGCGAACGCGGGATATGACGAAACAAACGGGTATTTTTTAAGGATGAGGCAATATTTTATTGACATCGGCAAGAAAAAAATAGATAATATATCTATGGATTATTTATCTATGGGCATGTCGGCGGATTATATGCAGGCCATAAGGGCCGGCGCCAACATGGTACGGATAGGAACGGCGCTGTACGGCCCAAGGGCGCGTACGGTTTAAAGCTTTTAATTTTTTTCAAAATTATGCCGGTTAGGCCTTAACCGGTAAAAGGAGGAACTGGGTTATGCCGGGATTTGTGGAAAAATTCAAGGATATGTGGAATCCGCCTGACGACGAATATGATTACGAGGATGAGGTGGGTGAAGAACCAATGCAGGACGAACGTCAAAGCTATGACCAGGACCAGGTAAGGCGCGACGCCGCGCGCCGCATGCAGGCGGCGGAGCAGGACAACAAAGTCGTAAATATACATGCCACGGCTCAGCTCCAGGTCGTTTTGTTCAAGCCGGAGCGCTTTGGGGAAGAAACGTGCGCCATTGCCGACGAGCTTCTCAAAATGCATACGGTAGTGCTTAACCTCGAAAATACAAACAAGGATATTTCACGCAGGATAGTGGACTTTTTGAGCGGAGTCGCTTACGCAAACGGCGGCAAGATAAAGAAAGTCGCCACGAGTACGTTTATCATCACGCCGTACAATGTGGACCTTACAGGCGACGACGTGCTGGACGAACTCGAAAACAACGGAGTTTATTTTTAACTGCTGCCGGCCGCCGATGTTAAATATGCGGCCGGAACTCTTTTATGTGGCGAAGGCAACGTTTTGCCGCCCGATTTTGGGTATAATTTACCAGGGGGGATATTATTGCTGTCTTTAAATGACATCATTAACGTAAGCTTTAGGAAATCCGGCGCGCTTAAAGGCAAAGGCTACAACGCCGACGACGTTGACAGCTTTATAGAGCACGTAAGGGAATCTTTCGAAGAACTTAACAAGCAGGTAGTTGACCAGGGCGAACAGATAGAAAAACTAACCGGCGAGAAACGCCAGGCATATGAAAAAGTAAAGGTACTTGCCGACAAGACCGAGGAGTACCGCGCACAGGAGGACGAAATTAAAAACGCCCTCATCAGCGCGCAGAAGCTCGGTGATGCTTCCGTACGCGAAGCAAGGCATAAGGCCGAGATAATAGTCAAGGACGCCGGCATAAAAGCACAGCGCATGGCCGATGACTACGACAGGCAGCTTGCGGGCAAAAAAGATGAGCTGAGAAAGCTGCAGAAAGAAGTTTCGGACTTTAAAGCAAAGCTTTTAAGTATTTACAAAGAACATCTTACGGCCATAGACGCCATACCATCGTACAAACCGGAGCCTGAGCCTGTACCGGAAAAAGAACCGGTGCCGCACGCCGGAGAAAGCCGTCCGGACGCGCAGCCGGTGAACGCGGAAAAAGAAGAAAGCGCGTCCGCCGTTGACAAAGGGCACGACCCGCTCAGCGCGGAAATTTCGTATTTCGACGACGGCGGGGCAGAGGGGTAAACCGCTTTGGGAAGCTTGCGGCCGGCGCTTTCCGGAGTGAAATTTCAGGGCATTAATTAAATATCTTAGAGGAGAGAATAGACCGATGGATTATAAAAGCACCTTAAACCTTCCAAAAACAAAGTTTTCCATGCAGGCGGGGCTTCCTAAACGCGAGCCTTTAATGCAGAAGGCTTGGCAGGAAGACGGAATATATGAAAAACTTATGGAGAAGAACGAGGGAAGGCCCCTTTACGTTTTGCACGACGGACCGCCGTACGCAAACGGGGATATCCATTTGGGTACAGCTCTCAATAAGGTTTTGAAGGATATCATAGTAAGGTATAAAAATATGTCCGGCTTCAAGGCGCCGTACGTACCCGGCTGGGACACGCACGGCCTGCCTACGGAGCTTAAAGCGAGGAAAAAAGCCGGTGTTGAAAACTCGACGACCATTTCCGACGTGGAGCTGCGCAATATATGCCGGGAGTTTGCCAAGAAGTATATTGACGGGCAGCGTCAGGAGTTTATGCGGCTCGGCGGCATAGGCGACTGGTACCACCCTTATGTAACGCTTACGCATGACTACGAGGCAAAGCAGATAGAGATATTTGCCGAGATGGCCTCCAAAGGATATATTTACAAGGGGCTTAAGCCGGTTTACTGGTGCCCCTCGTGTGAAACCGCGCTTGCCGAAGCGGAGATAGAGTACAGCGAAGACCAGTGCGACTCTATTTACGTTAAGTTCAGGGTTACCGACGACAAAGGGCTTTTCACGGCTAAGGGAGCGGACCTGCAAAAGACATATTTTGTCATATGGACTACTACTACGTGGACCATACCGGCTAATACGGCCATATGCCTCGGCCCTGACTTTGACTATTCGCTTATAAAATGCGGCGGAGAATACTACGTCATGGCGTCCGCGCTTTATAAAAACGTAATGGAAGAGGCCGGCAAAACCGGCTGTGAAGTCATAGGCGAGTTTAAGGGCAAAGACCTTGAGCTTATGGAGACCGCACACCCGTTCCTCGACAGGAAGTCGCTTGTTATAGTAGGCGACCACGTAACGCTTGAGAGCGGCACCGGCTGCGTACACACGGCTCCGGGGCACGGCGTTGAAGACTACGACGTCTGCCATGACCATTACCCGCAGATACCTGTCATAGTTCCGGTTGACAGCCACGGCAGGATGACGGCAGAAGCAGGGGAAATGTTTGAGGGGCTTACGACTTCAGAAGCAAATAAGGCCATACTCAAGCACCTGCAGGATATAGGCGCCCTGTTTGCGGTTAAACGCATAATCCACCAGTACCCGCACTGCTGGCGCTGCAAAAATCCGGTTTTGTTCCGCGCGACGGAACAGTGGTTCTGCTCGGTTGATGCCATAAAGGATAAAGCAGTCGAAGAAATAAACAAAGTTGAGTGGATACCCGGCTGGGGGCGCGACAGGATAACATCTATGGTTCGTGAGAGGAACGACTGGTGCATTTCGCGCCAGCGCCGCTGGGGCGTGCCGCTGCCTATCTTTTACTGCAAAGAGTGCGGCGAGCCGCTTATGTCAAAGGACGTTATGATGGGGGTTTCGAGGCTGTTTGCCAAAGAAGGCTCCGATGCGTGGTATACGAAAGAAGCATCTGAAATGCTGCCGAAAGGGACTAAATGCCCAAAATGCGGCTGCACAGAATTTATAAAAGAGCACGACATTATGGACGTGTGGTTCGACTCCGGTGTTTCACACGCGGCCGTAGCGGACGTACGTCCGGAGCTGCACTGGCCTGCAGACCTGTACCTTGAGGGCGCCGACCAGTACCGCGGGTGGTTCCAGTCGTCGCTCCTGACGTCTGTGGCATGGAGGGGCAAAGCCCCTTACAAGGCCGTTGTCACGCACGGGTGGGTAGTTGACGGCGAAGGAAGGAAAATGTCTAAGTCGCTCGGCAACGGGATGGCGCCCGACGACGTAATAGACAAGTACGGCGCCGATATACTGAGGCTGTGGGTCGCCTCGAGCGATTACCACGCTGATATACGCATATCTAAAGAAATACTGAAGCAGCTTTCTGATGCATACAGGAAAATAAGGAATACGGCAAGGTTCCTTATAGGCAACCTCAGCGACTTTGACCCTGACAGGGACATGGCCGCGGCGGACAAGCTCCGCCCGATAGACAAGTGGGCGCTCCAGCGCTTTAACAGGCTTATAAAGCAGACGGATGAAGGCTACCGCACGTTCGAGTTCCACAACGCGTACCATGCCATACACAACTTCTGCGTTGTCGATATGTCGAACTTTTACCTCGATGTGCTCAAGGACAGGCTGTACGTTGAAAAGGCCGACAGCGACGGCCGCCGCGCCGCGCAGACCGTCATGTTTATCATACTTGACGGCATGACTAAGATGATAGCGCCTATACTCGCTTTTACGTCAAATGAGATATGGACGAGCATGCCGCATTTGGACTCGGAAAACAAAGACTATGTTATACTAAACGATATGCCAAAGCCAGTCGAAGTCGACGCCGACGATGAATTTATGGCAAAGTGGGATAAGATACACCTTATACGCAACGACGTTAAAAAAGCCCTTGAGGCTGCGCGTAAAAGTAAGGTCATAGGTTCTTCGCTCGACGCTAAAGTTGAGCTTTTCTGCGGCGGAACCGTATATGATTTTGCTGAAAGCATAAAGGATGCTTTGCCTGAGCTGCTCATAGTTTCACAGGTGGATGTCGTTAAGGGCGGCACGGGCGAGTTCACAGGCGACGAAGTGCCTGGCATGTCAGTTACGGTTACCCATGCCGAAGGCGAAAAGTGCGCGCGCTGCTGGATTTACAGCGACACTGTAGGCAGTGACCCAGAACACCCGGATATTTGCGGAAGATGTGCCGGAGTGCTTAAGCAAATTTAATAATACAAAAATAAAGGAGGTAATGCCTCCTTTATTTTGAGTTTGGGATATTACGTTTAGGGGATGATACTTTGGCAGCCATAGTCCTCCTTTTGGCGGCAGCGTTTACGGCGGCCGACCAGTGCCTGAAGCTGCTGGCCGTCAGGTTCTTAAAAGACGGCGGCGGGCGTACGTTTGCAGGCGGATACTTAAGGCTTGTATATACGGAAAACCGCGGCGCGGCTTTCAGCATCCTTCAAAACAAAAGATGGTTTTTCGTTACCGTAACGTTTGTCATATGCGTCCTGATTATAATAGCGCTGTTTAAGTACGAGGGGCACGGTTTTTTTTCTTATGCGGCGACGGCGCTTATCTTGGGCGGAGGCATAGGCAACATGATAGACAGGGTGCTGAACGGTTATGTGGTTGACTATATATATGTAACTTTTTTCCCGGCTGTTTTCAATTTCAGCGACTGCTGCGTTACGGTTGGTACGGTGTTCCTCATTATACACATGCTGTTTTTCTCGGAGAGAGATACCGGCGGGGAAAAGGTGCTTAGAACGAGAAGATGATGCGGACATATGATATACCCGTGGGACCCGACTGCGACGGGGTACGGCTCGACAAGTTTTTAAGCCTTAAGGTACCCGGCCTTACGCGTTCGGCGGCTGAAAAGCTTATAGCGGGTGGCAACGCGTCGTCAGGCGGAAAAGTGCTTGGCAAAAGCTATGCCTGCCGCGGCGGCAGCCGGATACTGCTTATAATGCCGGAGCCTGCCGCGCTTGACGTTGAGGCCGAGGATATACCGCTTGATATACCTTACGAAGACGACGACCTGCTCGTTGTAAACAAACCGAAGGGCATGGTTGTGCATCCGGCCGCAGGGCACCCTGACAAGACACTTGTAAACGCGCTTTTGGCGCACTGCGGAGATTCGCTTTCAGGTATAAACGGCGTTATGCGGCCGGGCATAGTGCATAGGATAGACAAAGACACGAGCGGCCTCCTCATAGTGGCAAAAAACGACTTCGCGCACAGGAGCCTCGCGAAACAGATAAAGGAACACAGCTTTACAAGGGTATATGAGGCTGTTGTATACGGCGGTTTTAAGGACGGCGGAGGAACGGTAGATGCCCCCATAGGCAGGAGCACAGCCGATAGGAAGAAAATGGCCGTAACTTGTAAAAACTCAAGGAACGCTGTGACACATTACAAAGTTTTGGAGAGGCTTGGCGGCTTTACTTATGTACGCCTTAAGCTTGAAACCGGCCGCACGCACCAGATACGCGTCCATATGGCGTCAATAGGCCACCCTGTTGCGGGCGACACGGTTTACGGCCCTAAAAAGCCTGTCGGCGGCCTTAACGGCCAGTGCCTGCACGCGCGGGTAATAGGCTTCAAGCATCCGCGGGACGGCCGGTATATTGAGATTACAAGCGAACTGCCGGAGTATTTTACGGATTTTCTCAACAGGCTGCGCGCGCATGAAAACAAATGACATGGGCTTCAACGACTATGCCTTAAAGTTTGCGGGTGACTTTTATTGGATACCGAAGCACAGCATATAAAATACCTCATAATAGTTACGGCGATGCTCTGCGCCGTGATTATAGGTTACAGCGCTTTTTATGTGCCGGACGCAAAGATGTCTGAGGTAATAGTTAAAACGGACACGGACGCAGCGCCGCCCGCTTCCGGCGAGGAGTATACGCCGGCCCAGCCTGACTGGAGTACAGGCAGCGCAAGCCATAGCACGGATGTGTTGAGCAGCCGCTCAACCACGGCCGGAGCATCCTTTGGCGAGGCCGCCGGAACGGCAAAGCGGAAAGTAAACATAAATACAGCCGGGGAAAATGAGCTTGCTTCTTCGCTTGACGGTGTGGGTGAAGTTTTGGCCGGCCGTATTGTTGAGTACCGTGAAAAAAACGGGAAATTTAAAAGTATAGAAGATATAAAGAAAGTTTCGGGCATGGGTGATAAAAAATTTGAAAATATAAAAGACAACATAACAGTGGGGTAACCTTTAAAAAGTACGGTTTCAGGCTAAACGGGATACGGGCACGTATATTAAGCAAATGCTAAATATACGTGCCCGAATACCCGGAAGAGCAAAAACCTAATCTTGTTTGCCTTTTTTGTTTTTACCGAAAGCATCCGCGGCGGCTTTCCGCGCGATATCTACGGCGGCTTTGCCTTCGTACCCGCTGCTGCAGAGGCCGCGCGGCACTTCGCCGTACACTTCGGCGACCATGGAGCGCATCCACAGCCCTGGGGTTATGCGCATGGAGTAACCGCAGCCGTCAGCTGCCATCCAGTCGTAAAAATCGGCCTTTGGAAGCCCGTATGCAGACAGTATGGACATTATCACTCCGCCGTGTGTTACTACGACGGCAGACTGCGTCCCTGAGCGCAGCATCCCTTCGACAAGCTTTTCAAAAGACGAGCATACCCTGTACATAAACTGCGCCCCGCTTTCGCCGCCGGGAGGCGTGACAGGCTCGCCTACGCCGGAGGCCCATTTGCCGAAATTTTCGTCGCAGGCGGCAATTTCGGCGGCCGTTTTCCCTTCCCAGTCCCCAAAGTCGCATTCGCTGAAGCCGTCGATGATGACTGCGTTTTCTCCGGGGTACAGCAGCTTAAGCGTCTGCGTGCAGCGTTTAAGCGGGCTGCTTACGTACAGCGCTGCCATTGGGTACTCGCCTTCGCTGCGCAGTTTGGCAAGCGCGGCGGCGCCTTCCTGCGAAAGCGGCAGGTCGGTGCGCCCTATGTAGCGGCCTTCTGTGTTCCCTTTTGTCAAGCCGTGCCTGATTAAGTGTATGGTGTAAGATTTCATGTAAACCCCTTCTGAAGTGCGGCACAAGCACATCAATCCTCTTATGCCGATACCTGTATTATGTGCATTTAATATATGCCTGATACGATATGTAGAGCCTTTACAAAGCGTTATATCGGTAGTATACTTTACATAGCGTTTATTCGCTATAATCCGACAGGAGAAACGATAATGAACAGCAATTTTTCAAGGATAATAACCCTTTTGCGCAAAGAGCGCGGTTACAGTCAAAAAAAAGTTGCGTCAGACCTCGGCATATCCCAGGCCCTGCTTTCACATTACGAAAAGGGCATCAGGGAGTGCGGGCTTGACTTTATGGTGAAAATAGCCGATTATTACAACGTTTCCTGTGATTACCTTTTAGGGCGCACGCCGCACCGCAGCGGAGCGACTATATCTGTTGAGGATATACCGGAACCGGATGCCGCCGGCAGGGAAAATGTTTTGAAAAACGGCGGAAGCCTGCTTCCTGTTTTAAATAAGAAACTTATTGCCAATTCTTTAAACGTAATTTACGGCATACTCCAGAAATGCGGCAACAAGCAGCTTACAAATGAATTATCGGCATATTTAAACATAAGCATTTACAAGGCTTTCAGGCTGCTGTACACGGTAAACCCAAAGAACCCCCAGGGGATGTTTTCGGTGCCGGTAAAGCTGAGCTCAGGCCGCGCCACCGCAGCACAGGAGATAGCGCTGTCAAACGCCGCGTGCCTTGCCTCCGGTGAGAACCTGGAGGGCGCCGACGGGCTGAAAAAAGACAAAGTGCCGTCGCTTTCGCCTGAAAAACTCGACGCGGAGTTCCCGCTTTTTTCATCGTCGCTTTTTAACCTTATACAAAATTCCGAGGCGCGCATGGGAGTTAAAAAACGCGATAAATAAATTATACCATAAAAGTTTTTCTTTGCAAGCAGCTTAATATGCTGAATGTCATGCGGCCTTTCCGGATGAAGCACCGGAAAGGCCGCTTTTGTGTACACAGGTTATGCCAATTAAATATATATTTTTATATTTCAAGCAAATGCTTAAAATATTTTGCCTGCCGTACAGCGGTAAATCTGCATAGAAAAATGCCTGTATTTATACAATGTATACATATTTTTATAAGCTCATTGACTTATTTGAGTTAAAAGTATATAATTTCGATTGAGAAAGCTTATTAAGAAAATAGGAGCCCCGTAACAGGTTTTTGGAGGGAACGTCATGGCAGGCGCGGCACAAATAATGCATAGTATAGTTGACAACATAGAGAATGTCATTATAGGGAAAAGAAAACAGGTGGAACTCCTTGTGATGTGCATGGCAAGCTCAGGCCACGCGCTTATAGAGGACGTGCCCGGCGTGGGCAAAACGAAGCTTGTAAGGGCTTTGGCAAGGTCTGTTGACTGCGGCTTTAAGCGGATACAGTTTACGTCAGACACGCTCCCGTCGGATATAACCGGCTACTCGGTGTACAACCCTAAAACAGGCTGTTTCGAGTTCCGCAGCGGGGCGGTTTTCAGCAACTTTATTTTAGCCGATGAGATAAACCGCACTACGTCAAAGACGCAGGCGAGCCTTTTGGAAATAATGGAAGAAGGCCAGGCGACCGTGGACGGCGAAACTTACCCGATGAAGCAGCCGTTTATGGTGCTCGCAACGCAGAATTCAGCCGAATTTGTCGGCACATACCCGCTGCCTGAAGCCGAAATGGACAGGTTCCTTGTGCGCGTTTCGCTGGGCTACCCTTCTAAAGACGATGAAGCGAGGGTCATAGAGTCAAATTTGTGCGGAGCGGCCGGCGCGCTTGAGCCAGTGGCATGCGCCGACGATATTATGGCGGTAAGGGAGGCCGTGTCGCGGGTTTATGTGGACGAAAAAATAGAAAGGTACATAGTCTCCATTGCAGGGGCGACACGTTCCAACCCCGACGTACTCCTCGGCGCCAGCCCAAGGGGCTCCGTAGCTTTGGCACGCATGTGCCAGTCGTATGCGCTTTACCTTGGCAGGCAGTTCGTTATACCCGACTATGTAAAGGAGCTTGCCCCGTGCGTGCTCGCGCACAGGCTTGTGCTTACGCATGAGGCAAAAATAAATAAAAAAGACCCTAATGGCATAATTACAGATACCTTGCGCAAGGTACCCGTACCGGGGCCTGACGCCGGCTTTTCGGGACAGGGCGGCAGGTAACATGAAAGTACGCTGCGCTGTGTTCCTGCTTTTATTTGCGGCTTCAGTCATATCGTCAACTAAAATGCAGAACGTGTTCGGCCGGATGCCGCTCTGCATTATGATAAGCATTGTTTTGTTTTCTTTGGCGCATATGGCGCTGGTGTACAGGTTCTTTTCGTTTAAAGAAAACGATGCCGACAAAACATGTACGAGGGGCAGGGAATTCCACTATAAATTTGACCTTGTAAACGACTCCGTGCTTTTCTTTACGCACGTTAAGGCGGCTTTTTTCAACGGCTGCGGGCAGACCCAAAGGGATATGGCAGTACGGCCGCATGGAAAACAGTCTGTTGAATTTAATTATTCTTTTAAACATATAGGAAAATATAAAATAGGCTTCCTCAATGCAAGGATATACGGCCCGCTTGATATTTTTTTCATCCCGTACCGCAATTACCGCCATGAGGTGCTTGTTTTGCCGCGCATTGAGAGCATTGACAGGTTTATAAATATAAATGAAAATGACGGTGAGCAGCCGATGTACCGCATGCTGCCGCAAAACAGTAAGCCGGGTGAGCTCGACGCCGTCAGGCGGTATGTGCCGGGCGACAGCTTAAGGAGAATACATTGGAAACTGACGGCGCATACAGGCAGGTATATGAGCCGCGCATGTGAAAATCCCTCAAGCCCCGAGGTGAGCATTTTTGCCGACCTTTACAGGCCGTGCTTTACGGGCGAAACGGCGCTTTCGGTTTTTGACGCCGTGGTTGAGTCGGCGCTTGCCGCGGCAAACTGTGCGGTAGGCCAGGGCTGCAGGGCGCATATTATTTTTGAAAAAGACAAACTGGCTGTTACGTATGATATAGACGATTACGCGGAGCTGCAAAAGGCGGCCGGAAACTTAGCCCTTTGCGGGTACTATGCCGCCGACAGGGTGGAAAGCCTTGTAGACGGGTGCGAACGTACGCAGGGCGGCTTTTCAAACTTCGTAATATGCACGCCGAACCTTGACTACGACCTCGCGTGCTACATAACCGGCCTTAAGGGGCTGGGCAAAAATCCGATGTTCTTTTACATAGCACCTGAGGGCGCTGACAGCCCCTCCGGCCGGAAAATAACCGAGTATATAAGCAACACCGGTATAGATATAAACAAAATCACCGTATGACTTTCACGGCGGACGTATGGCCCGCCCCACCGGGGGTATAAAATATGCGGAAAGCAAAAATAGCCGGCATGCTGCCGGATTATCTGTTTTCGATACCTGTCGCGGCGGCTTTATCCGTAAACCTTTTCGACTTTTTCCTTATACCGCAAAACATGAAAGATGATTTTTTCGGAGTGCTGCTGTACTCGGCCGCCTTTTTGCTGCTGCTTTACGCCGTGTTTTACAGCAGGCTTACGTTAAAAATTTCTCTCGTTTCGTTTTCAGCAGGTATTTTTATATATATGGCCGCGTTTTATGCAACTTTCCATGCGTGGCCAAGGTTAGGCTATGAAACGCTGCTGCGGTACCTTTTCCAGGCAGTGGTTTTAGGCGTCTGCGCTGTTGTGTGCCTGTGCGCAAAACGCCTTTGGTCAGTTTTGCTCATGCTTTCCGGCGGGCTGGCCCTGTTCTTTTACATGTCGTTTGCAGGTATGGAAGCAAAGCCTGCGCCGTACTATACTTTTCTCGCGGGAGCGGTGGCGCTTCTCGCCGAAAAACTTTTGGCCGGCAGGGTAAACACGCGTAATTTTAAAGAGTCCGCGTGGATATACGGCGGCTCGCTTTTCGCGGCGGCGGCGGTGCTTGCCCTCGCGCGTTTCCTTTACGTACAGACAGATTTCCGCCTGCGCCCCAAAGCCGCGCCTGCCGAACAGGCGTCGGTATCGAGCTACGACGACCTCGACAGCATGGAAAATTTCGGCGCGCCGCTTAAACTTAACAGCGACGCCGCCCTTAGGGCCAGCTCTTCCGCCGACAGTTTTTATTTAAAGGCGGACACGTTTACGGGCTATACAGGCTCAAAGTGGACTAAAGCCGACAAACAGTCCGAAACAAGCCTTTGCGGTACGGGAAGCTTCATGTGGATGATGGCTTACACTTATAAATACGACAGGAATTTTTTTGACGCGCACTCTCCGGCGGACACGGAAGCATACATAAATTATTTCAGGGGCGCAAAGACCCCGTTCCCTGTTTACAGAGTAACTGTTCAGCACATTACGGGCAGCTTTAAGTGTATGTTCCTGCCGGCGGGACTGCTGTCTTTTACTTCGGAGTACGGGTGGCTCAAGCGTCCGTCCTCCGAAGACTACACCGTTGAGGGCAAAGTTCCTGCCGGCGTGCCATACACGGCGGAGTTCACTCAGCCTGACATGGAGTCACAAAAGGTACTCGGCATTTTAAAAGACGGTGACTCCGTTGTTAACGCCGTCCTTGATGAGTGGAGCGGCAAAGGGTCGCAGGACGGTTATGCTGACGCGGTTAATTCTTATAACAGCTACAGGAGCAGGGTAAAATCTCTTTACCTTGACATTGGCCCGTCCGTCACACAGCGCACGAAAGACTTGGCCGCGGCCATTACAAAAGGCTGTACATGCGACTATGAAAAGGTAACTGCCGTAAAAAATTACCTGCAGAAAAACTGTACGTATACCCTTTCGCCTTCCCAGCCTGAAGAAGGGAAAGATATGGTTGACTATTTTCTTTTTGAAAGCCGCGTGGGGTACTGTGCGCACTATGCTTCGGCTATGGCCGTCCTGCTCCGGTCAGCCGGCGTGCCGGCAAGGTATGTATGCGGCTTCGTCTCGCCAAAGGAGCACTTTAACGGGGATTTTGTCATAACTAACGAGCAGGCGCACGCGTGGGTGGAGGTATATTCAGACGTTTTAGGGTTTTATCCCGTGGACGCGACGGCGGACGGCGGGAGCGGCTCGCACGCCGGAGACACAGCCGCAGGGAACAACGCCGCCGACAGGACGCTTTCGTCTGACGCAGGCGTAAATGAAACCGCCAAAAACAATGAAGTTATGCCTTTGGCGGTAAAAATAGGCGCGCTGGTTTTGTGCGTGCCGGTTTTGCTTTTTTTGGTTTGTATTTTGATAAAAAACCGCAGGGCAAAACAAAAGGGCATTAACGCTAAAGCCGCTTATTGCTACGGACGGCTTTTGTCCGTACTTAAAAGGTTCGGGTTTAGGCGCAGGCCGCATGAAACATTTTATGAATTTGCCGTAAAGCTTAAGTGGGACGGCGGCCTTTACCGTGAATTCATATGTGTGACAGACATTTATATGCGGGCGGCATACGGCGGCGAGGAACTTAAAAAGGAGGACGCTCAAAGAATAAACGCGTCGCGGAAGCGGATTTTAAAATATATGCGTATTTATGCCGGCGTACCAAAGTATATTGTAAAAAGGATTTTTACAGTGCCGTATATTTTTACCGGAGAAAAAAGCCGCCGGAAGCTTCTGTAAAGCGGAGCCTTGCGCCCGCGGCATACGCTTCAGCAATTACCCTCGTAAACGTATTTGAGGTTTTTACGCGCGGCGGCCGCAAGGGAGTATACGGTGCTTACGGGAGTGGCCGCTTTGCCGGACATTTTATAGCGCGGGAAAAACCTTGTGACGTGCAGGGGTATCTCGGGATTTACGCCCGCGAGCCATGACGAAAGGTTTTCCATTTCAATTTTGGAGTCGTTCTCACCGGGGACTATCAGCGTCGTAACTTCGACGTGGCAGCCGCTTTTTACGGATGCCTCTATGGTATGTTTTACGGTTTCGGCATCACCGTTTATTTTGCTGTAAAAACCGGCGGAAAAGCTTTTAAGGTCTATATTCATGGCGTCTATTAACGGCAGTGTTTCTTCAAGGACTCCTCCGCAGACATAGCCGTTGGTTACGGCAACCGTGCAAAGCCCTTCCTCATGCGCGAGGGCCGCGCAGTCGCGCATGTACTCGTATGAAACGAAAGGCTCGTTGTATGTGAACGCAAGGCCCGTGTTGCCTGCGCGCTTAAGACCGGCAGCCCTGCTTACAAGCGTTTTAGGAGCGGTATATAAAAATTCAGCGTCTTTTTCGCCTGACATTGAAATCGTGTGGTTTTGGCAGAACGGGCATCGCAGGTTGCAGCCGAAGCTGCCTGCCGAGAGTATCATGCTGCCGGGGCGGAAACGGCGGAGCGGCTTTTTTTCTATTGGGTCAAGCGAAAGCGAGGTCAGCTTACCGTAGCTTATGCATACGATTTTTCCGCCTTTGTTTGCGCGCGCGCGGCAGAAGCCGGCGCGGCCTTCTTCAATGCGGCACATATGCGGGCACACGCGGCATACGCAGGCGCTCATGTGTGTCTCACCACCTGGAAGCGTTCAACACTGTAACTGTCGCTTGGCTTTATGCCGCCTTTACGCATGGCAATATGAAGCTGCGCCTTTACGGTATCTATACCCGGCAGGTCCGGCAGGAGCAGCCCGCAGCGCCCGCCTCCGGCCTGCACTATCACGCCGTACCGCTTTACGTCAAGCTCGCTCTCAGAACTTACAGGCTCAGGCGCGCCGAGCACGTCAACGCTGTAGACTATGTCAGGCAGCTCGTCAGGTGCAACAGGGGAAAAACGCGGGTCGCGCGTGCCGGCGCTGACGGCGCTGCGCATTATTTCTTCAGCCGTGTTTTCCTGCGTCGGGAGTATGGTGCCTATGCAACCGCGGAGAATGCCGTCTTTTTTAAGCGAAACGAAGACGCCGGCGCACTTTTGCAGCATTTCATCAGGCAGGCCTTCCGGCGCGCTTATGCGCCTGCCTTTACCGACCCATGACTCAAGCGAAAGGCGAGCAAGGCGTACGTATGCGTCTTCGCTGCCGCGCCTTTTGTTCATGGCCTTGTGCCTGTACTCCATGTACTGGCTGCCGAAGTCACGGCTCTCGTCTTTTCCGAGCGGCGTAAATGCGCATACTGCGTACCCTACGCCGAAAGGCCCTTCGTATGATAGAAAATCAGTCTGTAAAGCGATGCGGTCAAAAGCGCCGGCCATTATGGTGAACGAAGGCAGGCCGCAAACGGCCGCGGCTTCGCAGAACTCGTTGTCAAACGTAAGGAAACGCATAAAGCCGGCTGACTTCATCGCATCCGTTGCCTGCCGGTCAAACTCAGGCCCTTCTTTTGCAAAGCCGTAGGGGCCGTCTACTTTAAGCTTATGCGAAAGGTCGCCGCTTGCTATTATCACCGTGCGCCGGCCGAGCTTTTCCGCCGTTTCCGCTATGCATTTCCCGTAATTGTAGTGTACGAGGGGGCCAAGCCCCGAAACAGAGCACCGCACAAGCCTGTAGGGACTTTTGCAGGCTTCGTTTACAAACGTAAGCGGCACAAGCGCGCCGTGGTCGACCGACGGGTCTTTTTCGCCGAAAGTTCCGGCGGGTATGCCGGCTTTTTTAGCTTCGCCGGTAAGGGCCGCGACAAACTCCGTGTCGTATGTGAACTCTGCCGCTGCCTGCGGTGCGCCGAAACGCGCAAAGCTGCCCTTTGCCGAACTGCCGGGGGATATATGGAGGTAATCTGCGTACGTTACGGAATGTGGGGTGGTTACGAGTATGGTTTCAGGCTTCATGGAGGCTATGAGTTCCGCGGCCTTCCTGTAAGCGTTTACGGTTTTTGATATTTTTGCTTCTTCGCCTTTGCCTACGGCTGGAATTATTATGGGAGGGTGCGGCATAATAAAAGCGCCTATAATTGACATAAAACCTCAACCTTTCATGTTTAAACTTGCCGCGTGCGTACCGGCTGCTTACCGGACGTTATCTTTTTACACTGTGTATTATCAATTATAACCTGTTTACCGAAAATGTTAAGCGGCTTCCATGCGCGTTATAGTGTGTTTTACGTAAAATGCCTTGAAAGCGCACGGCTATAGTGCTATTATTACTAATATAATTATTTGTACGGCGGGCGGAATAAGCAGTTTGGAGCCGCCGCCGGAAAAAACTTAACGGGGAGGGAACTTATGTTGAATGTTTTGGGAATTTTGTGGCTGCCGGCTGTCATTTCAGCCGCCGTTTCATATCTTTTGGGCAGCATAAGTTTTTCAATCATTTTCACTCGCATGTTTGACCACAGGGACATACGCACACTCGGAAGCGGAAACGCGGGGTTTACAAATGTTTTGCGTTCGGTAGGGGTAAAGGCTGGAGTGTTCACCTTTATTTTCGACTTCGGTAAAGGCGCCCTTTCCATCTGCCTCAGCAAGGCGATTTTCGGTTACTTCTGCAGCGCGAACAGCCTGCCGTATTACTTTATACAGTACGGGGCTTACGTGGCAGGCCTTGCGTGCATAATAGGCCATATTTATCCGCTGTACTTTAAATTTAAAGGCGGCAAGGGCATTTTGGCTTCGGCCGGCATAATACTTCTCATAGACTGGCGTGTGTTTATCGTTGTCATGTCGGTTTTTGCCATCTGTTTCGCCATAAAAAGGATAGTTTCCATAGGCTCCATCTGCGCGGCGGTTTCTTTCCCTATAGCCAACCTTGTCGTAACGTTATGCGACAGGTATGCGTACAGCGGCAGCGGTTCTGCGCCGTTTTCTTACGCATGGATAACGACGGCGCTTTCGGCCGCGTTTTCGGTCATACTGATTTATAAGCATAAGGCTAACATCGCGCGTATAAAAAACGGTACGGAGCAGGCGCTGACTATAAAACATAATTAAATTACTTAAAGTATAACTACAAATATAAAATACTATGAGGAATAAGCCCGGACGCTCTGCAAAGCGCCCGGGCTTATTTTGCCAACAATTCTTACGTGATTATTTTATTTCTATTTTCTTAGTTTCAGGCTTTGTTTCGGCTACTTTCGGAAGGCTCAGCTCAAGCACGCCGTTGCTGTACTGCGCGCTTATCCTGTCGGCGTCAATGCCTTCTATGTCAAAGCTGCGGCTGAGAGCGCCGTAACGCCGTTCGCAGCGCACGTAGTTTTTCTTTTCGTCTTTCTTTTCCTCTTTGTGTTCTGCCGAAACGGTAAGCTGGTCGCCCTGGATGTCGATGTTTATCTCGCCTTTGTCAAAGCCGGGCATGTCGGCTTTGAGCAGGAACCTGTCGCCTTTGTCTATGATGTCCGTGCGGCATGGCGCGAAATCGCTCTCCATACCGTTAAAGAAGCTGTTTTCCATCATTTTGTCGAAAGTATCGAACAGGCTGCTGTTTCTGCGCTCAAAAGGAATCAGGTCAAACATAATAAAACCCCCTGTTAAAATAGTTTATTGTTTTTTTACTCTTTTATACTCAAAGCGAAGTTAACTTATTTGAATCTTTTTGACTTCAGGCTTTGCTTCCGCCAGTTTGGGCAGGCTCAGCTCGAGTACGCCGTTTTTATATGAAGCGCTTATCTTACCTGAGTCTATGCCTTCAATGTCGAAGCTCCTGCCGAAGGC
>DHNP01000042.1:0-9955 GCA_002409585.1 Ruminococcaceae bacterium UBA5413 | reverse complement strand
GCAGCGCACGTAATCATTTTTCTCATTCCTGTTTTCTTCTTTGTGCTCCGCCGCAATGCTCAGCCTGTTGCCGTCCGCGTCGATGCTTATTTCACTTTTATCGAAACCCGGCATGTCGGCTTTCAGCACATATCTGTCGCCGTCGTCTATGATGTCGGTGCGGCAGGGGGTAAAATACTTATCGAAGCCGCCGAAGAAGCTGCTACCAACCATTTTGTCGAAATTGTCGAACAAGCTGCCGCTCCTGTGTTCAAAAGGAATTAAATCAAACATATCAAAACCCCCTAAATAAATTTACTGTCTGTCTTTGGGAACTTCCTTTGCTTTTCCCTTTTGACAATTTTAAGTATATATGCCTTTAGTTAATAAATAATAAACGGAATATGAATAAAATGTAAATATTAGCACTCTAAACACGAGAGTGCTAAAAACGCCGAAGCGCCGCCTCTTAAGGGAACGTGCCCGCAAGTGTAATACATGTGCGCGCCTGAGCATATGATTTACATGGGCTTTTATTATTTCAAAATGTAAGGTGTGGTACTTTTGTTTATTTACACGGTAAGGCCGGGAAACAGCGTATACTATATATCGCAGCTGTTCGGGGTTGACCGGCAGGCGATAATCGACGGTAACCAGATTGAAAATCCAAACGTACTCGTGGTAGGACAGGCAATAGCCGTACCGGCTGACAGCGTAAGCCATACGGTCGTGCAGGGCGAAACGCTGCATATGCTCGCAATGCGGTACCAGGTGTCCGCGGCAGCCATACTGAGGGCAAACCCGCAGATAACGGATCCGTCGCTCATAAGGACGGGAGAGGTAATCACGATACCTTCGCAAATCGAAAACCTTGGGGAAAAAGCTGTAAACGGATATGCTTTCCCGAGCATAAATGAAAGCACCCTTGAAAAAACGCTGCCTAACCTTACGTACTGCACTGTGTTCAGCTATCAGGTAAAGGCCGACGGCTCGCTTACGCAGATAGACGACGAAAGGGTGGTAAACGCCGCGCGGCAGAAAAACACGGCTCCGATGATGTCTGTAACCAATATAAGGCCGAGCGGCGGTTTCAGCAGTGAAATCGCGCACTCGGTACTTACAGACGAAACAGCATGGAACAATCTTTTGGACAGCGCCATTAACATTATGAAAACAAAAAAATATTACGGGCTTAACATAGACTTTGAATATATCCTGCAAAGTGACCGCGAGGCTTATAACAGTTTTTTAAAAACTGCTTCCGGGCGTTTACATGACGCAGGCTTTATACTGAGCACTTCCATAGCGCCTAAAACGGCGGCTTCACAGCGCGGGCTGCTTTATGAAGCGCACGATTACCCGGTACACGGCAGGTACGCGGACTTTGTAGTGATAATGACGTACGAGTGGGGGTACACTTATGGCCCGGCCATGGCCGTCGCTCCGATAAACCTTGTGGAGCAGGTTATAAGGTACGCCGTTTCAGTAATACCAAACCAAAAAATTTTTATGGGCATACCTAACTACGGCTATGACTGGACGCTGCCGTTTGTAAAGGGAACAGCGGCAAAGCCGCTTACAAACCCTGGGGCAGTCAGCCTTGCGGCGCGCGTAGGCGCGAGGATATACTTTGATGCAGCGGCGCAGTCGCCGTACTTTAACTATTACGATGTTTCCGGCCGCAGGCACGAGGTGTGGTTTGAGGATGCGAGAAGCATAAACGCAAAGCTGCGCCTTGCGGACAGGTACGGCCTCGCGGGAGTGAGCTACTGGACGGTAAACAGCTACTTCGCGCAGAACTGGCTTGTACTCAACTCGACTTTTACAGTAAAAAAAGTTTTAAACCGGTAAATTTATAAGGCAAAAATTACGTAATAAAGTACCGCGTTTGGAATGTACTTTCGGGGCAATAATATTATAAGAAAAGCCTTAATTTTTACCCCGGAAAGGAAGTCTGGACATGGCATCGTATGTGGCACCGCAGGTACGCGCATATTTTGAGTCTCTTTCCGTAGACCTTAAAAATGAGATACTGAAGCGCGACGTTAAGCTGTACACTTTGCAGGACCTTATAAAGTGCCTCGAAGATATAGTGAGCGAATCCTGACCTGCGGAACAAATGTGCTGTGAGCCGCCTGCCCGCCGTTTTGGCCGCGGGCAGGCGGTTCTGCCGCTTTGCGATGCGGCTGAGGCGGACGCCTGCTGCAGAAATACTGCTTTGCCCGAACAAAAAAAATTTGCCACTAAAACTTTAATTATGCTATAATATATCTATTTAACAGTTTTTACTTACATTTAGAGTTAAGCTTACTAAAAGGGAGCTTTTATATGCTTTGCCAGTATTGCGGGGAAAACCCTGCCGTCGTTTATATAAAAGTTTTGTCTGACGGCAGAATATCTAAATATTCGCTTTGCGCTGAATGCGCTGAAAAATTAGGCTACGGCAATTTTTTCACCGAGATGGAGTACGACTTTGAGGGCGTGCTTAAAGAATTTTTCGGTGAAGACGCCGATGTGTCCGGCGAGGAGCGGTGCGGCTGCTGCGGCGCTTCTTTCAGGGATATAGCGCGAAGCGGCAGGGCAGGGTGCGCGGAATGCTATGAGAAATTCCGCGGCAGGCTCGAGCCGTTTATAAGGCAGATACACGGTAGCGCGGTACACCTCGGCAAGTCGCCAGACGGTAGCCTTCCGCAGCTGAAAGAAAGCAGGCAGCTTGCCGTAGCGCGGGTTAAGGTAAGACGCGCCTCAGGCGCGGGGTATAACAAGCGGCTCGGGACGGTAAGAAGGCTAAAACAGCCGGAAGAGGGGGAAACCGGTGGATAAATGGTACATGGAGGACGGCGAGAACTGCGATGCTGTCATATGCTCTAAGGTGCGCCTGCTGCGCAATATGCGGGGTGTTCCGTTCCCGTGGCGCATGAATGAAAGCCAAAAGGAACTGGCTGAACTGCAGGTGCGTTCCGCGGTCCTTGACAAAAACAGCGTGCTGTACGGGAGATTTAAATTTGTTGAGATGGACCGCATAAGCGAGAACGAGGCTGTTTCGCTTGCCGAGCGCGGCCTTGCCGATGCTGACTTCGTAAGCGGGGGGGCCGGCCGTGATATTTTTTTTAACGGGAATGAATCGGTTTCCATTACGGCAAACGGCAGGAACCATGTGTCCATACAGTCGTTAACGGCAGGCTCTGACATTTTTACGGCTTATGAAGCCGCCGATAAAGTGGAAACGGTTTTGGACAAACATTTGGACTTTGCCTTTGACAGCGAGCTGGGCTATCTTACGCCGGACCCTATTAACGTCGGTACGGGCATGCAGGCCTCAATGCTTCTGCATTTGCCGTCGCTTACGGACGTAGGCGCGGCGGCAAGGATATCCTCCAATTTATCTAAGATAGGTTTTTCGCTTCAGTGCGTTTACGGTTCGGCGGCAAAACCGCGCGGGGCCTTGTATGTTATCTCTAACCGTGTAACTCTCGGAATTTCTGAAAATGAGATATTGTCAAACCTTAAAAGCATGGCGCTTCAGGTCATAAAAAGGGAGCGTGAGGCGAGAAAGGAGCTTGCATGCGATATAAAAGTCCAGGATACGGTGTACCGTACGCTTGGCATCCTGCAGAAGGCGAGGTTTATGACGGACGACGAACTGTTTGATCTTGTTTCTGTTCTCAGGTTCGGCATAGAAGCGGGAATAGTAAAAAATATAAGCTATCAATGCTTAAACGGCCTTACGCTGCAGGCTCAGCCGGCGACCCTGACTCTAAACGCGGGGCGGCCGCTTACACAGGACGAGCGCAGCGCAAGGCGGGCCTGCATAGTTAGGGAGGCCCTCGGCGGGGCAGGCTGACCGCGCTTTTAACAGCAATTCGGCTTTTCTTTGTATTTATGGGACATGTCTTGGGAAAAGGGGATGTTTTCATGTTTGACGAAAAAGGAAAGAACGTCGAACTTGCAGCGGCACTGCTCAGCGCTGAGGGCGCGGCGGTAGAGCACGACAGGGCTTTCGACATGGATGCCGAAAAAATAAAAGAGCATGCCGCTGGCATGAAAGAAGTGCTTGAAAGGGTTATAACCCTTTGCGGCACGCCTGAAACGCCGAGAGAATATTATATATGCACAAAAGCATACAGCGGGCTTGGGGACAACTGTAAGGCCATAAGCTGCGCACGCGCATACCTTGCCGACAGCAGCGGCGACCTTTTCAATTACACGACAGCGGATGAGGACGGCATAGCAGTCAACGGCGGTGAAGCAAAGCGCGCGGGCATAATGATGGACTTGGCTTCGGCACTCGAAAATACCGGCGATAACGAAGGCGCGTACCATTATTATTCCGAAGCGTACAGGCTTCAGCCGTACGATGCGATGGCCGCTGTAAAGTGTGCCGACGTCATAGCAAAGCTGAACGGCCGGAAAGAAGCCTTGGATTTTTTACTTGAACAGAAACTCGGCGGATATTATGAACCTGTGGCTTATACTGATGCGCTTGGGGAAAAAAGAAAGAACGACTTGTTTAAACAGCTTATAGATGCCCATATACTTAAATTTATGTCTGATAAGGCGCAAAACTGAATGCATTTTAATAATTGATTACATTTAAAATACCGCCGTTTCTGCTGCGGACGGCGGTATTTTACGCGGGTATGTGCTATAATAATACATAAAGCATGTATTAAAAGGTATTGGGTGACACTATGAAAATAAGGGAAAGATATGTTTTCAGCGGTTATGTGCAGGGGGTAGGGTTTCGCTTCAGGGCATACCATGCAGCAAACCTGATGGGGCTTACGGGATGGGTCAGGAACGAGTACGACGGCAGCGTTACAATGGAAATACAGGGTAAGCGGGACGATATAAATTCCGCGCTGGACATAATAAGGGACAGCCGTTTTATAGATATCGAAAACTGTGAATCCGAACGCCTGCCGGTTGACCCTGACGAGAGTTCATTTCAGGTACTCGGATGAGTTCGCGGCGGACAGACACGGCATGGCCCACATAATATCTACAGCACCGTTTTTACACGCCGTATCCCTATAAATTTGGAAATAGGGATTGACAAAGCGCAATAATTTGGTATAATTAATAATGCGCTTTGTTAATGGCACGTTATATTGCGGAATTGTGTAAAGGTAGCACGACAGACTCTGACTCTGTTTGTGAGGGTTCGAATCCTTCTTCCGCAACCACAGGCTCCTTAAGCTGGAGCCGTCTTTCGAGGTGTGGCTCAGCTTGGTAGAGCGCTACGTTCGGGACGTAGAGGCCGCTGGTTCGAATCCAGTCACCTCGACCAATCAAAAAACCGCATGAATGCTGAACTTTATCGGTATTTCAGGCGGATTTTTTATGCCCGCTTATCATGTAAGGACAAGTGTCCCGCGCTTAAACCGCCGTGCTGTTAAACCGGACAAACGCTTGCCGAAGTTTTTGCGTGTACTATTTTAAGGTTTAAACGCCGGCACGCCGGCCGTATATATAAGATTTAATGTTAGGAGGACCTCGAATGTTTGACATTGCTGCGATTGGAGAATCACTTATCGATTTTACCCCGTCAGGCCATAACAAAATGGGAATGGCCGTTTTTTCGCAAAACCCGGGAGGCGCCCCTTCCAATGTTCTCGCTATGGCATCAAAGCTTGGCGGCAGCACTGCGTTTATCGGCAAAGTCGGCGACGACGACTTTGGCCGCTTCCTGAAGTCGTCCATGGAGAGTGCCGGCATAGATATTTCCGGCCTTGTAATGGCGAAAGACAAAAACACTACGCTTGCGTTTGTACACTTAAATGAAAAAGGTGACAGGTCGTTCAGCTTTTACCGCAGGGGCGAAGCCGATGTATGCCTCAGGCAGGATGAAGTAAATAAAAACCTGCTGGAAAACTGCGGGATATTCCACTTTGGTTCAGTTTCCCTGACTGACGAGCCGAGCCGCGGGACTACGCTTGCGTCGGTTGAGTATGCAAAAAAACACGGCGCGGTTATAAGCTATGACCCGAACTACAGGCCGCTTTTGTGGGACAGCAGGGAACATGCCTGCTCCGAAATGCTGAACGCACTTAAATTTGCCGATATCGTGAAAGTGTCGGAAGAAGAAATGGAAATGATGACAGGCGAGACGGACTATGCGGCAGGTTCCGAAAAACTTGCTGGGCATGGGGCGGCCATTGTCATAGTAACCCTCGGTGCGCACGGCTCTTTTTACCATACCGCGAACGCTTCCGGCATTATGCCGGCATATGATGTAAAGACTGTTGATACAAACGGCGCGGGGGACGCGTTTTTCGGCGCCGTACTTTACAGCCTGCGTAATATGAGCCTAAGCCGCCTGCGCACGCTGCCTTCTGAGGAGCTTAGGGAAATAATAAAGTTCGGTAACGCCGCCGGCAGCCTTACGACAACTAAAAACGGAGCCATCCCAGCGATGCCGTCTATAAGCGAAGTGAAAAAATGCATGGCTGAAGCGCCTTTGCTTACGCAGGCGCATTGATTTAACCCTATAAACTGCACAGGGCATACCCGGCTTCCCCCAAAAAGCGGTTTTACATGAACCGCCGTTTTGAACGGGACTCCGGATATGCCTTGTTTTTGCGTATTATTGAGAATAGGTTTATTTGCTTCCGGCGCACACGGCTGCAGCAAAAGGTTACCCCCATTGACGGCTTACATCACATAGTAGGCGCCGATGCTGCGGGGGCACTTTCGGCAGCGTGTTTATGCCGAGCCGCGTTCAACCAGTTTAATGGGCAGTACTGTGCGCATTGGTACGATTTCACCTTTGATTTCGTTTATTATGAGTTCCAAAGCGTACTTGCTTATTTGTTCAATAGGCTGATGTATGGTGGTAAGCTGCGGCGTAGTGAGCCTTGCGATACTTGTGTCGTCATACCCGACGACTTTTATGTCGTCGGGTATTTTTAAACCAGCTTCGGCAGCCACCTGGATGACCTGCGCCGCTATAATGTCACTGCTTGCAAAAATGCCGTCGATGTCAGGATGCGATTTAAAAAGTGTATGGATTTCATTATAATACGTCATTGCGGTGAACTGGTCCTCGTTTGTCGAAACAACAATCGGCTCGATGCCGTTTTTTTTGCATGTATCCACATAAGCTATGCTCCGCTGGTTTGCCATCAGATGCAGTGAGGGCGAGCCGCTTATAAGGGCGATTTTTTTGCAGCCCTTCTTTATAAGATGTTCCGTCGCAAGCATGCCGCCCTTATAGTTGTCAGACGATATGCAAGGGATGTTGTCGCCGAGTATGCGGTCTATGGTAACAAGCGGGAGGTTGTCCTTTATGGCCTCGCTTATGTCCATATTTCTGCTGCCAAGTATAATGCCGTCAACCTTGTTGCCCTTAAGCATTTTGAAGTATTCTATTTCTTTCTCTTTTTCAAAGTATGAATCGCAGAGCATATGCCCGAGAAAACAGTTTACTACGCTTGACACGCATGACGGCATAGGCATAGTCGATGTGAAAGACCTTCTCAGCGATGAAGAGATAGAGAAAACAAAGGAACAGCTGTTCAGCAATGGTGCTAATGTAAAAAAAATATACAATACCGTCCTCTATAACAACCTCGACGTCTATCAGATAAACTGCACATATTATTCGGCTTTGGGCGACAACGACGACGCTTACCTCTTGGCAAGGGCCGTACAGTTCTTTGCCCCGGGTGTCCCGCAGGTTTATTATGTCGGACTGCTTGCGGGCAAAAACGACATTGAGCTTATGGAACGCACAAAAGTAGGCAGGGACATCAACCGCCATGCCTACACTTTGGGAGAAATAGACGCTGAAACGAAACGCCCCGTGGTTAAAAAGCTGCTTAAGATGATGAAATTCAGAAATGAATACGAGGCTTTCGGCGGCAGCTGCATAGTATCTGATTCACCCGACGATATGCTTGAAATTCACCGTGTCCTTAACGAAAGTGAAACCGTCTTAATAGCGGATTTAGAGAGCCTTAAATTCAGCATAACTTATAAAGACAGAGGCGGGGTATGGCATGGCCTCGATTTAGCGTAATTAAAAACACGGCACGGCCAAACGGAAGGCAGGGGCTGACTGTGTGCAATATAAAGTTAAAATAAATTCAAAGTAACATAAAGCCTATTACCGCTCTGTACCTTTTGGATGATCCGTACGAACAACCGCCTGAGGGGTATTACAAAAGCCCCATTGACATCAATCAAGGCGCCGGCGGGAAGTAAATTTATCTTTGTTTTAAAAAGTAATTTACTTATAACCGCATACGCATATATGGAAGCTGTATAAAAAATGGCTGATGCAAAACGAAAACTTTGCAGCAGCCCTATTTTTATGCTCAAATTGGGCGCAATCTCATTTTCTGCGGCGATAACGTTTAAATTCTTTTCCCAGCGCAGAACTTCCAGCACAATTTTCGCTTTAAACAATGAATAATCGGTCTGCTTCCTTTTCTATTCCTATTTTGTCAGGTTCACTATTTTCAAAGCCACTTTTTTATCGAGTTTCCCTAGACCGTTATATACATACAAAGCGCAAAACCTCATAAAAATGTGCTTATTTTTTCGGCGGCGCGCAAATTGTCCCGCAGGACTTAATGAACGCGGATTTATTCTATGTTAAGTTTCTGCCTTAGCATCCAGTCTGTAATGAAATAAAACACAGCTGCAAAAACAAGAGAGAAAATTATCATTGGGAATAGGGAGTATCCTAAATTATGTGTAAAGTTCAAACACGGGTGTAAAACGGAGCAAAATAAAACACGGACAGTTGCGCGTGGATAATACTCCAATCCTGCCGCCGGGCGGCCCATTTTTTCGTAATGCCCATCATTGCCAGGCACGGCATTTTCAGCAAACTGCCGTCCGCCGCGACTACCACCCCTTTGCCACAGCTTATAATTTTAATGCTGCGATAGTAGACAGCGATAGGGTGGACCCCTTTCCGTCTTGGTTGAATGTATGTCGGCAGTATGTTATAATTAATGTCAATATAGCATTTCAGAGGAACGGGGATGAGCATTATTTTAGGTGTTTACTTTAGCGGAACAGGAAACACTAAACATTGTGTTGAAACATTTGTAAAGCAATATGACAATAACGGTATTGCGGTATCTATTGAAAGCCCTAACGTAATCGAAGCCGTTTCCGCCCATAATACAATCGTTTTAGGCTATCCTATCTATTTTAGCAATATGCCGAAAATTGTTCGGGATTTCATTGACAAGAACAAAAATTGCTTTCAGAATAAAAAGATATATATTATAGCTACAATGGGATTATTTAGTGGTGACGGGGCTGCCTGCTCAGCGCGGGTACTTCAAAAATATTCTGCGATAATTTTAGGCGGTCTACATCTTAAAATGCCCGATTGTGTTGGGGATAAAAAAGCACTTAAAAAATCGACTCAGGCTAATCATGAACTGATTGTACAGGCAGACAAAAAAATTGCTGTTGCAGTCCAAAGGCTGAAAGATGGGAATCCACACAAAGAGGGGCTGGGATTTCTTTATCATATGGCTGGATTATTCGGGCAACGGCTTTGGTTTTATGGAAAAACGGCAACCTACAAACAAAAGCCAAATATAGATATAGATAAATGTATCGGGTGCGGTCGTTGCGTATCTATATGTCCTATGAAAAACATTGTGATTCAAAATGGAAAAGCCGTTTCACATAATCAGTGTACATTATGCTACCGATGCTTTAGTCATTGTCCGACACAAGCATTGACTATATTGGGAAAACAAGTGTATGAGCAATGCTTATTCGAAAAGTATAGCTAATCCGCTTTTGTAACAAAAGGGTGCGGGCAAAACAATGTTCTCCGCATTTCATTTTACGCCAGATAAACGTATATAGGTTCGCACGGCTTTCTATTTTGGTGCCGTCAATGAGAACTTCTGTATGCCCTGTTTCACCCAGCTTTTACATCTTATAAGTTCCTGCTGATGAACACTGTCAACGCCGGAAAGGAAATGATGGAAACGCCGGACGA
>DHNP01000024.1:76966-77091 GCA_002409585.1 Ruminococcaceae bacterium UBA5413 | reverse complement strand
AACAGCGCGGCCGACGACGCCGCGGGACTTGCGATTTCAGAAAAAATGCGTGCCCAGATAAACGGCCTCGACCAGGCAGAAAACAACGCCGAAGACGGCATTTCTTTAGTACAGACAGCAGAAGG
>DHNP01000024.1:14390-76795 GCA_002409585.1 Ruminococcaceae bacterium UBA5413 | reverse complement strand
ATCCTGCAGAGGATGAACACCCTCGCAACCGAGTCCGCCAACGGCACGTACCAGGACGGAACCGACCGCACAAACCTGCAGAAGGAAGTTACGGCCCTTAAGTCCGAAATAGACAGGATCTCCACTTCCACAAACTTCAACAAGATAAACCTCCTCGACGGCTCTTTGGGCGGCGACAGCGGCACGAAGGTAGTCGCGACTTTCTCAGGCGAACCTACAGGCGCGGTTAGTGCAATAGCAGACGCCACGGCCGAAGTTGACACAGTAACTGTCTCAGGTGATTTGTCTTCCACAGCAGGCACGAAGTTCAACGCTACCATAGATTACCTCGATACAGACGGTAAAAAGCAGAGCGTAACAGTTCAAATAACCAATGCAACCGCTGCAGCTGATTTTGCAGCTGCAGATGCGGCTGATGCCATTGCCTCCAAACTTAACGAAAATGACAACATTAAGGACCTGTTTACCGTAACGGGCAATAACGACGGTACTATTACTTTCACAGCTAAAACAGCCGGCACCAGTGAAGGTCAGGTTACAGCTGTTTCAATTAAAGGCGCTACCGACACAACCTATACCGGCTCAGTAGAGGTAGGGCAAGCTACAAAGGCAACGGACAGTTACCAGACCCTTCATACAGCATCCTTTGATTCAACAAATTCATCTGCCAACTCTTTCACTATTGACGGGCAGCGTTTTGCTTTTGTCAAAGATGAAAGCGAAGCTAAGAACCTCGACAGCGATATAGCTTACGTTGTTACAGGCGGTGTCCCTAACGGCGCTGCCGCTGCTTCAATGGCTTCACTCATTGAGCAGAAGACCGGACTTTCGGCCAGCGTCACGGACACAGATATCAACATCTACGGCAAAGCTAAGAGCACAACTTCCGACAGTCTTGTGTTCCAGATAGGTTCAGATAACACGTCCGAGCAGAGAGTTTCGCTCTCTATAGGCGATATGAGTTCCCAGGGTCTCGGCATTTCGAGCATTTCCGTAAAGACGCAGGACGATGCTTTGGCGGCTATCTCCGTTATAGGCGACGCCATCAACCAGGTCTCCGGTACGCGTGCGGACCTCGGTGCTTTACAGAACCGTTTGGAACACACAGTAAACAACCTGAGCACAACGAGTGAGAACCTCACCTCCGCTGAAAGCCGTATCCGCGACGTGGATATGTCTTCAGAGATGGTAAGCCTTACTAAGAATGAAATCCTCGAGCAGGCGGCTACTTCAATGCTTTCACAGGCAAACAGCCTGCCGCAGAACGTCCTTTCACTCCTCAAGTAAGTTACTGTTACTTTTTAAAAAAGTTATTTATTCCCAACATATACATCATAAAAGGGCCGCCGGCATACAGCTTTGCCGGCGGCCCTTTCCGCGTTTCTACACTTTTATATTTAAGCTGGGTTTTATTTTGGCGTGCGCACCCTTACGTTACTAAGGCGTCTGCCCCGCGCCGCGGCGGCTTGCGGCCGCTACTGGGGAAGGCCGGACGCAAGCTCGGCCATGTTGGGCTGGGTGTGCGTCAGCTCGCGGTAGCGGGCTATGTCCGCGTCATGCGGCATGAGCTTTGCGAGCTGCTCCGTAATGCCCGCGGCCTGCTTAAGGTCGCCGCCTGCTATGAGGCTTTCTATCTGTGCTTTCACTTTGGCGGCAAGCAGGTTAAACTCGTCCGCCTTTGCTTTTTTACTTTCTATGGCTTTTGCGGCTTTTTCAAGCAGCAGGTTTACAGGCTTTGCCATGACGGGGTACGCTTCGAGCGCAAGGCGCAGGTCCTGCAGGTACGCCGTACTGTCAAAGCGCTTCTTCGCGTCGAGCGCCTCGCCTATATAGTACCCGAACCGGTAAGCGCGCGGCAGCGCCGGCACGTTAACCTGCTGGAACATTTCACGGCGGAAAAGCAGCCTTGTGTAACGCGCCGTTTCCACAGCGTAACTTTCGAAAAGCTCCATATATGCCCCGTCATCAAGGCCGTTTTCAGACAAAAGGATTTTTTCCTTAGTAAGAACCGTAAAGTAAAGCCCTTTGGCGTTCTCAAAAGAATACGCGCTGAAGTAACCGAGCGTTACTTCCGTGAAGTCACTGTGCGCCCTGCCCATAGCGGCGGCAAAATACTTGAGGTCGTCCGTGTCTATCTTCAAGAGGTAAGGCATTATGTTGATTTTTTCTTTCATGGCAAAGTACAAAACATCGGATACCCTGTCGTCCCATACTTTTTCGTTGTCAAGGAACCACTGTAAAACGCCGAGCGCTTCATCACGGCTGCCGGAATTTTCCGCGCGGCGTAAGCGATTAAGGTAAACAAACGGGTCTTCCTCAGGCATAGAAGCAACGGCGTCCTCTGCGTTAAGCGCATAGGCACTGTTTTCCGTTATATACTTTTCTGTGCATGCTATAAATTTAGACCTGCTGTCATCTTCACCTGAAGCAAGCGCTTTACTGAAAAGCGCCTGTATTGCCTCCCACCTGCCAGTAAACTGTGCCGCTGAAAAAAATACAGTATATACGCTGTTGTTGGCCTTGGCGTTAACCGTTAATTCATCCAGCAGCGGTAACGCGCGTTCTTTTTGGGCCGCCTCCGCCTGAAACAGGTATGACCATATTACCGTCAAAATCAACCGCTGCCTGCTTTTTTCAGTTATAAAAGAAAAGTCGGCGTACAAAAGCATTGACTCGTCAAGCTTACCCGACTTGTACTGCCTGTAAATATCAATATAGCGTTCGCCAAGCTCTGCCGACTTTTCATATTTTTTCAGCCTGAAAGCCGCATCGTTTGCAAAATAAAGAAAATCAAGGTAAATTATTTCAGGTTCAGGGTTATCCCTCAAAAAACCGTCTGTAATTTGTATAAGCTCATCATACTTTTTCAAAAGGTAATAAGCGCTTATGATGTTGTGCATGGTTGACAGGCGCCATATTTTGTTCTTATGGCTCTTTTCTATTTCAAGCATTTTCCAGCCGCATTTTATAGCTTCGTCATAATATTTCAGCACTAAATACTCTTTGCCTATCTGATAATAAGCTTTAAGGTTAAATTCATCCTCTGCTATTTCCTTCTTTAAAAGAGGAATATTGCGCAGCGCTTTTTTGCGCCGATCCTCATAGTCCCGATATGCGTAACCGTAGTGATGCACGTAGTTATTAAAAAGTTTAAGCGGCTTAGCCCACGGGATCCATTCATGCACAATGTCGCGGAACCTCATGCCCGGGTAAACCTTAAAAAGCCGCAGCGCGTGAAAGTCGCCGTACTGTTTGTCGCTGTCAGGCTTAACGTAGTTTCTCTGTATGTATGAGGCGCTGCCGTACCTGTCGCACTCGCCGCTGGTGAAAAAGCTTATGATTTCTTCGGTGCTTTCAAACCACTCGTCGCCGTCTATAAACATGAACCACTGGCCGCGGGCGGCATTTACGCCGGTGTTGCGCGCTGCCGAAAAGTCGCCGCACCAGTCAAAGTTTATGATTTTGTCGGCGTACTTTTGGGCTATCTCTACGGTTGAGTCGGTGGAGCCTGTGTCTGTCACTATAAGCTCGCTCGGCACGGCGTCGAGCAGCGGCTTAAGGGAGCTTAGGCATCTGTCGAGGGTTTTTTCTTCATTTTTTACTATAAGGGCTATTGTGAGGCGTATGGGATGCCCGCCGAAGCGGCCTTTGCCGCCGGACTGCAAGGGCTGTGCGTGCCTGTATGCTTTCATAAGGTTTATCCCCTTTAATCTTTCAGTTTATAATAATTATAACATATTCCAAATATATTATCGGCATGGTATAATAAATATTAAGTATTTTCACGGTTAAGGCAAAGGTGGCTTTTATAATGCCAAGCATAAGCGTATGCATGATAGTTAAAAATGAAGAAAAGGTACTGCCGCGGTGCCTTTCATGCCTTGCGGGCATAGCAGACGAGATAATCGTCGTTGACACCGGCTCCTCAGACGGCACTAAGGCGGCGGCAAAACTGTACACAGAGAAAATATACGACTTCAAATGGAACGGGGATTTTTCAGCCGCGCGCAACTTCGCCTTTTCAAAAGCGTCAATGGACTTCATCTATTCGGCCGACGCGGACGAAATGATTGACAGTGACAACATACTAAAGTTTAAAAAGCTAAAACAGTCAATGCCGGAAAACACCGACATAGTGCAGATGAAGTACAAAAACCAGCTCAGCCAAAACACAACCTATAACTTTGACACAGAGTACCGCCCCAAGCTTTTCAGGCGGCTGCGCACTTTCAGGTGGGCGTACCCCGTGCATGAGCAGGTAATGCTTGAGCCGTGCGTTTTAAACAGCTCCATAGAAATAATACATATGCCGCAAAGTTCCCACGCAAAAAGGGACTTTTCTGTCTTTGAGCACGCAGAAAAGCCGCTCTGCCCGCACCTGCACCGCATGTACGCGCGCGAGCTTTTTATCGCCGGCAGCGATGGGGATTTTTTTAACGCGTACCAGTACTTTGAAAGCACGCTGCACGATGAAAAGCTGAGCCTTGGCGATGCGCGCGCCTCACAGTGCGTAGTCGTTAAATGCGCCGCCATACGCCGGGATAAGGAAATGTTTTTTAAAACGGCGCTTAAAAATGCCGTCGGCGAACCGAGCGCGGAGGTGTGCTGCGAACTCGGCAGGTACTATTTTTCTGAAAAGGATTACGAGGAGGCAGCCTTGTGGTACTACACGGCGGCCTTCGGCGCTAAGTGCGAGCTTAACATACGTTACTGCGGCAGCATACCGCTGAAGGGCCTGTCAGAGTCTTACGCAGCCCTCGGGCTTTGCGCAGAGGCGCAAAAATACGCCGGAATGGCCGAAAAATGGCTGCCCCCAAAAAGCCCCGACGAAACTCAGCCTCACGCTGCCGATAAAAGTTGACAAACCGGCAAAAACATCGCATAATAAATTATGTTTTGCGCGGTAAGATAAATTACGCGGCACCTGTATTAAAAAATTTCGGCTTTTGCCGTTTATGAAAAGGCGGATTGCATCAATGAAAAAGAATTTACTCATTTCGGCAGCTTTAATAATGTGCCTTATGTTCACTTCATGCGGAGCCGGCAACGTCGGCGTTTCTTCATCGCCTAAAAAGGCCTCGTCCTCCGTTTCGTCAGAAGTAAGTGACAAAAGCTTCGGCGACAGCCTTGACGGGCTTAAGGCTTACATGAAAAAAGCCGCCGGCTTTTCCGGAACGCCTACAAATATGCGCGCAGACTTCATCGGTGCTGAAAAAGGCATAAAATATATTTTCAGCCATAACGGCAAAAATAACGTGACCGTGGAGCTTTACTCCTTTGACACTTCAAACCTGAGCGATTCGGCGGAAAAAGTCATAGATTCGGTTAAAAGCGACGGGTACTTCACCATAATGGATAAAAATATAAACGCCGTCATGTCAGACAGCGGCAAGTACATGATGATATATACAAACAGTTCTACGGACGACGACAATAAAGCTTACGATAAAAACGTCCTGGAACTTTTTAAAGGGTTTAAAGCCTGACATTGATGGAAATGAAAAAATGCGCTTTAAATGAGCGCATTTTCCATCTGCGGCGCCTCCGGCGCTTTTAAACGCTTCAGCTGCAGAACCTGTGGTCGCCTATGACAGTTATAACCGGCCTTGACCATATCCATGAGCTTGTAGCCTTTGCCGGGTTGTAGTAGTATATCGCCCCGCCTGACGGGTCCCAGCCGTTCATGGCGTCGCGCGCGGCTTTGTACGCCGAATCGGAGATCGGCGAATTTATGCCGCCGTCGTTTAAGCATGAAAACGCGCCCGGCTGGTATATAACGCCGGCAAGCGTGTTTGGAAACGACGGGTGCTCCACCCTGTTCAGTATAACCGCCCCCACGGCAACCTGGCCCACATACGGCTCGCCGCGCGCTTCGGCTGAGATGACGCGCGCCAAAAGCGCCACGTCGTTTTCACCGTATCCGCCTGCCCCCCCTGAGCTGCCGGAGCTGCCCGACGGCAGCCCTATTGCCCTTAAAGTCGCCGGGCCTGCTACGCCGTCTGCCGAAATGCCGTTAGACTTTTGGAAATAAATGACGGCGTTTTTTGTCTGCGTGCCGTACACGCCGTCTACCGTGCCTTTGTAGTAGCCCCAGCTTTTAAGCCTTGTCTGTATCTGCCGCACTTCGCTGCCGCTTGAGCCGGTTTTTGAAAGCGTCTGCACATGCCCGCCGGAGTTTGAGACTACGGCAATTATGAGTATATTAAGAAGTATTATTATTAATATTTCCCAAAAATAAAAAAGTTTTGACTTCACTTTCATTGCAACACACCCCACAGCATATTTTCCCGCGGCGGCATGAAATTATCCCCCGCACGCGGATATACTTTGCCTTTGCGCGGCAATCCGTACATTTTGCGGGCGTACTTGTATAATTTACCGGAATGTTATAGAATAATAAAAATGCATTAATAAATATTTGTCCCGTTTCGTTATATATATATTTTGAGGAATTTCATAACATGTCTGAAAACAAAAAAAGCTCTTTAGGCAAAAAGCTCTTTACCGTCATCACTTTCGCGCTTACAGCCGGCATACTTATCTATTTTCTTTTTTCCACAAACGGCATAGCCGAGCTTGGCGCGACAATGAAAACGCTTAAAATCAGATGGCTGCTGCTTGCCCTCCTTTGTACGGTCATCGGCTGGTTCATAGAGGGTATAGTCCTCCATATTTTCTGCCGCCATTTCGACCACGCGTGGAGCTACCACAACTCGTTCACCATAGGCATGGTCGGCGTGCTGTACAACGCCATAACGCCGTTTTCCACGGGCGAGCCTATACAGGTAATCGCCATGCGCGACATGGATATGGACACCGGCATGGCGACATCCATTATAGCCGTAAAAAGCCTGACATACCAAATCATAACCGTGTTTTACGCGCTTGTAATGATGGTTATGAAGCTGCACTATTTCCAGCAGAACGTAAGCAATTTTTCTTTTCTCACAGTAATCGGGCTGCTGGCAAACGGCGCTTCCATAGCCATTGTCATGCTTTTTATGGTAAGCGAAAAACTTACGGACAAGATCCTCCGCGCGGTGCTGCACGTCCTTAGCAAATACAAGATGTGCAAGCACCCCGACGAGCGTTATGAAAGGATACACGCGCACCTGCAGATCTTCCATGATGCTTCAAAAATAATGGGCAACACATGGAAGCTTAACCTCACCGCCGCGGCCTTTATTATACTGCAGATAACGCTCAGCAGCTTTATACCTTACTTTATTTACCGCAGCTTCAACCTGCGCGGCGCCCATATAAGCACCATGATAGCGGCGCAGGTTTTCGTTTCAATGGTTTCGGCGTTTGTCCCGCTGCCAGGCTCCTCCGGCGCAGCCGAACTGAGCTTCTCGGCATTTTTCGGGCCTTACTTTTCGCAAAAGACAATGATACCGGCAATTATCTTATGGCGCATAATAACGTGTTATATAAATATAGCGTTCAGCGGCATATACGTCTATATAAGCAACTTAAAAAAAAGGCGCGGCGCCGACGCCTGAGCCTTAGGGCTTTTTACTTTACGGCTGCCTTGACAGCATGGCCGAAACGGTGTATCCTGTAGAGTAATTCTTAATTCAGCATGTTTAATATATTTTCAGGCAGGGTAAGAGGAAACGATTTTACCGGGTATGCAGCCAAAACTCCGCGCTTCACGGGCGCAGTGTGCTGCGGCTGGCATTTCTGTGTGCCGCAGCCCGGCCGCGGACGTGCGCGCGGTTGCTTTTCAGCATTAAAAGCATGATGGCCGTCAGGTAAAAACCTGCCGGCTTTTTTACACCTTAACCGCAAAACAGAAGGGATGTAAACTTTGAAAAAGATAATATACCGCTCTGATACATTGACGGCGCGGCACGTTTGCAGACGAGCCGCCGAAAACGGAAAGCGGGGCATAAACGATGGCACTTAAAGCAATGGCGGCAATGAGCGGCGGAGTAGACAGCTCCGTTGCGGCCGCCCTCCTCATGGAAAGCGGTTATACTGTAAGCGGGGTAACCCTCAAGCTTTTCGAAAACGAAGACGTCGGCCTCGACGGCATAAGGCACCCGTGCTGTTCACTCGCTGACATAGAGGACGCCCGCAGCGTCGCCGGAAGGCTCGGCATTAACCACAGCGTCATAAACCTCGGCAGGGAATTCCGCAGGGATGTCATCATGCCTTTCGCGGAAAGTTATAAACGCGGCCAAACGCCCAACCCATGCATAAACTGCAACAAATATATAAAATTCGGCGAGCTTCTTAAACGCGCGGTTGAGGGCGGCTGTGACTACATAGCGACAGGGCATTACGCAAAAGTGGAATACGATGCAAGGCTCGGGCGGTACCTTTTGAAAAAGGCCGCCGATATTTCAAAAGACCAGACCTACATGCTTTATACGCTTACGCAGGAACAGCTTGCGCACACGCTGTTCCCTCTCGGCGGAATGCAAAAAAGCGAAGTTCGCCGTTTCGCCGCGCTCCACGGTTTTGTAAACGCGCGCAAGCACGACAGCCAGGATATTTGTTTTGTAAAAAAGGGCGGGTATACCGACTTCCTGCAAAACATCATGGGTGTACAGTCCCCTCCCGGCAATTTTGTGGACCCGCGCGGCAGTGTCGTCGGCAGGCACCGCGGCCTGATATGCTACACGGTGGGGCAGCGCAAAGGCTTAGGGCTTAACGCCGGCATACCGCAGTACGTTATTGAAAAGGACAGCGCGTCAAATACCGTAACGGTAGGCGGCAGGGACGAGCTTTTCTTTACAGGCATGGAAGTCGGCGGCCTTAACATGATATCGGTTGAAGCTGTCACCCGGCAGATGCGCGCCGCGGTAAAAACCCGCTACGGGCAGCACGAGGCCGCAGCAGCGCTTTCCCCGTCAGCCGGCGGGAAAGTCCTTGTCACGTTCGACACGCCCCAGCCCGCCATAACGCCCGGCCAGGCCGCCGTGTTTTACGACGGCGACGTTGTCATAGGCGGCGGTACCATAATAAAAGGCATACGCGGCAAAATGTAAGCATGAGCATCGCCGCTTAACCGTGATATAATAATCTTATTCACGTAAAGTAATTTCGGTAATTAAGGAGAGTAATAATATGGCAGTAGCTAAAAGCATATCAGAGCTTATAGGCAACACCCCGCTGCTTGAGCTTTCAGGTTATGAAAAAAAACACGGCCTTAAAGCCCGGCTCCTCGTAAAACTCGAGTTTATGAACCCAGGCGGAAGTTCAAAAGACAGGATAGGCAAATACATGATAGAAGATGCCGAGGCGAAGGGCCTCCTTAAGCCCGGCAGCGTAATAATAGAGCCTACAAGCGGCAACACCGGCATAGGCCTCGCCATGGTCGCCGCCGCTAAAGGCTACCGCGCCATCTTTACAATGCCCGAAACCATGAGTGTCGAGCGCCGGCAGATGCTGACGGCGTACGGCGGCGAGGTAGTGCTCACCGAAGGCGCCAAGGGCATGAAAGGTGCCATAGACAAGGCTGACGAACTTGCAAAAGAAATTCCAGGTTCCTTTATACCGGGCCAGTTTGTAAACCCTGCCAACCCCAAAGCGCACTTTGAAACAACCGGCCCTGAAATATGGCGCGGGACAGACGGCAATGTTGATTTCTTTGTTGCCGGAGCCGGCACGGGCGGATCGGTTTCAGGAGCGGGAAAATACCTTAAATCTAAAAACGCGGACGTTAAAGTCATAGCAGTAGAGCCCGCAGGCTCCCCCGTCCTTTCAGGCGGAAAGCCCGGCATGCACAAGCTGCAGGGCATAGGCGCGGGCTTCGTCCCCGAAACATACGACGCGGGAACAGTTGATAAAGTCATAACCGTTACCGACGAAAACGCATACACGGCCGGCAGGGAACTTGCAAGGCTGGACGGCGTCCTCGCCGGCATATCGTCCGGGGCGGCGGTATGGGCCGCGGCCCAGCTGGCGGCCCTTCCGGAAAACGAAGGCAAAACCGTCGTCGCGCTTATACCAGACACCGGCACGCGCTACCTTTCCACCCCGGGTTACCTTGAGTGATTACAGGGTTTAAACCCTGACGTTAGGCCGCGCCTAAATTAAAAGGCGTCTCTCGCGCGGCAGCAGGGCATAATACACTTTACCCCGCATTAAACGTTTGTTAAAGGGCAGTATAACCTTGTGGGGTGATTTTTTATGAAGGTACAAGACATCATGTCAAAAGAACTTGCCGGTTCAAACGCGGGTGATACCGTGCAGCACGCCGCCGAACTTATGCGGCAGTATGACGTAGGCTCCGTGCCGGTTTGCAGCGACGGCAAGCTTGTAGGCGTTGTCACCGACAGGGACATCGCCATACGGTCGGCGGCAGGCGGGCAGGACCCGCGAAGGCAGAAAGTTGCCGACATAATGAGCAGGGTGCCGGTAGTGGGCAGTTCTGAAATGGACGTGCAAAACGCGGCCCGCATGATGAGCGAAAACCAGATACGCAGGCTTTATATTGTCGACGGCGGACGCCTTAGCGGAGTGCTGGCGCTCGGGGATATCTCCACCGCGCACACATGTGAAAGCAACGCCGGCGAAGCCCTTAAAAACATTTCTAAGCCCGGCCGCGGCGCCCAGGCTTAGGCGCTGCCCGTTACCTGTGCCCCGCCCTGTAAAAAAACTACCGGGCGGGGCATTTTTATGCCTTTAAGCCAATGGAAAAAACACCGGCGCGGTATTCCCTTTATTATCCGTAAAGTATTCCTGTAACACAATTTAACGGCCGCCATAAAATGTTATAGAGAAACAAGGTTGAAATCGATATGTTAGGAGGATAATTTTATGGATAAAACAGAAGCCTGTGCCCGTAAATCAAATTGCCCAAGCGATAATTTTTGTGTAAACGCACAGAGAGTATATGATTCATGCAGTTCAAAAGAATACATGGAAGACCTCAGGGTGTTTTTCACCAAAGAGAACCATGACCTCATTGAGCAGGCTGCAAACGTAAGGATAAAAGACGTCAATGTTATAAACGTACTGCTCGGCATTGAGTCGGTGCCGTTTAACCAGGGCTTTTACGCGGTGGATGAAACTTTCTTTTTTGACGTGTCACTTGACATATTCTGTCCGCAGTCGCCATGCCCGTCGCAGGTTCACGGCATAGCCACGGCGTGCAAGCGCGTTATACTGTTCGGCAGCGAAGGCAACGTAAAAACATTTGCTTCCGGCAGCAGTACCAGCCCCGACGTGGAGCCTTTCACCGGCAAGGTACTCCCTAGGGCAATGTGCCAGGTCTCAGAGCCGATAGGGCTTTCTTCAAAGGTGTGCCGTTCGCCGCAGTGCTGCGACTGCGGTGTAAAGATACCCGACAGCATCTGCAGCCTTTACGGCGGAGAGTTCGACTACACCATGACGCGCACGGTATATGTTACCATCGGCCTTTTTATCATTACCCAGCTTGTCCGCACGGTTACGGCGCTCGTTCCGACATACGACTTCTGCATGCCGGAAAGGGAGATACAGCCTACTTCGGACAGCCCGCGCGAAATGTTCCGACGTTTAGAATTTCCGGAAAACGACTTTTTCCCTCCGAAAGTTTCGGACTACTCGGAGCCGGCAGCCGACAGCAAGGACCAAAACGCCTGACCGCCGGTACAAAGTCCATGAGAATCGCGTGGCGGCGGTTTCCGGCCTTGCCAAGCCGCCGCCCGCCGTTTTCATGCCGCGGTCCATAAAGGGTTATGCCAAACCCGTTTTTGTTGACAAGCATGTGATTTTGCAATAAAATTAAGTGGTTTCCTATAACTTTCAGAGGTGTAAAATGAGTAATAACAGCCGCAGGAACCCTTCAGGCAGCGGACGGGATATTTATTCCAGCTCCGGCAGGCGCAGGACAAGCCAGCCCTCCGGGGATATCGACAGGTACAACTACTACGTCGACCGCGATATATACAGCAGTTCAAAGTCTTACAGCAAGAACCGCCGCAAGCCCGCGCGCAAAAAAAAGCGCGGCTGCGGCACAAAGCTGCTCGCGGGGATTGTCTGCACGCTTTTCATACTTGCCGCCGGCGTCGCCGCTTACTCGTACATCATGCTCTCGCGCGTCGACCGCTCAGACAACGTCGACAGCGACGATATGGGGCAGTACGTACAGCAACCGTCCGGCGCACCGTCATGGGGCATCATATCAAACAACAACGTTTTTAACATACTCCTTATGGGCATAGATAAAAACAAGGACGGCTCCGACGGCCGGTCTGACACAAACATACTCGTTTCCATAAACAAAGACTCTAAAAAAATACATCTGGTATCTTTCATGCGTGATACATACCTTGACATACCAACGGTAGGCAAAACAAAATTCAACGCGGCTTTTGCAAACGGCGGTGCGGCGCTGACCATGCAGACGCTTGAAAATAATTTCCGCGTTAATATAGATAAATATGTATCTGTAAACTGTGATAACTTTGAAGATATAATAGATAAAATGGGCGGCATAGACGTCGAAATGACGAAAGAAGCCGCGCGTTACGAAAACAAAGTCATGGGGAGCAGCCTCAAAGAAGGCACCAACCACCTAAACGGCAAGCTGTGCCTTTACTACGCGAGGATGAGGTACGTAACCGACAAAGACGGCAGCAACGACTTCGGCCGTACGGCGCGCCAGCGGCAGATAGTTTCACTTATCATAAGCAAAGTAAAGTCCCTCAACCCTATAAAGGCAAATAAAATAATGTACGACTACCTGCCTTACGTAAAGACAAACCTCACCGACAGCGAGCTTGTGTACCTTGCCTCCATAGCCGTCACGGCTTCAAACTACGATATGGATAAAATGCAGGTGCCGGCGCAGAACGCCTTCCAAAGCGAAAAAATCAACGGTGCGGACGTCCTCGTGCCGGACCTTGAAAAAAACTGCCAGCTGCTCAGGGAATTCCTTTACGGCAGCAGCAGTTCTTCTGATGAAAGCTGACGGAAAAAATCCCCACCGTTTTCATCTACTGCTTTTATTCTGTGGTATTTGATGGTATAATAATAAAATATACGGTGCCGGAGCCGCCGGCATTGACGCCGGCTTTGCGGCAAGAACATTTTGTGCGTTTTCGCCGCCGGTCCTGAATTTTATATAATTCCGGAGGAAGATCATGGATAAAAAAACGTTTTATATCACAACACCAATTTACTATCCGTCAGGCAACCCTCACATAGGGCACTGCTACTGTACGCTTGCCTGCGACGCAATGGCGCGCTACAAGCGAATGCAGGGCTACGACGTGATGTTCCTTACCGGCACCGACGAACACGGCCTTAAAATAGAGCAGAATGCCGAAAAAGAAGGCGTAACCCCAAAAGAGTATGTCGACAAAGTCGTCGCGCAGTTCAGGAAGCTTTGGGAGCTGCTCAATATATCAAACGATAAATTTATACGCACTACTGACGGTTACCACGTAAAGGCCGTACAGAAAATCTTTGAGGACCTGCACGACAAAGGCGACATTTACAAAGGCCGCTACAAAGGCTGGTACTGCACTCCGTGCGAGTCCTTTTGGACCGAAACACAGTTAAAGGACGGCAGGTGCCCTGACTGCGGCCGCGAAGTTAAGATGGCCGACGAGGAAGCCTACTTTTTCCGCCTTTCTAAATATTCGGACAGGCTTTTAAAATACTACGAAGACCATCCTGACTTTATACAGCCTGAAAGCCGCAAAAACGAAATGGTAAGCTTCATAAAGCAGGGGCTTGACGACCTGTGCGTTTCGCGTACAAGCTTCTCATGGGGCATACCCGTTACCTTTGACCCTAAGCACGTCGTTTACGTATGGCTTGACGCCCTTACAAACTATATAACGGCGCTCGGCTACACCTCGGACGACGACTCGCTTTACAAAAAATACTGGCCGGCCGACGTACATTTCGTAGGCAAGGAAATCGTGCGCTTCCACACCATAATATGGCCGGCAATGCTCATGGCGCTCGACCTGCCCCTGCCTAAACAGGTTTACGGCCACGGCTGGCTCCTTTTCGGCGACGGCAGCAAAATGAGCAAAAGCAAGGGAAATGTTGTCGACCCGTTTGTCCTCTGCAAAAGGTACGGCGTAGATGCCATACGGTACTTCCTTCTTCGTGAAATACCGTTCGGCTCCGACGGGCTTTTTACAAACGAAGCACTCATAGGCCGCATAAACGCCGACCTTGCAAACGACCTCGGCAACCTCCTTTCACGTACGACGGCAATGGTGCAGAAGTACTTCGGAGGGCGCCTGCCAAAAGAGCGCCAGCCCGCCCCCGAGGACCAGGGGCTTATAGATGCGGTTTTAGCCCTGCGCGGCAAATGCGACGCGGCGGTAGGTAAGTACCAGTTTTCCGCGGCATTGACCGAAATATGGAAAGTAATATCGAGGGCCAACAAATATATCGACGAGACCGCCCCGTGGGCGCTCGGAAAAGAAGAAAGCCAAAAGGCGCGCCTTGCGTCGGTACTTTATAACCTGTGTGAGACCTTACGCATAATATCGGTATTTATACAGCCGTTCATGCCCGAGACCTCGCCGGAAATACAAAAGCAAATCGGCGCTTCAGGTGAAGCCGCCACTTATGCTTCCACCGCCGAATGGGGCGTTTTGCCTGCAGATGCAGAAGTTGTAAAGGGCAGGGCGCTTTTCCCACGCATAGACGTCGACAAGGAAATAGATGAGCTTAACAAGCTCATACCGACCCCGCAAGCTGATAAAAAAGATGCGGTGCCCGAGGGGACAGCGCAGATATCTATAGATGACTTTGCCAAAGTAGACCTGCGTGCCGCTAGGGTTACGGCATGCGAGCCTGTCAAAAAATCAAAAAAGCTTTTAAAGCTTACGCTTGACGACGGCGGCAGCGGGCGCACCGTAGCTTCAGGCATATCACAGTGGTATAAACCGGAGGATCTCATCGGCCGCACCGTTATAGTCGTTTCAAACCTTAAACCCGCAAAGCTTTGCGGTGTTGAAAGCGAAGGCATGATCTTAGCGGCCGACGCTGGCGAGGACAGCGTGAAGGTGATTTTTGCCGACGGCATACCGGCCGGGAGCAAGATTAGATGAGCGGGTACGCCAATATTTTCGATACGCACGCCCATTATGAAGATACGGCTTTCGACGGCGACAGGGAGCGGCTTCTCACTTCCGTTCTGCCGGACGGCGGCGTGTGCGGAGTTATTAACTGCGGCAGCGATTTGCAGACTTCAGAAAAGTCCGCCGGCCTTGCGGCCGGATACCCGTATATTTACACTGCGGCCGGTATACATCCGGAGTGCCTCTCCGATGTGCCGCCTGACTGGGAAAGCCGCCTAAGCTCGCTTTTAAGCCGCCCTAAGACCGTAGCTGTAGGAGAAATAGGCCTTGACTACCATTTTAAAGACGGTCCGCCGCGCGGACTTCAAAAAGAATTTTTTGAAAAGCAGATAATACTTGCGAAAAACCGCGGACTGCCCATAATAGTCCACGACAGGGACGCACACGGCGATACAATGGAAATCCTGCGCCGGTTAAAGCCCGCGGGAACCATACACTGCTTTTCCGGAAGCGTTGAAATGGCAAAAGAAGTCCTGCGGCTCGGCATGTATATAGGCATCGGGGGGGCTGTAACATTTAAAAACGCTAAAACCCCTTTGGAAGTAGCCAAAATGATCCCCGACGACAGGCTTCTGTTTGAAACCGACTGCCCGTATATGGCTCCGGTCCCTTTCCGCGGCAAACGCAATGACTCAACACTGATAACATATGTTGCCCAAAAAGTTGCCGCTTTGCGCGGCGTTACCGCGCAGCATATACTTGATACGGCACGTAAAAACGCGGAAACCTTATATCTTTCAAAATCATAAAAAACGCATTAAAAAGCCGCTCCGTGTGGTTGTTAAAACACACCGGAGCGGCCTTTTGCACGTACCAAACGTCAGATATACTTTTCATTAAACTGTTTTGCAACAGCCGCCGTTGAACTTTCCTTTGATGTTATGGCATTGTTGTCATCCGCTACGCGCAAAGCGCTTGTAGGGCTGCTTTCTGCCTGCGAAGATGTCCTTATCTTAATCCACTCGATTGTTTTCTTAAGCTCTTTCGCCTGCGCGGCAAGTTCTTCGCTCGCTGCGGCACTTTCCTCGGCCGTTGCGGAGTTAGTCTGTACAACCGATGAAATCTGCTGTATGCCTTCGGTTATCTGGCTGATGGAAGTGGCCTGCTGGCTTGTAGCCTGTGAAATCGCATTTACAAGCTTGCCCGCGTTGTCGCCGGCTTCCATAACCTCGTTTATTGTTGTTTCTGTTTTTGCAACTACCTTGCTGCCGTTGTTTACAGCCTTTATCGCGCTTTCAATAAGTTCCGTCGTATCCTTGGCGGCTTCAGCGCTTTTGCTTGCAAGGTTGCGTACTTCGTCGGCGACAACCGCAAAGCCCTTGCCGGCGGCGCCTGCCCTCGCGGCCTCTACTGCCGCGTTAAGCGCGAGTATGTTGGTTTGGAAAGCTATGTCGTCTATCGTCTTTATTATATTGCTGATTTTCTGCGATGTCTCACTTATTTCCGCCATGGCCTGGGTCATTTGTTCCATTTCGCTCGCGGCATCTTCAAGCTTCTTCTTTTCATCCTGTGAAGCTTCGTCAGCCTTAGCGGCGTTCGCCGCGTTGTTCTTGATATGCTCGGAAATCTCCGTTATGGTTGCCGAAAGCTCCTCTATGGAACTTGCCTGCTCCGTAGCGCCCTGCGCAAGAGCCTGAGCCGCGCTCGCCACCTGGTCGGCGCCGCTTGTCGTCTGGTCGGACGCGTTGCGTATCTTATTAAAAATTACATTTAAATTATTTATTACCTTAGTCAGCGCTACGCTTAATTCGCCCCAGTCACTTTTGAAAACGTAGTCGCTGGTTACGGTGAGGTCCCCCTCCGCAAGCTCGTCAAGCAGCCTTATAAGCTCGCCTACAGCCGACGTAATTTCCTTAAATGAATCGTTTACAGCGATTACGACTTTCTGCGTGTCGGCGTTGTCTTCCTCAAGCATAGTGATATTGAGTTTTCCGTCGCCAAGCTCATTTGCCATGTGCTCCGTTTGGTCTAAAAAGTGCCAGATAACTTTTTTGGCTTTGGGTATAAATACACCGCCGCAGATAAGCGCAGCCGCGAGCACTACAATAAAAATAGGCGCCGTTACTGTCCTGACGGTTGAAAGTGCATTGGCATCCGACAAATTAGCCGAGTATATAATGATTATAAACGCTATCGAGGGCAGTGCAGTTAATGCCAAAAGAAAAGTCAAAAATCTGAACATCTTGGAATCTTTCATTTTTTATCTCCCCTTAATTAATTCGTACCCGGATAAGTTAAGATTTATTTTGAGCCGCCAGGTTCCTCGCCGCCGCTGTCCGCGGTATTTTCTTTTGCCGTCTGTGTCACAAGCTCGAACTCGTTCTCGTTAAGTATTTTAGCTATATCAAGCAGCAAGACGACTTTGTCGCCGTTCTGCCCTATGCCGGTAAGGTACCTGTTTGTGATGTCTTTGGACACTTTAGGCGGCGGAGATATCTTGTCGTCCTCTATATCCGTGACCTCGTCGACCGTGTCAACGATAAAGCCCATATAGCTGTCTTCTATGTTAGTCACTATGATGCACGTGTTGTCGTTGTACTCGGCCTCGGGCTTGCCGAGCCTTATGCGCATGTCTATGACAGGCACTATCTCGCCGCGCAGGTTTATGACTCCCTTTGCGTAGTCGGGGAAGTCAGGCAGGGCGGTGATTTCCTGCATGCTTATGATTTGCACTACGTCTGTTATAGGTATGCCGAAAAGCTCCTCGCCCGTCCAAAAGGTGAGGTATTTTTTTTCAAGTTCAGCTGCTTCGTCGCTTGCCTGCGGCACATTTTCAATATTTTGATTTTCCATATTTACACTCCGTTTTTATCGCCGGAATTTAAGCCCTGCAAACTTGCCCGGGCTGGCGCGGCCCGATGGGCGCCGCATCCTAACTCCGAAAATTTCACATGCGGTTCTGCTTAAATAACTGTATCTGCTCGCGCTGGCAGTCCAAAAGGTACCTCGCCAAAAGGTCGAACTGCCTGCCCGTATTATCTAAAAATTCACATCCGAAAGTATCAGCCCCGCCGTTGTTCACTATCCTTACTATTTTAGCTAAAAGCGCCGCTTTCCTGCCGTACAGCATAAGTATTATACATATCCTGTCGTTGAGCCGCAGCGCCTGCTCCCCTGCTGCTTCAAACGCGGCCCCGCTTAAGCTCAGGTTGTGTATTACGATGGGGAAGCGCTGTTCGCTGTAACCCTGTTCTATATCTTCATCCAGCATTTTGCAGGCATCGGTCTGTATTCTTACCTTCACGCGGAAAAAGTGCCGTTTCTCATAATCCGCCGCGCTCTGAAGGTCTGTTACCTTTAAAAGCTCACGTGAAGAAACGAACACCACGCCTACCAGCACTTTAAACCCGAGCAGGCTGTTAAAGACATTGACCGTCACGCGCGTGTTGCAGTGGATAACCGGCAGGTCACCGTTTTTTCCGCTTATAACTATATTTTCCCCATCCCCGCTGTTTACTTCGGTTATATAGCCGAACAGGAGGGGCTCGTCAGCCATAGTCTTTACTTCACACGGTGAACTCACATATTGTTCGGAAATAGGCAGCATTCGTATTACCCCACTTTTTATATAAACTCTTACTGCACCGCTGTTTTAGGCACGCGCTGTGGGTCGTCGGCGTCATCTGCCGCCTTTTGCTTCTCCGCCTTTTTTTTATGTACCAGCACCTTTGCAATATCCATAAGCATAGCCGATTCTTTTTTTAAAGAAACTATGCCTTTTATATAGTTGTCGCCTATGTCTTTTTTGTACTTCGGCGCAGAGCTGATCTGGTCCTCCGAAACGTCGCGGACATCCTTGACAGAGTCGACAATAAGCCCTACCGTAAACTCCCCGTACTCGACTATTATAACGCTCGTGCGGGCACCGTACTCCTGTTCTTCCTTACCGAATTTAAGCCTCATATCTATAAGGGGAACTATCTTGCCGCGGAGATTTATAACGCCTTTTACGTAAGGGGGAAGGTTCGGCATATAAGTTATGGGCTGCATGCGGATGATTTCGACTACTTCGGAAGTCGGTACAGTGTAAAGCTGGTTGTCTATATGGAAAGTAAGATATTTCTCCGTATTTACAACTTTGGCCGCCGCATCCTTGTTTCTGCTTTTTTTCTTCAGGTTATTCACTTTTCCCATAAAAAAGCCTCCTATCCGCCACTAATGGTGAAAACGCCGCCCCAGTGCGGCTTTACAGCAGCCATCCTGCGGCTTGTGCGCCGGGCTGCGCTGCTTTTACAGAAATTAAATATTAAATTGACTATATTATACCATACTTAGAGCCTTTTTTCAAAAAATGACTAATTTTTTTAGAAAAAATATTAGCTTGAATTTTCCTCCTTTTCGCCGTCCGGAACGGCCGCCGGCGCCTTCTCATTTTTGCCGCCGGAACCGTAGTGAAGGAAATAAACGTAAATATCCACTACCGCCTTATAAAGCTCCGGCGGTATCTCCGTCCCCTCGTTAAGCTGCGACAAAAGTCCGGCAAGGGAGTCGTCCTTGTAAACCGGCACCCCGTTCTGCACGGCTATGTCTACTATACGTTTCGCGGTGTAGCCCATGCCCGAGGCCACAACCACCGGAGCCGTACCGGGAGAGTCTTCCGAATACTTAAGCGCCGCGGCCTTGCGCAGGTCTTCAAACCGAGACATTTACAATCCTCTTCCTTTCGTTCACCATTTCAATAATCTTCTCCCCTACCTCCGGCCGCCTGCCGAACTCAAGCTTCACACCGTCCGGCGTCAAACCGTTCCTGTCAAGTATGCCGGAAATCTCCGGCGTTATTTCGCCTTTGTACTTCCTGAGCTTTTCCGGGCAGTTAAGGCTAAGCTCCGCATGTTTGCCCAAAAGGCGTACCTCCGCCTCGAAATACCCAAGTTCCTCTATGTCAAACGTCAGGAACAGCCTCGTGCGCTTTTCGGCGGCGGCTGGCGTCTTTTCATCAGCCTTGTTTTTTTCCACCCAAAGCTGCGCGAACATAGATTTTCCCTGGAAATCCACGGGCAGGTACATATGTACAAACGGCATGTACACGCTGTTGTCGAGCAGCAGCGACGTACACATGTCGCGGAACACCGATTTATCGACGCCTTCAGCGCCGTCCTTTACGCCGAGCGAGATAAGTTTAATGAGAGAGTCTGAGAACTTGTCGCCGGCCTCGTTTAGATTTTTCTTCACGGCTTCCGCAAAAAAAGAATCCAAAAGGCGCATTGCCCCGTCGGTCAGCTTTAAATTGTATCTGCAATATGAAGAAAGGTCGCCGTACTTTGCCGCCAAATTCTTTTTTGTACCGGCCTCAAGGCCGGAGATATCGTGCATAAGCATCGATATGCCCTCGCGCACCTTGCCGTAGTCGTTTGTTTTGGCAACATACCTGCCGAGGTACGGCACTATTTCTTTTTTAAGCACCTCAAGGTTTTTACCTGCGTTTGCCCCGGCAGGCGACACGGTTATTTTATCCGCGAGCTGTTTAAGCTCCTTTGCGTAGTTTGCGGGTATCTCGCCCTGCATCTTTTGCAGTCCCTGAGCAATGGACTTTGTTGTGCTTTCCGCCGAAAAATAACCCTCGAAAGCCTTAAGGAAGTCGGCTATGCGCAGGTCAAGCTGCGGGTCGCCGCTCCTTGCCGAAAGCTCTTTGAGCATGCCGAACAGGCCGCCCGAAAAAACCGTCGCGTTTTCCTGCTGGAACATCAGGCTTTCAAGCATGTCTTCCTGCTTTAAAGCTATCTGCCCAGCGAAGTCCCTCAGCGGCGCCGCTGCCTGGGCGGCCTCACCGCCCTCGGCCGCCGGCGCTTCCGCGAGCGCCGCGGTAACTACTTTACCCAAAGTGCGGTCAAGCGTTGGAGTTTCTTTCAGCCTTGCTATGAACCTGCCGAAAACGGAGTCCTCCTCAAGCAGGAAGCTGTCAAGGTCCCTGCCCTTACCGTCACCGTCCGGACGCGTAACCTTTGAAGGCTGCGCCGGGTGTACGAGCGGCGACCGCTCTGCCCCGTCGGGCCTGTTTACATCTTCGACCGCCGTCGCCGGAGCCGAAATCCGTAAATTGTCAGGCATAAAAACACTCCTTATGTAAAAATAAACATCTATATGAAGTAAACTTTGCCAAAAATCGGCCGATATGATATTATATAATAAATATATTCTATTATTCAGTACGGGAGTGAAAATTATGGATAATACAAACGAGTCAATGCTCGACGTTTACCTTTTCGAAACAAACGACTTGCTCGAACATCTTGATGAAATACTTATCGAATGCGAAAAAAACGGGAGCTTCGACAAAGACAGCATAAACGAAATCTTCAGGATAATGCACACCATCAAAGGCTCCTCCGCCATGATGGAGTTCAACAGCCTTACGGTCATCTCCCACAAATCGGAGGATCTGTTCGCTTATGTAAGGGAGAACGGCATAAAGCACAAAGATATAGAAAACCTTTTCGACCTTATGTTCAGGTGCAGCGACTTCCTTAAAGCGGAAGTCGGTAAAGTGCAGAGCGGCGAACCGCTTACTACAGATATCGGCACTTTTGAAAAAGAAATTAACGATTTCCTTAAAAAAATTTCATCCGCAGCGCCGTCCGCGGCAAAAGCGCCCTCAGAGGCGGCTTTGCCGGCTCAGAAAGCGCCCGCGGCGGCGCAAAAAGAGCCTAACGGTGAAATAATACAGAAAGAACTCGGCGAGGGCTACCCTTGCGCTGTAAAAACGTTTTTCGACGAAGAAGCGCAGATGGAAAACCTGCGCGCCTTCATGCTCGTAAACAACCTGCACGATGCGTGCGACGACTTCCGTTTTTACCCCGAAGACATAGAAACAAACAGCGCAACGTCAAACCAGATAATGAAAGACGGCTTTCTTATCTTTACAAAAGACAAAATCGAGCTTGACAAGGCCATCCTTGTCATAAAGAGCTTTACATACGCCAAGAACTACACCGTCATATGCGGCGAAGCACCCGCGGCGGCGCCCACTGAAAAAACCCGCTCCGCCGCAGGCCAGCCGGGAGCGCCCACCCAGCTTAAAGCCGTCCCTGACGCCGAAAAAGTGCACGCGCCCGTCAAGCAGAGCCTCATAAACGTCAACCTGTCAAAGCTTGACAGCCTTATGGACCTTATGGGCGAAATCGTTATAACCGAGTCTATGGTGACGTCAAACCCGACGCTCCAGCAGGCCGGCCTTGACAACAACTTCACTAAGGCGTCGCGCCAGCTCAGAAAGCTGACGGACGAGCTGCAGGAAATAGTCATGTCCATACGCATGGTTCCCATTTCAACCGTATTCCAAAAAATGAACCGCATCGTGCGCGACATGAGCAGGAAGCTTGACAAAAAAGCCCAGCTCGTACTCATAGGCGAGGAAACCGAAGTGGATAAAACCATAGTCGACAGCATTTCAGACCCTATAATGCACCTTGTGCGCAACGCGATGGACCACGGCATAGAAACAAAAGAAAAGCGCGCGCAGACGGATAAACCGGAAGTAGGCACCGTAACGCTTTCAGCCCAGAACACAGGCGGCGAGATACTTATAACGGTTTCAGACGACGGCGGCGGCATAGACAGGACGGCAACACTTGAAAAAGCGAAAAAGAAGGGCCTGCTCACAAAACCCGAAGAAGACTACACCGACAGCGAAGCCTACCAGTTCCTGCTGATGCCTGGCTTTTCGACAAATGAAGTCGTTACCGAGTACTCAGGCCGCGGCGTAGGCATGGACGTAGTAAAGCAGAACGTAGAAAAGATCGGCGGCGACGTATCCATAGACAGCACGCCCGGCCAGGGCACTACCATAGTCTTTAAGATACCCCTTACGCTCGCCATAGTCAACGGCATGAAAATATCAGTCGGCGGCACCATGTTTACCATACCTATAAAGAATATCCTCCAGTCCTTCAAAGTGCCCGAAGGCAGCGTCATGTTTGACACCGACATGCATGAAATCATAATGGTCCGCGACAAATACTACCCCGTCGTAAGGCTGCATAAGATATATAACATAGATACCGAAGTCAAAGACATTAGCAAGGGCATAGTCATACTCGTTGGAACGCACGAAAATTCATTCTGCATTTTTGCCGACGCGCTCCTCGGCGAGCAGCAGGTAGTCGTAAAACCGCTGCCGGCTTACCTTAACCAGTTTAAAGTGCGCAAAACCGGCATTGACGGCTGCGCCATACTCGGCGACGGCAACATAAGCCTCATACTCAGCGTTCAGAACGTTTACAACAACGCGTAACGCCGCACGCCCGCGCTCACGCGGTCTCTCCCGCTGCGGGAGGCCGCGGCAAAAATCAAGGATGTAACAAACGCAGGAAATTTTTTCATCTGGAGGGCCAATGATTCAGCTGACTGATGCGGAGTTTAACGAACTCGTAACTTACATAAAAAAGAATTACGGGATAAACCTTATAAAAAAGCGGCTGCTTATAGAAGCGCGCATGTACTCCGTACTTGCTAAACACGGTTTTACAAGCTTTACAGAATATATAAACTTGATAAAGCGGGACCCGGCCGAGTTAAACACCATGCTGAACAAGCTGACTACAAACCATACATACTTTATGCGCGAACCGCGCCACTTCGAATTTTTAAAGGACGTAATACTGCCGGGGCAAAAGCAGCTTAACAAAAACAAGGTCCTTAAAATCTGGAGCGCCGGCTGTTCTACCGGCGAGGAAGCATACACCGCCGTAATGGTTATGAAGGACTTCTTTGCCTTAGATAAAACATGGGATTACCGCATACTTGCGACCGATATCTCAACACACGTACTCGAAAGAGCAAAATTAGGCGTTTATTCACCTGAATCCCTTAAAAACATACCTGCCCCATGGGAAAAAAGGTACTTTAAAAAAACTTCCTCAAACGAGTACGCCATAAGCGAGGAGATAAAAAGGGAAGTCATTTTCAAACGTCTCAACCTAATGGAGCCGTTCCCTTTCAGGAGCAGGTTCGACCTTATTTTCTGCCGCAACGTTATGATTTACTTCGACCAACAGACAAAAAACAATTTAATCAAAAAATTTTACGACATTTTAAAACCGGGCGGCTATCTTTTTATAGGGCATTCGGAAACGGTGCAGCGGGACACCGTCGATTTCAAATACATTGAACCGTCCATTTACCTGAAAGGATAAGATACTAAATGGACCTGAGTACGGTTAAAATACTTGTGGCAGACAATTCCCTGCCAATGAGGATTGCCCTGCAGCAATCCATAAACATGCACGGGGCAAAAGCGGTAAAAACCGCGGGCACGCTTGCGGAAGCCGAAAGCATAATAAACGGATTTGTTCCCGACTGCATTGTCGCAAACATTTCATTTGCCGGCGTGCCGTTCGGCAAGGCTTTGGCGGCGCTCGGCCTGCCTGAGCCTCCGCCGCTTGTAGTTGCCATAGGGCCTGACGGAAGCGCAGCGCAGGAGGCAGCCGATGCGGGGGCTGCGGCTTTCGTTGAAATAGGAAACCCAAGCGAAAAAAAATTTGCCGAGTTCTGCGCGGAACTGTGTTCCGTAATAAACCAAAAATTAAACATTACGCCCCGGCCGGCTAAAAGCGGCGTAATCCGCCAAAATAAAAACCCGGATTATAATATTATAGCTATAGGCGCCTCAACGGGCGGTACTGAAGCCACCGCGCAGGTGCTGGTTGAGCTTCCAGCCGACGTACCCGGCATAGTCATAGTACAGCATATGCCGGCGGGCTTTACCCATATGTACGCCGAAAGGCTCAATAAAATAACTTCGCTTAACGTAAGCGAGGCAAAGGACGGCGACCGCGTAAAACGCGGCTGTGCGCTCATAGCCGAGGGCGGCAAGCACATGATGCTCTCAAAAGACGCCGGCGGTTACTTTGTCAGATGCAAAGAAGGCAAAAGGGTTAACGGCCACTGCCCCTCCGTGGGCGTCCTGTTCAGCTCCGCGGCCAAAGCAGCCGGAAAAAACGCCATCGGCGTCATACTTACCGGCATGGGCGGCGACGGTGCCGACGGTCTGCTTGAAATGAGGAAAGCCGGCGCGTACACCATAGGGCAGGACAAAGACTCAAGCGTGGTTTACGGCATGCCCATGGTGGCATACGAAAAAGGCGCCGTCATAAAGCAGGCGCCGCTCGGCGCTATAGCCGGCATAATCTTAAGCAGGCTCAGATAGCGGACGGCCGTTAAGTGGCGCCGCTTCATCGCGCAAAGTTTTTACCCAAAAGAAAAATTTTGCACGCTAACCGGCATATAATTATATATGTCCGGCAGCCCTGCCGGGCTTTTCCCCTGAGCGCAAAAGAAAGGACGGATTTTATTACATGTCTGAACTCAAACCGTTCAAGCTTACGGCAGTATGTAAAGATTATATATGGGGCGGGACGCGGCTCATAACCGAATATAACCAGAAAACCGCTTCTGACAAAGCAGCGGAAAGCTGGGAGCTGTCATGCCACCCTGACGGGCCTTCCGTTGTAGACGGAGGCGCTTGCGGCGGGCTTACACTGCCTGAATATATAAACAAGGCCGGCATAAAGGCCCTCGGCAGTGACTGCGCAAAATTCCCGTATTTTCCGGTCTTGATAAAACTCATAGATGCTAAAAACAGTTTGTCCATACAGGTACACCCTGACAACGCATACGCAAAAACCCACGGCGGAGGTTTCGGCAAAACAGAGATGTGGTATATCATAGACTGCAAGCCCGAAGCCTTCCTTTACTACGGCTTCAAACACAAAATTTCAAAAGGGGAGTTTAAAGAGAGGATTGAAAACGGTACGCTTTTGGAAGTGCTCAACAAGGCCTACGTCCATAAAGGCGACGTCTTCTTCATAGACTCCGGCACGCTGCACGCCATAGGCGAGGGCATACTGCTCGCGGAGATACAGCAGAACTCAAACATTACCTACCGCATTTACGACTACGGCAGGCTCGGCAAAGACGGCAAGCCGCGTGAGCTCCACATCGCAAACGCTGTGGACGTGACAAGGCTTGCCCCTCCTGAGAGGCAGTCAAGCCCTCAGGGCCCCGCGGAAACCTTCCCCGGGTATTCCCGCACGCTGCTTGCGTCATGTGAATATTTCACCGTATATGACATGAAAATAAATGAAGCCGAAATGAACGCCGGTGAAAACAGCTTCAACTCTATAATATGTATAAACGGCAAGGGCAGCCTGCACGGGGCCGGAGCCGAAGCAATAGAGTTTGAAAAAGGCGGCAGCGTGTTCGTGCCCGCTTCTTTCGGGCCTTACACCATAAGCGGAAACTGTGAGATAATATTTACGTACGTCTGAAGCACATGCCGGCACCGGTTATATAAAGGAGGACAGCATATGTGGAGCAGAAGCATCATAAAGTCAAACGCCAAAGAGGCTCTGGGCGGCAAATATTTTTACGCTTTAGCCGCCTGTGCCATAGTCGCAGTAATAAACTATATACCGCAGTTTCTTCCGCTTAACGTAAATATAGACTATACGGGCATTGAAACACAGTCCGCGTTATACTATGAAAAAATACTTGAGCAGGTTTTCCTTAGCCTGCCTTTATTTCTTATAACCACACTGTACGGCATTTTCATCGGCTACCCGCTTGCCATAGGCAGCGCGAGGTTTTTCGTCAGAAACAGGTTCGGTGCGGCGGACATAAGAAACGTCTTCAGCGGTTTCAAAAACGGGTGGGCCGACGGCGTGGGCACAATGTTCGTTACGAGGCTATTTATAGTCTTGTGGACTTTTCTGCTTATAATACCCGGCATTGTAAAGTCCCTCGAGTACTGCATGGTGCCGTACATCCTTTCAGACAACCCGCATCTTCCGGGAGGGCGCGCAAGAGAAATAAGCCGTGCTATGACGGAAGGCGAAAAAGGGAGCATTTTCGTTTTCATGCTGTCTTTCGCCGGGTGGTTTATACTCGCGGCCTTAACCGGGGCAATAGTGGTATCCGCAGGCGGCAAAACCGTCGGTTCAATACTTATATACGCTGGCTGCCTCTTCGTCGCGCCGTACTTTGAGGCTTCTTTCGCCGAGCTTTATATCTTTCTGCGCGACAGGGCCATAAGGAATAATATGGCAAGTCCTTATGAGCTTGGCCTCGCCGCCGATTCGCAAAATTTCAGTGGCGGAGCTGTTTAAAGCAAAAAAATACCCGGCAGCCTAAACGCCCGATAAAATAATATGAAATAAAATTGCCAAGCCGCTAAATTTTTTACATTTTTAGGCGATAATATATAATAAAGGGAATCTTATTTTATATGCTTACAAAATAATTGTAATATATTTTATTTAAGCGGGAGCGGGTATGAAAGATGAGTACACAGCCGGTTTCTGAAACAGCCGTAAGCACAGGCGGTTCCTATGATGCCTTATCAGGTAAAATCTCCGAGCTTACAAGGCTTGAGCAGAGCATTAAAAAAATGAAATCCGATTACGAGGAATACTCAAAAGGCCACGGCGGGTCTTCTTCCGATGTAAACGCTAAAATCAAGGAACTTAACAGCCTTATTTCAAAAGTGCAGCGGCAGATAGAGCAGATAAAACGCGCGAAAAAGAAAAGCGGCGGCGTTTCGTCAGGCACTGCAAAAAGCTCGGGCTTTTCACAGTACAAGTACTTAGGGTCGTTCGCGGAAATTTACAAAAGGGCTTTCTCACTCGCGCACAGCGCTTCTCTGGCCTCCGCCGCGGCCGTCAGCGGGAACCTTAAAGCTCCGGAGGCCGCCGCAGGTTCTACCCTTGCCGGCATGCAGCAGATAATGTCCGCGGAACCGGCAAACATGGAAACCGCAGTCAGCCTCATAACAAAGGCGCAGGCAGACTCCCCCGCCGATGCTATTGACGCGGCGTTTTCAGACGGTATTGACACGTTGGGTTAAGTTAAGATTAACTTAGTAATTGCGCATTGCTTTTTATCATCGCCGCGGCCGGAAACTGCCGCGGCGTTTCCGCGCTGCGATGCACGCCGCAATTTAATTTATTTTTACCGCTTGTTTTTAGCAATCCGGAAATACATTAACCCACGGCCGGCGTAAAGTATATCTGATATACTAAATTATATAAACCCAAGCCTGAAAAACAGGCTGGCGGCGGCAGGAGGTATTTTAATTGTGTAACGCTTTGGTAACGGGGGCTTCGCGCGGCATAGGGCGGGCCGCGGCGCGAAAACTTGCCGCAGACGGATTTTCAGTGGCCATCAATTATCTCCATTCTGAAAAAGCCGCATTGTCGCTCGCGGAAGAACTTAACGCCGGCGGCGCACACGCGGAAGCTTACAGAGCCGACGTTTCCGACCGCTTGCAGGTGGAAGAAATGTTTAAGCGCGCCGGAAACATAGACGTCCTCGTAAATAACGCCGGAATAGCCCAGCAAAAACTTTTTTCAGACATTACGGAGTCCGAGTGGGACAAAATGTTTGCGGTCGACGTGAAGGGCGTTTTCAACTGCTGCCAGTGCGCCCTCCCATACATGGTACACGCTAAAAAGGGCAAAATCATAAATATTTCTTCCATGTGGGGGCAGGCGGGCGCTTCCTGCGAAGTCCACTACTCAGCCGCTAAGGCAGCCGTCATAGGCTTTACAAAAGCTCTTGCAAAGGAACTCGGCCCTTCAGGCATACAGGTAAACTGCATAGCGCCCGGAGTTATAAGCACTGAAATGAACGAATGCTTTAACGCCGAAACAATAAGCTCCCTTAAAGACGAAACCCCTCTCTGCCGCCTGGGCACGCCGGACGACGTTGCTTCTGCAATAGCTTTTTTAGCCTCGGCAGGCTCTGACTTCGTAACCGGACAGGTTTTTGCCGTAAACGGCGGATTTGTTATATGATTTTATGCGTTTTTTTGTTATAATATTGTGCACAGAACATAAATAACAATAAATAACTATTTTTTTGCTAAAATTAAATAAATTTATTGTGAAAGTTATTGTATTTCTTATTGCGCGGCTGTATAATATTGTTATATACATTTAATGTCGAAAATATAATAGTGATTTGTCATTTTTCCACCTGACTTACGCTGCGGCAGTTTTTGCTGTAAACTTTTTAATTATTTACGCGCCGCTTGCCGAATTGTACGTTTTTTCGTGCGCGCGGTATTTTTTATGCCCTATATTGTTCTTTTTAGCAATTTATATTATTTATTTAGGTTTCTTTAACGCCTTGTAGTTAAATGCTTAATTTTCTAATCTTTATGACGCAATAACGCACTGGGCAGCTTACGGCGCCTGTATTTTACAGTTCATATCGACATATTAGTCATTTTTTCTGCCGTATCCGACGGTATCCGGTAAATATGGAAAAAATATTGACTTTTATTATATTTTGCGTGATAATATACTGGAATATAGATAATAATTAAGCAGATGCTTTAAGCGGTACATTATACCTTGCCGGCGCTTTGTCCGGTATCCGCCAATATTACTGATACCATAAATAAATCTTTGCGAAGGAAGTGATTGCATGGACTGGATGGACAGTGTTTCCACCTCTCTCCTCAACAAAGACCTTGACGGCCTTTGGGAACGGCAGAAAGCAATATCCGACAACATTGCAAACTATGAGACGCCCGGTTACAAAACCAAAAGCGTTTCTTTTGAGGACCAGTTTTCCTCGCAGCTCGCAGACACGGGGAACAGCACGCGCAGCGGGCTTATCTCCGGCATTGACAGCATAAGCCCGGTAACGTCCACAGCCGACGGCGACACATACCGCGCCGACGGGAACGGCGTCAACCTCGAACAACAGAACATTGACCTTGCACGTACGGAAATTAATTATTTTTATTCTCTCCAGGAGATTTCCGATTCCTTTACCCGTTTGAGCAAGGCTGTCAACGGCGGCAAGTAACGCCGTTTTTTACGTTAAACACAAAGCCAGTTTAAAAAAGGAGATTTGACATGGCGTTTTTAAACTCACTTGACATAAGCGGTTCGGCGCTTACAGCGGAGCGCCTGCGTATGGATATAATTTCGGAAAATATCTCAAACGCACAGACAACGCGCACCGAAAGCGGCGGCCCTTATAAAAGGAAAATGGTTGTCTTCCAGCCGGCAGATGAAGGCGGATCCTTTAAAGATGCGCTTGACAGCCGCATCTCAGGTGAAAGCGCCGCGGCAAAGGGCGTCAAGGTTACCGGCATAGTGGAGGACGACACGCCCTCCACGCCTGTTTATGACCCTGAAAACCCTGACGCCGACGAAAGCGGCTACGTGCAGATGCCAAACGTAAACATAGTAAAGGAAACAATAGATATGATGTCGGCCACACGCGCTTACAGCGCTAATCTGACAGTGCTCAACGCCGTGAAAAACATGGCATCCAAAGCACTCGAAGTCGGGAAGTGATTATATTGAATACAATAGTGCCTATATCAAAAATAAACTCCCTTGAGGAGCTCCAAAGCCTTAAGGAATCATCTGCCTCATCGCAGCAGGAAACCACCCCGTTCCAGTCAATCCTTGAAACAGCCGTAAATAACGTTAAGCAGACGCAGGCGGACTACGATAACGAAGTCTATAAAATGGCAACAGGCAACTCCGACAACCTGCACGACATAACCATTGCTTCATCAAAAGCAAGCCTGTCGGTAGACCTGCTTGTGCAGATGAGGAACAAGGTCCTCGATGCGTACAACGAGATAATGCAGATGAGCCTCTGACGGCACATCTGATATTATCCGTTATTCTCTGAAAGGGCGGGTTGTCTTATCTTAAAGAAGTTAAAGATGAATGCAAAACTGCAGAAATATATTGACCCTGTAAAAAACGCATGGGGCAAGCTGTCGAAAAAAGCAAAAAGGATTATATTTATCGTCTTAGGTTGCATTGTTGCCGCCTCGGTCGTTTTAGGGCTTGCGCTTAACAGGCAGACCCCCTACACGGTGCTTTACTCAGGCCTCGGGACCGAAGAGGCGCAGCAGGTCACAACCAAAATACAGGAAGCCGGCGTCCAGTGCAAAAACGACGACGGCACAATATATGTGCCAGAAGACAAGGAAGACTCGCTGAGGATGCAGCTTGCAAGCGACGGTTACCCAAAAACAACTCTCGGCTATGATTTTTTCCTTAACAATATAAACACTATGACGCCCGACGGCGAAAGGAAAATCATTGAGCAGTACGGCCTGCAGGACCGTCTGCAGAAAATAATCGAAACACTCGACCCGATAGCTTCGGCTTACGTCACCATAACCATACCGTCTACAGAAACGTATGCGTGGGATGAAAGCAGCGAAAAGGCGACGGCCTCCGTAACAGTAAAGGTCAAAAGCAGCGCGTCTTTAAGCGCGGCTCAGGTAAACGGCATTAAAAACCTCGTTGCCACCAGCGTGCCGAACCTTACCACCGACAATGTCTCCATTACAGACTCGAGCGGCGAAGAGTTAAGCGCCGACAGCAGCGGCGTTTCGAACGGGACACAGATAGATATGTCCGAATTTAAGCTTAAAATTGAAAGCCAGTATGAAAAAAATATTGAAAATAAAATCATTGCCCTGCTCTCCCCTTCTTACGGTAAGAAAAATGTAACCGTAAGCGTCAAAAGCCAGATGGATCTTGATAAAAAAATACAGGATATAATCACCTATAACCCAACTACAAGCGACAACAAGGGCATCATAAGCAAATCACAGGAAAGCGACGAGGTAACAAAGAACGCTTCAAGCACCGGCGGCGTGGCCGGTACCGAGTCAAACTCCGATACCACGACTTACCCCGGTGTTACCGTCGACGGCAACACCATAACGGCGAAAGACAGCAAAACATACGAGTACCTTGTAAGCAAGGTGCAGGAGCAGATACAAAGCGAAGCGGCTTCACTTAAAGACCTTACCGTTTCAGTTATTATAAACAGCCCCGCCATGACAGACCAGACAAAGTCCGACATCGCTGGGGCGGTGGCAAATGCCGCGGGCGTAGCCGCGGAAAAAGTCGTAGTGCTTAACAGTACTTTCGCTACTTCAACCAAACCGGTCACGGCAGCCCCGCAGCAGTCCGTACCTACCAAATACCTCATTATGGGCGGAGCCGCGCTGCTGCTTATGATAATACTTCTCGCGTTTATCATAATTGCTTCCAAAAAGAAAAAGAAACGCGCCAGAGCCATTGCTGAAAACCTCGGCCTCGAAGCAGCGGCCGGGCAGGATGCTCTTCCACGGGGCGAAAAAGATGCCAAAGCGGGAAAAGAAAACGTGACCGCAGTACCAAACCAGTCCATAGAGGAAATACGCAGCCATACCAACGAAAAAGAAGAGCATGTTAAACAAGACCTTCAGGAATTTTCTTCTAAAAATCCTGAAATTGCCGCTCAGCTTATCAGAAACTGGTTGAGGGGAGATGATGGCAACGACAAGCAATAGAAAAGTCACATACCCACAAAAGGCCGCCGCGGTTATCGTAGCCCTCGGCAGCGACACTGCTTCGAAAATTTACAAATACCTCCGTGAGGACGAGGTCGAGCAGCTGACGTATGAAGTCGCGCAGCTTTCGCATTTGTCGGCTGACGAAACGGGAGATATCCTCGACGACTTTTACCAGCTTTGCCTTACGCAGAAAGTCGTTACGGACGGCGGCATGGAATATGCGCGCAATGTGCTTGAAAAAGCTTACGGCGCGCAGATGGCGACAAACCTGCTTGACCGCATAACAAAATCGATGCGCACCAAGGCTTTCGAGTTCCTGCGCAACGCTGACTACAAAAACCTGCTCGCCACCATACAAAATGAGCATCCCCAAACCATCGCCCTCATACTTTCATACACAAGGGCCGACCAAGCCGCCACAGTAATAGCCGACCTGCCCGCTGAAAAGCGCGTTGACGTCGTACAGCGCATAGCGACTATGGACAGGACTTCACCGAACATAATCAAAATAGTTGAAAACAACCTTTCAGATAAATTCTCAAATGTCCTTTCCGTGGATTTCACACAGTTCGGCGGCGTAGATTACGCAGCGGATGTTATGAACAATATCGACCGCGGAAGCGAAAAGGAGATTTTCGACGAACTCAGCCGCCGCAACGCAAAGCTTTCGGAGGAGATACGCCAGAAGATGTTCGTTTTCGAAGATATACCGATACTCGACGATATGTCGATACAGCGTTTCCTGCGCGAAGTAGACTCGAAAGACCTTGTGTACGCTATGAAAGGCGCCAACAAGGACGTTACCGACGTTATCTTCAGCAATATGTCGTCGCGCTCAGTGGAAACGGTTAAGTCAGACCTCGAATATACGCATAATGTCCGCTTGAGAGATGTCGAAGAAGCCCAGCAGCGCATTGTCGGCGTGATAAGGCGCCTCGAAAGTGAAGGCGAACTCGTAATCTCAAAGGGCGGAAAGGATGAGATTATTGAATAAGGTCATTAAAGCCTCTCAATATGACCAGTTTTCATCCGGCCTTTTAGTAGAGGAACATCACGGGCCTTCCAGCGCCGCCGTTTCCCCTGTCCCTGCGGCCAGCAAGAAAAACGTGCTTGACCAGGCGTTTCAAAAAGCGAAAGAAATAGTTGACTCTGCCCAGGCCCTTGCCTTAAAGCAAAAGCGCGAAGCCCTTGACGAAATAGAAAAGGAACGTTCGCAGGCAAAGAAAAGCGGCTACGACGACGGTTTCGCGCAGGGATGCGAAGAAGGCAAAGCCGCGGGCTTTACCTCGGGGAAAAAAAGCGGTTACGAGGACGGCCTGAAAAACTCCGCGGCCGAAAACAAAAAAAGCCTCGACGAGCTTGCGTCAATGATAGAAAGCGTGGAAAAATCAAAAAACAGCCTGCTGCAAAATTTTGAATCCGGCATTAAAGACCTTGCCTGTGAAATCGCGCGGTCTATTTTGAAAAGCGAGCTTAAAACAAACGAAAACGCAATGCGCGCAATAATAAAAAGCGCCATGAACTCTTACCGCAGCCAGTCATGGGTGCGTATATATGTTTCAAACGGAACCGCCGAAGTTCTGCTAAAAGGCGACAATAACATTATTAACGAGCTTAAGGAAATCTCCGACAACATAAAAGTTATCCCTAACCCCGAAATGGATGACAGCGACTGCCTTTTGGAAACCCCCGAAAAAATCATAGACGCCGGCATAGGCCCACAGTTTGAAAAGTTAAAGGCCGCTGTTGAAAACAGCGCCGCCAATACGCAAAAATAATTTTTACGGAAGCAGGATTTTACAGATGGTCGATTTACAGGCCGCCCTCGATACCGTTTTGAAGACAGACCCTTTAAGCTATAAGGGAAAAGTTAAAAATATAGTCGGCATGATGGTCGAGGCGACCGGTGTAGACGCTAAAATCGGCGATATATGCATAGTAGGAAAAGCCGAGGGCGTCAGCACGGGCGTTACGGCCGAAGTCGTCGGCTTCCGCGAGGGCAGCGTGCTTTTGATGGCTTACGGCGACATAAAGGGCATAGGCCCCGGCAGTACGGTCGAGCCTACCGGCCATAAGCTGCGCATCCCTGTCGGCGATTTTCTTAAAGGCCGCACCATAGACGCTACCGGCCGCCCCATAGACGGCCTCGGCGCTTTCGAGACCGGATGTTACTACGATATAGACGCGCCGTACATAAACCCGCTCGAAAGGCCGCGCATAAGCGAAACGCTGTGCTACGGCATAAAAGCCATAGACGGCCTTTTAACCATAGGTAAAGGCCAGAGGATGGGCATTTTCTCAGGCAGCGGCGTCGGCAAGAGTACGTTAATGGGCATGATAGCAAAAAACGTGCAGACTGATATAAACGTAATCGCCCTTGTCGGCGAAAGGGGACGCGAAGTCAAGGAGTTTATAGAAAAAGATTTAGGCGAAGAAGGTCTGAAGCGCTCCGTCCTTGTCGTGGCTACTTCAGACCAGCCGGCCATGTTCCGCGCAAAGTGCGCCTCCGTCGCTACAACCATAGCCGAGTACTTCCGCGACCAGGGCAAAGACGTGCTGCTTATGATGGATTCGCTGACGCGTTTCGCTATGGCACAGAGGGAAATCGGCCTTGCGACCGGCGAACCGCCTATCGCGCGCGGATACACGCCGTCCATTTACGCAGAGCTGCCAAAGCTGCTCGAACGCAGCGGCAACTTTAAAAAAGGCTCCATAACCGGAATTTACACCGTTTTAGTCGAAGGCGACGACACAAACGAACCCATAGCCGACACCGTGCGCGGCATACTTGACGGGCACATAGTGCTTTCACGCAAGCTCGCCGGGCTGAACCATTACCCGGCCATAGACATAAACGCGAGCATTTCAAGGCTTATGACCGACATAACAACCCCCGAACACCAGAAGCAGGCATCAAAAATACGCAACCTGCTTTCGTTATATTACCAGAATTACGACCTTATCTCCATCGGCGCATACAAGCCCGGCATGAACCCGCAGCTCGATGAAGCCGTAGGCAAGATAGACAGCATAAACGCTTTTTTAACGCAAAAGGTAAATGAAAAATTTTCTTTTGAAGAATCTGAAAAAATGATGGAGGCAATCTGACGTTATGAAAAAATTCGTTTTTTCACTTGAAAGTGTACTCCGGTACAAGCGCCAGTTTTTGGGCGTCCTTAAAAATGAGATGGCGCGTCTTGAAGCCGACCTGCATGAAATAGAAAACAGGATAGCAAAAGCCGAGAACGAATTTGACGTGATTAACGGCAGGCTCCACTCCGCGCTGCGGGGAAGCCTTACAGCACAGGACTTTGCCTCATATAAAGCTTACCTCCATTATTTAAATAAAAATATAGAAAAACTCAATACGGAAAAATCAGCCGTACTGTTAAAAATATCATCCAAAAAGCAGGAAATTATCAGCATGAACAGCGACATTTCAGGCCTTGAACGTTTAAAGGACAAACACTGGGACGAGTACTCGAAGCAAAGCAGGAAAGAGCAGGAGCTTCTCATAGAGGAGTTTATCGGACGTACGAAATGCGCCGCCGAGTGACTCCGCGCCTAACACGCTATCTTATTTAATTTATTTTAGATAGATGCACAATGCGGCGGTTTAACCCGCCGGTAGGCATATTTTTTACAGAAAGGGGGTGAAACAGATGGTAAACAGTATAGGCACCCAAAGTACACAGAGCGCGCAGTCATATACCGCCGCGCAAAATGTGCAGGTGCAAAACAAAAGCAGTTCCGATGCCTTTAAGTCCATGCTTGACACTGCGGTAAACGAGCAGGACGGGCAGGATACTTCCGTAAACGGCGAAACTGCGGCAGGTTCCGCCTCAAAGAAAACTAACCAGAAAGGCAGCGGCGACAGTTCAGCTGCCGACGGCGCCGTGTCCGAGGCAGCCGAAAGCCTGCAGGCACAGACAGCACAGGCCGCGCAGCCGCAGGAAACGTTTCCCAAAAACGTGCTCTCCGTTCAAACGCAGCCTATAGCAGACGGCTCGGCGCCTCAAGTACAGGCGGCATCGGCCGCTGTGCAGAACACCGCGGATACGGTACAGGTAAAAAACGGCAATCCTGTTTTGGAAGCCGTAAAAACAGCAGGAACATCCACAGCCAATGAAGCAAGCCCGGCCGCCTTTGCCGTACCGGCTAAAGCTGAAGAACAGACAGCCACGGCTGTCACGCCAAAGCTGACGGAGCTTTCCACAAAAAGCCAGCTAGATAATACATCCGCCGCAAACCGTAACGGCAAAACAGCCGCTCAAGGCTCCTCCGTTTCCGCGGGCAGCGCCCAAGTCCAAAATACCGAAACCGTAAAAGGTGCAGGCGCCGCATACGGCACAAACAGCTCCGAAAGCAGCGGCAGCGGGCAAAGCTCAGGTGAAAACCAGGCTTTGGCCGGTAAGCAGCAGTCAGGCGCCAGCGAAGAAACTGTAAAAACCGAGCCGCAGGATCTCAGCGCTTCTGTACGCCAGGCCGCCGACCTTTACACTGACGGCAACGTCGTCGTAAAAGTTTCAGATACTTCGGCAAAGGCGCACACGTCGGCAAGCAGGCAGGTAGCCGACAGCATATCAGCCAACTTAACCAAAGGCAAACAGGAATTCCAGATAGACCTCTACCCGCAGTCATTAGGCAAAGTCACCGTAAAGCTCACAAGCGGAAACGGCATATTGACCGCGGTCATAACCGCCTCAAACCCAAAGACACAGAGCCTTTTGGCTTCTAATTCAGGAGATATAAAGTCGATACTCCAGGCATCGGGCGGGCAGCAAAACGTAAATGTAGTCACTGACACAAGGCAGGACGCAGCGGCTTGGCATGACGAAAGCCGCAACGGCAACTACAGCGGCAGCCAAAACGACGGCGGCCAGCAGCAGCGCCAGGACGGGCAGGACAAGCGCCTTAACGGGCTTTTATCCACCGAAAACGAAACAAGCCTGAGTACGGCCGATTTTCTTACTATGATAAACAGCGCCGCTTCCGCCGCGGGCTGAAATATGGGAAGGTGAAAAAGTGAACACAATAAGCACGCCCATGCTCTACGCATCCAGTTCATCCTCATCTGCAAGCAGCACGTCCACAAATAAGTCCACTCTTGACATGACGGATTACCTTAAGCTTTTAGCCGCGCAGTTCGAAAACCAAGACATAACCAACCCCACCGACAGCACCGAATTTATCTCGGAACTTGCACAATTTTCATCTTTAGCCGCCATGAACACGCTTACCCAGTACTCCAACAGGCAGTACGCCTCGTCGCTTATAGGCAAAACCGTTTCGTTTACAGGCACTAACAGCAGCGGCAGCACTGTCTCTTTCAACGGTGAAGTCATCGGATCAAAGTTTTCAGGCGACACAACCACACTTTCCATTTACAGCAACGGTGAACTTAAGGACTGCGATATTTCAGAAATAACGGCTGTGACCGAAGGGAGCAGCAGCAGCAACACTCTTTCGCTGCTTACAGAGATGGCCGAGTACTCCGACTACAGGTACGCCTCGTCGCTTATAGGCAAAACAGTCGAAGTGCAGAGCAAAGACAGCGACGGGAATACATCAAAGTCCACGGGCGTTGTGGAGAGCGCGTCTTTTTCAGACGGAAGCATATCGCTCACCGTTAACTGCGACGGCACAGAAGGTTCGTATGACATTTCCGACGTCACGAAGGTAATAGGCACTTCCGGTACTGCAAGTTCGGGAACGTCTTCCGGCACATGACTAAATCCATAACAATTTGAGATGACATTTATGAACGACATACAGTTCAGGCAGAACTATTCGGCGCTTATAGACCCAGGTTACGTCGGACAGACCGGCCAAACATCAAGAACCGGCACACAGACGCAAAAAACCGGCGAAAACACAGCCGCGTTTTCGGAGATACTCCAAAACAGCATAGAAGACAGCGAAAACGGGCTTAAGTTCTCAAAACACGCTCTTAAGCGCATAGGCGCAAGAAACATAGACGTCTCCCCACAGCTCGTGGCACAGATGAACAGCGCCGTTGACAAGGCCGGCGGCAAAGGCGTAAAGGGAGCGCTGATACTGAGCGGCTCGACCGCCTTTATAGTTAACGTGCCGAGCAAAACAGTGATAACCGCCATGGACAGCGGTGAGATGAAAGAAAATATTTTTACAAATATAGACGGAGCCGTTATTATCTGACCGGACCTTTTACGGGAGGTCGGCTTAAGCTTTGAACGATGGACAAGCTTAGAGCGGTTCCAACAAAAAGGAGAAACTAGAAATTATGATGAGGGCACTTTCGTCCGGTATTTCCGGGCTTAAAGCACACCAGACGGCCATGGATGTGGTCGGCAACAACATAGCAAACGTAGACACAAGCGGCTTTAAAAGTTCAAACACCATTTTCCGCGACGCGCTTTACCAGACAATAGAGTCAGCGTCGGCATCAGGTAAAGCAGCCTTGACCGACACCGGCGCGGCGGGCGTCAACCCTTCGCAGATAGGCTACGGCGCAAACGCTTCTTCCATAAACATAAACACAACGGCGGGCGACTTTTCTTCCACAGGCAGCAATATGGACTGCGCCATAGACGGTGAAGGGTATTTCGTTATAGCCGACGGCTCACCAACTAACGGCAACCCTACGGCTTACAAATACACGCGCTTAGGCACGTTCAGCTTTGACAGCGAGGGCTACTTAACAGACGGCACAGGCAACCGCGTCTGCGGACAAAACAACACAACAAATGCTCCATTGGGTACAACAACTACACTTTCACCAACTGATTATTCAAGCGATAAACCTCAGTATATACATTACGATGTGAGCGATACGGCAAAAAATGATTTAAAGGACATTGCTGTTTCATCGGACGGCACGGTTACAGCTACAAACGATGGCGTAGCCGTTACCATTGGTAAAGTAGCGCTCGCGCGCTTCCAAAACGCGGCCGGCCTTACGCAGGACGGAAGCTCTTTCTACAAGGTGTCGTCAAACTCAGGGGATGCAACGTATGCCGCGCCTGGTTCAAGCGGTACCGGCTCGCTCAAGACAGGCGGCCTTGAGTCCTCCAACGTGGACCTCGCCACGGAGTTTGCGAACATGATAACCTACGAAAGGGGCTTCCAAGCTAACTCAAAGATAATGACAGTCGCTGACGAAATGCTCGAAACCCTCGTAAACATGAAGAGATAAATTACACCGCCCGAAGCCGTCCCGCCTTAAAGCGGGGCGGACGGCGGCTATAAAAGGGTGGCAGTTTATGATAAAGCTTACACAGCTGAACGGAAAGCAGTTCATGCTTAACGACGACCTTATAGAAATAATAGAAAACATACCCGAAACAAAGATAACGCTTACTACAGGAAAGTACTACCTTGTCGCGGAAGACTTGGATGCCATAACCCAGATGATAATAAATTACAAGCGCGGCATTTATAAAGGCATGATAAACATTGTGCCCAACGCGTAAATTATTTTAAGACAGGAAGTGTCGCATATGGATTTCACCGGCATTGTAGGGCTTATAGCCGGCATAGGTTTAATTATTTTTGGTATTATGGGCGATGAAGGCTCGATTGCGCTCATAAGGTTCATAGACGTTGCAAGTATGGCCATCACTTTCGGCGGCACCATTGCTTCAACCCTTATTGCTTTCCCCATATCCTACTTCAAGCGTATTCCGAGCCAGCTGAAAATCACTATACAAAAAAACAGGTATGACCCGCAGCATTACATAGAGACCATAGTCGACTTTGCTAAGGAAGCCCGTAAAAAGGGTCTGCTTTCACTTGAAGAAAAGGCAAACCAGCAGTCAGACAGGTTTTTAAGAGAAAGCGTGCTGCTCGTAGTGGATGCCATAGACCCCGACAAGGTAAGGGACACGCTCGACAATGAGCTTGACTGCCTGGAAGAACGCCACTCGCAGGGCTGGCAGTTTTGGGAAAAATCGGCCTCTTTCGCCCCTGCCTTCGGAATGATAGGCACGTTGATAGGCCTTATAAACATGCTGGCAAACCTTAACATGGACTCGTCCGCTGGGTCATCGGCACTCGGGGCAGGTATGTCGGTCGCACTTGTAACCACCTTTTACGGTTCACTGGCGGCAAACTTGATTTTAACCCCTATAGGACACAAACTCCATATGCGGCACAATGAAGAAATGCTGTGCAAACAAATAGTCGTCGAGGGAGTCGTCGCCATACAGGCCGGCGACAACCCTGACCATATAGAACGCCGCCTCAAGGCATTTTTAAACGAGAAGAAACGTGACTACGACGTCCATGGCGGTACGGCAGGTGCGGAAGGCGAACGGGTTGGCCGCAGTAAAAAGAAAAAATGATATGCCATCCCGCAGCTTTAAATAAAATCGGGACAGAGGTGTTACAATGCGAAAACCAAAAAAGGATTATCCTGACGAAAGCCCCAGCTGGCTCGATACTTACTCAGACATGGTCACGCTGCTTTTAACGTTTTTTGTGCTGTTGTTTTCAATGTCCACAATGAACGCCTCAAAGTGGCAGAAACTTGTCACGGCCCTTTCGAAGAACTTCCCGAGCACAACTACCTCAACCGAGGAGCAGGTAGTCATAGCCCCGTCATCCAACGCAAGCTCCGCGGCGCCAAAGGCCGCCGGTAAAGACGAAGGAATAGGCAACGAGAAAAAGCCTGTGACGAAAGTAACAGACTTTGACCAGCTTTACGCCTATATAAAACAATACGTCGACAAAAACAACCTGCAAAGCAAAGTAGATGTCAGCAAAGGGGATGGATATACATTTATCTCGTTCCAAAACAGTATATTTTTTGATGGCAACAGTTCTGCACTGCGTAATGATGGTAAAAATATACTTGACTTTTTAAATGATGCCATGTCCGCCATCCCCGACCAAATAGGAGAGATACGTTTTTACGGCCACACGGCTCAGGTTTCTAAAATGGACACGCCTGATAAAATAGCTTTCGACAGGACCCTTTCAACTGAGCGCGCAAATAACGTGCTGCTTTATGTACAGTCTAAAGGCATAATAACCGGAGATAAAATGCAGAGTACCGGCCTTGGCCAGTTCCACCCAAAAGTAAAACAGGACGGTACCGAGGCGACGCTGTCACAAAACAGGCGCGTGGAAATTTATATTTCAAAGACAGGCAAGTCGGAGGATGTACTTGACAAAGTCTACAATGACATAGAAAATTCCAAAAAATCTTCTTCAAGCACCGCATCCACGGCAAAATCAACTGGAAATTAATATATTTATAATATATTATATATATGTAAATATTTTAATATAAAATACGTAAAAGCGCGCAAAGAATGGTGGTTGGTTAAATGGCGGAAGTTTTATCCCAGCAGCAAATTGACGAGCTGCTCGGAAACTTACAGAGTGGAAATACGGATATTACTGAAATAGAAGAAAATTCCTCCGCTAAAAAGGTGAAAGACTACGACTTTATGTCGCCTAAGAAATTCACTCGCGAGCAGCTGCATTTGCTGCAAAATATTTTTGAAAACTTCGCAAGGCTCTTTTCACTGCATTTATCCAGCATGCTGCGCATGCCGTGCCAGGCGGAAATCCTGCAGGTTGAAGAGGAAGAGTACAAGGAGTTCGGTAATGCGCTGACTGACTCGGTCCTTGTGAGCGTTATGAGCATGAACAGTTTGTCTAATAAAATCGAAGACAAAAAAATGCTTGTCGAAGTGTCGCGGCCGATTTCATTTTCAATACTTGACAGGCTCCTCGGCGGCGACGGTTCCGGTTACAACATAGATCGTGACTATACCGAAATAGAGATTTCCATTCTTGATTATTTCTTTAAGCAGATAGCAAACATACTGAACGAAGCGTGGAACAACTACATAGACTTAACGCATAACATGGACTCCATAGAAACCAACTCGCAGCTCATACAGTTTGTGCAGCAGGACGAGTCCGTAGCGATAATAGTAGTCGAAATAACGCTTAACGAGCTTAAGGGCAACATGAACATATGCCTCCCCGCGGCTTCGCTCGAAAAGATTTTCAAGGTATTCGACTCAAAATACATACGCGCGGACAAAAAAACAGACCCGGAAGAAACCGAAAAAAACAGGCAGCATATTTTAGAAGCACTTAAAGACACGCCGCTGACCGTTTCGGCTAAACTCGGCAGCACCGAGGTAACTCTTAAAGACCTGCTTGACTTAAGTTACGGCGACGTCATACCGCTCAACTCATCCGTAGGCGGCGACTCCATAATTTTAAGCGTTGAAAAGCTGAACTGGTTCTCAGGCAAAATCGGAATAAAGAAAAAGAATTATGCTGTCAAAATAGGCAAAGTGCTTCATTAAACTTTTGAAATAAGGTGATTTTTTTGGAGGACAACGAAATCCTATCCGGCATGGAAACCGATGCCATAGGTGAAATCCTAAACATAAGCCTTGGCTCGTCGGCCACTGCGGTTTCCGAACTTTTAGGGCAGCAGGTCAACATAACGACGCCTGAAGTAAAAGTTATGAAGCCAAAAGAGTTTGAGATCAAGACATTTGAGCCGGCAATAGGCGTTGAAATAAACTACATCGAAGGGCTGTCCGGCAAAAACATACTCATACTCCGCGAAGCCGACGTCAAAGTAATAGTCGGCCTGCTGCTGCAGACTGATTTTTCAGACCGCGAGTTCGTCATGGACGAAATGAACATCGGCGCCATATGCGAAGTAATGAATCAGATGATGGGCGCTTCGTCCACAGCCCTTTCACAGTTCCTGAACCGCAGCATAAACATCTCGCCCCCTGCTTCCTTTGAAATAGGCGACGAGGACAAATTCAAGGAAAAGTACCTTGACAGTCAGGAAAACATAGTCGCCATATATTTTAACCTTATGATAGGCGATATGGTAAACAGCCAGTTCATAAACGTAATGCCCATACCATTTGCAAAAGAGCTTATCTCAAACTTCGGTTTCGACGACAGCGAGGTCCCCCCAGACGAGCAGCCGCAGGAAGCGCCCTCCGAGCCAGTGCATGAAGAGGCAGCCACCGAACCCGCGGCCGAAACGGAGCCAGCGCCTCAGCCGTCTCCGGAACCGGCCATCGCAAGCCCAGCGCCGCAGCCCTCTGCGCCGCGTCCGGCGCCGGCTCCCCAGCAGCAGTCCGCGCTTTCACATGAAAACGTTTCGCCCGCGGTGTACCAAAGCTTCGACGGCGAGCAGACGCAACTCTCAAAGGGCGAGTCAAACAACCTCAACATGATAATGTCCGTTCCGCTTCAGGTAACGGTAGAAATCGGGCGCACAAAAAAAAGGATAAAAGAAATCCTTGATTTTTCCGCGGGTACCATAGTAGAATTAGATAAGCAGGCAGGTTCCCAGGTAGACGTCTACGTCAACGGCAAGGCCATCGCAAAAGGCAACGTGGTTGTGGTTGACGACTATTACGGCGTCAGGATTACCGAAGTTTCGAATTCGAATGACATTATGAAGCTTGTATGACGATTCTTTAAAGATAAACGTCAAGTAATTTAGGCGTACAGGAGGAATTAAAATGGATAAAAAAATCATGTTGGTTGACGATGCGGCATTCATGCGTATGATGATTAAAGACACCCTTTCAAAAAACGGGTATACAAATATCGTGGAGGCAAGCAACGGCAAGTTAGCGGTTGACAGCTATAAAGCCGAAAAACCGGACCTCGTAATAATGGACATAACCATGCCTGTCATGGATGGCCTGCAGGCACTTAAAGAGATAAAAAAAGACGATGCCGGCGCAAGCATCATCATGTGCTCGGCAATGGGGCAGGAGGCCATGGTCGTAGACGCCCTTAAGCACGGGGCAAAAGACTTCATCGTCAAGCCCTTTAAGGCTGACCGCATTATGAAAACCGTAAAGAGCATTTTAGGCTGAAAGCTGAAATACATAAAATTATGAAATTATACATGAATCCCGGCTCAGACATTTGGTCGCTTGTTTTTGCTCTTATAGCAGTGGTGCTCATACTGTACATCTGCTACAAAGTAAGCCGTTTTGTCGCAAAACGCGCCGGCTCAACAGCCAGCACGGCCAATATCAGGATTTTGGAGCGCGCCGCTTTTACCCAGGATAAAGGGCTTGCCATAGCCGAAATCTGCGGCGAATATTACCTTGTGGGCTTTTCGCCTAACAGGATCGAACTGCTTGAAAAGATCGATCCGTCAAAGCTGAAAACCGCGGGCACGGCTAAAAAAGCCGATTTTTCGGACCTTTTGAAGTCGGCAATAAAAGGCAGATGGGACTTGACGGGAAATGACAAAAACCATAAATCCCGAAACGGGTAAAAAACAGAAAAAGCACCGCCTCGTTGGCAAGGTGTCCGCCTGCATGCTCGTGTCAACGCTTACGCTGCTTTTTTGGCCGGCAGGAACAAAAGCGGCGGTAAACTTCAGCGTTAACGGGACAAGCACCCTCGAAATAATCGAGATGCTCACCATCATGGCGCTCATCCCTTCCATACTTATAATGACGTCGTGCTTCACAAGGATAATTATAGTCCTGTCTTTTTTAAGAAGCGCGCTCGGCCTGCAGCAAACCCCGCCGAACCAAGTCCTTATAGGCATAGCTTTATTCCTTACGCTTTTTACCATGTCGCCTGTTATCTCCGATATAAACAAAGACGCTTACCAGCCCTACAAGCAGGAGCAGATAACGCAGGAAGAGTTCATCCAAAAGGCGAGCGTGCCGCTAAAAGAATTCATGCTCAAAAACACTAAGAAAACAGACATATCCCTGTTCAGGAGCCTTTCAAAAACAGACTCAAAGACAAACGTCAAAGACCTGCCCATAACGGTTGTTATCCCCGCTTTTATGACAAGCGAACTGAAAAGGGCCTTTATCATCGGTTTTCTTCTCTACATACCGTTTATGGTGATAGACATTATAGTTTCAAGCACGCTTATGTCCATGGGCATGATAATGCTTCCGCCGACAATGATTTCACTGCCGTTCAAAATTTTACTTTTCATTATTGTAGACGGGTGGGACCTTTTATTCAAAGCGCTCGTTACCGGCTTCAACCTTTAGCCCTGCGGCCGCAATGTCCCCCTTTGAAAGGAAGCCTATATGACAAGTTCCCAAATAATCCAGACTGTACAGTCCGCCGTATATGTGGCGCTGAAAATTTCCGCCCCTGTTTTACTTATAAGCCTTCTCGTCGGCCTTGTTATAGCCATACTGCAGGCCGCCACGCAGATACACGAGCAGACGGTGACTTTCCTGCCTAAGCTTGTAGCCATAGCTGCGGTGTTTATCATAGCGGGGCCGTGGATGCTCGAGTCACTTTCCGATTTTACAAAATATATTTTCAGCATGATAGTAAAAATAAGCTGAACAAGGTGGAATAATGGAGGTTAACGGATATAAGCTTGACTTACTGCTTATGATTTTTATGCGCATGTCGGGCTGCGTCATGTTCAACCCTATACTGGGGAGAAGGAATATACCCAATATTTTTAAAATCGGCCTTTCACTTATACTTTCGCTTTTTACGTACCAGGTTGTCCCCGCAAGCGAGCTGCACATAACCTCGTTTTTATCTTTTGTCCTACTTTCCGTGCGGGAGCTTTTCATAGGATTTATTATAGGCTTCGTGCTTCAGCTTTTTATGTCGGTTATAGTCATGGGCGGCGAAATGATTGATATGCAGACAGGCATGGCGATGGCTAAAATATACGACCCGACAAGCAACGTCTCCATGCCGCTTTCGGCTTTGCTTATAAACGCCATGTTCATACTTATATTTTTCGTTTCAAACGCCCACATAACGCTGATAAAAATATTCATTTCTCTATGCCAGTCCCTCCCCTACGGGAGTTTATATATAAACCCGGATATCTTTAAAAACATGACGGAGCTTTTCTCGCTTATGCTTATATACTCCGCCAAGCTTGCAATGCCAATGGTGGCCGTGCAGATAATAGGCGAAGTCGGCGTGGGGCTTATCATGCGCGCGGTACCGCAGGTAGATATCTTCGCAATGGAGATACAGATAAAAATTATCCTCGGCTTCATAGTAATATTTATCTTAGTCCCGCCGCTTGCAGCGTTCATTGAAGACCTCATAGGCGCTGCTTTTTCAAACATAAGCAGCATCATATCACTCCTTACATAACTGCAAAAAGCGCCTGCAAATGTTTGGCAGCGGCAAGCGGAGGTAAAAATGGCGTCATCTTCCTCATCTGAAAGCAAAACCGAAAAAGCCACCCCTAAAAAGCGGAAAGACGAACGGAAAAAGGGCAATATTTTTCAAAGCGCCGACGTTGTAAGCGCCCTGTCGGTTTTAGCGGTTTTCATCGTGATAAAGCTTACCCTGCCTTATGTCTACAGCTCTTTGTCAGACTTTTTTTCATACTGCTTCGGCCGCATAGGCACCGACAGCAGCTTTGGCAGCACAGAAACATACGAGTACTGCCTCAAAGCCCTCACCGTCGCGATGCTCGGCTCGCTTCCGGCGGCGGCAACCGCCGTGCTTGCGGCTTTCCTTACGACAGGCGCACAGACAAAGTTTAAGTTTTCCCGTGAAAAGATAAAGTTTAAACTTTCCAACATAAACCCGCTCCAGGGTATAAAACGTCTTTTTTCCCTGCGCTCCGTAGTGGAGCTTTTAAAGTCTATAATAAAAATTGTTATTATCGGTTACATAATATACATTCAGATAAAAAAAATCTGCGCCCAGTGCGTCAATATGATTGACTCCGACATAAAAAGCTCAACGTTAGTCATGCTTAACGACATAATGGACCTCGTCATACAGATATCAATAGTGTTCATCGCCTTGGCGGCGGCCGACTACCTTTACCAGTGGTGGGACTACGAGCGCAACATCCGCATGACAAAGCAGGAGTTAAAGGAAGAGTACAAGGAACTCGAGGGCAACCCCGAAATCAAGGGGCGCATAAGGCAGGTACAGCGGCAGATGGCGCACAGGCGCATGATGCAGAGCGTCCCTACCGCGGACGTGGTAGTAAGGAACCCTACCCACTACGCCATAGCCCTCAGGTATAACCCCGAAAAGGACGGGGCGCCCGTAGTAGTCGCCAAAGGCAAAGACTACGTTGCGCTCAAAATAATAGAAATAGCCGGGAACTGCGGTATTCCCATGCGCGAGGACAGGCCCCTTGCGCATGCGCTTTATGCCGCTGTAAAAGTTGACATGGAGATACCGCCCGAATTTTACAACGCTTTGGCCGAAATACTCGCATGGGTGTACAGGCTGAAAAAGGAGGCCAGATGATTTGAAAAAACTGCTGACGAATTTTGCTTCCATATTCGTCCTTGTTATAATTGCACTTATAATCATTCCGCTTCCTCCGGCGGTTCTTGATATGATGTTCATACTGAACATAACGCTTTCAATTATCATACTCCTTATAACAATGTACATAAAAAACTCCCTGCAGTTTTCGGTTTTTCCTTCTGTGTTGCTTATAACGACGCTTTTCAGGCTTGCGCTCAACATATCCTCCACACGCCTTATACTTACAAAGTCCGGCCAGGCGGGCCAGGTAATAGAGACTTTCGGCAGCTTCGTGCTGCAGGGCAACATAGTCGTCGGCTTCGTAATCTTCCTCATTATAGTACTTGTAAACTTCATAGTCATAACGAAAGGTTCGGAGCGTATTTCCGAAGTGGCCGCGAGGTTCCGTCTCGACGCCATGCCGGGCAAGCAGATGGCCATAGACGCCGACATGAACTCTGGCCTCATAAACGAGCAGCAGGCGCGCCAGCGCCGCCAGGACGTGCAGCGCGAGGCTGAGTTCTACGGCGCCATGGACGGCGCGAGCAAGTTTGTCAAAGGCGACGCCGTCATGTCCATAGTCATAACTTTCATCAACTTCCTCGGCGGCCTTATAATCGGCATGGTACAGGGCGGCAATTCCTTTAACGATGTTTTAAAAATTTATTCCATAGCGACCGTCGGCGACGGGCTTGTTTCACAGATACCGGCATTGCTCATATCCACGGCTACCGGCATGATAGTTACGCGCGCCGCTTCCGACTCTACTCTCGGGCAGGACGTCACAAGGCAGTTTACCGCCCAGCCGGACGTCATAATAATAGCCGGCATAGCCCTTGTCATAATGTGCTTTATACCTGGTATGCCTAAGGTTCAGATTATCCTTTTAGCGGCCCTGCTGCTTACCGGCGGGTTTAAGATACGCCAAAAGATGGCCGGCAGCGAGGAAGACGAAACGCCCGAAGGGCAGAAAAAGCAGCAGGAAAAACCCGTCAGCGAAACAGAGTACTACAAAGACATCGAGCATATATACAACCTGCTGCCCCTCGACGCCATAGAAATGGACTTCGGTTACAGCCTTATCCCGCTTGTGGACGAGCACAGCGGCAGCAGCTTTGTCGAGAGGCTCGTGTCGTTCCGCAAGCAGCTTGCGGTAGACATGGGCGTCGTTATGCCGGCTGTCCGCCTGCGCGACAATGGCATGCTCAACCCCAACCAGTACAACATAAAGATAAAAGGCGAAGAAGTCGCAAGCGGTGAGGTGCTCATAGACTACTACCTTGCGCTTGACCCTGGGAACCTTACGGGGGAAATAGACGGCATAGAAACCATTGAGCCAGCCTACGGCATACCGAGCAAGTGGATAACGCCGGATAAAAAAGACATGGCTGAAATATACGGCTACACAGTCATAGATCCGCTGTCCGTCATAGTGACGCATCTTTCCGAAACGGTGCGCAGCCACGCTTACGAGCTGCTTACAAGGCAGGACGTTAATAAGCTTTTGGAAAGCGTCAAAAAGTACGACCCGTCGCTCGCCGGCGACGTCGTGCCGACCATGATAAGCCTTGCCAACTTCCAAAAAGTGCTCTGCTCACTGCTTAAGGAGGGCATACCCATACGCGACATGGAAACCATACTCGAAACCATATCGAACTGCTCGCAGACAACGCGCGACCCCGAGCTGCTCACAGAGTACGTAAGGCAGTCGCTTAAGCGCACCATAACCCGCAAGTGGTCACACGGCGGGCAGATACGCGTCATAACGCTCGACAGCGACGTAGAAAAGATAATCGTAAACTCCATAAGCAAAAACGAACACGGCACATACCTTTCGCTTGACCCGCAGACAACGCAGAAAATCATTACAAAGCTTACCGAGTGCATTTCAAAAGTCAAAAACGTGGTGACGACCCCCATCATACTTACATCGCCTGTCGTGCGCATTTACTTCAGCAAGCTGCTGCAGCAGTTCTACCCCAAAGCCGTAGTCCTGTCGTTCAACGAGCTTGACAGCAGCATACAGATACAGGCGGTTGCCAACGTCACGTTCGAATAAAAGCCTTTTATATACGCCGTAATAAAAAGGAGGGGCTTTAAAATTGAACGCTCTCAATACCAAAAGCGGTGAAAGCCTCGACAGTGTTTACAGCTTATGGCGCGATTACAAGTTAAATAAAAATATTGAGGAGCGCAACCGGCTTGTGGAGCACTACGCCGGGCTCGTTAAATGTATAGCGTTCAAAATAGCGGGGCATTACCAGTACTTCAGCTATATGGATGATATCATAAACGAGGGCATCATCGCTCTTTTGGATGCGGTTGAAAAATTTGATTTTTCAAAAAATGTGAAGTTTGAAACCTTCGCTTCCATTAAAATACGCGGCGCAATAATCGACTTCATAAGGAAACAGGACTGTTTCCCGCGCAGGCTTAAAAAGATGGCCAAAACTATAGCTTTGGCATGTGAAAAGCTCGGGCAGAGCCTCGGGCGCGAACCTAACGATAACGAAATAGCAGACTACCTCGGCGTAAGTTTAGAGGAATACGATAAAATGGCATCACAGGCCTGCTCACTGAGCATGCTTTCATTTGAGGAAATAGTTTATGAAAAAGACGTTGATTCCTTTGCCATGGGAGAGTCCCCGCCAAACAGCCGCCCCGAAAAGGTCATAGCGGAAAAGGAACTCCGGCGCGCCGTAGCTGACGGGATAGACAAACTTGATATAAAAGAGAAAACCGTCATATCTCTTTACTACAAAGAGCATTTGAAGATAAAAGAAATCTCGCGTATAATGGACGTAAGCGAATCACGCGTTTCGCAGATACACTCCAAGGCGCTGCAGCAGCTTAAAAAAATACTGCAGGCATATATCAATATGTAAGCAGTACGAAAAACCTTTTAATTAATTTTAATATGTTATATAATAAAAGCAAGGGGTGATGACGTGGTAAGGGGATTTTATACGCTTGCCTCCGGCATGATTACTCAAAACAGGGTGCTTGACGTAATAAGCAACAACATCTCAAACGCCGACACCGTAGGTTTTAAAAAATCCGACATGACTACGAAAGCATTCGGCGACCTGCTCATAGAGCGCGTGAAAAACGGCAGCAGGACGCCTATCGGCCACACAACGCTTATGAATACAGTGGACAAAACTTACACTGACTATTCGCAGGGCGGTTTAAACCAAACGGGGCGCACGCTTGACTTTGCCATAAACGGGTCTGGCTTTTTCGGGGTGCAGACCGACAGCGGCACGGTTTATACGCGCAGCGGCAGCTTCAACGTGGACTCTGACGGCTACCTCGTACTAAAGGGAAAAGGCCGCGTTTTAGGCAGAAACGGCCTTATAAGGCCCGGTACTGACGACATTACGTCGGACGATGCTGGCAATATACTTGCCGACGGTAAAAACGTGGGGCAGATAGCCGTTTACACCTTTGCCGACGAGGACGCGCTTAAAACGACCGGCGAAGGGGTATATACGGGCGGTAACGCAGTGCTTCTAAACAACCCAAAAGTCTTATGGAAATACACCGAAGGCTCCAACGTGGATATGGCGCAGGAAATGACAAACGCCATATCATCGCAAAGGGAGCTGCAGAGCTGCTCCCAGGCTTTGAAAATGTATGACCAAATACTCGACGAGGCCACAACTCAAATAGGGAAAATATAATCGGCGGCTGTGCGGGCCTTACGCCCGCATGGGCAGCACGCCGCAGAAGAGAGGTTTTTTAACGCTATGCTGGCTTCTTTTTATACCGCCGCCACAGGCGCCATAGCGCAGCAGAACGGCATGTCCTTGCACGCAAATAACATTGCCAATGTTTCCACAAGCGGTTACAAGGCAGACGAGGGCGTCTTTTCGGACCTGCTTTATACAAATGTACACTCCGACGGAAACGACAGCCTTAAAACAGGCCATGGCACAAAGCTCGGCGCCACGGACACAGTTTTTCAGCAGGGTTCTTTAAAAGACACCGACCGCAGCCTCGACTACGCCTTGTGCAGTGACAAGACATTTTTCGCCGTGCGCGGTACGGACGGTACGGTAAAGTACACGCGCTGCGGAGCCTTTACAAAGTCCGTTGGCCAGGACGGCAAAACGTACCTCTCGGACGGCAGCGGCGGCTATGTTTTAGACGGCAGCGGTAACGCCATCGCCGTTACAGACGATGAAAAAAAGCTCGGCATAGGCGTTTACACGTTTAAAAACCTTGACGGCCTTGTAAAAACAGGCGACAACTATTTCAGCGCTACAAACGTTTCCGGCGATGCTTACAGAGCTGAAAACGCAGAAATAAAGCAGGCGTGCCTCGAGTCGTCGTCCACGGACATGGCTTCCGAATTAAGCAACGTCATAGTTTCCGAAAGGGCGTTCGGCTTTAACGCGAAAGTGGTACAAATGTCCGACGAGATTATGCAGACCGTAAACAGTTTGAGGTAACGCGGTACATTAGAAACCGCGTCTTATCTTAGGGGAGGAGCGAATACATAATGGACAGAAACAAGGCTGGAACAAACGGCCGGCAGACACAAAGCAAAGCCAGCATTAACCTGAAAGTAAGTGCTGATAAGATGGCCGCGTTCATCACAGTTACACCTGATGCCGACAATAAGAGTATTTCTTCCGATGAAATTATTGCGTTTTTAAAGGAAAACAGCATCGTTTTCGGACTCTGCAGCGGTTCTATTGAAGATTTCTGCGCAAATAAAAAGTTCAATGTCGAATTGCTGTGTGCACGGGGTATGCCTCCCGTAGACCAGGAAGATGCCCATATGGAATATATGTTCAAAACATCGCACAGCGCGCTGCCGACAGAACGCGAGGACGGTACGGTAGACTTCCGCAACCTCGGCATTGTGCAGAACGTTTCAAAGGGCGATGTTTTATGCCGCATCATAACCGCTCCTGAGGGTAAGGACGGCAAAGATGTTTATGGCACACCGGTGAAATACAAAGAAGGCCGTATCCCCAATTTTCCCACTGGAAGCAATACTGTTATTTCCGATGACAAACTTACACTTTCCGCGGCAATCGACGGTTGTATAGATTATAAAAAAGATATTTTAAATATAAACGACACGTTTACCGTGCGCGGAGATGTGGACAGCGCTTCCGGAAATATTGATTTTCTCGGCACGGTCATCGTGCAGGGAGACGTGCTTGAAGGTTTTTCCGTCAAGGCTGGCAGGGACATAATTGTGCGCGGTATGGTGGAAGGCGCAATGCTTGACGCCGGTGAGAGCATAACTATATCAAACGGCATGAACGGCATGGGTAAAGGACTGCTGAAGGCAAAAGAGAATGTTACGGGAAAATACTTTGAAAACACGCGAATCGAGTGCGGCGGCAACATAAACGCCGACGTAATAATGAATTGTATTGTACACTCCGGAAATGCCATTATCTTAAAGGGCAGGCACGCGCTCCTTGTAGGTGGAAAAAGCGTCGCTGGCAAATGTATCTATGCCAACACCATAGGCAGCAACAGTAATGTAAAAACAGATATATCAATACAGTCGGATGTGCTCAAACAATTTTCCGACGGCAGTGAAGATCAGCTTAAAGAGCTTAAGCGCGACCTTACGCAAGCAACTAACGATGCTAATGTCTTAGACAAACAGCTTATAAAAGCGAAATCCATTCTCCCGGCTTCTAAAGGAAATCCCAAAATACTTTTACTTATTAAAAGTATAATCAAGAACAAGGCTGACGCGGATGCAAGGATTAAAACAATTAAAAAACAAATAGAGCAGCTTGATAAACCGGCAGACAATAACGATTATTCATACTTGAATTTCAATGTCATAGGTAATCGTATTATTTACAGGGGCACGAAAATAACCATAGGCCCTATAGCGGAGAGCCTTGCGGACGATTACAGCAACACGAAGTTCTATATGGAAAAGGGCCATATAATACCAGGGCAGATTCTGCCGTCTGATAAAATATCATACTAAACGCATTTGCCAAACGTGAAAAGCCAAGGGCCAAAAAGTTTAACGGAGGTGTAAACAACATGCCAATAAGTAACTTGGAACAGCTTAACGCCATGCACATAGACGTACTTAAGGAAATAGGAAATATCGGCGCAGGCAACGCAGCGACTTCTCTGGCGCAGATGATGAACAGCAAGGTTGACATGGTCACGCCGGTAGTGCGCATTTTAGACATAAGCGAAGCCGACAATGCCCTCGGCGGCCCTGAAACACTCGCCGTAGCGATACTGGCAGAGCTTTACGGCGACATACACGGCATTATGATGTTCGTTATAAGCCAGGGGTTCACCAAAGCCCTGCTGAAGTCCCTCCTTAACGAGGAACACTCGGACTGCCGCCGCCTTTCCGACATGGAAAAATCAGCGCTCTCTGAAATCGGCAATATAATGATAAGCTCGTATGCAAACTCCATTGCCACGCTCTCAAAGTTGAACATACAGATATCCGTACCTGCCGTGACAAGCGACATGGTCGGCGCCCTCCTGACGGTACCCGCGGCGGAAATGGGTTCCGTATCGGATAAGATAATTTTCATACAGGACGATTTTATTACATTAAACAAAACAATATCCGCCGATATGCTTCTTATCCCGGATATTGATTCATTAAATACGCTTATGGGCAGTTTAGGAATTGAGTTATGAGTGAATTAATAGTTGTAAACATCTCCGACGTAAAGGTAGCGCCGAACCCCTCCATATTTGTCACATACGCCTTAGGTTCATGCGTCGGCATATGCCTTTACGACCCTATTGTAAAGTCGGCGGGGCTTGCGCACATCATGCTGCCGTCACACCCCGATGAAAAACCTTCAAGCCAGATCTTCAGGTACGCCGACACCTGCCTGCCTGAGTCTGTGAAGCTAATGGAAAAGTTTGGCTGCATGCGGTCAAGGATGACGGCAAAAATTGCCGGAGGCGCAAAAATGTTCAAGGTGGCCAGCGACAGCGCTTTCGGCAATATAGGCCAGCGCAATATAGAAGCCGTTAAAAAGACGCTCGCCAGTCTGCATATTAAAATTTTAGCGGAAGATACAGGCGCCGACTACGGCCGCACTGTTTACTTTAACAGCCAGACAGGCAAAATGACAGTAAAGTCATTTGCGAAAGGGATAAAGGTCTTTTAGCCGCGGCCCGCATTATTTATACAGGCCGGCTCCCGCGTTTTTACCTTTTCTTGCCTCTTTCATGCGCCTGTGTTGCCTGTCGCGCTCTTTTTTCGTGTTGCGCAGTATTTCGTTGTCCATGGCGACTATACCGCCCAGCATAGAGCGGATATCAGTCCCGTACCGGCTGTACTCCCCATCGGGCCCGCCGGGCGTATCGCTGTGCGCACTGCCTGACAGCAGCCCCTTTACGTGTTCCATGTCCTCGGGCGGCAGATCGCCTATGCAGGCCGACAGCAGCCTTTCGCATTTTTTGAGCCGGTCGATATAGACCTGCCGCTGCTGCGGCAGATCACCGAAATCGATATCCGGCTGTATGCTTGCGGCCTCAAGCTGCTTAGTAATGTTGTAAACCCGCTCAAGCAATATTTTTTTTTGTTTGAGGCAGGCTATGATTTTATTTTCTTCCATACGCCGCCATGCCCGCCGTGCGGGTTACCCTTTCCCCTTGTTTTGCATTTGTACTTTCTTTTCAGCTTCTGCCCAAGCGTCCCTTAGTTCCTGCAGCGTAGGTATTATCTTATCTATATATGAAGCATCCCCGTAAGCGCTTGAAAGCACTACCTGACCCAGGCAGTTCATATAAATGGTCTTAAGGTTTGCAGAAATGCTGTACTTGTCGTTTAATATAACGATGAGGTAATTCAAAATGTTCTTGCTTTTGTTGAGGAACTCCCTTGCCCTGCCGCTGTCATTTTGCTTAAGCAGCATTGAGGCGTATTTAAGGTCTTTTATTGCGCCGTCATAAAGGCGCACCAAAAGCTCTCCCCTCGACATCGTGTTGAACGCCTGCGCCTGGTACTGCATAATTAAATCGTTATCAGCCATATGACTACCCTCCGTTTCAATTAATGTTAATTGCCGCCCCAGAACGGGGCGGCAAATTTGTTTTTACGCGGGCTGCCGCCTTAAGCGAGCGCTTAATCCCGGCAATAAAGTGGCGGCAATAAAAAGGCGGTATCAGCTGCCTGAGCTGAACATGGACGAAAGGTACTCGCTCTGCGCCGTTAAAGTACTCAGCGCCACTTCCATATTCGTAAACTGTGTCCAGTATCTGTCTTCCTCTGTTTCGAGCCTGTCATTTAAATCGTCTATAGTGCTTTCATACGCTTTTATCTGCGTTGTAAGTTCGCTTGTATCGTTGGAAAAGCTCTCCTTGCCTGCCAAAAGGATAAGTACGCCGTCACCAGTTGCGGTGGAAGTACTCGTGTACTTAGTCAGCACAGACTGAAGCCTCTGCGATATGCCGTCGGAGTTTGTAAACATTTCTTTCACTTTTTCAGACGACGAGGCGAGTACGCTTTTAAGCGTAGACGTATCCACTGAAAGCTGCGGCCCAGAACCAACGTCTGTCGATGCGGTTGAAATGCCGAGCTGTGACAGCGACATCCCGGCTGAGCTGACGGCTTGTTCCACAGCTGCATTAAAGTCGGTCAGAAGGCTGTTCAGCGCGCTGTCGTTCTGCAAAAGGCCCTTTTTAGCCTTTGTGTTCCATGCCGTTATCTCATCGTCCGACATGCTTTCTTTTTCATCGTCAGTAAGCGGCTGGTATTTAACTTTATTGCTTGAGTTCCTTTCAGGCGACTCTGAAACCTGTGTGTAGACTTCTTTTATAATTTTATTGTAATCATTTACAAGCGAAACTATATTCGTATATAAATCATCGGTGTTGTTGTCGGACGTAAAAGTGATTTTTTGGCTTGAGTCGGCAATAGTATTGTTTGTTGAGTCATAATTATAAGTATCGCCTACCTGAAGCGTAAGGCCGTCAAGTGTGAAGTTATTAGTCGAACGCGTTATGTCTGTCGTAGAGCCGTTCAGCGTTACATTCATCTTAAGGTCCTGCCCGCTTGTCGCCGTATAGTCCGTACCCGAGGTTCCAAACAGCGACTCAGCGAGGTTTCCGCTTACATCTTTTATTTCTACTTTACCCTGGGAACCCGTGTCGTCGGCTATAACGCGGAAAGTATTTAAAGTTTGTGAGTATGAAACCGTTACTCCGGCGTCGCCGGCGTCATTTATCTCCGATATCACGTCGCCAAGCGTCTGGTCTTTTGTGAAAGAAAGTTCCTTGCCGTTGACACTTATCGTATACTCATCGTAAAATTTGCCGTCTGAATCCTTTAAGCCCGCAGACAGCTCCCCATTCAGTTCTTCAAGCGTTTTAGAAGTTTCGGCGCGGTTGCTCTCGCCTACGCTCATCCTAAGCGCGCCAGCCTTGTTAAGCACGTTGATACTGTCGGACGACGATGAAAGCGTAAGTACGGAGTTCCCGTCAGCTGTCTCAAGCGTAAGTTTTTTCGACGTTGTATCATACCCTACAGTTACAGTATCCTCGCCGAAGGCATTGTCGAGCTTATCTTTAAGGTACCCTTTTATTTCGTCTGCAGTGTCGTAATCACTCTTGTCTGTAGCATCAAAGGTTATAGTCTTTTTTACACCGTTTAAATTGAAGGTTACGGTCGAGCCTTCAAGCGTGTCGCCGATGTACGACTTCGTAAGCTCTTTTGAGTCGGCGGCCTTAGCAGTGTATGTCTCATTAGTACTGTCATAGCTGTAAAGTCCGTTTACCATATTGGTTGAGCCGCCGGTTACTGTCGCGCCCGAAGAAAACGTAATGGCGCCGTCCGAGTCGGCGAAAGCCGTAACGCCTGACAGCCCCGTAAGGCTTGAGTCGGACGATATCTGTGAGTTTATCTGCTTTGCTATGGCATTGCCTATTATCTTACTGTCGCCTTTGGCGGCATATATATCTATATCTGCGCCCAGTTTAACAGTATAGTCCTGGTTGTTGTAATTAACTTTAATGTAAGAGCTTGACGATACGGTTTTGTTAAAAAGGCCGCTCGTGTTGACGTTCTTGTCCACTTCGCCGCCGGTAATCGACGTACCCGACTGGTTGCTTCCCGAAAAGCCCAAAGACTTAAGGAACTCCGTGCCGCTTGTATCGTATTTGCTTGCGGCGTACGGTTTAAGAATCACCTGGGAGTCATCCGCCGCCTTAAGGGAAATTTTATTGGTGTCTTCGTCGTAGCTGAAGCTTATCTTATCCTTGATTGAGCTGTTGTCTTCTATCTGATTGTTAAGGCCGTCAACAACTTTTTGTATCTCAGAACTGTCGACTGTTTTCTCGTCTCCGGAAACAGTCGAGTTTTCAGAGTCAAGCTGCACGGAGTAGCTCATTGTCAATGTGTAGTCCGTGCCTTTGTAGTTAACTATGAGCGACTTGCCGCCAGCGTCAGATGCCGTCCAGCTGTCGTACATGGTTTCCGAAGTTATAGTTTTGTCCGACACTTGATGTGTCGACGAAAAAGAGGCCTCTTTCGCAAGCTGGCTTATGCTGTTTATGGTAACGTTGGCGGCATCGTCCGCACTTCCGGTGGCTGTAACCGCGGCTGACGAGCTCGTTATGCTTGTATTTTCAAAAAAAGAGGAGCTTAAAAAGTTGGTATCGCTCGTGTAAGACAAATATGTACTTTTAAAATCCTCGAGTATAGACTCGATAGATCTGTATTCGTCGCGCTTCCACTCGGTTTTTTGCTCAAGCTGTTTCTGCGCCGTTATCTTGCTTCTTGTGCCCGAAGTAAGTTTCTTTATAATGCTGTCGGTATCGAGCCCCGAAAACAGGTCGGAGCCGTTAAGGCGCAGCAGGCTTGAAGTTTCCAATGAAGCCGATGACGTCGACGATGAAGATGAGGATGAAGAACTCACAGTAAAAGCCTCCCCTATATTTTCGTTTAAGCGCTCTTTACGCCGGTTTGTTATAAACTATCAATTAATATATCGGCCGTACAGGAAAATAATTTAGCCCCGCCGCAAAATTCTTAAAAGCGTCCGCTCTCTTTTTATTAAAGTTCCAAAGCAGCGCCTTCCTCGTAAAAACGGTACGGGGCAACAAGAAGAGCAGGCGTCCTTTCAGATCGTGAGAGGGCGCCTGCTTTTGGATTTCAGTCCATCGTCAGATCGGTTCTTTAATGATATAACTTCGCTATTCCTGAATATATGATTTCCAGTTGGGAAACGCCGGAAGGGTATAGACATTAGAATCATCAACTGATTTTCCTACAATGATTTGGCAAGTATAATATTTTTTTGAATTGTCATTATAAAAATCTATTGTGATTTCATCCTGATCAAAGTTTGCAGCACTTTTGCCATCAGACAGTGCATAGGTTACGGACGCAGCCGAGTTCAGCGGAATCTTTATTTCCTTTCTGTTGGTCGCCGTATCAGAAGAAAGATAGCCGTTATTTACTGATACAATATTGGTGTACTCCTTTCCGTGGTATTTGTATCTATGATCTGATTGTTGATCAGCTTCAAATGTGCAGTGCCATCCGGCTCCAGCAACACCTGTTTGACGGTTTCCTCAAACAGCGCGGGATCAAATTCTGTAAGCGGCAGCTGGTTTTGGAAGCGTTCCCGAAGCTGTTCCGTTAAGTATGCGCCATCGCAGTCGCCGCAGGAAGCATATTTCTCGGCGGCGCAGTTGAAAATGAGCAACTTCACATAATTGCTGTCCACCTCGGCCTTTTCCAGCTCCCGGTTGATCTGATTGTTCAACTTGGTGATGTCCAGCGACGGTTCGTAAGGACGGCGCTCACACTGCCACAAAAGTTCCGGCTGTGCGATGACAGTGTTGAGGGTGGTGCAGACGCTCTTTAGCAAGATTTCGTCCGAAACACGCCGCCCTGTGCGTCCCTCGGCCTTGCAGCACCAACTTTCATATTCAGGGTTGCGGCCATCCCGCTCATATCTACTCCCGCAGTTGAAACAGTACAGCTTTTTGCGAATTATGTTCAATTCTTCAGAAAGAGGCCGACAGATGTTTTTCTGTTGAATGTTTTCGGAAACGGCTTGATAGCGATCCGGTTCGATCACTGCCGGGAAGCCTTTCTCACTGGTGTATCTCGGATTTTCCAGTATCCGTTTTATCATGTGCTTGTTCCATACGGGACTGTCTGTCTTATAGAGGACGGCTCCTGCGGACATCTTCGCGGCAATGGATTGATAGGACTGACCGGATAAGTAATCTGCATATATGTGTCTGACCGCTTCCGCTTCGGTTTCATTGATTGCCAGCACTCCGTTTACGATACAGCACCCGAATGGGAGATATCGGTTTTGCTTCATCGCCCGAACACCTCCTTGGGGAGCCTCTCGGTAAATTCAAGGCCACCGATCATGCGGAATTTGAGCTTACCCTGCTCGGTGACGATGATTTTGTCCACAATGCTGTGAAACAGTACCTCGTCAAAACCGGTGAGATAGGACACACCCTTATCGATAATTCCGATCAGTAGCCTGCAGTCGGCAATCATTTTGTCATCGGCATCACGCTCTAAAAGTCGGCGGCGCTGTGTCCGCAGGATGCTGATTCGTTGGTTGATCTCATTAGACTTTTGCATAAAAAGAGCAGAATCCATGTAGCCTTTCGACCGCAGTCGATTGAGTACAAGATTCTGCTTGGTGAGTTCCGCAATTTCCTTATTCAGTTCTCCGACCTTGGCATTGTTCATAGTAGAAATGGATTGCAGCGCCAGAAGCTGGTCGAAAACCGGAGTGAGGATAGAGCGGCTGTTCTGTTTTAACTTGTTATACAGATGGGTGAATGCCTGATAGATGGCATCTTCCCGAATCTGCTGGAGTTCGCAGAGATTTTTGCCCCGGTCATGGGTTCTGCATATGCTCTCCGGACATTAAGTCGATGAAGCAGCCGCCGAGGTTCTTTGTGAGATCCTCGTACTCCATTTCCGGATCAAGACAGATCACATTCATGCCGGATTCCCTCAGATTGCACAGGATGAGCTTGAGAAGATAGCTCTTGCCCTGACCCGAATTACCGAGAATGAGGATGTTGGCGTTGGTTTTATCGTCGGCTCTTTTATTGAAATCCACCAGCACATTGCTACCAAATTTGTCCCGTCCGATATAAAAACCGCGTTGATCGGTCTTGCCGGAGTAATTGAAGGGATACAAATTAGCGACCGATGATGCGGGAAGCACACGCTCGAACTGGTCGCCAAACACGTTCCATCCGCTTGGCATGACGCAGAGGAATCCCTGCTGCTGACGGAGCATCAGCCGGTCGACATTGAGTTTGCTGCGGATCAGCTCCGTTAATACTTCGGTCTGCAGCAGTTTGAGCTGATCCATATCGTGAGCGGACAGCTCGATATATACGGCGGCATGGAGCAGCGGCTCACGATTCCGGTGCATCTGTGCCACGATGGTAGCCACATCCTGCAGGTTGCTTTCCGCGAGAACGGTCTGCTGCAGATCGTTGGTATTGCTCTTGTTCATGCGGTTTTTATTAGCGGCATTGCTGATGATCTTCTTTTCCTCAACAGGCGTGACATGACGGGTATAGATTCTCAGCGTGATGCCATCCTTTTCGCCGAGGTGGCGGAGGATTGCCTGCTCATCAGTGGATGTTGGATATTCACGAAGTGCCCAAACACAGCGAAATGTGTTCCCACAGATAAAATGGTCAGTGTTAAATTTGATGATTGAAGGCGCAATCATATCGAGAAAGTCCTGAATGTGGACATTCTCTTGTGGTGGAGATTGAAAACTTATTTTCCTTGTCATACAAATCCGTTCCTTTCTAAATCTGATTTTGAACATAGGAAAAACCGTTGACGGGTTAATTTAATGATTTACATCTATGGAAAGTACCAATGTAAATCTTCTTGACAATTATATCGAACCGCGATACTATATAGCTATGATGTATAGAGGTACGATATAATTTATTGGTGGTGAGCAAATGAATAATAAACTCAGAAAAATATATATTCCGATGACGGAAACCGGGTTCTACATTTTGTTTTGCCTTCAAAATGAAATGCATGGTTATAATATCATGCAAAAAGTAAAAGAAATGACAAACAGTGAAATAGTAATCAGCGCAGGTACAATGTATGGTAGTCTTGCAAAAATGGAAAGAGACGGCCTAATTCAGTTTACAAAAGAAGAAGGGAAGCGAAAATCATACATCATTACTGAATTAGGCCAGGAGATTCTGAGTATTGAGCTTAAAAGAATAAAACGCTTATATAAAAACAGCAAAGGAGAGAAGTGGTAAATGGAACATCAGATAATTAGAACCACCTTTTATATCAGCGAATTTACCGAAGAAGAAAAATGGTTGGAATGTCAACATGAATCTGGTTGGAAATTTGTAAAAACAGATGGCAAAACATATGAATTTGAAAAATGCCCTAAAGAGGATTGGGTATATCAATTGGATTTCAAAGCATCGGACATTGCTGAAAAAGATTATTTGCAGATGTTTGCAGACTATGGATGGGAGTTTATACAACACTATAATCATTGGTTCTACTTTCGTAAAAAGAAAGTCAGCGATGATGAAGATTATTCCATTTTCAGTGACAATGAATCAAAAATCGAAATGTGCCAAAGGGTAATAAAAGGGCGGCTTCTTGGGCATATATTACTGCCATTAGTGGTTTTGACGGCTGCATATTGCTGCGTCGCCCTCTTAATTGATCAAGCGCTTTGGAAAACATGGCTCCATCCTGTCGTTATGTTTTGCTTTTATATGATCATTGCTTATGTTTTTACGCATAATGTAAATCAATATAAAAGAGTTAAAAAGAAAATCGAAAAATTAAGAAA
>DHNP01000024.1:14060-14244 GCA_002409585.1 Ruminococcaceae bacterium UBA5413 | reverse complement strand
AATTAAGAAATCATTTGGAATGAACCGTTGAATACTCAATTTATTCATTCAGAATCACCCATCTTTCTCCGTCAAAATCCTCGAATTTTTCCGTAGTCACATTCTGTTCGAAGTAAACCGCCAGCAGCTTTTTAATGTATTCACTGCCTGCGCGGCTGGCGATGAAGCCCTGCTCCTTGAGGGA
>DHNP01000024.1:0-13877 GCA_002409585.1 Ruminococcaceae bacterium UBA5413 | reverse complement strand
ATGCGGGACAGATACGGGAACACCTCGCTCTGCTTCTCATCACGCAGACGGATGATGATGAGAAACTCACGGGCGGTGGCCATCTGCACCTGTATCCGGTCGAGGAAATTCAGGTCTTTTTCAAGGAGCTTGCAAATAACCGGATTCTGTTCCTGCTCCATACGGCTGCGGAGGAACTGCTTGTTGTCCTCAAAATTCTCACGGCTGTTGAGGCACAGCATTTCGATCTCGGCAATTCCTTTCAAAACTGTCATTAGGGCATAAATTCGTGCGCCGATGCTTTCCTCCGACAAAACGGAGATGTTGCTTGGTTTTATCAGAAAATATACCAGTTCGCCATGGCCGTAAGTCTGTAAACTGTAATCCGTTATGGCTTTGGTGTTCATGAGCTGTCTTGTGGACGCCTTTTGTTTGGCCTCTTTTTTCTTTCTGCTCATAGCTTTCCTTTCCGCAAAATCCGAGACGCGGGAACCGTGCCGCGAATTCCGCAATGTTTATTGCGCGATTAGCATGCAGGCTCAGCCTGCCCATTCGTAAGTTTGCTGTTTACCAATAAAAAAGGCACAGGCATACCGGATGAAATCCAGAATACTTGTGTCCTCAAAACGGATGGTCAGAAAGGCATAAACGGCAGTTATGACAATCGGCGGTATAAACCTTATCTGTGTCAGTGCGAGGATGGAAATCAAAGCGCCCACACCGATGATGCCAATGTCGCGGAGCTGCCACAGCCATAGGGTAGCCTTTGCTTTCAGGTTATCAGGGTAAATATACATATCTGGCCTCCTTTAGAGCTTCATGCTCATGCCGGGAGATTGCTTCAGTTCCGGCTCCATTTCTTTCGGGTAATAGTGAACATTCGGACTGTAGGCGTTATCATTCAGAGATTCTGCATGAGCAAACGCCTTTTCATAGGTATCAAATTTGATCGGTTCGCCGTTGTGCTTACACCAGCTCTGCGCCGCGCCGCACACGGAATTGGCGCTGCGAACCGCCCATACTCCATATTGATTCATAGATAGTCCTCCTTTAATTTCTGATTCCGTTATTTCTTTTACATGGATGCCGAGCCGCTTGGCGGCGGTTATCTCCGCATGCATGCCTTCGGAAATCCGACTACAGCACAGCCACAACTCGTCGGCGGATTTCAAAACGCGCAGCCCCATACGGATACCGATCTGCCTCTGGACGAGATCAGAATCATCCAAAAGCTGCGGATACAAAAGATGGACAGCCACCGGCGTACAATTTTGCCGCATGGCATACATGCAGGCTGCCTTTGCAAATTCAACATTTTTCTCTATGTTACCGGCGTATGGCGAACAGATATAGACCAGCTTATTCTCACTCATTTCGCCACCGCCTGTATCACGGTACGCGTCATATTCACGGCAGTCTGTGCCGCGTAGACTGTTCCCATGAGATTTGCTTTTGTGCTGGTGTCCAGCCCGAACTGTCCGGCAATCCGGGGAATTTCACCCGCCGCCAGCAATAGTTTGCTTCCGCGTCCCCGGATTTTAGGAGTTTTTTACTTCATCCTTGGCCTCATCCGCTTTTTCGGTGTCGAAACCGTTGACTTCGTTGACCGCCTGCTGCAGCGTAAGGTATTCTCCGGGAATCAGCATTTTTTTCAGCAAATCGCCGTCGCTGACGACGCCGTAGCTTTTCTGCAGCTCGGCGTCCTTCAGGTCGGGGTAAACGACAGAAGACGCTACCAGCAGATTCATGTAGCGCTGATTGTCGAACGACGTGATCTGGCGGCCCTTGGAAATAGTTCTCGTCGTACAGATTTTTTTCAGTCCGGCGTCTTCATCCTCCGAGAGAGCACGAATTTCAAATGGGATCGGATTGCCGGTCTCATCGCGGAACCGGAGGCTGACAACCAACTTCTGGTTTTCAGCCTGCGCCGCGTTCTGAGCCATAAAAGCGGAAAGTGACATCTTGATTACCTCCAAAATGATAAATAGTAATAATTTAAGAATTGGCAGCATTGAACGCTTCCAGCAGTTCGATGCCGTCGAACGTGAAGGGCATTTCCTCTTCGAGAAACCCGTCGTCGCTGTCAAGCCCGGCGAAGTCGATTTCATCGAAATTGCAGCCCGTCAGGACCTTGGTTTCGCGGCCCCACTGCGTGGTGGGATCTTCGTTGGTAAGCTGCATGGAAAAATAGGTATCCACGCCGTTGTTCGCGTAGTCGACAAAGAGCTGTTTGAACAGGCTCGTTACGCCGTATATGGTCAGAGTGCCGGAACCGGCCCACGACGTGGCCTTCTTCCCGACCGACCGTTTGCCGATAGCCTTGACATCGCTTTTGTTTTTTGTGGCCTTTCCCTCAATTTTTTTAGCATAAAAGAGGTCGTGGTTTTGACCGTTGATCGTTACGAATGCGGTACCTTCCTTGCTGGAGATCGCGTCTTCCGTGCGAAATTCCGTCATGTAGTTTCACCTACCCTTCCACCGTGATGGTGTTGTAAATCGTCTCAATGACATCGACTGGCCTGACGGCATAGCTGACCACCATGGCGTCGATCAGATCACCCTGCGCCACCGTGATATCGTCCGGAGCAACGTCATGCAGCACTCCATTTGCTTCCAAGGAGCGGAAATATGACAGAATATCCGCTTGAAACAGTTTCCGCCCATCTTTGCTATTGGAGACCTTTCCGCTGTAATACAGCATCCCACGGTTGTTGATTTCCGAACAAATGCTATAAAGAATGCGGATGATCTTATTTTTGCTCATCGCGTAAGTATGGTCGGTAGTAAAGGTTGTCAATGTGTTGATGTCCTTTTGAACCATGACGCTGTTGCCACCCACAGGCGATGGGATAAATACCATTTGTCCTGATTTTGCGTATTCAATCTGCTGAGAAGTCGTGAACCTCTGATCGACGTCAACCGCTCCGTCATATTTTGCGTTTGTCAAACTTCCGGTCAACGGGCAGGCGGCAGTGGCACCGGCAATATAAGCGGTAGCTTGCACATTGGATACCCGCGTCCCGTCCTCAAGGGTGACTCCGTTTTTAACGGAAATTACGCCCTCGAAATCGGCCTGAGAGTCTGGCACGACCATCTGAAGGTATTGCCCTTCTTCCTGAATCATTCTCTTTTCAAATGCGATAAACAAGTTCTTGATATCCGAATCATCCGAAGGGCACGCGATGGCGTTGACCGTCTGAAGTTCGATCTGACTTAGAAAGCCAGCATAATCCGCGCTGGTCACCGTTCCATCGGTACCGTTTACCAGCTTTGTGCCGGCATTCACCGACAAAGCGGTGTCTGAAGCCGCCTTTGAGAATATAACCCAACTGTTATCTGTAAGACCGGTTATATCCGTCACCGTTTGGCGGTCGATTTCCGTCGTATCAAGCCAGGTAATCACATCGTATTTCCCGGATTGAGCAACCGTGTTTTCAATCGATACGCTTAGCCGGTTGCCATATACGCCAGAGTACAGAGCCGTGCAGATCAGATTTCCAATTGTGGCTGTCGCCTTTACGCCGGTGTTCAGCCGATAAAGATAGACATGAGCGGAATTTTTCATGGCTTCAGTGACAAGGAGAGCATCCGCGCCGAAGTCGGCAGCAAGGGACTTCGCGTCTTTCCTTGTCAGCGAAATCAAGGTTTTCTCTTTCAGCCATGGGAATACGGCAGGAATTCCGACGATTCCCTTATCGCTTTCCACCATGGGATTCGTCCCACTGCCCACGTAATTGATGTATACGCCCGGCAGCACTTTATTTTGAACTGTCCAATTACCTCCCGCCATTGATGGAAACCTCCTTCTTTAGAAACTTGTCGATGGCGCTTTTAACATCCGCATCGGTATATTGCTGATCCGGCAAAAGTATAGCCGCCATAATATCGCGGTCGACGCCGGATACCGAACGAATCAGCTGACTACCGGAAAAGGTCGGCGGTGCCGACGCTTTTCCCGGTGTCCCGGTATCCGGGGATTCTTTTACAGGTTCCGCCTGAGCGGTGGATTCTTCTTTGGCCATTATTTCAAAGCCTCCTTGTCAATGTCGATATTTTTAATCTTTGGCGTATCATCCACAGGGTATAAGAACGTGGTGAAATCGCAAAGGTCGTGCAGCTCGTCACCGTCATCATGACGGGTATGGGATTGCAGCTTCAGCGTCAATCCGGAATATGAAAGCTGGCGGAGCTGCAGGCTGACAGCGGCAAAAACTCCGTTCAGCTCTTTTTTGATCTCTGATTCTTCCGTTTTTTCAGGCGGAAGGTAAGCGATATCCAGCTGCCCGGATACCTTTAAGCGTCCGCCGAGTTCGTTGATTACGGATACGTCACCGGCGAAGCCGATCAGGAAGCAGTGCGCCGGCAGCTGATCCGGCACCCATTCGGTATAAATCGGGACGTCCGGGTAAAGACCGTCAAGTCCCGTCGACAGCGCCGCGAGTATCTGGTTGTAAATGTCCATCATTCCAGCTCCTTTTGAATAGACGCCTCAATACGCTGGGCGGCGCGGTCAAGCTCCAGCTGCACCTTTTTTTCGCTGCTGGTCATAACGAACGCACCCTTGACATACGGCTTTTTGAGCCTGATCCAGATGCCCCACTGCCCCTTGTGCTTACCGGATTTCTGCATCTGGGCCGCCCGGCCATACTTTGAGACGCCCGGACGCAGTTCTATGAACACCAGCCGTCCCGGCGTCTAGCGGTGGCCGAACTCGTAATAGGATGAATAATCAATCGGGTTAAAGACTTCCGCCTGTTCCCCTGAAGGAGTCTCTGTCACGCCGCTCCTGTCCCATGAGATAGAGAGCGTAGGGGAATCCGGGCTGGTGCCGGTTGCGGTGTTGTCCACACAGCGGGCAAGGTGCCTGTCTGTAATGACATTCAGTTCGCTTTTGGACTTCGCCCGCGCCGCCGCCTGTGCCTTTTTCAGCTTTTGGACAAATTCCGCGTAGGGTTTCGGGTCGATCATCATCGGTCATCCTCCGACAGCGGGATCTCGCTGTGCGATTCAGCGTAGCGGAAACATTTCCCCGCCCACAGGGTAATTGTCTGCCCGGCACGGGTAGTCACCGACACCTTATCGCCCTTTTTAATATCGGCGTCGGGGGAGCAGAACAAGGTATAGCTTCCGGATGCGGTTCCAAAATTTCCGGATAAAGAAAGCGCCCCGCCCTTATCCTGAGATAAGGCGCAGGGAGCATTCTGAAGGACGACTGTTTCGATCTGTTGGGTTTGCTTCGTATCCGGGTCTTTCACATCAAAGCGGCGGCAGGTGCTGCACCGGTCTAAATAAGTGCTCTCAATCGCTTCCCGCTCCGTCATCGGATTTTCGCCGCCCTGAACAGCGCGATCCGCGCGTCGAGGCCGCTTAATCCGCTGCCGGTATCGGCGGTACCGCTGTCGTACTCAACGGTCGTGTCCCCGCGCCGGATGGAAGAAACGGTCTGCTGCCCGTTGGAAGGCAGACCGTTTTTTCCAATCTCGACGGCAAGGTCGATCCAGAGGTGCACGGCGCGATCCGGCACGGTGCGGCGACTTGTTTTCGCCAGAAAATATTCTTCCGCCTGATCAATCAGATCGTCGGCCTGTTCCGGCGACACGCTGGGAAGCGCTGCCAGAACCTTTGCTTTTACGTTTTCACGGTTGGCAGCTGCCATATGTCAGTTCTCCTTTGCGCCGGTTTTTTTGCCGGAATCCTTCGCTTCTTTATCGGCATCTTCCTCGGAGCCTCCGCCGCTGGAGGCATCCGGAGCGGAACCCGCCGTGTCCTGAGACTCAACCTGATAGCCGAGCTTCTGATAGAATTCGGATTCGCGCTGGGTTTCGACTTCCCGCACGACGCCGCCGTTTTTTAATCGGATCATAGTTTCCTCCTTGATTTCTTCCGGTAAGAACCGGAAGATTACGTATTACTGCAATTTGTTCCGGCAGAAAGCCGGATTATTACGTGTTGCCGCGAATGCATGCCGCCAGCGTGACGATCTGATTTTCCAGCACCCACAGGTCATACAGAAGGTGATAGTTGATAGTCGTTTCGTCCCCAGTCTGATTTTCATCCGCGCTGAAGACCTTCAGCGAGTCGATTTTGCTGACGGCAACCGGTGCGGAGGTATTCATGATCAGGAATTCAACCTGCTGGGATGTGCTGTCGGCAATAATGCCGCCCGCCTCCTGCCCGGAAGTCCGCCCATCCTGAACCTTAACCACTGTCTGCAGCCGCTTGCTGGGAACGAAGATGCAGGGGAGATCATTCAGCAGAACGCCGCGATAGGAGACGCCATTCACGGAAATTTCGCGCTGGAACGTGACGGAGTTGTTGGTGTTTTTGCTTTCATCCCGGAATGCCTGCTCATTTTTCAGGGATACGAACGCGACGAAATCCGCCTCATCGCCGGAATCATCCTTGACGATGATGGACAGAGCCTTCAGCGCGGCCACCACATCGGCGGGGGTCGCGGCTTTGGCCACAGACTGGATGTGTGTGCCTTTATATTTGTCGCTGGCCGCCAGCGCGGAATAGATACGGTTGAAGCGGAACATATCCTGCTCCGGAACCAGCTGCTTGCGGGCGAACTCACGCGTCACGTTTTCCGTCGTGGCCATGAAGTGAGAATCGTTCGGGTCGAGGCGGCCCAGCTCAAACTTGACGGCCCTGTCCATCTCCATGGTGTAAGTTTTCCAGCCGAGCTTTACGCTTCCGGACGGATAGCGATTCGTGTTCGCCGTGCTGTAGTTGCCGAGGCCACTGACATCCAGCTGCGCGATTTTGACATCTTTACCGCCGCTGTAATCGATCTGGCTGTCGTTTGGCACCATCCACTGTGAGGCCGACGCCGCTTCCAGTTCCTCGTCGATAAAGCCCTGATATACTTCGGAATAGTCAATGTCGTTTGCCATTACTGTTTAGCTCCCTTCCTTATTTCACGGAAACGCCGCGAGGACGTTTCTTTGCTTCATCACCGGGCTGACCGGCAGCCGTGCCTTTCGGGACATAGCCGTTTGCTTTGAAACGCTGGTCAACGCCGGCCTGAACACCCTTGTCATAGGCGGCCTTGAGCGTTTTGATCCGCTCGTCGGTGTCCTTTTCATCCGTTCCCTTGACAAAAGAGGAAAATTCGACCGGCAGGCCGGCAGCGGAGAGCTTCTGCGTGGTATACCCAACCAGCTTCTCATCCGCCATCTGCTTCTGAAGGTAGACCACCTTTTCCTCGGCGGTCATTTTTTCAAAATCCTTGGCTTCTTCTAGATGGTGCTTGTACGCCTCGACGGCGTCGGTGGCCGCCTGCTGCTTTGCAGTCTCCAACTGCTCCGAGGTAATAACGTTTTCCGTCCCCTTGGCCGGTTCCGCTTTCGCCGGCTCCTTGGGGGCCGGATCTGCCGGCTTCGGTGCGGGGTCGGTGGGAGCAGGTGCCGGATTGGTAGGTGCAGGATCAGTCGGCTGGGGCGCTGCGCCGCCGCCGTCAAACCGGCAGTAGCGCGGGATGCCAAACATAGTACTAATTTTTCTTTTGCGCATGGTGATTTCCTCCATTTAATTATTTTTATATGATAAAAACGCCCTTTAAAAGGCGTTTAAACCGACTACTCCCCGCTTTTCCGATTCTGGTAATTTTGGCTGCGGTACTGTGATTTCAAAGCATCCCACGCGGCGGGATCTGTGTACTTGAGATTCTGGAATTGGTCAAGGGTACGCGGGGCCTTTTTGCCGAGCGCCGACTTATATTGCGCATACTGCTGCGCATCGGTTCCACCGTTTTTATATTTTTGTTCCGCCAGCAGTTCGTCGGCGTGACCTTTCACGTGGGCGTCGTACCAATCCCGGTACGTCATGCTGGCCGGTACCTGATAAGTTTCGCCGCTGCCGTTCCGGGCGACGCGAGTATCGTCGGCATCCAGTTCATCATCCGGGCGGTAGGGGACGGTCTTCGACCGGCAGAACGGATGAAGTGGCGGCATATTGATTCCCACCTTGCCGTCGCTGACGAGAAACACCTTTCCGTCCATTTCCCGACAGATCTCGGAAGTACGGTAATCCAGCACGGCCCGGAACTGGAAGCGCGGCGTTTCATTTTCCTGATATGCGAGAAGATTGGCCTTTGACGCAACCTGGCTGTGCTCCGTGCGGATCAGCCGCCGTGCCTGATAAGCGTGGGTGTTCATGGCGGCCTGAAGTTGGGCGGTCATTTCGCCGTTGGACGATCCCTGAATGACGCCGCTGGTGACGATTCGATCCACATACCGGGCAAGTGACTTCCTTTGATCGCCCCATATCCGTTCGGAATAATTTTTCCCTTTCCATGCGGTGGAAGTGGCCGCCTGAATCTGGTGAGTGCTGATGCGACCAAATTCTCCGCCATGGCCGGCTGCCTGCTGCCGGTCAAAAATCGTTTTGTAATAAATGTCTTCGAAAGCCTTCGTCAGGCTTTCGCCGGTTTCGGTGGAATATTGGCCGTACAGCTCCGTCGCCAACATATTCAGCTGCAAGATCAGGAATTGCTCATGGCTGACGGCACGGCTTGCCAGAGCCCGATCCAGCAGCTTCTGAGCGGCAGTGTCCTTCGGATACTGCCGGACGAGCTCCTGATATTCCTAAAGCGTGAGATTCAGCGCGTCCCGATCCGGAAGGATTTCCTTTGCCTTTTGATAACTGATTTTTTCTTTGTCGGCGTATTTCCGATAAAATTCCCGGATTTTTCCCTGCATGTTTCTGGTGCAGCGCCCGAACCAGCGGGTGATAAGCTGGGCTTTCCGCTGTGCGTACTGATATTCTTTTTTCGCGTTCTGCTCGGCGCGATCCAGCCAATATCCGGAGTTTTCCAATTAGAACACTCCCTCCGACTGACCCGGATCGTCACCGGATGGTTCATTCCCATCACCGGTGCCGGTGTTTTCCTCGGCGGCCTGCTCCTTCTGCTTCTTTTCCAACTCGGCGGCAGGATCGTCAATCTCCGGGTACAATCCGATCAGCGTTTCCTCGGAGAGCACGTCGCGCAGGAGGTTGATCGTCTGCGCTGCCTCATAAGTGTTGGCGACCGCCGAGCGGTCGAAGGACAGCTTAACATCGCGCCAATCATACTTGGTGTTCTGCAGCGCGTTGATGTATTCGGTGATCAGGCGGACTTTTTTTGTTTCGGAGGAGCGGAAATAGGTCTCTTTTTCGATACACAACTCCTCAAGGCCGAACAGCTTATACTTGATGGCGACGCCGGAAAGATTTCCGGCGAATTCCTCGTCGGTCAGATTCGGCACCTGGGAAAGAAAAAAGATATCTTTGAATGTCCGGTTTTTATGATTTTCCGAGGCGGTATCATCCGCATCCTTTGTGATGAATCCCGGCTTGCATCCTGACGGAGCCAGAATGGTGCGATTCTCTTTCATAACCTTCGCACTTTCTGTCGCCGACAGCTCGTTTCCGTCTTCGTCTGTAGCGGTAAGATCGTCGATGCCCTCGAACACCAGATAGGCGTCCGAAAAATAATCCAGATTGTTGGACGTATCGCTGACCGCCTTGTCGTAGGTATCAATCTGCGGAATCACGTCTTCAAAATCGCCCTTCAGTTCGGCGTTATTCATCCGGATAATGACCGGGACGTCGGAAAAGTTATGACTGAATTTTTCCTGCAGCTGCCACTGACCGCCGCGCCGACGCACAAAGTTGTAAACGTAAAGCTTGGTATAGACGTCCACATATTCCACGTCGTCGCCGCGCCCGTCGATGCTGGTAAGCGTATAGGGGCGGAGAACCATCGTCAAAAAATTTGCCGGTGTCTGGCTGAAGACCGGAATCATCTCGTTGGCCTGATAATACTGCGTTTTAAGTTTGCCCTCCGGATTGATGAAAAGCAGCTCGTAGGAGATCCCGCGCTTTCCCATTTCCTTGGCTTCTTCGAAATGCTTGATTTTGGTCATGTTGGAATCAAGAATATCATCCAGCGCCTGCTTGTAGGCGGCCTTGTATGCGTCATCCTCGCTGTCCACCTCATATTTGACGCCGTATCCCATAAAATAGGCCGTTGCGATTTTTGTGATGTATTTTGCGAAAGAGTGGGAAACCCGGTTGTTCGGTTTATCCGGATCGTCCATCAGGCGGCCCTGAATCGCCGTTTCGTTTTGATAGTACTTTTCGAGCGTGATCAGCCGGCGTTCATGGCGGCGGAATTTTTTGATGCAGTAGTCGATAACTTCCGGCGTCACGTTGATATCGTCGGTCAGCTTGATTCTCTCGGGACGCCAGATTCTATTTTTAACATCGCCGTTCATTATAAGCCAAACCTCCTTTTACCGAATTTCAAGCGCTTTTTATTGCCACCGCAGGCAATCGTGCGGCAACCTTCCAGTGCATCCGGGCCGTCATCATGGTCGGCCATCGGGAAATACTGCAGCTGTTCCAGCAGTCTTTTGTGCTGCCGGTTGAATTTGATGTATTTGTTTTCAATGTCCGGTTGCAGCGTCTGGACACGCATTACCTTATCAGATGTCTGCTGAACTTCCTTAATAGGAAGATAAATCCCGCGTCGGGCACTTTCCTTGGCCAGCTCTGTTTTGAGGAAATACTGAAACTGGTTGGTTTCACAGCCGAAAGCCTTATACTTTTTTCCGAATGATTTTTTTGATCCAGACCGCTTTGCTCAGCACGGCGTCAATAATGGCACTCGGCAGCCGCCGATCCACGTCGGCGTCGGCCACATACATATAACCGGTGCTTCTGGATTTGGCAACCGTGACGATTGCGGAAAAGTCCGACTTTTTGCTCTTGCCAAGGGAAGGATCGACAAATCCGTAAAAATCAAAGTCCTTATCGGCAAAATTGACATCGTGCGGATTGTAGTAGTCGAATTTTTCTTCATTGAACAGGCAGTCTTCCGGATCAATCGGTTCGTTCTGTTCCTCGGAATTAAAAGAGGCCGCGCCTTCCGTAACCTTCATAAACATCAGGTCGTAATAGGAAAAGCTATTAATAAACATCACCTCTCTTTCAAAGCAGCCACACCTGACTTCAGCTGTAACCAGAAGCCCTGTGACTGCTGTTTTTGTTCTATATTGGAATCGCCGCTATGCCGTGCCGTCTTATGAGAAAGGCGTTAATGATCAGGCGGAGCAGCTTATCATTGATCAATTCCGGATCTCTTAGTTCCGAAACGCTGATATGGTATGTACCGTGATACAGATCCCTTGCCGTATGGAATATGGCGTAGCCATCCAGATCCACACCGTGGATACGAATATTTTTAAAGCGAATACCGCTCTGATCGATGAAGTCCTTTGATTGCTTCCAGAGGAAGGCATCGGAAGTCAACAGGAAAACAGCCGCAGCATAGGCTTCGGAAAGGTTCAAAAGCGGAAACAATCCGCTTTTTCGCAGGCTTTGAAATCTTCTGCGGTGTTCCGCGTTTCTGAAAAACATCGGATTCGCCTCGCTTTCTTCGAGCAGCTTCTCTATCCGCGAAGCAAATGTCCGAAGCTGGATTTCGCTTAGGAACAGCCGGAGCAGTTCCCCATAGGATACGCAACCGGCTGCGATTCGCTCCGGAAGGCAAATGCAGCCTGTAAAGCCGCAGCATTTTTTCTTTTCTGTTATTTGTGTACAGAACCGGCATTCGCAGTCGGTGCAGGTATATTTGTAACGGCTTCTCATGACTCCGTTGCTTCGGGGAGAAAAGCCGGGAATTAATTGCATTTCTATCTCAGTTAAGGCGAGAGGCGTACCTCTCATAAACCTCGCTGGCATTGTTATCATTCCTTTCATTACGCTCTGCAGGGCGGTACTTTTTGAAAAATGGCAACAAAAAAAGCGGCTGTGTTTTTCAGTTACGAAGAACACAGCCGCTCAAAAGTTACCCGGCAGGGCGCGTTATTTTGTTTTCGAATGTATGGAAAAGAGGCCATACCATTTTGGCATGACCTCTGAGCTATTTATACTATACCCTCAAAAAAGAGGATATACATCTATAATTGTGAAAAACAAAGTGTATCCACCCGTGGTGACATAGGAAAACATTTTAGCGGTGCTTACGAAAACAAAGCAGGCGTATGATCTGAAAAGCGGCATGGTTTACATCACATAAGCTGCCCACCATTTTTCACAATCGTGAAAATGTTATCTGCCCGGTATCTTAATTTATCTTTTCCTTGACAGAATTCTAGCTGCATGCTAATATGAAGTATGCTTCACGTGAAGCTTATTTCATATTAGCAGAAAGGAGTACTTTATGAAAACACGAGTAAAAGAGTTCCGTTCTGCAGCCAACTTGACCCAGCAACAGTTGGCCAACCTAGTCCATGTTTCTTCACGAACGATTATTTCTATTGAGACAGGACAGTATAGTCCTTCTCTTTTGTTGGCATATCGGATGGCACAAGTTTTTGGGGTAACAGTGGAAGATCTATGCTGTTTAAAGGAAAACAAGGAGATGGAGGACAAGCAGTATGAAAATTTATAACAAAAAATCTTTTATTGCAGGAGTGGTTTCATTCCTTTTAGGTGTTGCATTGTTATTGTGCTGTATCTTTAAAACATTTGATCTTAAGTCAGTTTTACTAATGCTTTCAATGTTCCTCATAGCAATGGTTGAAACACGGAGAAGTATGTCCTGTCAAATGTCAAAGCAAGATAAGATTGCTGATTTGGATGAAAGGAACCATTTGATTAGGTTGAAGTCGAAAAGCAAGGCATTCAATATAACACAGACAGTTTGTTTCATATTGATGATTGCTTTCATGTTTCTAGGTACCACAGCAAAAGAAATGCTTCTTATTTATACTGGGGTTGGACTGGCGTTCGGTTTCAACATTTCGATGATAGCCGAAATCATCTCTAGTATTTATTATGAGAAACACACTTAAAGGAGGACACATTTTATGCTTAAAAAAAGAGATCATGCTCATTTTATGAACGGCGAAAAGAATGTGCTGAAGATAAAAAGTGAAAAGAACTTTGTGTATGGCATTATAAGCACGATTCTCGCCATCATTTGTTTGGTGGTACTGCTCATAAAATTCGAATGGCGTTTTCTGATTGTTGGGATTTTTCTAGTTGCTCTGGCGGCAGTAAACTATTCCATTGCCTTTTCACGGAAAGGAGCATTGGAGCAGCTCGCAGACAGTATAGATGAACGGGATATCTACATAACGATGAGAAGCAGTCGATTGGCACTAAAATTGTTGAATTATATTCTGTGCGCGTGTTGCTTTGTCTGTTTAGTTCTATATGGAGCGTTTAAAACACAGATTTTTCTTATCATTTCAATAACTTTATGTGTTGTGCTTTGCATATTGTTTGTTGTTATGCTGCTTGCTAATATCCATTATGAAAAACATAGCTAAAACATCATTATTTTTAAATAGGTCAAAGGTGATAAGTTATGGTAAAGAAACCGGTCAATGAATTGATAAAAGATGAGCGTGATCGTGAGATTGATCTGAAAGCAAGTCGAAATGCACGTATCGTTGAAGGATATGCGGTTGCAATAATTGTAATCGTATCGTTAATCTGCAAGCAAGGCTTTGTCGGATGGATTGTACTGTCAGTTAACTGTCTTTCGGAAATCGTTGAGACAGCGACAAAATATTACCACTATAGAGAAAAATCCTATATGAGAAAGATAATATTGCTATTTTTATTGTTTATCAGTGCTGCTTTTTTAGCGGTTTCTGGTATTATTCAACGATAAACTCAGGCTCAACCAAAGTCTTTAAAAGGCTCGTTTACTTTATAGCCGTTTGCGAAAAACAGGTTTGATCAGTGTCGAATCGCTCAGTTCCGAAATTGATTTTATGGAAAAGAGGCCATGCCATTTGGCATGACCTCAGCCTGTAGACAAAACGCCGTTTGGGATTCAGACCCAAGCGGCGTTTTTCATACGAATAATCGAATTGGGAACAAATAGCAGGAAAAAGAGA
>DHNP01000040.1:24062-32890 GCA_002409585.1 Ruminococcaceae bacterium UBA5413 | reverse complement strand
TCGAAAAGAAAAGCAGCTGAAGCGCCCGCTTTGCCGTGCAGTAACGTTCCCGCGGTTTTTTAGGTAACCCCCGCAGGCCTTACTTTTTAAGCCTGCGCAAGCGCTTTGCCAAGTTCGACGCACGCTTTGGAAGCTTCATCATCCGGGGCGCCGTTTGCCGTAACAGGGTCTGCCGCAAGCCTGCAGCCGGATGAGGAACAGTCATCCTCCCAGTTTCTCATCCACTCGCCGTCGCCCCAGCCGTACGAACCGAAAAGTACGACTGACTTGCCGCCGAGTTCAGGCTTTACAGCCGCATACATAGGCTCAAACTCAGACTCCTCAAGCTGTTCTACACCCATTGATGGACAGCCGAAGGCTATGGCCCCGTATTCCTTTGCCTTTTCGGGGGTAAATTCACCCGCTGTAAAAACATCAGCCTGCCCGCCGGCGGACTTTACTCCTTCAAGTACAAGGCCGGCCATTGCCTCGGTGTTCCCCGTACCGCTCCAATAAACTATCGCTGTTTTGTCCATATCGCTTTTTCATCCTTTCATAAGCATATATCAATATATTAAGCGGCCACAACCAGCCGCATGATAGGCGTCCCGCTTTCAAACATACGTTTGTATATGCCGGCGCATTTTTTATACTGGTCAGTGCGTTTACGTGCGGCCGACGGGTTAAAGTACGCTTTCCAATAACCGCAGAAAACGTAGTTGCGCCCGTTGTTTTCTATAAAACTTAAGACGTCGAAAAAAGGGTATCCTAAAAAAATGCCTATCTCGTGCGGAAATTCCTTTTTAAGGCACAGGCGGTCTGAAAGCTGCGTAAGCGCTATGCCGCTGCTCACTGTGTCATACCCGAGGCCTGTTAAAAACGAACTTATCATCGGCGACTTTATGATACGGTCGAGCCACGCCTTTCGGTAAACATAAACAAGGAAGGAGCCGCCGCACTCCTTAAGTATACATACCGCTATGCCGTAAGGCTCAAGCCGGCATGACCAGCAGTCCGCTTTGGCGTAAACCGCGCGTCTGCCGCAGCTTTTAAAAATAAACATATTGGCAGGCTTCATGCCGGCTAAAGTCGGCGCGCACTGTTCTATTAATACAGATTCAAAAGATTTTTCCACCATAACCGCCCCCTTGGTTAGCTTTAGCTAACTATAATATATTTCTTCTTTTTTATTGTCAGAAAAATACCGGATTAAGTTGGTTAGCTGTAGCTAACCTATAATTATATTATCACCGCCAGGCGCCTTTGTCAATCCGTTTTGCCTATTTTTTTACCGTTCGTATAAATTTCCGCCTTCCCCGCCGAACATGCCTGTAAGCCGCCCTCCGCAATGCCATGCCGTAAGGCGGCCGTCACACCAAAAACAGCGTACCGCCTTAAATATTATTTATAAAAAAATTGTACGCGTTATTATAGAAAATATCGTCTGCCGTTTCTTTTCCGAAAGAGCCGCATATGCCGCCGTATAATTTTACCATGCTGTCAGCGCCGTTTATGTCGGCCGGAAGCGTGCAGCCGTCGAAGTCCGCTCCCACCGCAACGGCTTTCTCCCCGCCGAGGTCCAAAAAATGGCCTATATGCTTTAACGCCGCTTCCACGCCCAATGCCCCTCCTAAAAATCCGGCGCACATATTTATCCCGACTATGCCGCCCCCGCGCGCTATCTCCGTAAACTGCGCGTCAGTAAGGTTGCGGTTTACCTTACATACGGCCTTTGAGTCAGAGTGCGTGGCAGCGAACGGCCTTTTTGCTACGCGCGCAACGTCCCAAAAACCTTTTTCAGAGAGATGCGACACGTCAACCACCATGTTAAAGCTCTGCATTTCACGCACGGTGTCTTTGCCGAACCCCGTAAGGCCGCCGCCGTCACCGCACATGCACCCGCAGCCAAGCTCACACTTGCCGTTCCAGGTAAGTGTAAGAAGGCGCACACCCTTTTCGTACGCCTTCCCGACGTTTCCTATGTTTCCCGCAAGCGCCGCCCCGCCCTCTATAGACAACAGCGCCGCTTTCCTCTTTGTTCCGTACGCTTCGCGCAGGCCGCCGGGTGTGCGGCAGAAGAGTATCCTGCCTGTGTGCTTTTTAATTTCATTTTTAAAATAATCTGAAACATTGCAGAAATACTCCCATGCCGGCTCCCCGCGAAGGCTGTCGTCTATCCAGACAGCAAAGACCTGCGCGAAACGTCCGTATGCGTCCGTCTTTTGCAGCGTAACATTAAAATCCTCTCCGTCGAGTCCGCTTTTTTTCTTATATATTTCAGTTGCGGTGTCGCAGTGGAGGTCAAAATAATCCATGAAAAATATGTACCCTCTTTCAAAGAGCTGCCGGAACAAAAACCGGTATGTAAAATTAACAGCCGCCTGTTAAATTATACATACCGGTTTTAAATTTTAACACATATTTATGCCAATTCCTCAAATTCTTCCACGCTGAGCTTCGGGTTCGCCGCGCGGTTCACAGCCATGGCGAGCAGGCGCGCTCCCCGCATGATGATAAGATCTATCTCGCGCGGAGTAACCATCATCGACGCCCCGCGCGGCTCTATTTTTTCACGCGGAAAGTTTTTAATCAGGTCGCCGGCAAGCGTCGCGGCGTCCACTACGGTAGGTATGCCCATGCTTATAACCGGCACGCCGAGCGTCGTCTCGTCTATGCGCGGGCGTGAGTTGCCTACGCCGGCGCCAGGCGATATGCCGGCAGAGCTCAGCTGTACGGTACAGCCGAGCCTTGACGGGCTTCTCGCCGCAAGCGCGTCAACAGCCACAACCGCCGAGGGGCGTATCTCGTTTACGACAGCTTTCAGCACCTCGAACGCCTCCATGCCCGTACACCCGAGGACGCCGGGGCTTATAACGGCCACCGGGCGCAGGCCGTCAAGGCCTGTCACCCGCGCAAGCTCCCCTTTTATATAACGTGTGGCGAGTATTTTTTCAGCGGAAAACGGCCCCAGCGCGTCAGGCGTCACAGCCCGGTTGCCAAGCCCCGCGGCGAGCACGGTACCCTTTTCCGGCAGCATGCCCGAAAGCTTACCTGTTATCTGGTTTAAAAGCGTATCATTGCTGTCTATATGGTCTGAAATCGCCTTTACCTCAAACGTAAGGTACTTTTTGCCGTTGTCTTCTATCTCCGTTAAAGACCCGCCGTCAAACTCATGCCTGACCTGTTTTGACGGTTCGGTGCTCTCAAGAGCAAGATCCGTACGAAATTCCAAATTTACCGCTCCTTAAATATTTTTCGTTTTTACTTTGAAAAGCTTGTATTTTGATATGAATAATGATAATATTATGTGTAAGACTGCCAAAGGAGGTGGAACTATGCCTAACATCAAATCCGCTAAAAAGCGCGTCAGGATTAACGAGGTAAAAACGCTTAGGAACAAATCCACGATTTCGGAACTTAAAACAGACATAAAGAAGGCTCATATCGCCATTGACACCGGTGACACAAATATGGACAATGCTGTAAAGGTTGCCGTTAAAAAGATTGACAAAGCCGCCGGAAAAGGGATTTTGAACAAGAACAATGCGGCAAGGAAAAAGTCGGCGCTTTCACGCAGGCTTAACACGGCAAAAGCGCAGTAAAAAGTTTTATGCCGCTTTAAAAATAAAATTCGCCTTAAATACGCGTGCCGCGCCGCCTTCACAGGCTGCAGCAGGGCGCTGTGTTTCAGGCGTTTTTTATTTTAACGTTTTACATACAGCCGCGGCGGCGGTACGTCGGCGCTGAGTGTTTTTCTTCAAATTTATGCGCGGAGATTGACTTTTTTTTATTTTTTGGGTATGATATTAATGTGTAAAATATATTTGCTTCTAATAATATTGCTAAACTGTCGGCATATTGTTACGTAAAACGGAGGTGTCCTCTTTGAAAAAATCCGGAAATAAATTTACGGTGCTTGTTTCTGTTTTATCAGCGATTACAGCTGTAGCGGCCTTTGCGGCTGCGGTAGTGCTGCTTTTTGAAAAAAAGAAAAAAGATGAAGAAGAACTTGAACGTTACCTTGACTGTTCTATTCAGTGATATATAGCCGATATACGGGCAGGCGGTTTAAGCCTGCCCGTTTTTCTGTGCGAGGCGGCGCCGCTGCCTTTTGCGCACACGACGGTAAACGTACTTTACTATCTGCCATACTATGGTCCAAAAAAAGTTGCCGTTTATAATGCGGTACACCCTGTAGGCCATGCCGGCGTATTTGTAGCCTGTTTTAGCGTACTTATAAACCGGGCTAACTCTTATCGCCTGATTTTGAAAACAAGGCGGCTAAGTAGCCGAAAAACACCGCCGCCGCTATGCCAGCCGCACCGGCGGTAACACCCCCCGAAAAAGCGCCCAAAAGCCCCTGCGCGCGCACCGCTTCAAGCGTGCCCTTAGCCATTAAGTAACCGAAGCCTGTAAGGGGTACGGTCGCGCCGCAGCCGGCAAACTTTACGAGCGGCTCATAAACGCCGCAGCCACCGAGGACAACACCCAAAGTGACGAACAAAACGAGTATGCGCGCTGGCGTAAGCTTTGTAAAGTCAATAAGGATTTGGCCTACGACACATATAAGCCCGCCGATGACAAAAGACCATACGTATTCCACTTTTTATCACCTCGGGTATATTTTGCCCGCCATAACACCTATATACGCGGTAAGGAGAAAAAATGGGTAGGAAAACAATATTTTTCGATATAGACTTCACATTGTTCGGTGAAAAGGACGGACGCTATTTCCAGATTCCGCAAAGCACGCGCGAAGGCATAAAACTGCTTAAGCAGAACGGCCACGTGCCGGTTATCTGCTCCGGCAGGCAGAGCGCGTTTATTAAAAAATATTTCAGCGGGATGTTCGACAGCTACATAGCGCTTAACGGCGCGCACATAGTTTACAGGGGAAAAACAATCTTTGACCTTGAGATACCGCAAAAACGCATAAAAGAGCTTATGGATATTTTTGATAAAAATAATTTTAAATATATCTTCGACGGCAAGCGCAGCAGCTGGGCAAGAAATATACCGGAAAATCAAAAAAGCGGCGTAGACGCCATCTACGGCATCGAAGGTTTTATTTTATATGACTGGAAACCTGAGGACGTACACGCAAACAGGGCCGAGTTCATCTTTTCAGACAAAGGCGAGTGTGAAAAAGCGCAGGCGCTGCTGCCTGGCGGCATGGCCCTTTCGCCTAACCCCGGTTGGCTTACCGCAGACCTGTGCTTTCCGGGCGTTGACAAGGCAAGCGGCATTAAGCGCTTCCTCGAACACTCAGGCACTGACAGAGGCGATGCTTACGCTTTCGGCGACGGCTACAACGACATCACTATGATGAACGCCGTCGGGCACGGCATAGCTATGGGCAACGCCGTTGACGAGGTCAAGCGCGAGGCTTCTTACGTTACGTCCGACATTTTTGACGACGGCATATATAACGGCCTTAAACACTTTGGCCTTATTTAGCACAGGCACAGCCTGTTTTTCACGTTTGCAAGTTAAACATGGAACGGCTAATTTTACGCTATTTCTTTAAAAAGGTTCTTTTTTCACTTTTGACCGCTAAAGCTCTTCTGGTCTCACCGGCACCGCCGGTGGTATTTGTTACACAAAAAAAGCCTGCCGTCCTGTGTTAATGGACGGCAGGCTTTTAGACTTTAAACAGTAAAAAGCAAAAAAAATCCGCGCATGGATAAGCGTCGTGATACTTATAATTGTCTCAGTTTTTACATTTTTACGTATCGTGCTATAATAAATGAAATATCAAAAAAGTGAGTGCTGAAAATGGCTAAAGAATTAAAAACAAACGTTATGCGCATACTTGAGCAGGCTAAAATCCCATATAAACCGTATTATTACGAAAACAAAGACGGCAAAATCGACGGGATATCCGTCGCGAATAAATTAGGGCAGGACGTCGGGCAGGTTTTCAAAACCCTTGTAGCGCGCGGCGCAAGCGGAAACTACCTTGTTTTCGTTATCCCCGTGGCAAAAGAGCTTAACCTGAAGGCCGCCGCCAAAAGCGCCGGAGAAAAATCCGCCGAAATGATACACGTAAAAGATATAAACAAAGTCACAGGCTATATACGCGGCGGATGCTCGCCCGTCGGCATGAAAAAGCAGTACGCTACCGTCATAGACTCAAGCTGCGAAAGCCTCGGCGCCATCATAGTAAGCGGCGGCAGGATAGGCACTCAGGTTGAGGTAGAGCCGCACGCGCTTTTAAAGTTCATAGGCGGCAAAACAGCTCCGATAACATTTTAGCGCCTCCGATGCCCACAGTTTTCAACAGATGCTGTAAAAAATGTTGAAATCCAAAGCGGCACAGTTTTTTCGCCTTTCCCATATATATCCGTTTTGGACTTTCACTAAAAAAAGAGGCATACTAAAGTTTTTTTCCCATATTTTTCGGCTTGATTTTTAAGCGGATTGCAGATACAATAATATGACAATGCCGTCGGCAAAGCACAGTTTAGGTACGCGGCAGGTTAACTTATACATACAAAAAGTACGGCATCAAAATACCGCCTTGCTATATCCGCAAATAAAAGAATTTCATATAATTTATAGGAGTGTGTAAAAATAATGAAAAAGATTTTTGCCGTATGTTTAACATTAGTAATGCTTTTTACTTTTGCCTCATGCAACAAAACGAACGGGACAAACACATCGTCGCAAAACGGCGCTTCGTCACAAAGCCAGGAGCAGAGCGGGTCATCCTCAAGCGGTACTTCTCCGGCGCAGTCTTCGTCGCGCCCTGTTTCAAATATGCCGCTTTACTCAGGGCCTGAAAAGGAAAAAAGCTATACTGTTAAGACCGTCGATTACAAATACAATGAAAACAATAAAAATTACAGGGCGTCTTACCCGCAGCTTGAAAAAGACGGCAAGGACTACTCAAAAGTAAACGAGCTGCTCAAAAGCACCGCACTGCAAACCATAAACTCAATCGGCACAAGCGGTTCGGCTGAAGCTAAAGTAAAGGTAAGCCAGCACGTTTATTACCGCGGGGACGACTTCATAAGCGTTTCTTTCAGCGAAAGCAAAAAGTCATCTTCAGACAAAACCTCCGTGTCGTCCATGCGCATGGTAAACTACGACATCAAAAACGGCAAGGCTCTTTCAGCTGCCGACATGGTCCAAAACAACGACGCCCTCTACAAAGCTGTCGAAAGCGCCGTCCAGACAAGCATGTCAAAAAAGAACGCGGCGAAGTTCACTTCTTCCGTTATAAAGGCGGGTCTGAAGTCCTTCAACGTATATTTTAAAGACGGCAGTATGGGCATAAGCCTCACCGTGCCCGAAGACCTCGGCGGCCATAAGGAAATAAAGATAGACTACGAGGATACTTCAGGTTTCCGCACTTCAAACGCCGCCTGGAAATACTTTATAAAGTAAAACGGCCGCTTCGCAAAATGTAAATCCCCCGTGCCTGCTAAAAAGCAGGCGCGGGGGATTTTTGCAGCATCAAAAGATTTTTGTACGGGAAATTACTCCATCCCGGGCAGCATATCTGTAATAAGCCCTGCAGTTTCCTTCGCTGACTTTTCGGCAAAACTGTTGAAGTCCATGTCGGCCTTTTCGTCGGCTTTATCAGATATGGCGCGGAGTATGACAAAGTCTACGTTGTTTATGTAACATACCTGCGCTATGCTCCCGCCTTCCATCTCGCAAGCGCTCGCTCCGAAAGCCGACGATATGCCTTTGAGCTTTTCCGCGCCGCTTATGAACTGGTCACCTGTAGCTACGGTGCCGATATGTACTTTACCACTGCCATAAATTTTTTCCGCTTTGGCGCACGCCAGTTTGACGAGCCTTTCAGATGCGGGTATCTTTACAAGGTTTATGCCGCTTATCATGCCCGCAGGGTCGCCGAGCGCGGTTGTGTCCATGTCGTGCTGCACGGCGCAGTCTGAAACGACTATGTCGCCTATGTGCACGCTGCTGCCAACACCGCCGGCAACGCCTACGTTCACCAAAGCTTCAGGCTTGTACTTAAGTATCATGGTCTGGGCGCAAACGGCCGCGGCCACTTTGCCTATGCCGCACTGCGCCACGGCGCATACGGTGCCGTTTATCCTGCCCGTATAGTATTTTATGCCGCTTATTTCCTCGCAGCTTTTATACTCCATATGTACAAGCAGGTCCTTAACCTCTATGTCCATAGCGCCTATTATGCCTACCATTTTCCCATCCCCATAAAAATTAATTAAAAGCATGCCTCCCGCCGGAACGTGTATATTGGCGGCGGGGCGGCACAAATTACTATACTTTAAGTAATATTATTTAAATTTATCCATTACCGTATTAATTATTGTATCAAGTGCCTTAACGCGCGCATACTTTTTATCCTGCGACTCTATGATATGCCACGGAGCGAAATCGGTGGACGTGTACTTTATCATTTCATTGACGCAATTTTCGTAAACGTCCCATTTTTCGCGGTTGCGCCAATCCTCGTCGGTTATTTTCCAGCGTTTGGACGGCGTGTTCTGCCTTTGCTGAAAGCGCCTGAGCTGTTCGTCCTTATCTATCTGCAGCCAAAACTTGATGATAACGGCGCCCCATGCGTAAAGACCGCGCTCAAATTCATTTATTTCCCTGTAAGCGCGCCGCCAGTCGTTTTCGCTGCAGAAGCCTTCTATGCGCTCTACCATTACCCGGCCGTACCACGTGCGGTCGAAAATAGTGACATGCCCGTCGCGCGGCAGGTTTACCCAAAAACGCCAAAGGTAATTGCGGGCTTTCTCGTCAGGAGAGGGCGCCGCTATGGGAACTACCTCATAACCGCGGGGGTCGAGCGCCTTTGCCACGCGGCGGATATTGCCGCCCTTGCCGGCGGCGTCCCAGCCCTCATA